>NZ_FCOL02000007.1 GCF_001544515.1 Caballeronia terrestris
CTCGCAGTACACCGGACAGGTGCAGCAGTCATACATCCGTCCTCGCGCTACGCGCTCAGACGTGGGGTGCACGGCGCGGGGAATTAAGGCAAGCAGGGAGCGCAAGCAAAAGATGGCTTTTGTGAACCCCACGTCGGAGCGAAGCGAGGACGGAGCCAAACGGAGCGCATACCACTCAGAGGAAGTGCGCGTTGCCACAGTGGGTCCGCGAGCCAAGCCCGGTTCCACCGTGAGGGCGACACTTACTCTCCAGCGCCAGTCCGTTTTTACGCGAGTGAGGGTTCGTTAGCTTTGGCGGTTGGAAGCTGCTTTCTTTGCTTACTTTCTTTGCAGCAGCAAAGAAAGTGAGTCCCGCCCCGGACAGGGGCAGAGCAAATAGACCGCTAAGAAAGTAAGTTTCCTAAAAGCCTAAGCGTATCAAACGGTGTTGCCAAAGCTTCCAGCCGATCACAAAGCCTTAACGCGTCCCGCGTTCTAAGGTGCAAAGCAAGAACCCAAATAGCAAAACCCGTGAAGGAAGAAACATGTTGAAGAATTGGTCGATTCGCACGACGCTGACATTGGTAGGTCTGCTCTTCGTGAGCTTCGCGGCAATCGTGGGCGCCTTGGCCCTGACGGGCCTCAATTCCGCGAGTACATCGCTCTCAGCGCTGGCGCAACAGGACATGGTCGCGATCCGCGCGCTCGGCGAGTCCTCGTCATACTTGCTGCGCTCGCGCGTGACGCTCGATCGCGTGCGCTCGCTCACGGAATCCGGCAACGCCGAAGAAGCGAAGAAAGCGCTCGACCGCGGCCAGTTCCTGCTCGACAAGTCGAACGAGAACTGGAAGCTCTACCTCGACACGCCGAAGCCCACACTCTCCCAAGCGACGCTCGACGCAGTCGTCACCCAACACGAAGCGCTGCTGCACAACGGCGTCAACCCCGAGTTCGCAGCGATCCGCGCCGGCGACATGGCCGCGTACCACGCCATCGCCGATACGAAAATCAGCCCGATGTTCGTCGCGTTCGATACCGCCGCCTCCGCCGCCGTCGCCGCGCAGCAAACGCACGCCGAACAACTGCGCGCGGACACCGCGTCGCACATCGGCATGCTCAACACCGCCATCGTCGCCGTGCTCGTGCTGTCGTTCCTCACGCTGTTCGCCACACGCGTCGCTTTGCGCAGCCTCATCGTGCAGCCGATCAACGACGCCGTCGAACACTTCGACCGCATCTCGCGCGGCGATCTGACGAAGTCCGCGCACACCGACAAAACGAACGAAATCGGCCGCCTTTTCGCGGGCATCGAACGCATGCGCACGAATCTCACAGCGATGGTCGGCTCGGTGCATCGCGGCGCGGAATCGATCGACGTCGGCGCGCATGAAATCGCGAGCGGCAACACGGATCTTTCGCAACGCACCGAGGAACAAGCGGCCTCGCTGCAGGAAACGGCGTCGAGCATGGAAGAACTCACCAGCACGGTGAAGCAGAACGCGGAGAACGCGCGCCAGGCAAGCCAGCTCGCGGTGAACGCATCGGACATCGCGTCGCGCGGCGGCCAGGTCGTGGAGAAAGTCGTCGATACGATGAACGCGATCGCGTCGAGTTCGAGCAAGGTCGTCGACATCATCGGCGTAATCGAAGGCATCGCGTTCCAGACCAACATCCTCGCGCTGAACGCAGCCGTCGAAGCGGCGCGCGCCGGTGAGGAAGGGCGCGGCTTCGCAGTCGTCGCAGGGGAAGTGCGTTCGCTCGCGCAGCGCAGCGCAGCAGCGGCGAAGGAGATCAAGGCGCTCATCGGCGACTCGGCGGGCAAAGTCGAAAGCGGCTCGGAACTCGTCGCGCAAGCGGGCGAGACGATGGGTGAGATCGTGCAGGCCGTGCGCCGCGTGACCGACATCATGGGCGAGATCAGCGCGGCGTCCGAAGAGCAATCCGACGGCATCGAGCAGGTCAATCGCGCAGTCACGCAGATGGACAGCGTCACGCAGCAGAACGCGGCGCTCGTCGAACAAGCGGCGGCTGCGGCGGCATCGCTCGAAGACCAGACGCGTCAATTGAAGGACGTCGTCGCGCAATGGCAGATCGAGGGCATGCAGGCCAAGCCGAGCGCATCGGTCGCAGCGGCGCGTCTTTCGAGCGCACGCATCGAGCCGGCGCCGCTCAAGGCAACCAAGCACGCCGACGCAACGAAAGTTGCCGCGGAGCCTAACGTCGCGCGCAATCGCGCCGTTAATACAGATACAAGCAAAAGCGCAGCTACGGGCGCGGATGCCAGCAAGGCAGCAGCACCCGCAAGAGCAGCCCGCAAGGTACGCGCGACCACCGCCGACGACGGCGACTGGGAAACGTTTTGAGCATCATTCATTCAAGGCAGTGTGAAGTGACCATGCAGGTTTTCGGCATCTCGCCCCGCCACGGGCGACTCATCGAAGCGCGCGAACGCAGCGTGCATCGGGCCGCATGGTCGCGGGGATTGGGCATCGCGGCGCGCGATGCAGCTCCACGAGAGGCATGAAGCATCATGACGGCAACGCGCCAAGCACGCATCGACACGACTGAGCGTCCGAGGACCTCCGATGTCGAACGCGATTTCGAATTCACGTCGGCGGATTTCGCCCGCATTCGCGAGCTGATTCATCGCCGCGCGGGCATCTCGCTGTCCGACCACAAACGCGACATGGCATACAGCCGTCTCGCGCGGCGCCTGCGCGCGTGCGGCATCGATACGTTTCGCCAGTATCTCGATCGCCTCGAAGCGAGCAACGACAGCGCCGAATGGGAAGCCTTCGTCAACGCGCTGACCACCAATCTGACCGCATTCTTCCGCGAGTCGCATCACTTCCCGATCCTCGCGGATTTCGTGAAGCGGCGGCAGCAGCCGGTGTCGGTGTGGTGCTCGGCGGCATCGACGGGTGAAGAGCCGTATTCGATCGCGATGACGCTGATCGAAGCGCTCGGCGAGCAAGGCGCGAGGCAGTGCACCGTGTTCTCGACCGACATCGACAGCCAGGTGCTCGCCAAGGCCGATGCGGGCGTCTATTCGCTCGACCAGGTCAAGCAATTGAGCCCGGAGCGTTTGAAGCGCTTCTTCCTGAAGGGCACGGGGGCGCATGCGGGACTCGTGAAGGTGCGTCCGGAAGTGCGCGCGCTCGTGAAGTTCGAGCGCCTGAACCTGACGGACACGAACTACAACCTGAAGAACCCGTTCGACGCGATCTTCTGCCGCAACGTGATGATCTACTTCGACAAGCCGACGCAAGCGCAAGTGCTGTCGCGCTTCGAGCCGCTGATGAAGCCGGGCGCGCTGCTGTTCGCCGGCCACTCGGAGAACTTCACCTACGTGACGCAGGCGTTCAAGCTGCGCGGCCAGACCGTCTATGAAATGACGCGCGACCTGAAGCTTCAGCCGAAGCCAGCGCGAGCGCTCGCAGGAGCGAACGCATGAGCGGGTTGCCGATCGCGTCGAACCTGTATTTCGACACGCATTTCCAGAAGCAGGGCGTGAAGCTGCTGCCGAACGAGTTCTACATGACGAGCGAGGACATGGTGCTCGTCACGGTGCTCGGCTCCTGCGTCGCGGCCTGCATCAACGATCGCACGGCGGGCATCGGCGGGATGAATCACTTCATGCTGCCCGACGATGGCTCCGATGCATCGCACGCAACGTCCGATTCGATGCGCTACGGCGCCTACGCGATGGAAGTGCTCATCAACGAGCTTATCAAGCGCGGCGGACGGCGCGAGCGTTTCGAGGCGAAGGTGTTCGGCGGCGGCGCGGTGCTGGCCGGCATGACGACGATCAACATCGGCGATCGCAATTCGGAATTCGTGCGCCGCTATCTCGCGCTGGAAAAGATCCGCATCGTCGCCGAGGATTTGCAGGGCGCGCATCCGCGCAAGGTCGCGTTCATGCCGAAGAGCGGCCAGGTGATGGTCAAGAAGCTGAAGACGCAGCAGGAAACGAGTGTCGTCGAGCGCGAGCAGGCGCTCGTGAGCCGCACGCCGGAAGAGCGCGCGCAACGGCTCGCGCGGGCCCGGGCACGCGTCGAAATGTTTAATCATTCGAGCGCGTCGGGTGCCAGGCCGCGCGTGGAATTGTTCGCAGCCAGCGGTTCAGCTGCAACGAAGCCGCGCGTCGAATTGTTCGGCGCGGCCCCGGCGGCCGCGAAACCCCGCATCGAATTGTTCGGCTCGGCATCAGGGCTGAACGCTAACGGTCTGGCTCGCGCGGAGCGCGGCACGAAGACCGCGGAGGAAGCATGAGCATCATCCAGCAACAGGCAGGCCACAGGATCGAGGTGCTGTGCGTCGACGATTCGGCGCTCGTGCGCAGCCTGATGACCGAGATCATCAACACGCAGCCCGACATGCACGTCTGCGCGACCGCGCCCGACCCGCTCGTCGCGCGCGAACTGATCAAGCAGCACAACCCGGACGTTCTGACGCTCGACGTCGAAATGCCGCGCATGGACGGCCTCGACTTCCTCGAGAAGCTGATGCGCCTGCGGCCGATGCCGGTCGTGATGGTGTCGTCGCTGACGGAGCGCGGCAACGAAATCACGCTGCGCGCGCTGGAACTCGGTGCCGTCGATTTCGTGACGAAGCCGAAGGTCGGCATCCGCGACGGGATGCTCGATTACGCCGAGAAGCTCGCCGACAAGATTCGCGCGGCGTCGCGTGCTCGTGTGCGGCAAACGCCTCACTCTACGCATGCCGCGAGCGGCGCGCAGGGCGCAGCCGCGAAGCCCGCGCCGCTGTTCAACAACCCGCTGGTCAGTACCGAGAAGTTGATCATCGTCGGCGCATCGACGGGCGGCACCGAGGCGATTCGCGAAGTGCTCGTGCCGTTGCCGCCCGACGCGCCCGCCGTGATGATCGCGCAGCACATGCCGCCGGGCTTCACGAAGTCGTTCGCGCAGCGCCTGAACGGTTTGTGCCGCATCGCGGTGAAGGAAGCGGAGCACGGCGAGCGCGTCCTGCCGGGTCACGCGTACATCGCGCCGGGACACGCGCACCTCGTGCTCGCGCGAAGCGGGGCGAACTACGTCGCGCATCTTTCCGATGCGCCGCCGGTGAACCGGCATCGGCCATCGGTCGACGTGCTGTTCCGCTCGGCCGCGCAGCACGCGGGCAAGAACGCGCTCGGCGTGATCCTGACCGGCATGGGCCGCGACGGCGCCGCCGGTCTTCTGGAAATGCAGCAGGCGGGCGCGTATACGTTCGCGCAGGACGAAGCGAGTTGCGTGGTGTTCGGCATGCCGCGCGAAGCAATTGCAGCAGGCGGCGCAAGCGAGATCGCGCCGCTCACGGAAATGAGCCGGCGCGTGATGGCGCGGCTCGCATCGATGGGCGAACGCGTGCAGCGCGTCTGAGCGCCGTACCAATTTTGAATGCAGACGCGGCGCTTGCCGCATGCGAACACACAGGAGTGAGTGAAGATGGACAAGAACATGAAGATCCTCGTCGTCGACGACTTTCCGACGATGCGCCGTATCGTGCGAAACCTGCTGAAGGAACTCGGCTATTCGAACGTCGATGAAGCCGAAGACGGCGCGGCCGGCCTCGCGCGCCTGAAGGGCGGCGGCTTCGATTTCGTGATCTCCGACTGGAACATGCCGAACCTCGACGGTCTCGCGATGCTTCAGCAAATCCGCGCCGACGCGACGCTGTCGCACCTGCCGGTGCTGATGGTGACGGCGGAATCGAAGAAGGAGAACATCATCGCGGCGGCGCAGGCCGGGGCGAGCGGCTACGTGGTCAAGCCGTTCACGGCCGCGACCCTCGACGAGAAGCTGACCAAGATTCTCGAGAAGATGGCCAAAACGGGGGGCTGATCGTGACCGATCTCACACAACAAAGCGAACTCGCCGAGGCGGTCGCCGAGTACGAAGGCGCCGATTCGAGCGATCGTATCCTCGCCCGCATCGGGCAATTGACGCGCACGCTGCGCGATTCGATGCGCGAACTCGGCCTCGACAAGCAGGTCGAGGCGGTGTCTGAAATGGTGCCCGATGCGCGCGAGCGCCTGAAGTATGTCGCGACGATGACGGAGCAGGCTGCCGACCGCGCGCTGAACGCGATCGAACTCGCCAAGCCGATGCAGGAAGCGATGCAACGCGACGCGCAAGCGCTCGATGCGCGCTGGGACGAATGGTACGCAGCGCCGCTCGCAAAGGGTGACGCGAGCGCGCTGATCGCCGAGACGCGCGGCTTCCTGAAGACGGTGCCGGAAAACACGCAGGCGACCAACGCGCAGTTGCTCGAAATCATGCTGGCGCAGGATTTCCAGGATCTGACCGGGCAGGTCATCAAGAAGATCACCGATGTCGTGTACCTGATCGAGCAGCAACTGCTCGGCGTGCTGCTCGAAAACATCGCACCGGAGCGGCGCGAGCAGTTCGCGGCATCGGCGGCGGCGATGATGTCGGCGAGCGGCAGCCCGGACACGCTCCTCAACGGGCCGCAGATCAACCCGGAAGGACGCACCGACGTGGTGCAGGATCAATCGCAGGTCGACGATCTGCTCGCGAGCCTCGGTTTCTAGCACGCACATTTCTTCTGATATCTCCCCCGCGGGGCGCATGAATGGCGCCCCGCGCCGCTTTTTGCGCCGACAATTTCGAGATAAGTAAGCGGATTGGAGAAAATCTGTCTGCGAGCGTACGTTCGCGAACTTCCGGCTGGCGCCTTTCGGCTGGCATACTTCGTTAGCCTGGATCGAAACGGCCGCGTTTCTTGCGCCGTTTCGCCGCCGGAGAAACACCGCCCCGCCGTGACAATCGTGACAATGCGGCGGCCGGACGAAATTCGCAGGAGGAGCAGTGAGGTCATTGAATCATTCCCCGAAGGGTCGTATCGAAATTGAAGGCAAGCCGCGCGCCATGCTGCCGTTGCTGGCCGGCCTGATCGCCGTGTGCGCCACGTTTGCCGCAGCACCGGCCCACGCCGTTCTCGGCGGGGCGCCGATGGCGACGCCCGACGGCGCCACCGCCAACCGCGCGGTGTCGCGCTCCGTCGCCGTGCCGGGCGCGGTGTCGGGTGCTGCGTCGGCAAGCGCTTCGTCGGCGGCGACGTACACCGTCCGCGCGACCACGCTCGCCAATGGCACGAACGTCAACGAGTACGTGTCGGCGGAAGGCGTCGTGTTCGGTATCGCGTGGAAGGGTCGGCAGATGCCCGACTTGCTCAATCTGCTCGGCACCTATTTCCCGCAGTATCTGGATGGCCTCAAGGCGCAGCGCGCCGCGCGCGGCAGCCGTGGGCCCGTCAGCGTGAACGATGCCAGTCTCGTCGTGCATTCGGGCGGCCACATGGGCTCGTTCGCCGGCCAGGCTTACCTCCCCGAAAAACTGCCCGCCGGCGTCAGCGGCAGCGACATCAAGTAACGGACGGGAGAACTCACATGCGTCCGACGCACCTCAACACTCAATCATCCACGCCGTACTTCAAGCGCCTCGTCGGCTGGCTCGCGACCGCGATGCTCGCGACCGCGCTCGTCGCGTGCGGCGGCGGCGACGACAACAATTCGAGCAGCAGTTCCAGCGGCGGCTCGAGTGGCGGCAGCAGCGGCGGCTCGAGCGGCGGCAGCGACGTCGGCACGGGCGGCACCAACAACCAGCCGATCGCCGTCAACGGCACGAACGCCGTGCCGATCACGGTCAACAAGGGCGCGGCGAACTTCGTCAACATCCCGAACGTGTCGGTGACGGTCTGCGCGCCCAACACCTCCGTGTGCCAGACGATCGACAACATCCAGCTCGATACCGGCTCCTACGGCTTGCGGCTCGTGAGCGGCGCGGCGCAGCAGGTGCTCGGCAACCTGCCGGTCAGCGCGGCGCAGGGCGGCGGTCAGCTCGCCGAATGCACCCAGTTCGCGGACGGCTTCACCTGGGGCACGGTGCGCCAGGCGGACGTGAAGATCGGCGGGGAGACGGCGTCGAATATTCCCGTGCAGATCATCGGCGACCTGAGCGCGTCGTCGGTTCCGGCGAGCGGCTGCGTGAGCGGCAGCAACGAAGCCACGTCGACCGATCTCGGCGCGAACGGCATTCTCGGCGTCGGCAACGCGATTTACGATTGCGGCGCAAGCTGCCTGACGGCGTCGCAGAGCATGTACTACTCATGCCCGAACGGCACGAACTGCACGCCGGTCGGCGTGCCGCTCACGCAGCAGGTCGTCAATCCGGTCACGAAGTTCGCCGTCAACAACAACGGCGTGATCGTGACGATGCCGCCGATCAGCGACAACGGCACCGCCTCGGCGTCGGGGACGCTCGTCTTCGGCATCGGCACGCAGAGCAACAACGCGCGCACCGGCGTGACGACCTTCACCACCGACACCAGCGGCAACGTGAACGGCAACTACAACAAGTCGGCGGTCACGACGTTCTTCGACACCGGTTCGAACGGCACCTTCTTCGCCGACAATTCGATCTCGCAATGCACGTCGTCGACGTTCTATTGCCCGTCGTCGGAGCTGTCGCTGAACAACGCGATCAGCGGCCTCGACGGCACCACCTCCGCGACGGTGAACTTCCGTGTCGTGAGCGCCCGGACGCTGACGTCGGGCGGCGGGAAGTTCGCGTTCAATAGCCTCGCGGGCAGTTTCGGCGATTCGAGCTTCTTCGACTTCGGCATGCCGTTCTTCTATGGGCGGCATGTGTATGTCGGCTTCGATCTGCCGGGCAGCACGCCTTACGTGGCGTTTTGAGCTAGCTGGTTGGCGCTTCAAGGCAAAAGGCCCCGCGAAGTTTCGCGGGGCCTTTTTTCATGACGATGCGTCGCCGCGCGGCTTGCGCGGGGCGCGCTCGAAGAGCTTGTCGTAGAGCCAGCGCGGCATCGCGTGCAGAAGAGCGCCCGCGATGCGCATCTGCCACGGGAACGTGGCGTACCGCGCGCGGCGCGCGATGGCATCGGCGGTCTTGGCGGCGAACTTGTCCGCGTCCATCAGGAACGGCATCGGATAGGGATTCTTCGCGGTCATCGCCGAGCGCACGTAGCCCGGCGCGATCGTGACCACCGACACGCCCTGCGGCCGCATCTCCACCCGCAACGCTTCCAGATACTTCGCCGCCGCCGACTTCGACGCGCTGTACGCCCCCGAGCCCGGCAGTCCTCGCACGCCCGCGACGCTCGCGATGCCGACGAGCGTCCCGCTTCGCGCGGCGGTCATTGCCTGGACGAACGGCTCGAACGTCGCGACCATGCCGAAGTAATTCGTGTCCATCACTTCGCGGAACGTGTCGAGGTCGCCGTGGCCGGTCAGCGCGCCGCGGCTGATGCCCGCGTTCGCGATGACGACATTGGCCGGCCCGTGCTCGGCGACGAAACGCGCGGCGGCATCGGCGAGCGCGGCGGCATCGCGGACGTCGGCGGGGTAGATCGAGATGGGGGAATCGGGGAAGCGGGCGGCGAATGCCGTCAGAACGTCGGCGCGGCGGGCGACGAGGCCGATTACGGCCCCGCGCCGGACATATTCCTCGGCGAGCGCGAGGCCGATGCCGCTCGTTGCGCCGGTGATGAAGACCTTCAGTCGGACGGCATTCATACGGCGCTAAGGGTTACATCTTCTTCGCGCGAACCTGGCCGACGAGGAAGTCGAGCACCTGCGTCGTGCCCGGCAGGCTGTTGGTCATCGAGGGGCCGGTCTCGTACTTGCCCTGCACGATGAGCGTCGGCACGCCCTCGATCTTGTAGTCCGACAGCAGCTTGGTGTCGCGCTGCACGGCGCTTTGCGTCGAGAAGGAGTTGTACGCGTCCATGTACTTCTTCTTGTCGACGCCCTGCGTGGCCAGGAAATCGGCTTGCGCCTGCGGCGTCAGCAGATAGTTCTTCTTCACGTGGATTTCGTTGAAAATCACGGGCGTCAGCTTTTCGACGACGCCGAGCGCGTCCAGCGCGTGATACATCTTCGAGTGCGGGATGAAGTCGTCGCGGAAGGCGACCGGCACGCGCTTGAACACTACGTCCGGACCCTGCTTCTTGATCCACGTCTCGAGATACGGCTCGAATTCGTTGCAATGCGGGCAGCCGTACCAGAAGAACTCGGTGACTTCGATCTTGCCCGCCGCGTTGACGGGCTGCGCGGCCTGCAACACGGAGTAGTCCGTGCCGGAGACGGGCGCGGCAGGCGACGCGTGCGCCGCATTCATCGCGCCGATGGCGCCGATTGAGCCGATGGCGATTCCGAGGGAGACAGCAAGCGCACTGAACTGTTTTTTCATGACGGGAAAGGTGCGTGAAGTGGTGCGTGAGTGGCGAGTGGCGCGTGGTCGGGCAAGGACGTCAGTGGGACATAAGACACTTAAGCCAACCTTAAGCGGTGTTCCCAATCCGCGCCTTCGAAGCGATCGAAAGCGCGGTCAAGCGGTGCTTACTGCTTGGAGAAGCGGATCACGGCGGTATCGACGCCTGCATCGGAAAGACGCTGACGCACATTGTTCATGTCCTCGAACTTCGCAAACGGCCCGATGCGCACGCGATAGTACGTGACGCCGCCCGCATCGCGCTCGGTGACCTTCGACTCGAAGCCCTGGAAGCCGAGGCGCGCACGCTGCTGCTCGGCGTCGGCCTGGGTCTTGTACGCGCCCACTTGCAGGAAGTAGCCGGTGTTCGCATCGCCGGGAGCAGGCGGCGTGGCTTTCGCCGTCGCCGGGGCGGATGTGCCCTTCGCACCCGATGCGCTCGCCGTGCTCGTAGCCGACGGCGCACTCGCCGACGGCTTCTTCGCGATGGCGGCGCTCGTGCCCTGCGACGGCGCCGCAGGCTTCGGCGCCACGGCTACGCCATTTTCAGTCGACGGCGGCACTTCCACGATCTGCGGCTCCTCGAACGTGCCCGATGATTGCGTCTGGCTGTTCGTCTGGCCGGGCGCGGTGTTCGGCGGCGCGGGCTGCGCGGCTTGCGGCACGGCTTGTCCAGGCGTCTTGCCCTGCAGCGGACGGTTCGGGTCGTACGGCTGGCCGTTGGCGGTCGTTGCGCCCGACTCGGACGCCGGCGGCGCGACCTTCGCGACGAACGGCGTAGGCGCGCGCGTGATGTAGAGCGCGACGATGACCGCGATTGCAAGGCCGACGATCAAGCCCAGCACGATACCGAGAAAGGTGCCTCCGGTTTGCTTCGACTGCTTCGACGTGCTGCGTGGTTTTGCCATCTTATGATTCACCTGCAAAAAGTCTTCTGAATGGCCGACGATTATAACGGCGGCCCGAAGCGGGCCAGAGCACGGCCAGGCCGCCCGCGCGCGCCGAAAAATCCGAATTGCGCGACGGGCTGCGAAGCCGATGCACCGGGTGGCAATTACATCTTGACGGGAGCGGACACGCCGATCGTGGCCAGGCCGTTCGCGAGCACCTGGCGCGTCGCCGCGAGCAATGCGATGCGCGCATTGCGCGGCGCCTCTTCATCGACGAGAACGCGCTCCGCATTGTAGAACGAGTGGAATTCACCAGCGAGGTCGCGCAAATAGAACGCGACCGCGTGCGGCGCGAGTTCGTCGGCAGCATTCGCGAGCATGTCGGGGTATTCGGCGAGTTTGTTCAGGAGCGCCATCGCTCGTTCGCTCGACAGCGGCGCGAGATCGGCCTGGCCCGCCTGCGACAGGTCGCCTTGATAGCGCGTCTGCCAGTCGGACAGGATCGTGCTGATGCGCGCGTGCGCGTACTGCACGTAGTAGACCGGGTTTTCGTCGTTTTGCTTGAGCGCGAGGTCGATGTCGAAGATGAACTGCGTATCGGCTTTACGCGACACGAGGAAGAAGCGCACCGCGTCACGGCCGCGGCGGACGGTTTCCTCGTCCAGTTGATCCGGCGACGCCTCGCTGCCCGGCGCCATCCCGCCCGACCATTCGATCAGGTCGCGCACCGTCACGTAGCTGCCCGCGCGCTTCGAGATCTTCACTTCCTGGCCGTCGCGCATCACGGTGACCATCTTGTGCAGCACGTAGTCGGGATAGCCCTTCGGAATGCCCACGCCCAGGCCCTGAAGCCCCGCACGCACCCGCGCGATCGTGCCGTGGTGGTCCGAGCCCTGCACGTTGATGACCTTCGTGAAGCCGCGCTCCCACTTCGCGACGTGGTACGCGACGTCCGGCACGAAGTACGTGTACGTGCCGTCGGTCTTGCGCATGACGCGGTCCTTGTCGTCGCCGTCGTCGGTCGTGCGCAGCCACAGCGCACCTTCCTGCTCGTACGTCTTGCCGGCGGCCACGAGCGCGTTCACCGTCGACTCGACGCGGCCTTCCTTGTACAGCGACGACTCCAGGTAGAACTGGTCGAATTTCACGCCGAACGCGGTCAAATCCATGTCCTGTTCGTGGCGCAGATAAGCCACGGCGAACACGCGGATCGCGTCCAGATCTTCGACGTCGCCTTTGCCCTTGACCGGGTCGCCGTCCTTCGCCGCGACGGTCGCGCCCGCGAGGTAGTCGCGCGCGATGTCGGCGATGTACTCGCCGTTGTACGCGGCTTCCGGCCAGTCCGCGTCGCCGGGCTTGAAGCCCCGGGCGCGCGCCTGCGTCGAGATCGCGAGGTTGTTGATCTGCACGCCGGCGTCGTTGTAGTAGAACTCGCGATGCACCGCATAGCCTTGCGTCGCCAGAAGGTTCGAGAGCGCGTCGCCGAGCGTGGCCTGGCGGCCGTGGCCGACGTGCAGCGGTCCGGTCGGATTCGCCGACACGAATTCGACCAGCACGCGCTTGCCTTCCTCGCGCGTCGAACGGCCGAACGCAGCGCCTTCGCCGAGTACGGCCGGGACCACCGCTTGCTTCGCGGCAGGGGCGAGACGCAGGTTGATGAAGCCCGGCCCGGCGACTTCGGCGGCTTCGACGAGACCCTTGGCGGCCGGATCCGCGAGCACGGCATCGACGATCTGCTGCGCGAGCTGGCGCGGATTCGCGCGCAGCGGCTTGGCGAGCTGCATCGCGACGTTCGATGCGACGTCGCCGTGGGCGGCGACCTTCGGACGTTCGAGGACGATCACCGGTTCGACGAACGCGGCTTCGGATGCGCCCTGCGTGGCGAGCGCGACTTGCTTGACCGCGTTGGTGAGGAGCGTGGCGAGGGTATGTTTGTGTGCGGGCAGCATGCTGAGTGATCCAGTGGACCGGGTCCGGTGTGATGTGGCGTGACGCGGCGCCTTGGCCGGTGTGGAACCGAGGCATAGGGCAAACGGACGTCGGCGGGCGCGAGCCCTACAAATTGCGACGATTCCGATTGCCTTCGATGTCGAAAACGGATTTTAGCAGGTGCTAATATGTCGAATCAGGGTCGTCGTCAGGGAAACAGTCAGGGGAGCCCACGCGGCGCGGCACAGTCGGCCGGCGCGTTTCGCCAACCACCCAACATAAGGAAAAGGACCTTGCCATGCTGATCACATTCAAAACCAGCGCCGCACCGGACGTCATGATGCTGGAGAACCTGGCTGAGTATCTGCTCGGCATCATCGGCAAGCATCTGGGGCCTCGCGGTGTCATCACGCACGACGAGTTGCCCGGTGCGATCGAGAAGCTGGAAGCTGCCGTCGTCACCGACAAGAAAGAGCGCGCCGAGCACGACGGGCACTTTCACGAAGGCGAAGCGGGCCATGAGCCGCACGAGATTCCGATCGGCCTCGCGCAGCGCGCGTATCCGTTTCTCGACATGCTCCGCCTCGCGCAGAAAGCGAACACGGATATCTTATGGGGCGTGTGACGGTGAATTAAGGAGGCGCTGAATCTGCACGTCTTCTTTTCGCAGCGCAAGAAAAACCCCGCATCGGTTTGTGACGATGCGGGGTTTTTGTCTGACGGGCGAAGGTTATTGGGACTGACCGTTGGTGGTGGATGACGGCGCGCTCGCGCCTTTCTTCGCCTTGGGCTTCTTCGGTTTCTTCTTGTGCTCGGTCATCGGCGGCGAATATGACGACACGGCGCTCGCGGTCTGGGCGAACGCGACTGAACTACCGGACGTGAACAGGACAGCGGCGGCAACGGCTACGACGGGCGTCAGCTTCTTCATGCGGCTTTCTCCGGGACTATTGAAATTGCGTGACCGTCGCCATGACGGGCATTCGCAACGGCAAGTCTACGTAAAACAATAATTCGTGGTCGCGCCGCGCGCTGTTTTTCAATATCACACGGCGCGTATGTCGCAAGGGTGTTACAGAAGCGGCGCGAGGGCGCGCTCGGCGTCGTTTTTCGACAGCGCCATGCGTTGCGCGAAGCTTTCAACCTGATCATCGCCGATCTTGCCGACCGAGAAATACGTGCTGTCCGGGTGCGCCAGATAAAAGCCCGAGACGCTCGCGGCCGGCAGCATCGCGAGCGATTCGGTCACGCTCATGCCGACGTCGCCGGCTTGCAGCACGTCGAACATGTCCTTCTTGACCAAGTGGTCCGGGCACGCCGGATACCCCGGCGCCGGACGAATCCCGCGATACTGCTCGGCGATCAGCGCGGCGTTGTCGAGCGTTTCAGCGGACGCATAACCCCACAACTCACGACGCACGCGCGCATGGAGCGCTTCGGCGAACGCTTCGGCGAAACGGTCGGCGAGCGCTTTCAGCATGATCGCGCTGTAGTCGTCGTGGTCGGCTTCGAACTGCTGCTCCTTCCTGTCGACGCCGAGACCCGCCGTCACGGCGAAGAGGCCTATGTAATCCGCGACGCCTGATTCCTTCGGCGCGATGAAATCGGCGAGTGACCGGTTCGGCCGCATCACGCCGTCGACGACCGGCCGCACGCTCTGCTGCCTCAAGTTGCGCCACGTCATCGCGACCTTCGTGCGCGATTCGTCCGTGTAGATTTCGATGTCGTCGTCGTTGACGGTGTTCGCGGGCAGCAGCATTACGACGCCGTTCGCCGTCAGCCAGCGGCCCTGGATGATGCGCGAGAGCATGGACTTGCCGTCGGAGAACACACGCCGCGCCGATTCCCCGACGATCTCGTCGTTCAGGATCGCCGGATACGGCCCCGCCAGATCCCAGGTCTGGAAGAACGGCGCCCAGTCGATGTAGTTCGCCAGATCCGCCAGATCATAGTTCTTGAACACGCGCCGGCCGATGAACGTCGGCTTCTTCGGCGTGTAGCCCGCCCAGTCGATCTTCGTCTTGTTCGCGCGCGCCTCGGCGTAGGTGACCATGGGCAGCGCCTTCTTGTTCGCGTGCTGCTTGCGGATGCGGTCGTAGTCGGTCTTGAGATCGTCGAGATATTTCGCCGCGCCTTCGTCCGACAACAGGCTCGACGCCACCGACACCGAGCGCGACGCGTCCGGCACATAGACCACCGGGCCGTCGTAATGCGGCGCGATCTTCACGGCCGTGTGCACGCGCGAAGTCGTCGCGCCGCCGATCAGAAGCGGCGTCTGCTTGCCGCGGAAGTAGTCGTCGCGCTGCATTTCGGAGGCGACGTAGGCCATTTCCTCGAGACTCGGCGTAATCAGCCCCGACAAGCCGATGATGTCCGCGCCTTCTTCCTTCGCCTTCTGCAGGATGGTCGCGCAGGGCACCATCACGCCCATATTGACCACTTCGAAGTTGTTGCACTGGAGCACCACCGACACGATGTTCTTGCCGATGTCGTGCACGTCGCCCTTCACGGTCGCGATCACGATCTTGCCCTTCGGCCGCACGTCGGCGCCGGCATCGGCCATGCGTTTCTTTTCTTCCTCGATGAACGGGATCAGATGCGCGACCGCCTGCTTCATTACGCGCGCCGACTTGACCACTTGCGGCAGGAACATCTTGCCCGCGCCGAACAGGTCGCCGACGATGTTCATGCCGTCCATCAGCGGCCCTTCAATCACGTTGATCGGACGGCCGCCGGCCTGATCGATCTTCGCGCGCACCTCCTCCGTATCCTCGACGATGAAGTTCGTAATGCCGTGCACGAGCGCGTGCGACAGGCGTGCCTCGACCGGCTGGTTGCGCCATTCCAGGTTCTCTTCCTTCTTGGCGGCGCCGGTTTTGAACTTGTCGGCGCTTTCGAGCAGGCGGTCGGTGCCGTCGTCGCGACGGTTGAGCACCACGTCTTCGACGCGCTCGCGCAGTTCCGGATCGAGGTCCTGATAGACGCCCAGCATCCCCGCGTTGACGATGCCCATATCCATGCCGGCCTGGATCGCGTGATACAGGAACACGGTGTGGATCGCCTCGCGCACGGGATCGTTGCCGCGAAACGAAAACGACACGTTCGACACGCCGCCGCTCACCTTCGCGTACGGCAGGTTCTGCTTGATCCAGCGCGTCGCGTTGATGAAATCGACGGCGTAGTTGTTGTGCTCTTCGATGCCCGTCGCGATTGCGAAGATGTTCGGGTCGAAGATGATGTCCTCGGGCGGGAAGCCGACTTCGTTCACCAGGAAGTCGTAAGACCGCTTGCAGATTTGCGTTTTGCGCTCGAAGGTATCGGCCTGCCCTTGCTCATCGAAAGCCATCACGACGGCTGCCGCCCCATAGCGGCGGATCAGCGTCGCGTGATGGCGGAACGGTTCCTCGCCTTCCTTGAGCGAGATCGAGTTGACGATCGCCTTGCCCTGCACGCACTTGAGCCCGGCCTCGATCACCTCGAACTTCGACGAGTCGATCATGATCGGCACGCGCGCAATGTCCGGTTCCGACGCGATCAGATTCAGGAAGCGGACCATCGCCGCTTTCGAATCGAGCATCGCTTCGTCCATGTTGATGTCGATGACCTGCGCGCCGTTCTCGACCTGCTGGCGCGCGACGGCGAGCGCCTCGTCGAACTGGCCGTTGAGGATCATGCGCGCGAAGGCTTTCGACCCGGTCACGTTGGTGCGCTCGCCGACGTTGATGAAGAGGGAGCCGTCGGTGACATTGAACGGTTCGAGACCGGAGAGGCGCATCGTGTGATCGGTCATGGTGTGCTGTGTGTGGTTGTCGTGATCAGGCCGCGTCGCGATAGTGCGACGGCCATTTGCGCGGCTTCACCTCGGCGAGCGCCTTCGCTATCTCCGCAATATGCTCCGGCGTCGTCCCGCAGCACCCGCCCGCGAGATTCACCAATCCGGCTTCCGCGAACTCCTTCAGCAACCCCGACGTCACATCCGGCGTCTCATCGAACCCCGTATCGCTCATCGGATTGGGCAGGCCCGCATTCGGATAACACGACACGTACGTATCGCAGAGCTTCGCCAGTTCCGCGATATACGGCCGCATCAGCGCCGCGCCCAGCGCGCAGTTCAGCCCGAACGTCAACGGCCGAGCGTGGCGCAGCGAGTTCCAGAACGCCTCGACCGTCTGACCCGACAGAATCCGGCCCGACGCATCCGTCACCGTGCCCGAAATCATGATCGGCAGGAGTTCGCCGGTGTCCTCAAACAGTTCATCGAGTGCAAAAAGCGCGGCCTTCGCGTTCAGCGTGTCGAAAATCGTCTCGACAAGGAACAGGTCGCAGCCCGCGTCGAGCAGCGCCTTTGCCTGCTCGTAATAAGCCACGCGCAATTCGTCGAACGTCACGTTACGCGCGGCCGGATCGTTGACGTCGGGCGAAATGCTCGCGGTCTTCGGCGTAGGTCCGATCGCGCCCGCTACGAAGCGCGGTTTGTCCGGTGTCGAGTATTTGTCGCAGGCCTCGCGTGCGAGTTTCACCGACTCGCGATTCATCTCGGCGGCGAGTTCCTCCATCCCGTAATCCGCTTGCGCGACGCGCGTCGCGCCGAACGTGTTCGTCTCGACGATATCCGCGCCTGCCGCCAGGTACTGCTCGTGGATCTCGCGAATCACGTGCGGCTGCGTGATCGACAGCAGTTCGTTGTTGCCCTTGATGTCGCGATCGATGTCTTTGAACCGCTCGCCGCGATACGCCGCTTCGTCCAGTTTGTAGCGCTGGATCATCGTGCCCATCGCGCCGTCGAGGATCAGGATGCGCTGTTGCAGCAGTGCGGGCAGCGTTGCGCCGCGCGTGTAGGCGCGGCGGGACGAGGCGGCAGCGGTGGTCGGAGTGGCAGTCTGGTTCATGACGGACGGGCTCGCACCAGTAGGAGGAAATGAGCCTGTCATTGTAGCCGGACAGACGTTCAGGCGTTGTCCACGCGGGGCCTCGGGTGACATTCAAGGTGCCGGAAAACGAAAAACCCCGCCGCTTGCGCGACGGGGTTCATGGCGTGTCACCTGTTACATAACAATGAAGCTAAACGATCAGTGAAGGATCACCGGCTGGTTCATCAGAATATCGAACTGACCGAGAAATTCGTCGACGTCTTCGAGCGACTGCTCCTCTTCGATCAGCTTCTGTACGTGTTCGCGAAACTTGGCCGCCAGTGCACCGTCGATGAAAATTTCACGCTGCATGTTCTTGTCGACAATCTCATAGCCACCGGCCTTCATGGCCAGATGGTTGTCTTGCGGCGGAAATTCGACGACACAATAGTTAGGGCTGTTGTAGATCATTTGCATGGCGACACTCCTTATTCCTGTTGCTCCTGGCATTCTGCACCGTAGATGGAGCGCTTGGGTTGGAATTCAAGGGGTGGCCTCGACGTGTTGCCAAAAGCCCATCGAGGCTTACTTTCAGACAGAACTACGCAGGAAAGTTCCAAGCAGCGCGGTGAATTGCGTGGACGCTTCGATCGGCGACAGATGTGCAGCGTCGAGTGTTTCAAAAAGGGCACCCGGAACAGCGTCGGCGATCGCCTTCGACTCAGCATTTGGCGTGCCCGTGTCGTGCCCTCCGGCGACGACCAAAGTGGGCTTCACCACAAAGGCGAGCTTTTTACGCACATCGAAACCTCGGATGGCTTCCGCCGCGCGTGCGAATCCTTCCGATGGCGTACGCATGATCGTCTCCGCGATCTGCTCGACGACTTCGGGATGCCGCTGGCGGAACTCCGCCGTGAGCCATCGTTCGAGCGTTGCATCCACGATACTCGCAGTCCCGTTTTCGCGCACGGATGCCGCGCGCTGCGTGAAATTCGGGCGCGCTTCCTCACGAATGTAAGCCGGCGCGCCGACGACGGTAAGCGTATCGACGAGGTCCGCGTGATCGGCGGCGAACTGCTGCGCGACCATCCCGCCGATCGACAACCCCACCACATGCGTGCACGGTGCACCGAGCTTGTGCAGAAGTTCGGCGAGATCATCGGAAAGTTGTTCGATGCTGAAAGCATCGGGCGACGCCGCTGTTTTCCCGTGGCCGCGCAGGTCGTAGCGCAGCACGGTGAAATCGTTTCTGAAGTAACCGGCCTGTTGGTCCCACACCGACAGATCACCCGCCAACTGGTGAATGAACGTCAGCCAGGGGCCGCCGCCTTCGTTGCTCAGCACATATCGCGTGTCGATACCGTTGATCGTCACCTGCATGTTGTCTCCGTAAAGAATGCGTTCGCAGATCGCGCCCCGAACTCCGTTCGGCCTATGGCTTCTCGGTCTGCAACGGCCCGGGTGCGGATTCGTCTGACGCATCCGGCGTGCCCGGGGCGCCAGTTTCGACGCCATCGGGCGATGCAACAGGCGTGGCCAGCGCCGGTAGCTTGCCGCGCCAGAGCAATTCGATCTGCATGCCGTTCGGTTCCGTCTGCACGATGCGCACGGGCAGCCAGCCGAGCGAAGGTGCGAGCCACACGTCGATGCGCCGCCGGTCGCCTTCGCGGCGCGGCAGGCGCGTGAAGTGCCGCGCGCCGACCGATCCGCCGCGCGCCTGCACGTTTTCATCGGCTACGGTGACGAACGACCAGGCTTCGCTGCTGTCGTTGTCGGCGACGCTGAACTGGCGTGTCACGCCCGGCTTGTACGTGTCGGGCGCGCCGCGCACCAGGCTCGCGAGCTGCATGAAGACGCTGAAACGGTCCTGCGCGCCGTCGGCGAGCGGATTGTTCGCCGGCGTGCGCGTGTAGACAAGTTGCTTCGTTTCGCGGTCGAACACAGTGACATCGGCGGCACGGCGGCCGCGCTGCTCGGAATATTGCTCCGGCGCGACGCCGAAACGATCGATGTGACCCTTGCTCGAATAGACATACGGTCCGACGAACGGAATCGGGATCGAGACGACCATTTCGTAATGCTGGCCGTCGTTGATCCAGTGGATCGTGCCGGTCTGGTTCATCATGCCGTTCACAAG
This sequence comes from Caballeronia terrestris, assembly GCF_001544515.1. Classification (GTDB taxonomy): domain Bacteria; phylum Pseudomonadota; class Gammaproteobacteria; order Burkholderiales; family Burkholderiaceae; genus Caballeronia; species Caballeronia terrestris. The sequence continues at coordinate 20,039 of NZ_FCOL02000007.1, forward strand.
CGTGTCGTAGCGCAATTCGCCGCTTGGAGGGACGTCGAATTTGTCGCCGGGGACGGTCGGGGCGGGCGGGACGGGCGGGGCCGGCTGCGCGGCTTGGGCTGCGGCGGTCGCGCTGGCCGCCGATGCAACCGCAGCCGCCGTGGCCGTCGCCTGCGCATCCGGTTCATCGCGCGGGATGCTGATCGTCGGCGCGGCGGGCTTTTGCGTAGCAACGGGCGCTGGCTTCGGCGTAGGCTTTACGACTGGCGTTGGCGCCGGAGCCGGAACAGGCGCCTGCTCAACCGGCTTCGCCGTCAGCAACTCGACTTGCACCGGCACATCGTCGACCGGCGGCGGATTGATTACGTTGCCATTGCGCCCGACCCAGCGCGCAGCGCCCCAATGCAGCGCGAGGACGGCGAGCAGCACCAACGCCCAGCGTCCCCAGCGGCGAGGGGCTTTCGCATCAAGGGCATCGGACGAATCGGAGGCGCTCTGGGGACGGCGAAACAAGGGAAACGGCATGAACACTCAGCGATGCGTGAAGAAAACCAAACGCGTATGACACCCCGTGAGAAAGCGATGTTCCGCAAGCTTCGCCATTAACGCTCGTGATCCGTATAGCCCAACTGATACGAAAGATTCGCCGCACACGTGCGCAAGGCCGAATCGATTTCGCCGCCCCAGCGGGTATCGAACGCGCCTTCGTGTCCGAGCGCGATCAAACCGAGCGCGAGATCGCCGGTCGAATCCAAGACGGGCGTGCAGAACGCGTGGATCGTCGGCAGCAGCATGCCTTCCACGCGCGCCGCGCCGTGAGCGCGCACGTCCGCCAGCACCGGCTCGATGTCCGCGATCGACTGCCGCGTCGCCGCGAGTTCGCGCGTGAGCAGCGCCTCGGTCTTGCTGCGCGGCAGATACGCGGCGAACAGCAAGCCCGTCGCCGAAGACAAAAGCGGCATCACGTCGCCGAGTTTCAGCGATGCCTTCGCCGGATAGCTCGACTCCATCCAGTGGACGACGGTCGGCCCCTGATTGCCCCACACCGCGATGCCGACGGTCTGATCGAGCCGGTCGCGCAATTCGGACATCGCGATGCGCGCGAGCTTCACGCCATCGACGCGCGCGAGCCGTGCCAGCCCCATCTGCAAAGCGAAGCCACCGAGTTCGTAGCGTCCGGAGACCGGGTCCTGCGACGCGAGCCCGAGTCGCTGAAAGCTCACCAGATACCGATGCGCCTTCGCCGGGCTCATGCCTGCGCGCTGCGCGAGGTCGCGCAGCATCATCGCGCGCGGCTCGTTGGTGAGTACGTCGAGCAGGCGAAAACCCACTTCGATCGACTGGATGCCGGAGCGCGCCTTTTCTTCCGTAGCGTCAGCGGGATCGGCTTCGTCGGTTTCGTCTGCGGGGGAAGGAAGATTCGAGGACATTGAACGTACGCAAAAGTCGCCTGAAAACGAACGGCAGAACCGCGCCGCGGATTCACCATCGTAAAATAGATTTCCTTTATCGTCACCCGACATCACCGAAACCGAACCACCCTATGAAACTTGCCACGCTGAAGGACGGCACGCGCGACGGCCAGCTGATCGTCGTTTCGCGCGACCTGCGCACGGCGGCGATCGCGGATGCGATCGCCGGCACGATGCAACGCGCGCTCGATGACTGGACCTTCTACGCGCCGCAACTGCTCGATCTCTACGACGCGCTCAACCAGAGCCGCGCGCGCCACACGTTCTCGTTCGACGCGAAGTCGTGCATGGCGCCGCTGCCGCGCGCCTTCCAATGGGCCGACGGCTCCGCCTACGTGAATCACGTCGAGCTCGTGCGGCGCGCGCGCGGCGCCGGGATGCCGCCCGAATTCTGGACCGACCCGCTGATGTACCAGGGCGGCAGCGACGACTTCCTGGGCGCGGCGGACGACATCGTGTGCGCATCGGAGGCGTTCGGCATCGACTTCGAGGCGGAGGTCGCCGCGATCACGAGCGACGTGCCGATGGCCGCGAAGCCCGAGGAAGCACTGCGCCACGTGCGCCTCCTGACGCTCGTCAACGATGTCTCGTTGCGCAATCTGATTCCGGCCGAACTGGCGAAGGGCTTCGGCTTCTTTCAGAGCAAGCCCGCGACGGCGTTCTCGCCGGTCGCCGTGACGCCGGACGAACTCGGTGACGCGTGGCGCGAAGGCCGCGTGCATCGGCCGATGATCGTGCACTGGAACGGCAAGAAAGTCGGTCAGCCCGATTGCGGCACCGACATGGTGTTCCACTTCGGACAGTTGATCGCGCACGCGGCGAAAACGCGCAGCCTGCGCGCGGGGTCGATCGTCGGCTCGGGGACGATCTCGAACAAGGACACGAAGCGCGGCTACTGCTGTATCGCCGAGAAGCGCTGCCTGGAGACGATCGAGCACGGCGCGCCGCAGACGGAGTTCATGAAGTTCGGCGACAGCGTGAAGATCGAGATGTTCGACGAGGCGGGGCGGTCGATTTTCGGCGCAATCGATCAGAGCGTCGTGGCGCTGCACGAGTAGGCTGCGCGGCGCAACGGGTTTCGCCCGATGCGCCTGTCGTGTCGACCGCCTTACACTTTGCCGGCAGCTTAAAAAGCACAGAAAAATCAAAAGAGGAGACGTGTATGTTGAAGCGCTGGATAGCCGGTTTATCGTTAGTAATGTCAGCCGCGGCTTTCGCACAAGCGCCGCCGGTAAAAATCGGCCTCGTGCTCTCGCTGACCGGCCCGGCCGCGTCACTCGGCATTCCCGCGCGCGACACCGTCGCGCTCTTGCCGAAGGAAATGGGCGGCCGGCCGGTCGAGTACGTCATCCTCGACGATGCCTCCGACACCACGCAAGCGGTCCAGACCACGAAAAAGCTAATCTCGGAGGATCGCGTCGACGCGATCATCGGCTCGTCGATCACGCCGAATTCGCTCGCGATGATCGACGTCGTGGCCGAAGGCGAGACGCCGATGATCTCGCTGGCGTCGTCGGCGAAGATCATCGAACCGGTCGATGCCAAGCGCCACTGGGTCTTCAAGACGCCGCAAACCGACGCGATGATGGCCTCCGCGATCGCCGAGCACGCGAGCAACCACGGCGTGAAGACGATGGCCTACATCGGCCAGGCCGACGCGCTGGGCGAGACGTTCTACGTGGAAGTCGCGAAGTTCGCGCAGTTGCACAAGATCACGATGGTCGGCAACGAGCGCTTCAACCGCACCGATCCGAGCGTGACCGGGCAAATTCTCAAGATTCTCGCGGCAAAGCCGGATGCGGTGGTCGTCGGCGCGGCGGGCACGCCGGCCGCGCTGCCACCAAAGACGCTCGCGCTGCGCGGCTACAAGGGCAAGATCTATCACAACCACGGCACCGGCAACCGCGATTTCCTGCGCGTCTGCGGCGCCGATTGCAACGGCACGTTCCTGCCGACGAGCCCGGTGCTCGTCGCCGCGCAACTCCCCGACGATCATCCCGCGAAACGTCTCGCGCTTTCGTACATCAAACTCTACGAGGCGCGGCAGGGCGCGGGGTCGGTATCGGCGTTCGGCTCGTATGCGTGGGACGCGGGCATGCTGCTCGATCGCGCAGTGCCGCTCGCGCTGAAGGCGGGCGCGCCCGGTACGCCCGCGTTTCGCCGCGCGCTGCGCGACGCGCTCGAAAACACGAAGAACTTCGCCGATACCAACGGCCTCGTCAACATGACGCCGAACGACCACATCGGACTCGATCAGCGTGCGCGCGTGATGGTCGAAATCCGCGACGGCAAGTGGCTCTACCAGCCGCGCTGACGGGCAACTTCAAGGACATTCGCCATGAGCGACCTCTCTTTCTACGCGAATTACACGTCACTGAAACTGGAGCGGCATCCGCATGGCGTGCTCGAAATCGTGATGAGCGGGACGGGCACGAACCGGAGCGGACTCTCGACGGCCGACGCGAACATGCATCGCCAGCTTGCGGAAATCTGGCGCGACATCGACCGCGATCCCGACACGCGCGTCGCGCTGATCCGCGGCGAGGGGAAAGGCTTCTCGGCGGGCGGCGACCTCGATCTCGTCGAGGCGATGGCGTCCGACTTCGACGTGCGCGCGCGCGTCTGGCGCGAGGCGCGTGATCTCGTCTATAACGTGATCAACTGCAGCAAGCCGATCGTCTCGGCGATGCACGGCCCGGCGGTCGGCGCGGGGCTCGTCGCGGGGCTGCTCGCGGACATCTCGATCGCGTCGAAGACAGCTCGCATCATCGACGGCCATACGCGGCTCGGCGTCGCGGCGGGGGATCACGCGGCGATCGTCTGGCCGCTGCTCTGCGGTATGGCGAAGGCGAAGTACTACCTGCTGCTGTGCGAGCCGGTGAGCGGCGAGGAGGCAGAGCGGATCGGTCTGGTGTCGCTCGCCGTCGAGGAAAGCGAACTGATGCCGAAGGCGATCGAAGTCGCGAACCGGCTCGCCGCGGGCTCGCAGAGCGCGATCCGCTGGACCAAGTACGCGCTGAACAACTGGCTGCGCTCGGCGGGTCCGACGTTCGATGCATCGCTCGCGCTGGAATTCATGGGCTTTTCCGGGCCCGACGTGCAGGAGGGCATGCGTTCGCTGCGCGAGCGCCGTCCGCCCGATTTCCCCGGCGGCTCACCGTTCTGAATGTTCTGAATCCGTTTGCAGGTACAGTGGCGCGATCGCGGCTCACACCGCACAGCGCTCAATCGAAGGAGATTCGCATGACCGATACTTCGGGCGGCAAGCCGCCTTTCGCCGCGTTTCCCGGCATGCCCGGTTTTTCGCAGGGTGACATGATGGGAAAGATGTGGGAACTGATGCGCCTCAACCCCTTCGCTGCGGCTGCGATGCCGAGCGGCGGGCAGGGCATGAACCCGTCGCTTTCGATGATGTCGGACATGCTCGCGCCGCTTACGAATATCGAAGAACTCGACAAGCGCGTGACCGACATGCGCGCCGTCGAGCAATGGCTCAAGCTCAATCTCAACATGCTGCAATCGGCGATTCAGGCGCTCGAAGTGCAGCGCGCGACGCTCGCCACGCTGCGCGCGTTCGGGGCTTATGCGCAATCGTCAGTGGAGAACGCGCAGGCTCAGGCGCCGGCTGAGAAGCCGAAGGCGTCGGGCTGGCCGATGAACACGCCGTCGGCGACGGCGAAAAGCGAGGCGCGCGAGGCTGCTGCTGCGCCCCCGCCGCCCGTGCCCGAGGCACGAGACGAAGCCAAGACGGGCGCAGGCGGCGCGAATGACGCGGCGTTCGACCCGTCGGGATGGTGGAACGTGCTTCAGACCCAGTTCAACCAGCTTGCGAGCCTTGCGATGACGCAACCGGGCAGCGCGGCCGTGCCTGACGCGAACCCGGTGGGTGCTTCCGGCGCAGGCGCGGAGCAGCAGACTCAGGCAGCGCCGCCCGACGCGGCCGGGACGGAGGCCGCAAAGAAAGCGCCGGCAAAGAAAGCCGCGCCCAAGAAAAAGCCCGAGTGATCGGGCGGGCGGGGGCACGAACGGCCCCATTAAGGCTCGGCGCGATACCACGCGTCGAGCCCGACGATGCGCGTTAGTGCGACGTCGCGTCCTTGGACATCGAATCTTTCTTCATAGCGTCCTTGGACATTGAGTCTTTCTTCATAGCGTCCTTGGACATTGAGTCTTTCTTCATCGCGTCCTCCTTATTCATAGCGTCGTGCGACATAGCATCCTTTGACATTGAGTCTTTCTTCATCGCGTCGTGCGACATTGCATCCTTCGACATCGAATCGCTCGACATCGCACCGGTCGTCTGAGCGAAAGCCATCGTGCCGGTCATTGCCAACGTTACAGCCGTCACTGCGGTTACCAAGAATTTCATATCAACCTCAATTGTTTGAACAAGCTTGTCCGGCCTAGCCGGAGGTGAATCGAAGTTCCATTGCGGCCTGTCATGCGGACCGCCTCAGGAGCCCCCGAACCAGTTGTATCCCTGATCGACCCAATAGCCGCCAGGGAACGTGTTGGTGACGAAAATCTCCATGACGTGCTTCGGATTCTTGTAGCCGAGCTTGGTCGGCATGCGCAGCTTCATCGGGAACCCGTATTTCGCCGGCAGCGTCTCGCCGTCGTAGGTGAAGGTGAGCAGCGTCTGCGGGTGCAGCGCCGTCGCCATGTCGATACTTTCGTAGTAGTCGTCCGCGCATTTGAAGCCGACGTATTTCGCCGTCGTGTCCGCGCCGACGCGCTTCAGGAATTCCGAGAACGGTGTGCCGCCCCAGCGGCCGATCGCACTCCACCCTTCCACGCAAATGTGCCGCGTGATTTGCTCGGCATGCGGCAGCGCGTACAACTCGGGCAGCGTCCACGCGCGCTTGCTTGCCACGAGCCCGCTCACTTGCAGGCGGAAATCGCCACCTTTCACTTCAGGCACGTCGCCGATGCCGTAGAACGCATTGAAAGGAAACGGCCGCGTCATCTCGGCCGGAGTGTAGGTGGGCGCGAGCCGGTTCGGGTCGAAGAGCCAGCCTTGCGCGCTATCGTTCAGACGCGACACGCGCGTGAGGAAAGTCTCGACCGACTTGTTGTCGGAAAGGCTGCAACCGGTCAGCAGCGCGAGACCGCCCAACGACATGAGTTGCTTGCCAAACAGGCGCCGCGCCGGCATTTTCAGTTCACGGCGCGCGTCGATCAGAAGGGATTCGCGGTCGATCGCTGAGTCGATCGAGTCGTTTTTACGGTTGAATTCGTCAGGTTTCATGGTGTGGTCCTCAATCTTGTCGTGCGTGCGCTTTGGTCAGCGTCCGCGAATCATCGTGAGCAGCGAGCGCGGAACGAGCGCGACCATCGCCACATGCACGACGACGAACCCCACGAGCAGCGCCATCGCGACGAAATGGACGACACGCGCCGTGTCGTACCCGCCCATCAGCTCGCGCAAAAGCGGAAACTGCACCGACTTCCAGATGACGATGCCGGACAGCACGAGGACCGCGATATCGGCAATGGCGAACAGATACGCGAACTTCTGCACCGCGTTGTAATGGCTGAGATCGTTGTGCGAAAGCCGGCCGGTTAGTGCGAGACGCAGGTCGCCCAGAATGGCGCGCGGCGAAACCGGAAAGAGCTTGCGGGCGAAGCGGCCGGTGACGACGTTCATCACCAGATAGAAGAGGCCGTTGAAGAACAGCAGCCACATGGCTGCGAAGTGCCATTGCAGCGCGCCGCCGAGCCAGCCGCCGAGCGTGATGCCGGGCGGAATCATGAAGCCCTTGAAGACGGGCGATGCGTCATAGATGCGCCAGCCCGAAAGCACCATCAGGATTACAGCTAACGCGTTGAGCCAGTGCGAGATGCGCAGCCACACCGGCTGAAAGATGCGTGCGCGTCCGGGCGAGCCGCCGGCGGGCGCCGGGTGCGAATGTTGCGCGGTCATTTGAGTATCCTTTAAGCTGTGTCTCGTGCCGCAGCACGGTGTTTGCGATTAGTCGGGCCAAGTGGCCCCGCATTACATCGACGGTCGAATATTCTCGTGGCAAAGCGCCGCGATTCCGCGTGTTTGAACTGCCAAATTGTGTGGTTCAGATATTTCTTTTCATGTCTTGGCCTCCGAAAGCCGGGCCTTTCTCGTTGATGAGCGAACCCAAGTCTTCTGGTTTCCAGCCGGATCTCGCGCGCCTGCGCGACATGCTGTTGCGCTTTGCCATGCTGCAATTGCGCGATCGCACCGAGGCGGAGGACGCGGTCCAGGAAGCGATGCTGGCGTCGATGGCGCGCATCGACGAGTTTCGCGGCCAGGCGCAGTTCAGCACCTGGGTGTTCGCGATCCTGAAGAACAAGATAGTCGATACATTTCGTGCACGGGCGCGTAATGTTTCCACCCGCGTATACGACGAAGAAATATCCGCGGATGCCTTCGACGCGCTCTTCAACGAACGCGATCACTGGAAGAAGGACGAGCGTCCGTCGGCCTGGGGCGACCCCGAGGCCACGCTCTCGCAGACGCAGTTCTGGACCGTCTTCGAAGTGTGTCTGACGAACCTGCCGCCAGCGACCGCGCGCGTATTCATGATGCGCGAGTTCCTCGACGTCCCCGTCGGCGATGTATGCGTGGAGCTTGCGATCACGAAGACGAATTGCGGCGTGATCCTGCATCGCGCGAAGATGGCGTTGCGGGTGTGCTTGCAGAACCGCTGGTTCGATGAAAAGGGTGCCTGATGCTGCTCACTTGTAAGGAAGCGACGCAACTGTTGTCGAACGACATGGACGGCGAGACCACGCTCCACGAGCGCAACCGTCTTCGCATGCACCTGATTACATGCTCCGGCTGCCGCAATTACCGGCGCGATCTGCAATGGATGCGGCGCGCGTGCCGCTCGATGACCGAGCGCGCGCTCGACGACACGCCCGCCGAGTGACGCGCGTTACGCGTGTTCCAGCGTAAACTGGATTACGTCGGTATTCGCGTGGTCGAACGCGGCCGCGCAATAGCACAAGTAAAAATCCCACAGCCGGATGAAGCGTTCATCGAACTGCTGCTCGCGCACCGCGTCGAGTTTCAAGAGAAACGCGTCGCGCCAGAGTGTCAGCGTGCGTGCGTAATCGAATCCGAACGAAAGCCGGTTGACGACCTTCAATCCGTGCTTTCGTGCGCATTCCGCGAACACGGACGGCGACGGCAACATGCCGCCCGGAAACACGTATTGCTGAATGAAGTCGCTGCTCTTTCGATAGCGTTCGAAAAGCGCGTCGTCGATGGTGATCGTCTGGACGCACGCGCGGCCGCCGCGTTTGAGATTGCGCGCGAGGCACTCGAAATACGACGGCCAATATTGCTCGCCGACCGCTTCAAACATTTCGATCGATGCGATCGCGTCGAACTGTCCGCGCAGGTCGCGATAGTCCTGCAGGCGCAACTCGACGCGCTCGCTCAGGCCGCCCTGCGCGATGCGCGCGCGGCCGTGCGCAAGCTGTTCCTTCGAGAGCGTCACGCCTGTGACGTGCGCGTTCGATTCGCGTGCTGCGAGTTCTGCGAAACCGCCCCAGCCGCAGCCGATTTCGAGCACACGTGTTGCATCGCCATCGATGCGCAGTTCGGCGAGCAGACGACGGTACTTCGCACGCTGCGCATCGACTAGCGTCTGCGATCGCTCTGAGTCGAAAAGCGCGCTGGAATAGGTCATCGTTTCATCGAGCCACAGCGCGTAGAACGCATTGCCGAGATCGTAGTGCGCTTGGATGTTGCGCCGGCTGCCGGCCTTCGTGTTCGCGTGCCGCAGATGTCGCAGGCGCTGCATGAGCCGCCCTGGCCACGAGCCGTAGACGGCCTTTTCAATCGAAGCCCGATTGCCCACCATGAGGTCGAGCAGCGCGCGGAGGTCATCGGTCTGCCAGTCGCCAGCCAAGTATGCTTCCGCAAAACCCGTGTCGCCGCTCTTGAGCACCGCCGCGCACACGTTCCAGTTCGACAGCATCATGCGCGCGCGCGGGCCGTCCGCATTGCCAATGCCGAAACGGCGCACGCTGCCGTCGGGCAATTGCAGATCGAGCGTGCCGTAGCGCAATCCGGCGAGCATTTTCAGCACGACGCGGCCCGCCGTGCCGATGCGCGCCGGATCGCGCGCGCGCAGAATCGGCCGGAGCCGGGCGAACGGGCAACGGAACTGCGAGTCGGGGGACGGCTGCGCTGACATCTCGCGTCACCTCCCCGACGATTCGCCACGCGCGCGCGAAAGCGTTTCGCGCGGCGGTGCGGGCTTGCCGACGAACGGCACGCGCTTCGCGAACAATTTCAGCGCCTGCCAGTGAATTCGCGCGACGACGCCGATCGTCATCATCGGATAGCTGAAGAACACGCGCAGCACATTCGATGCATCGAGGGCACGCGTCGTCCCCGCGATGCTCGTCACGAGGAGCGGGCCGTCGGCGTCGTCGTAGTCGATGCGCGCTAGCGAGCACCCGCGCGTTTTATCGAAGAAGAAGCGGAACGTGTACGTGCCTTCGACCTTGCAGAACGGCGACACATGGAACACCTTGCGCGCCGTGAGCGGTACGCCGCTTTTGATCGTGCCGCCTGTGTCGAGCAAATAGCAATGGCGCTCGCCGAACGTGTTGTTGACTTCGCACAGCACGGCGCGCAGCGAGCCGTCCGCGCGCTCGCAAAACCAGAAACTCACCGGATTGAAGACGTAGCCGAGCACGCGCGGAAACGTCTGCAGATAAATTTCGCCGCGCGCATCGTGGATGCCGTTCGCGTGCAGCAACGCGTCGATCCAGCCGAGCGCGGTCTGCGTGCCGTCGCCGTGATCGGCGTCGTGGAAGCTCAACAAGCCGAATCGGTTGTGAGCGAAAAGTCGCGAGTCGCCCGACGCGCCCGCGCCGCTCGCGAGCCGCGCCGCCCTTGCACGCAGCGGCAGGCGCACCGCGAACACGCGATACGAGAACGCGTTCGCCGCGGGCCGCAGCCGGCGGTGCCGCACGCGGCCGGTGAGAAGGACGTCGGGGGCATCGAAAGCGCTCATGCGACGAGCTCCGCGCGTTCGGACTCGGCGGCACGCCCGATCAAAGATGCCGCCGCCGACAGCCCCGACGTCAGGCCGTCTTCGTGAAAGCCGTAACCCGTCCACGCGCCCGCGAACCACGTATTGCGCTCGCCTTGTAACGCGGGAAGCGCGCGCTGCGCATCGATGGCGGGTTGATCGAAGAGTGGATGGCTATACGCGAATTCGCGCAGCACGCGATCGTGACGCGGCTCGCGCACCGGATTCAGCGACACGATCACGGGCGCTTCGAACGGCAGCGGCTGCAAGCGGTTGATGAGGTAGTGGACGCAGACGTGCGTTTCACCCGCCGCGCTGCGGCTCTCGAAGTTCCACGCGGACCAGGCACGCCGCGCGGGCAGCAGCGACGCGTCGGTGTGCAGCACGGCGCGGTTCGGCAGATAGCGGATCGCGCCCAGCACCGCGCGCTCGACAGCCGATGGATCCGCGAGCATCGACAGCGCTTGGTCGCTGTGACACGCCAGAACGGCGTGATCGAACGTTTCGATGCCGCTCGTTGTTTGAATTTCCACCGAGGGCCGCCCATCGCGCACCACGCGGCGTACCGACCGAACGGGCTCGCCCAAACGCGCATCCGGGATGCGCGCCAGCATCCGCGCGACGTATTCGCGGCTGCCGCCCGTCACGGTGCGCCAGCGCGGACGGTCAGCGACCTGCAGCAAGCCGTGGTTATGGCAAAAACGCACGAGCGTCCCGATTGGGAAAGCCATCATTTGCGCGACTGGGCACGACCAGATCGCGCCTATCATCGGAAGCAGGTATCCGTCGCGAAATGCGGCCGAGAAGCGCTCGCGCGCCAGAAAGCGGCCGACGGATTCGGCCGGCGACGCTTCATCGCGCGTTGTAAGCGCCATCGAAGTCGCGAGACGGTTGAAGCGCACGATGTCCGCGAGCGTGCGCAGGAACGAGGGCCGCAGCAGATTGAGCCGCTGCGCGAACACGGTATTCAGATTTGTGCCCGCCCACTCAAGCGCGCGATCCGCGAGCGAAACGGAGAACGACATGTCGGTTTCGGTGGTCGGAACGTCGAGTTCCTCGAACAGCGCGACGAGATTCGGATACGTTCGTTCGTTGAAGACGAGGAAGCCTGTATCGACCGGATGCGTGATGCCGTCGAGCGTGACGTCTACCGTGTTCGCGTGGCCGCCGAAATATCGGTTCGCTTCGAAAAGCGTCGCTTCGACCGTGGCGTCGCTTTGCGCCAGGCGCCACGCGCACGCGAGCCCCGAAATCCCCGCTCCGATCACTGCAACTCGCATGGCATCTCCGTTCTCGCTTCGGTCCCCGGATTTACGCAGTTCCGGCCGACGCGGATGCACCGGGATATCAGACCAATATTTGTCCATGATGATTTTAAAAAATCGTCTATCATGGGAATGCGGGTGTTTCAGACTTAGCCTTTTAATATAAGGATTTAGACAAGGGAGAAGGTTTGCCTAACCTCGACGATGGATCATTTTGTCCATGACAAACATACCAGAAATCAATGACGGAGGAGAGCCGTTGTCCGACGCCGGCGACCCGGACGACACCGTCGTGCCGCTCGCGGGCATAGGCATCGGCGCGATTGCCCACGAGATCGGGCTGACGAAGGACACGCTGCGGGTCTGGGAACGACGCTACGGTTTCCCCCGGCCGATGCGCTCGCCGGGCGGCGAACGCCTGTATCCGCAAGAGCAGGTGACGAAGCTACGGTTGGTCAAGCGCTTGCTCGACGCCGGACACCGGCCAAGCAAGGTGCTTGCGCAATCGATCGACGTGCTGCAGCAACTGGCGCAGGAATCAGGCGTCGGGCAGGACGCGCCGGACGCCGAGCTTGACCGGCTGGTGTCGCTGCTGCGCTCGGGCGCCTACGACGATTTCCGCTTCGAAATGCTCAAGCGCGCGACTCGCGACGGGCTGGAGCGCTTCGTCCTCGACGTCGCGGCGCCGCTGTCGGCGCGCGTCGGCAATGCGTGGGCTGCGGGGACCCTTCAGGTCTATCACGAGCACCTGTTCAGCGAGGCGATGCAGGTGACGCTGCGCACGTTGCTGCGGCCGCTCTCGGATGCGCTGCGCGGGCGCGGCGGCCGGCCGCGCATGCTGCTCACCACGCTGACGGGCGAGAGCCACGGGCTCGGCATTCTGATGGCGGAGGCGATTTTTTCGCTGGCGGAATGCGAATGCCTAGGCCTCGGGCCGCAGACCCCACTGCACGACATCGTCGATGCCGTCGCCGCGCACAAGGTCGACGTCGTGGCGCTGTCATTTTCCGCGGCGATGCCCGCGCAGGCCGTGACGAACGGTCTCACCGAACTGCGCAGCCTGCTGCCGGCGGGCGTGGGAATCTGGGTCGGCGGGAGCAGTCCGGTCCTGCGCCGCAAGCTCCCGGACGGCGTGGAACACGTCCCAGGACTCACGCCGATCGATGAAACCGTCGCGTCCTGGCGGCAGGCCGCCGTGCTATAGTCAGTAAGCGTTTCGCGCCGTCCGGCGGTGAGTTACAGGTTTCGAAAAGGGTTTCGAAACCGTCGCCGCAAGGGCCTGAACATCGTCGTCGTCGCGCTCATAACGAGCATGTCATGCAAGGCAGGCATGCTGCGCCAAACGGCCCATCCAGACGCGACCAGCGGGGCAGGTCCCGCTTCCTCATATCCCAGGCACAGGTTTCGCTCCTTACCCAGGTAGAAATAACGCAGCGCCGAGGTCGAATTGCGGCGTTCCTGCAACGGGCAATACGCCGTCGTTTGATCAAGCGCGTGCTTATTGCCGTTTTTAGCGTCTGGGTGCCTGTTTCCCGCGTAAAATTGAAAGCTTGGTTGTTCGGCGCGCAGGCGGCGAGTCGCATCCGCAAGTGCGTGCCGGGCCGAAGGTAACTACAGACAGAACGTCGCACTAAGTGGCAAATCAGGGGTGGACTATGAACACCATGCTGTATCCGGAGTTGTATAAATCGCTGGAATCGGTTCGTTGGGACATGGAGAAAGACATTCCCTGGGACAAATTCGACGCGTCCCTGCTCACCGACGAGCAGGCGAAAACCATCAAGATGAACGCGATTACCGAATGGTCTGCGCTTCCCGCAACCGAGATGTTCCTGCGCGACAACCACCATGACAGCGACTTCTCCGCTTTCATGAGCGTGTGGTTTTTCGAGGAACAGAAGCACTCGCTCGTGCTGATGGAGTATCTGCGCCGCTTCAAGCCGGACTTCGTGCCGACGGAAGAGGAACTGCACGCGGTGCGCTTCGAATTCGATCCGGCACCGCCGCTCGAAACGCTGATGCTGCATTTCTGCGGCGAAATCCGCCTGAATCACTGGTATCGCCGCGCTGCCGAATGGCACACGGAGCCGGTGATCAAGGCCATCTACGAAACCATTTCGCGCGACGAAGCCCGCCACGGCGGCGCGTACCTGCGCTATATGAAGAAGGCAATGGCGCAGGCCGGCGACACGGCGCGTGCGGCGTTCGCGAAAATCGGCGTGCTGATGGCGTCGGCGCGACGCACGGAAAAGCCGCTGCATCCGACGAACCTGCACGTCAATCAGGCGCTGTTCCCGCGCGATACGATCCAATCGCGTCTGCCCGACCCGGAATGGCTCGAGCGCTGGCTCGACGATCAGATCCGGTTCGACGATAGCTGGGAGAAGAAGGTCGTCGAGCGGATTCTGCACAACCTGTCGATTCTGTTCGAGCGGTCATTCGCCACGGCGCAGGAGTTGAACCGGTATCGCAAGGAAGTGGTGCAGCGGCTGCAGGCCGCGGCGCCGGCGCCTGGATCGGCGGAGCAGCCGGCTTGAGGGGTTTGATCCAAGTGGGTCGATAACGTCGGTGTAGTTTCCCAAGATGCCCCTTGAGTCTTTGACTTCCGGGGCATTTTTTTTTTGGCCAGAAGGCTGTTCTGAACACTTGAGGGGCCTGCTCCCGCGTGATGCTGAGCGCTGTGAGGTGGTCGCATCAGGAGCACGTTGGATTCGACCCTTACCAAAGTATCTGCTCACTATTTGCTCGTGTTTGAGCAGATACTCCGGAAACTGAGCAGATACTTGGAATTTTGAGCAGATATGAGCAGATTCTCTGGCTCGCACGGACATTAGTCCCCCAACTGCCGCATGGCAAAATCCGCCCATCCAACACTTCCCTGCAAAGCCGCAATGCCAGCCATTTTCGAACGCAAGATCACCACGCGCGACGAACTCGCCGCCATCCGCCCCACGCTCACCGGCCCCGTTGTATTCACGAACGGCGTCTTCGACATCCTGCATCGCGGCCACGTCACCTATCTCGCTGACGCGAAAGCGCTCGGCGCGACGCTGGTCGTCGGCGTGAACAGCGATGCCTCCGTGCGCACGCTCGGCAAGGGCGACGATCGTCCGATCAATCGCGAAGACGATCGCATGGCGCTGCTGGCGGCGCTGGAAAGCGTCGACTGGGTGGTGAAATTCGAGGAATCGACGCCGCTCGAACTGATCGGCGCGCTGCGTCCAGACGTGCTCGTGAAAGGCGGTGACTACGACATGGACAAGCTCGCCGAATCCGCGCTCGTGCGCGGCTGGGGCGGCAAGGCGCTCGCCATCGCGTTCGAACACGATCGCTCGACCACCGCGCTTCTCAGGAAAGTCCGTACGCTCAGCTAAAAACGACGCTCACTGCGTGAGCGGCTTGCTGCGCACCGGCGCGGCAGGCGCCGGACCGCCGACCACCGGCTGATCGGCGGAATCTTCGGGGCGCAGCGGCCGCGTCGACAGCGTTTCGGGGCGCACCTGCTGCAGCAAATGATGCGGCTCGCGCCCGCCCGCCGAAGGCAGCGGCCCGAACACCCCGCGCGCGACGGTGAACATCAGCAAGTTTGCCAGAAAGAGAACGGCGATCAGCCAGCGCAGCATGTGATGCTCCGTCAGGAAAGGTTGCGTTCGGCGGCATCGCGTGCGATCAGCGCGAGTCCAGCCAGAACGAGTGAATCATGGCGCGTGTGCGGCACGTCGAGCGCGCCGGCGACTTCGTTCGCCGCGCCGCCGCCGAGCACGAGGCGCACGTCGGCCTGCCAGTCGGCGCGCAGGTCCTGCCAGGCCCGCTCGATCAATCCCGCCTGCGCGAGCAGGCATCCCGCCGACAATGCCGCGCGCGTGCTGTTCGCGAACAGGCTGCGCGTCGCGCCGAGCGCGCTGCGGGCGGCGGCGGCATCGAGCGTCGGCAACTGGGCGGTGTGCGTGCCGAGCGAATGCATCATCAGCGACCAGCCCGGCGCGATCAGGCCGCCGGTGAACATGCCGTCGGCGCGCAGGGCTTCGAGCGTCGTCGCCGTGCCGAAGGTCGCGATCAGCAGGTTCTCGCCGGGAAACGCAGCGCGCGCGCCGATCAGGCCGCACCAGCGGTCGCTGCCCAAGCTCGACGGTTCTTCATAGCAATTGGACACGCCGCACTGGAGCGCCTGCGCGCGAACGATCGTGCGCGGCAAGCCGGGCCAGCGCGCGTCGATCAGTGCATCGATGCGCTGTGCCGCCGACTCACCCGCGACGTTCGAAATCCAAGCGCCATCGGGCTGCGGCAAGGCGGCCCAATCCGGCGTTCCGTCGTGTTCGAACGCGCCGCGCCCGAATTCGGCGCCGTTGTCCGCGATCATCGACCATTTGATCCGGCTGTTGCCCGCGTCGATCAGAAGCCGCGCCGCGCCGCCGCTCACGGACGCGGCTCCCCGAGCCTCAGCGAGACATCGCCGGTCGCGGCCGTGCGCAGCCCCTCGGGCGTGTCAATCTGCAACTGCCCTTGATCGTCGACGCCCGCCGCGACGCCGCGCGCCACCTCCACGCCCTGTTCGAGCAGCACGACTTCGCGGCCCGCATAGGCGTGCGCCGCGAGCCACGGCTGCCGGAACGGCCGAAAACCCTCGGCGGCGAAGCGCGTAAGCGTCGCATCGAGCGCGTTCAGCAGCGCGGCGAGCGTGTCGGTCAGATTGGCGTTCGGCCACGCGCGCGACAGCGACGCCGGCAGATTGCCCGGCGCCGGCAAATTACCGCTGCCGAGCCGGTTCGCTTCGTCGACTTGCGCCGCAAGCTCCGCCGCGCCGTGCAGGTTGATGCCGATGCCGATCACGACCGCCGTCGCCTGCGGTGTGTTCCACGCGGTCTCGATAAGGATGCCGGCGAGCTTGCCGTCGTCGATCAGCACGTCGTTCGGCCATTTCAGCGCGAGTCTCGCCGATGCCGACAGCGGCAATTGCCCGAGCGCATCGATCACGCCCGTGCCGATCGCGAGGCTCAATCCCGCAAGCCCTTCGATAGGCCGCGGCAGCACGCACGCCACCGAAAAAAGCAGCGCGTTGCCCGGCTGCGCGACCCACGGACGCCCGCGCCGGCCACGCCCCGCCGTCTGCGAATACGCAACGCGTACGAGCGGCGCCAGCGTCGGCGACGACCGCTCGCGCGGCAGTTCCTTCATTTGCGCCATGAGGTCGGCGTTGGTGGACCCCGTCTCATCGACGATATCGACCGGCCAGCCGCGCACCGGCCGCGCGAGGAGCGCTTCGAGCCGCTCGCGGTCGATGCGCCAGGCGGCGTCGAGCGGAAAGGTGGAATGTGATGAGTTCATGGATTCCATTGTAGCGGCCCGCCGCCGCACGCCAACACTGGCGGGCGATTCCGGCTGCATAAGCCATTTGAACGCATCAACCTTCGTTACAATGGGCTCTCCCTTTCCCCACGCGAACCCATCCTTGAACTTCGACACGCCGCCCCGCTTGCGAGTGGAATCCGGTCAGCAAGGCAAGGTGGTCCGGCTCTCCGGCCAGTGGACGGCGCTTGCGCTCGCCCGCGACCGCTCGAAAGGCGGCGTGACGCGGCGCCTCCGCGCAATCGGCCGGGAAGCGATTCCCAACTGGGACCTGCTGTCGATCGAACGGCTGGATCACGTCGGCGGGCAGGCGCTGTGGCGCATCTGGGGCCGCCGGATGCCGGCCGTTGTCGCGCTCTCTGATACGCAGCGCGAGATTTTCCAGCGCGTCGCGCTGCTCGACGCCGAGCGCGAAGAACCCGAACCCGTCGATCGCTCGACTTTCGTCACGCGCTTCGGCCTCTTGCTGTTCTCGTTCTTCGAGCACTTGTACGGCGGCATTGCGATGTTCGGCGGCTTCATGCTCGACCTGATCAGCATCGTGCGCCGTCCGAAACGCATCCCGTGGACCGAAATCTCCGCCAATATCTATAGCGCCGGCACCCAGGCGCTCGCGATCACGGCGCTCGTCGCGTTCCTGATCGGCATCGTGCTGAGCTATCTTTCCGCGCAGCAACTGCGCACCTTCGGCGCTAACCAGTACATCGTGAATATCCTGGGGCTGTCGGTGATTCGTGAGCTCGGGCCGGTGCTCTCGGCGATTCTCGTGGCAGGGCGCTCGGGATCGGCGATCACCGCGCAGATCGGCGTGATGCGCGTGACCGAAGAACTCGACGCGATGCAGGTCATGGGCATCCCGCACGGCCTGCGGCTGGTGTTGCCGCGCGTGATCGCGCTCGGCATCGCGATGCCGCTCCTCGTCATGTGGACCAACATCATCGCGCTGACGGGCGGTGCGCTCGCGGCGAAATTCGTGCTGCAGATCGACTTTTCGTTCTTCGTGCGCTCGCTGCCGAGCGTCGTGCCGATCACGAACCTGTGGATCGGACTCGGCAAGGGCGTCGTGTTCGGCATGCTGATCGCGCTCGCCGCGTGCCACTACGGCTTTCGCATCAAGGCGAATTCGCAGAGCCTCGGCGAAGGCACGACCACTTCGGTGGTCACGTCGATCACGATCGTGATTCTCGCGGACGCCGTGTTCGCGATCCTTTTCCAGAACGTGGGGCTCTGATGTCGACCACACTCGCCACCGCCGTTCGCCACCAGCCGCCGCCCGTCATCGCGGAGCCGGTGATCGAATGCGAGGACGTGACGAAGCGCTACGGGCGCACCGTTATCCACGAGCATCTGAACCTGCAGGTGCGGCGCGGCGAAATCGTCGCGCTGCTCGGCGGCTCGGGCTCCGGCAAGACGACGCTCGTGCGCCAGATGCTCGGCCTCGAATCGCCGACGTCGGGCCGTATCCGCGTGCTCGGCGAAGAGTGGGCGAACATGGACGACGAAACCGCGCGCATGCTGCGCACGCGCTCCGGGATGATGTTCCAGCAGGGCGCGCTCTTTTCGTCGCTGTCGGTGTACGACAACATCGCGCAGCCGTTTCGCGAACTCGGCAAGATTCCCGAGGACCTGATCCGCGAATTCGTGATGCTGAAGCTCGAAATGGTCGGGCTGTCGTGCAAGCACGCGAGCAAGATGCCGGCGGCGCTTTCCGGCGGGATGATCAAGCGCGTGGGCATCGCGCGGGCGATCGCGCTCGAGCCGGAACTGCTCTTTCTCGACGAGCCGACCGCCGGCCTCGACCCGAAGGCCTCCGACGAATTCGTCGACCTGATTGCGACGCTGCATCGCGCGCTCGGGCTGACGGTCGTGATGGTCACGCACGATCTCGACACGATGGTCGCGCTCTCGACGCGCGTCGCCGTGCTTGCCGACCGGCGCGTGCTGGTCGCGGCGCCCGTGGAGGAGGCGGTGGCGGTCGATCATCCGTTCATCCGCGAGTATTTTCTCGGCCGGCGCGGACGCCGCGCGCTGCAGGCGCTGCCGTTCGAGCGCCGCGCGCGGCTGCCAGCGGTGGCGCTGGAAGAAGCGCCGCTGCAGTTGAAATGACACGCGCAAAAGGAAAAGGAACCTGTCGATGGAAAACAAATCCCATGCGTTCTGGGCTGGCCTCTTCACCATCGGCCTCGTCGCGGCGATCGCGATCACGGTGTTTTTTTTCAACGTCGATCGCACAGTGCGCGTGCCGTATGACCTGATCGCGCGCACCAATGTGACGGGCCTCTTCACCGATGCCGCCGTGCGTTATCGCGGGCTCGGCGTCGGCAAGGTGGAGTCGATCAGATTCGACCGGTCGCATCCGGGGCAGATCCGCATCCGCATCCTCGTCGACAAAAACGCGCCGATGACGCATTCCACCTACGCCACGCTCGGCTTCCAGGGTGTGACGGGCATTGCGTTCGTGCAGCTCGACGACACCGGCAAGGACACGCGCGATTTGCCTTCGTCGGCGAAAGACGTGGCGGAAGTGCCGATGCGCCCGGGCATCTTCGACCAGTTGCAGCAGCGCGGCGACGTGATCCTGCGCAAGTTCGAGCGCCTGGCCGACGACGCCGACAAATTCCTCTCCGACGACGTTCGCGACGAAATGATGCGCACCACGAAGAGCCTGCGCGGCGCGGCCGACGGCATCGCGACGCTCGCGAGCCAGGTCGGCCCGGCGACGGCGCGCCTGCCCGCAACGCTCACGCAACTGGACAAGGCGCTCGCGTCCACCAACGTGCTGATCCAGAGCCTGAACCGGCCGGACGGGCCGTTCGTTTCGAATCTGAACAAGGCAGGGGCGGCGGCGGAGCAGGCGGGCGTCGCGCTCGCCGACATGAACGACTCGCTGCGGGAGCTTTCGGCGCGCGTCGGCTACGAGACGCTGCCGCACGTCAATTCGCTTGCCGACGACGTCAGCAGCGCCGCGCGCTCCATCGACCGCGCCGCCGACACGTTCAGCACGAATCCGCGCAGCGTGCTGTTCGGCGCGCCGGTACAGGCGCCGGGGCCGGGCGAACCGGGCTTCAACTGGCCGGCGAAAGCTGGCCAATAGGTGCGCGAAGGCTGTTCGTTAGTGCAATTAAGAGCGTTCAGTGAGTTTGCCTTAAAATTTGGCGCGCTAAAGTTTGAAAACTCTCGCGAATCCTGTCTTTCACGCTGGAGTTTGACGTTTCATGCATCGAAGATAAGGAACTGTGATGCCACCCATGAATTTCGACGCGATGCGCGTTTGGCGCTCGCTGCCGCGGCGCTGCGGTCTTCCCTTCGCGATGTTCGCGCTTGCCGTGGCCGCGCTGTCCGGCTGCGCGTCGGGGCCGCCGGCCGCCGTCTCGAATATCCGCTACGACCTCGGCGCACCGCCGCAGATCGGCACGCCCGGCTCGATGCCGCCGATGAAGGTAATCGGCGTGCACGCGCCGCGCGATCTCGATTCCGACGCGTTCATCTACCGTCTGCAATACGCCGATGCGCAGCGCACCGGTAGCTATTCGAACAGCCACTGGACGATGCCGCCCGCCCAACTGCTCACGCAGCGCCTGCGCGCGGCGCTGTCGGCGCGCGGCCCCGTTTTGACGGGCGCCGACACCGTGCGCGCGCCGCTGCTCGAAGTCGAGCTGACGGGCTTCGAGCAGGTGTTCGACGCGCCTGACGAGAGCCACGCGCTCGTCTCCGCGCGTGCGACGCTCTCGCAGCAGGGCCGCGTGATCGGCCAGCGCACGTTCATGGCGCGCGCGCCGGCCTATACGGGCGATGCCGCCGGCGGCGCGCGGGCGCTTGCCGCCGCGTCCGACGAACTCATCGCGCAGATGACCACCTGGCTCGGCGTGCAGCCGCTCGTCGCGTCGCAATGACGCCGCTGCACAGCGCCACGGAGCGCCCGGGCCACCGATGACGATCAAGCAGTGGCAGCGCCGCCCATCGATGTTCGCGCGGCAGGCGCTTGCGGTGTATGCCGCGCTCGTCGTCTACGGGTCGCTGTATCCGTTCTCCGGCTGGCGCTCGCTCGGCCTCGGGCCGTTCGCGTTTCTCACCGATCCGATCCCCCAGTACGTGACCGCGTTCGACGTCGTCACGAACGTGCTCGGCTATATGCCGCTCGGCGCGCTGATCGTGCTCGCGCTCTATCCGCGCTGGCGCAGCGCGCTGGCGGTGGGCGCGGCGTTCGTCGGCGGGGCGCTGTTGTCGGGCACGATGGAATCGATCCAGACCTATTTGCCGACGCGCGTCGCGTCGAACCTCGATCTCGCCGCGAACGCGCTCGGCGCGCTGATCGGCGGCGTGCTGGCCGCGCCCGCCACGAGCATGCTGCTCGATCGCGGCCTGTTGCGGCGCATACGCTTCACCTGGTTCGAGCGCGATGCCGCCTACGTGCTCGGCCTCTCCGCGCTCTGGCCGTTCGCGACCATGTTCCCCGCGCCGTTCCTGTTCGGCGCCGGCGACTTGCCGCGCGTCCTGTGGGACGGCCTCGATCCGTCGATGCAGGACGCGATCCTCGCCTGGACGCCCGCCGCGTGGGACATCGGCATCTGGATCGACGACTTCGCCGAGCTCCTTCCCGACGATTCCTGGGAAGCGCTGATCACCTCGTGCAACCTGTTCGCCGCGCTCGTGCTCGCAACCTTGCGCATGCGCGAGCGCGCACCGCGCGTGCGGCTGATGCTCGGGCTGCTCGCCGCGACGCTCGGCGCGAAGGCGGGCGCTTCGTTCCTGCAATCGCGCGCGGGCCTGACCTTCGACTGGGCAACCGACGGCGCCCTCGAAGGGATCGCGACCGGTACGCTGGCCGCAATGCTCTCGCTCTCGCTGCCGCGCGCGCTGCGCGCCGGGCTCGCGGGCGCGACGCTCGTCGTCGCGCTCGTTTTGGCGAACGTGCTGCCGGTGAATCCGTACTTCGACATCGTCGTGGCCGACTGGCGGCAGGGGCGCTATCTGCACTTCAACGGCCTCGCGCACTGGCTCGCGTGGGTCTGGCCGTATGCGGCGCTCGGCTGGCTCGCGTCGGTCGCGGAGCGCGCGTGGCTCGCCCGGCGGCGCGCCGACGGCGATCGGCATCGGTCGCTATAATCGGCCGACACACTTTTTTGCCGACCCTCATGGATTCCTTCTACAAGTACCACGTGTTTTTCTGCCTGAACCAGCGCGAGCCGGACGCCCCGCGTCAAAGTTGCGCGAACTGCAATGCGCAGGCGATGCAGGAGCATGCGAAAAAGCGCGTGAAGCAGCTCGGCCTCGCGGGCGACGGCAAAGTGCGCATCAACAAAGCGGGATGTCTGGACCGATGCGAGCTGGGGCCGGTCGTCGTCGTGTATCCGGAAGGGACGTGGTACACCTACGTCGACGAAACCGACATCGACGAGATCGTCGATTCGCATCTGGCGAACGGCAAGATCGTCGAGCGCCTTTTGATCGATCAACCGGCCTGAGCCTGGCCTGACCCCGAAAACGCGAACCGACCGATGAACGCGCAAACCGAAAAATTCCTGATCGACGGCCCGGTGGGCAAGATCGAAGTCGCGCTCGATCGCGCCGAAGGCACGCCGCGCGGCATCGTGCTCGTCGCGCATCCGCATCCGCTCTTCGGCGGCACGATGGACAACAAGGTCGCGCAGACGCTCGCGCGCACCTTCGTGCAGCTCGGCTACACGACGTATCGCTCGAATTTTCGCGGCGTCGGGCAGACGGGCGGCGAGCACGACGACGGCATCGGCGAACGCGACGACCTGCTCGCGGTGATCGCCCACATGCGCGCACAGCCGGGCCAAAACGATGCGCCGCTCGTGCTCGCGGGCTTTTCATTCGGCACGTTCGTGCTGTCGCACGTGGCGAAGAAACTGCGCGACGAAGGCCAGGCGATCGAGCGGATGGTGTTCGTCGGCACGGCGGCGAGCCGCTGGGAAGTCGCCGAAGTGCCCGAAAGCACGCTGGTGATCCACGGCGAAGTGGACGAAACCGTGCCGATCGCGTCGGTCTACGACTGGGCGCGGCCGCAGGAACTGCCGGTCGTCGTGATTCCGGGCGGCGAGCATTTCTTCCATCGCAAACTGCATATCCTGAAGCGCGTGATCGTCGAGGCGTGGCGCTGAGGCGTTTCCGGCAGCGGGCGAATCGAAGGCCTGCGAAGTGCCGAAAACACGCGTTAACTGACCATTTCAGAGGCGAAACCGCATCGCGCGACGCGTATAATGGCGCAGACTTTTGCGCTGCAACCTGACCGTTCAGCGATCGCTTTAGCGCACGGCGCCGCCGCTGCGCCGCTTGAGAACCGATCGCGCGGCCGTCTGTCCAACGAGCGCCTTTTTCGCTGCGCCCGCGGCTTTCGCCCGCGCTGCATCCAACGAAACAACGCGCCCGACCGGCCCGACGGTCTGCCTGTTCAACCTGCGCTTCGCCGTTCGACATCGACCCCGACGAAGCGCCGATGCCTTTTCTGCCGACCCGATCCTATGCGCTTTTCCCCTTCCGGCCTGTCCTTTTCCGTAGCTGAATCACATCAACGCGCGCTGTACCGCGCGATCACCGCCGCCATCGTCCTGCCCGCCACGCTGGCCGCCGCGAGCGCCTTTGCGCAAGTGCCGCCGCCCGACGTGACCGCGCGTTCGTGGGTCCTCGTCGATGCCACGAGCAACCAGGTGCTCGCCTCCGGCAATCCGGACGAGCGCTCGGAACCCGCGTCGCTCACGAAACTGATGACCGCATATCTTGTATTCGACGCGCTGAAGTCGAAGAAGATCAACATGGACCAGACCGTCATGCCGAGCGAGGCCGTGCGCCGCGTTCGCACCGACGAGTCGCGCATGTTCGTCGAGGCGAACAAGCCGGTGACCGTGCACGATCTCGTCTACGGCATGATCGTGCAGTCGGGCAACGACGCGGCGATCGCGCTCGCGGAACTCGTCGGCGGCAGCGAGACGAACTTCGTCACGCTGATGAACGCGGCGGCGAAGAACATCGGCATGAAGAACACGCACTTCGCCGACGTCAACGGCATGCCCGATCCGCAGCACTACACGACCGCGGGCGACCTCGCCGTGCTGTCGACGCGCCTGATCCGCGATTTCCCCGAGTACTACGACATCTTCTCGGTGCGCGATTTCACGTACAACAAGATCAAGCAGCCGAACCGCAACCGCCTGCTGTGGCTCGATCCGACCGTCGACGGCCTGAAGACCGGCCACACGAAGGCCGCGGGCTACTGCCTGATCGCGACGTCCAAGCGTCCGCTGACAGGCGTGCCCGACGCGAATCGGCGGCTGGTGGCGGTGATGATGGGCGAGCCGAAAGAGCACAACCGCGTGCAGGACAGCCTGAAGATGCTGAACTACGGCTACACGGCCTATGACGCGGTGCGGCTCTACAAGGCCGATCAGGTGATCGAATCGCCGCGCATCTACAAGGGCGCCGAGAGCACCGTGAAGGCGGGCGTCACGACCGACCAGTACGTCACCGTGCCGAAGGGCATGGGCGAGAAGGTGAAGCCGTCGGTCACGCATAACGCGCTGATCACCGCGCCGGTCAAGAAGGGCCAGCAGATCGGCACCGTCAAGATGATGGCGGACGGCAAGGAAGTCGCGCAGTTCCCGCTCGTCGCGTTGCAGGACGTGCCGGAGGCGGGCATCGTCGGGCGCCTGTGGGATTCGGCGCTGCTGTGGTGGGACAAGCGCAAGTCTTAAGGAGGAGCCGCCGCGATGAGCCATGAACTCGACCCAATCGTTTATCTGAACGGCGAGTGGGGCCCGCTTTCCGAAGCGCGCATTCCGGTGCTCGATCGCGGCTTCATCTTCGGTGACGGCGTGTACGAAGTCGTGCCGCTGTACGCCACGCCGGACGGCCGCGCGCCGTTCCGCCTCACGCAGCATCTGGCGCGGCTCACGCGCAGCCTCGGCAAGATCCGCATCGACAATCCGTTCGACGACGCCGGCTGGCGCACGCTGATCAACCAGGCGATCGAAGCGAACGAGGGCGAAGGCGACGCGCTGGTGTATATCCACGTGACGCGCGGTGTGGCGAAGCGTCGCGGCCACGCGTTCCCGGCCGGCGTCACGCCGACCGTCTTCGTGATGGTCAATCCGCTCACGTTTCCGAGCGCCGAGAGCCGCGTGCAGGGCGCGCGCGCCGTCACCGCCGAGGACAAGCGCTGGCTGCATTGCGACATCAAGTCGATTTCGCTGCTCGGCAACGTGTTGATGGCACAGCACGCCGCCGAAAACGACGCGCTCGAAACCATCCAGTTGCGTGACGGGCTGCTGACGGAAGGATCGTCGTCGAATGTTTGGATTGTGAAGGGCGGCAAGCTCTTCGGCGCGCCGCGCGGGCCACGGATTCTCGAAGGCATCCGCTATGCGCTCGTTGAGGAACTGGCGCTCGAAGCGGGCATTGTGTTCGAGGAACGTGATATCACCGAAGCCGAACTGCGCGACGCCGACGAAATCATGATTAGTTCGGCGACGAAGGAAGTGATGCCGATCACCGTGCTGGACGGCGCGCCGGTCGGCGACGGCCGTCCCGGCGCGGTCTATGCTGCTTTGTATGACGCCTACCAGCGGGCGAAGGCGCGCGAATTTCAGGACCTGAGCGCGCGCGCCAAGTGAAGGAGAAAGCCATGACGACCCCCGAGAAGCCAGCCACCCCCCAAACTGCGGACGACCTGTTCAACTTCCCCTGTGATTTCCCGATCAAGGTGATGGGCAAGGCGCATCCCGAATTTCAGGACGCGATCGTCACCGTGATCCGCGAATACGACGGCGAATTCGACATCACGCGCATCGAGACGCGGCCGTCGTCCGGCGGCAACTACACCGGCCTCACGGTCACCGTGCGCGCGCAAAGCCGCGCCCATCTCGACGACATCTACCGCGCGCTCACCGGCCATCCGATGGTCAAGGTAGTGCTCTGACCTGCGCAACGGGCGCATCGCACGCGGCTGGCGTGCATTCGTAGATGCGCTTGAACTGCTCGGCTTCGTCGAAAATCCACGCGCGAAAGTCCTGCACCCGCTTTGCCTTCAGCAAGGCGGGCGGGCAGACGAAGAAATAGGTCCACGGGCTCGGCCCGTCGATTGCAAAAAGCCGCACGAGGCGCCCTGCGACGATTTCATGCATCGCGAGCGAGCGGCGCACGAGCGCGATCCCTTGGCCGTCGATGGCCGCCTGCAGCAAATTCGATGAATCTTCGTACAAGACGCCGCGTTTTGGCTCCGGCAAGTCGATGAGTCCGGCGGCGTCGAACCACGGGCGCCACAGTTCGTCATTCGAGCGAAGGAGCGGCGTGCTCGTGAGATCAGCGGGCGCGCGCGGGAGCTTGCCTCCGTTGAACTTCGGCGAACATGCGGGGAAAAATACCTCATCCAGGAGCTTTTCTGCGTGAAGGCCGGGGTACTTGCCGAAGCCGAAGCGAATCGCGACATCGACGTCGTCGCGGGTGAAATCGGTGAGCGCGTTCGTCGACAGCAATTCGAGGTCGATTTCCGGATGCTTCTCGATGAAACCGCCGACACGCGGCGTCACGAAACGCGCCGAGAACGACGACAGCATCGATACGACAAGTCGCCGGTCGCGATCGCCGGAGCGCACCTGACGCGTGGCTTCGGCAAGCGTGACGAGCGCGGCGCGGACTTCGGCGGCGTATTGCCGGCCGCCGTCGGTGAGACGCACGCGCTTGCCGTCGCGGGCGAAGAGCGGGACGCCGAGCTCGGCTTCGAGCGCGCGGACTTGATGGCTCACGGCGCCGTGCGTGACGAAAAGCTCGTCGGCGGCGCGGGAGAAGCTTTCGTGGCGCGCGGCGGCTTCGAAGGCACGTAAGGCATTGAGGGCGGGGAGTTGGCGGAGATCCATGAGTTCTGAGTTCGTATGTCCGTACCGGGCGAAAGTGACTCGCCTTGGCTAATTTATCTCACATAGCCGTGAAAATTGCTCGTTTTGCGTAACCCCTTGCTGCGCCTACGATTGTAGCCATCGAAACCAACTTTGGCGGAGTCGATCATGCGAGAAATTTCCACAAGCGTCACGTTCGAAATCAAGCCCGGCGAAACCGTGCCGATGCGCATCGGCCGCAGCACGCGGCTGAAGGTCCAAGGCGCCGCCGTCTGGGCGACGCGCAGCAACGACATCGAAGACTACTGGCTCGTCCCCGGCGACACGCTCAAGCTGCGCGAGCGCGAACGGCTCTGGCTGAGCGTCGAAGGCGATCGTGCCGCGCAAGTCGTCTTCACGATCTGCCCGCGCCCCGACCAGCGCGCCGCCACCTGGCTCGCGTATTCGTTTGACCGCCTCGTCGTTCGCTTCCGCTCCGGCTGGAGGACGGTCTGAGCGACGTTTCAAGGCGCGGCGGGCAACACGCGATTTCGGTAAACTACCGGGACCATGCCCGCCACGACGCTTGACTCCCCGCTTCATCCCCATCCCGCCGCCGCGAGCCTCATCGGCTCCGGCGAGCATCCCGTGACGCTGCGCTGGCTCGGCCTCGAACCCTACGGCCAAAGCTTCGACGCCATGCGCGCGTTCACCGACGCCCGCACGCCTGACACGCCCGACGAAATCTGGCTCGTCGAGCATCCGCAGGTGTTCACGCTCGGTCTCGCGGGCGATCCCGCGCATCTTCTGGTCTCCGATAGCGGCATTCCACTCGTCAAAGTCGATCGCGGCGGGCAGATCACGTATCACGGGCCGGGACAGGTCGTCGCGTACCTGCTGCTCGACTTGCGCCGCCGCAAGCTCATGGTGCGCGAGCTGGTGCGGCGGATCGAGGAGGCCGTGATCGAAACGCTTGCAGCGTATAATCTGGCGACTGATCGTAAGGCTGGCGCGCCCGGTATCTACGTCTCACGACCGTTCGAAAACAACCGTGCGACAAGCCCGGACGCCCATCTGCACGAAGGCGCGAAGATCGCCGCGCTGGGTCTGAAGATTCGAAATGGCTGCAGTTATCACGGCGTGAGCCTGAACGTGAAGATGGATCTGCAGCCGTTTCTCGCGATCAATCCATGTGGCTACGCGGGACTCGAAACAGTCGACATGGCGACGCTCGGCGTCGCGGCCGACTGGCATGAAGTGGCCGGGCGTCTTGCTGAACGGCTTACCTATCAAATCGACGGCGTTCCGAGTGGCGCCGCTCAACCGCAGAACGGCCTGACCGTCTGAATGGATCGACCGAATGACTGACGCAACCGGAAATCTCGCTGGCGCTTTTGCAACTCCCGCAACCCCCGCGACGCCCGCCCCCGCCGCCTACGACGCCACCGCCAAGCAAAAGGCGCAGGCGAAGACGGCGCGCATTCCGATCAAGATCGTCCCGATCGAAAAACTGAAGAAGCCCGAGTGGATTCGCGTGAAAGCCGCGACCGGCAGCTCGCGTTTCTACGAAATCAAGCAGATCCTGCGCGAGCACAACCTGCACACGGTGTGCGAGGAAGCGAGCTGCCCGAACATCGGCGAATGCTTCGGCAAAGGCACCGCGACGTTCATGATCATGGGCGACAAGTGCACGCGCCGCTGCCCGTTCTGCGACGTCGGCCACGGCCGCCCCGATCCGCTCGACGCCGACGAACCGCTCAACCTCGCCCGCACCATCGGCGCGCTGAAGCTGAAGTACGTGGTGATCACCAGCGTCGATCGCGACGATCTGCGCGACGGCGGCGCCGCGCACTTCGTCGAATGCATTCGGCAGGTGCGCGAGCATTCGCCGCAAACGCGCATCGAAATTTTGACGCCGGACTTCCGCGGCCGGCTGGATCGCGCGATCGGCATCCTGACCGCCGCGCCGCCCGATGTGATGAACCACAATCTCGAAACGGTGCCGCGTCTCTACAAGGAAGCGCGCCCGGGGTCGGACTATCACCATTCGCTGAAGCTTCTGAAGGACTTCAAGGCGCTGCATCCGGAAGTCGCGACGAAATCGGGTCTCATGGTCGGTCTCGGCGAAATGGAGGACGAAATCCTTCAGGTGATGCGCGACCTGCGCGAGCACAATGTCGACATGCTGACGATCGGGCAGTATCTGCAGCCGTCGGAGCATCATTTGCCGGTGCGTTCGTATGTGCATCCCGATACCTTCAAGATGTACGAGGAAGCGGCTTACGAGATGGGTTTCACGCACGCGGCAGTCGGCGCGATGGTGCGGTCGAGTTATCACGCGGATCAGCAAGCGCACGACGCAGGCGTGGTTTAAGAAAGCCTGCTGCACCAGAACAAAAAAACCCACGGTGACGTGGGTTTTTTGTTTTCCGGGTCGCTGGATTGCTTAACCGGTCCCGGCGCGTCTCAAAGCTGTCTCAAAACCTCGGGAAAGCCCGTAGGTACAGGCTCTAGGGGAAAACCCGAAGGCCGTCCGAAACGTCGGACGGCGTGTTTCCGGAATTCCGGAAAGCCAGATGCGCACTCAGGCGGGCGCACGAAAACCCCATTAAATTCAACCGCTTAGCCATATCAATAGCTGGCATCGACCTTGCAATATAGAAGCGTGGCCCGCAAGGCCGCTCCATAAAAAGCCAAAGGAGACAAGCGATGCATCCCAATCCCTCGAAACGCCCTTGAATCCGTCGTCGTAGCGGCCTGGCTGCTGCTCGCGGCGCGTTTCATGGTGCTCCTCTCAAAGCACCGACGCCCCACGCGCTTCTCGCGGCTCGCCACTGGCTTCCCTTGCCAACTGCCTGAAATTTGCCCGGAACCATCGTGAAGAAAAAACCCTTCTACAAAATCCTGTACGTGCAGGTGCTGATCGCCATCGCTGTCGGTATCGCGCTCGGACACTTCTATCCCGCCTTCGCCACCGACATGAAGCCGCTCGGCGACGGCTTCATCAAGCTCATCAAGATGGTGATCGGGCCGATCATCTTCTGTACCGTCGTGACCGGCATCGCGGGCATGGAGGACATGAAGAAGGTCGGGCGCGTCGGCGGCAAGGCGCTGCTGTACTTCGAGATCGTCTCGAGCTTCGCGCTCGTGATCGGCCTCGCGGCGACGCACATCCTGAAACCGGGCGCCGGCTTCAACGTCGATCCGGCAACGCTCGACGGCAAGGCGGTCGCGTCCTACGCCGCGAAGGCGCACGGCCAGTCGACGGTCGATTTCCTGATGCACATCATCCCGGACACGCTCGTGTCGGCGTTCGCGCAGGGCGAAATCCTGCAGATCCTGCTGATCGCGCTCCTGTTCGGCGCCGTGCTCGCGCACCTGGGCGATCGGGGCCGCGTGGTGACGACGTTCATCGAAGGCTTGTCGGGCGTGCTGTTCGGCATGGTCGGCATCATCACGAAGCTGGCGCCGATCGGCGCGTTCGGCGCGATGGCGTTCACCATCGGCAAGTACGGCATCGGCTCGCTCGTGCCGATGTTGAAGCTGATCGGCACGTTCTATCTGACGTCGATCATCTTCGTGGTCGTCGTGCTCGGCCTGATCGCGAAGACGGTGGGCTTCAACATCCTGCGCTTCATCTCGTACATCAAGGAAGAGATGCTGATCGTGCTCGGCACGAGCTCGTCGGAGGCGGCGCTCCCGCAGTTGATGTTGAAGCTCGAAAAGGTCGGCTGCTCGCGCTCGGTGGTGGGTCTCGTGGTGCCGACCGGCTACTCGTTCAACCTCGACGGCACGAACATCTACATGACGATGGCCGTGCTTTTCATCGCGCAGGCGACGAACACCGATCTCACCTGGACGCAGCAGCTGACGCTCCTCGCGGTGACGATGCTGACGTCGAAAGGCGCGAGCGGCGTGACGGGCGCGGGCTTCATCACGCTCGCCGCGACGCTCGCCGTCGTGCCGACGATTCCGCTCTCGGGCATGGTGCTGATTCTCGGCATCGACCGCTTCATGAGCGAATGCCGCGCGCTGACGAACATCGTCGGCAATGGTGTGGCGACGGTGGTGGTGTCGGCGTGGGAGAAGGAACTCGATCGCAACAAGATGCGTAACGCGCTGTCCGGCAACCCGGTGGCCGATACGGAAGAGGAACCCGTTCCGCTGAAGCAGCACTAAAAAACCGGACGACACGGCAATGAAAGCGGCGAAGCATCGATTGACGGATGCTTCGCCGCGTCCGTTTTCGGACGGCGCCTATGCCACAATCGCGAAATCTCATCTCCCGGAAACCACACACGTGACGCGCCGTCTGCTCGTGTTCCTCGCGCTCGCCGCCGCGCTCGTGGCGGCCTGCGCGCTGACCTGGAACATCGCGTGGCAGCGCGGTATCGACGATTTGCGGCGCAACGCCGCGGCCCGCGTCGATCGCACGACGGGCACGCTCAAGAGCACGCTCGACCGTTACGAATATCTGCCGTACCTGCTGTCGCGCCATCCGATCGTGCAGGAAGTCCTGACCGATCCAACGCCGCGCAACACGGAACGCGCGAACCGCTATCTCGACGACCTGAACGGCCGCGCCCGCGCGACCGTCACCTACATCATTCGGGCGAACGGCGTGTGCGTCGCGGCGAGCAACTGGTTGCAGCCGGACACATTCGTCGGCTCGGAATATCAGTTTCGCCCCTACTTCATCGACGCCACACAAGGCCACACCGGCCGCTTTTTCGGGCTTGGCACGGTGTCCCGCGAGCCGGGGTACTACATCTCGCAGCCGGTTTATCGCGAGGGCACGCGCGAGATCGCCGGCGTGGCGGTGGTGAAGCTCAACCTCGAATGGCTGCAAGGCGCGGACGCGTCCGAACCGCTCATCGTCACCGACGATCACGGCGTGATTTTTCTCTCCTCCGTGCCCGCGTGGAAATATCACACGATACGGCCGCTGCCGAAGAACATCGAGGCGTCCGTGTTCGCCGCGCGCCAGTACGCGCAGAAAACGATCGAGCCGCTGCCGATGACCATTGTGAAGACGCTCGAAGGCGATGCGCAGATCGTGCGCGTCGGCGGCGGGCGCAATCCGCCGAGCTTCCTTGCGACGCGCCGTTCGATCGGCGAGCCCGACTGGCAACTGATCACGATGGCGCCGCTCGATCCCGTCGAGAGCGCCGCGCGCACGGCCGCGATCGTGACGGGCCTCGTGTTGGTGTCGCTGTGCCTGCTGGCGTTCTACTGGCGCATGCGGCGCGTGCGCGTGCGCGACATGATCCGGAGCCGCGAATTGCTGCAAACGGCCTATGCCGAACTGAACCAGCGCGTCGCCGAGCGCACCGCCGATCTGTCGGAGGCGAACGCGCAACTGACGAAGGAGGTGAGCGAGCGCACGCGCGCCGAGCAGGATTTGCGCGCCGCGCACGACGAGCTGGTCCAGGCGAGCAAGCTCGCCGCGCTTGGCCAGATGGCGGCCGGCATCACGCACGAGCTGAATCAGCCGCTCGCCGCGTTGCGCAGTTTCTCCGACAACACGCGCGTGCTGATCGAACGCGGCGACCAGGCGGCGGCGCGGGAGAATCTCGAAGCGATCGCCTCGCTGACCGAGCGGATGGGCAAGATCACCAATCAGCTGAAGCTGTTCGTCTCGAAGGCGCGGCCGCGCAACGCGCGCACCGACGTGACGCGTGCACTGCGCAACGTGCTTGCGATGCTGCGACCGCGCATGCAAAACGTCGCGCTCGACGTTGCCCCCGAACTCGCCGATGAGAATGCGCCGGTCTCCGTGCGCTGTGAGGATCTGCGGCTGGAGCAGATCCTGATCAACCTGATCGGCAATGCGCTCGACGCGGTCGGCGCGTGCGATTCGCCGCGCATCTCGATATTGATCGGCATCCGCGCGGAGGCGGTGGAACTCGTCGTGCGCGACAACGGCCCAGGCATTCCCGCCGATGTCCTGCCGCGCCTCTTTGAGCCATTCTTCACGACGAAGGAGATGGGACACGGCTTGGGCCTCGGCCTGGCGATTTCATCGGCGATCGCGCGTGACTACGGCGGCATGCTCGTCGCGCGCAATCGGGCGGTGGCGCTGGAAGTCGATGGCCCCGAAGGCGGCACGCAGGCCGACGCCGACCGCGCCCAAGGTGCAGAATTCGTGTTGACGCTGCGGCGTGCGTGACATTTTGTGAAAAGCGAGAGCAAGCAATGACGACTGGCCTGCAGGTGATCTTTATCGAAGACGACGAACTGGTGCGGCGGGCGAGCGTCCAGAGCCTGCAACTCGCGGGCTTCGAGGTCGCGGGGCACGGCAGTGTCGAGGCGGCGTCGCGCTCGATCGACGCGAGTTTTCCCGGCGTGATCGTGAGCGACATCCGCCTGCCCGGTGCGAGCGGGCTCGATTTGCTCGCGCAATGCCGGGAACGCGCGCCCGAAGTGCCGATCATCCTCGTGACGGGACACGGCGACATCTCGATGGCCGTGCAGGCGATGCGCGACGGCGCTTATGACTTCATCGAAAAGCCGTTCGCCTCCGAGCGCCTGATCGAAGCGGTGCGCCGCGCGCTCGAACGCCGAACGCTGGTGCTCGAAAATCAGGCGCTGCGGCGCGAGCTGGCGGGACAGAACAGCGTGGCGCCGCGCATCATCGGGCGCAGTCCGGCTATCGAGCAGGTGCGCCGGCTGATCGCGAACGTCGCGCCGACGGACGCATCCGTGCTCATCAACGGCGATACCGGCGCCGGCAAGGAACTGATCGCGCGGAGCCTGCACGATTTGTCGCCGCGGCGGGACAAGCCGTTCATCGCCGTGAATTGCGGCGCGCTGCCGGAGCAGATGTTCGAATCGGAGATGTTCGGCTACGAGGCTGGCGCGTTCACCGGCGCGCAGAAGCGGCGGGTGGGGAAGCTGGAGCATGCGTCGGGCGGAACGCTTTTCCTCGATGAAATCGAAAGCATGCCGTTGTCACTACAAGTGAAGCTGTTGCGCGTGCTGCAGGACGGCGTGCTGGAGCGGCTCGGCTCGAACCAGCCGATCCGCGCGAATTGCCGCGTGGTCGCGGCGGCGAAGGGCGACATGGCGGAACACGTGGCCGATGGCACGTTCCGGCGCGATTTGCTGTATCGGCTGAATGTCGTGACGATCACGCTGCCGCCGCTCGCGGAGCGTCGGGAGGACATTGTGCCGCTCTTCGAGCATTTCCTGCTCGATGCCGCCGTGCGCTACGAGCGCCCCGCGCCGATGCTGACCGACCGCCAGCGCGCGCAGTTGATGCAGCGCGACTGGCCGGGCAACGTGCGCGAGCTGCGCAACGCGGCGGACCGGATGGTGCTCGGCGTGATCGACGATACGGCCGTTCCCCTCGATGCTGAAACGCAGTCGCTGAAGGAGCGGACCGAGCAGTTCGAGCGGGTGGTGATCGCGGAGGCGCTGGAGCGGTGCGGCGGAGTGGTCGCTGCGGCGGCGGATCGGCTACAGCTCGGCAAGGCGACGCTTTACGAGAAGATCAAGCGGTATGGGCTGGCAGTGAAGGGGGAGGAGCGGTGAGGGCAGCGCAATTGCTCTGTAAATGATAAAAAAGGGCCACCCGTCACCGGGCAGCCCTCTCACAACAATTCCATCAATGCCCTCAATCACCCCGCCTTCAACGCCTTATCCAGCAGCGCATCCAGCTCGGCAAACGTCGGCTCCCCGACATACCGCTTCAGAATCTTCCCGTCCTTATCGATGACGAACGTCGTTGGCGTCAGTTGCACGTTGCCAAACTGCTTCGCCGCGCTGCCATCGTCCATCGCTACCTTGAACGGCAGATTCCGGGTCTGCGCGTAGTTCGTCACGTACATCGGCGCGTCGTAGCTCATCGCCACTGCGACGAATTCGAGCCCACGATCCTTGAAGCGGTTGTACGTGTTGATCATTTCCGGCATTTCCTTCATGCAGGTCTCGCAGCTCGTCGCCCAGAAGTTGACGAGATAGACCTTGCCCTTCAGATCGGCGGATGTCGTGATCTTCTGCCCCGAAAGCAGCGTGAACGTGGCATCGGGTGCACGCTGCTGTCCGCCGAACGCGAAATAGCCGGTGCAGGCGATGACGCCCGCAACGACCGCCATCACGATATAGCGCAGCGGGCTCTTGCCGCGCGCGGACGTTTCCTGAGTGTCTTGGGACATGTGAAACCTCGTGAAACCGGGGACTGCGCGAGAAGTGCGCCAGAAGAGGCAATATTTTAGCCTTAATCCTAGGCGCAGGCTCGCCGCACCCGGAAGGTCCGGTATCAAGCGGCGATAATGAGGGTTTTCCAGCGCTTTTTCGTCATGAATCGAGCAAAACGACTCACCGTCTCACGCCGTCTCTCCGCTGCTTTCTGCGCCTTCGCCGCCTGCGGCGCGATCCTCGCCTGCACGCCGGCCTACGACTGGCGCACCGTCATGAACAACGACGACGGCTACGAAATCACGCTGCCCGCCAAGCCGCGTTCCGATCAGCGGGAAATCCAGATCGCCGGGCAGCCGATGCAAATGAAGATGCAGACCGCCGAAGCCGGGGACGCCGTGTTCGCCGTCGGCACGGTTGTCCTGCCGAGCGCCGATCCGGCCTTGCAGCGCGCCGCGCTCGACTTCCTTCAGCAGGGCCTTGCGCGCAACGTGAACGCGCCGCCGTCGGCGCGCGCGACGCAGATCGAACTCGCGGCGGGCGGGCGCGTGTTGGGTAGCGAAATCGACGTGAAGGGGACGAGCGGCGAAAAGCGCGAGTCTCATGCGATCCACGCGCGTTTCGTCGCGCGGGGCGTGCACGTGTATCAGGTTGCGATCGTGTCCGGCAAGGAACCGCCGCAAGAACAGGCCGATCAATTCTTCACGTCCTTCAAACTTTATTAGAGCGAATCCTCCAAATTGTGCGGCGGAACAGAACGGGCGTGCTCAGACTGCCATCTCGAAATGAAAGTTCCGCAGCAGGTTTCAGCGCTAATCATAGGATTTAGCTGACTTTTTTCGACTATCCACAAGCTCTGTGGATAACTTTGTGGAAAAGACTGTCAGCAGTCGCTGATATGACCATTTGGCGGGCGATTCGTTACTTTGCCTTCAATCGAAGCACTTTAAATAATTCAATAAAATCAATGGCCTGAACAAGCATCCAAATTTGACGCTTTAGTAGGATGAACATTCGGCCTGGAGCGTTGCGGTGTGCATAAGTCAAGTCTTGACAAGCACTTTTTGCGATCAGGCGACCGACAACGCCCGCCGGTACTGAACGGCCTCCGCGACGTGCCCCGCGCCCGGAACCTCCACTCCCGCCAAGTCGGCGATCGTGCGCGTCACCTTTAGCACGCGGTAATAAGCCCGCGCCGACCAGCCGAAACGCTCGCCCGCCTCGCGCAAGAGCGCCTCGCCGGCGGCATCGGGCTGGCAGACGACATCGGCCTCGCGCGGCCGTCCAATTCGCGATTCGTCTTCCCCTGCCGCTGCACCTGCCGCTCGCGCGCGGCGGCTACGCGCCGCGCCACACCTGCGCTCGCTTCGCCACGCACAGCGCTCCTCGCCGACAATTCCGACGGCGTGAGCGCCGGCAACTCGATCTGGATATCGATGCGATCCAGCAGCGGCCCGGAGAGCTTGCGCAGATAGCGCGCGGCGACTTCGGGGGTGCATCGGCAGCGTCCGTTCGGATCGCCGCGCCAGCCGCACGGACACGGATTCATCGCGGCGACCAACTGGCACGCGGCCGGAAAATCGGCTTGCTGCGCGGCGCGCGAAATCGTGATGCGCCCCGCTTCGAGCGGCTCGCGGAGCGTCTCAAGAACCTTTCGATCGAACTCGGGAAGCTCGTCGAGGAAAAGCACGCCCAGATGCGCGAGCGTGATTTCGCCTGGTTGCGGCGGATTGCGCCCGCCGACCAGCGCCACCGAACTCGACGAATGATGCGGCGCACGGAACGGCCGCCGACGCCACGCTTCGGGCGCAAACCCAAGCGAGCTGGCCGACAGGATCGCGGCGGAAGTGAGCGCTTCGTCGTCGGTCATCGGCGGGAGAAGGGCGGGCAGGCGCGCGGCGAGCATCGATTTGCCCGCGCCGGGCGGCCCAACCATCAGCAAGTGATGCCCGCCCGCCGCCGCCACTTCCAGCGCGCGGCGCGCTCCAGGATGACCGATGACATCGGCGAGATCGGGCGGCGGCGGGCCTGCGGCGGCATCGGGCAAGGCGCTTTGGCGCACCGGCGACAGGCGTCCGTCGACGGAACCGGCGAGATGTGCGCAAAGAGCGGGAAGATCGGCAGCGCCGTACACGTCGATGCCCGGCACCAGCGCCGCCTCGGCCGCACTCGCGAGCGGCAGATAAACCTCGGGCGCCGGCTGGTCTGCCGAAAATTGCCGCGCGGCCCCGCAGACCATCGCGAAGGCGCCGCGCATCGGCCGCAGCGCACCCGTCAGCGACAGCTCGCCCGCAAATTCGCGCCGCTCCAGCGATTCGGCCGGAATCTGCCCGCTCGCCGCGAGGATGCCGAGTGCAATAGGCAAGTCGAAGCGGCCGGACTCCTTCGGCAGGTCGGCGGGCGCGAGATTGACGGTGATTCTGCGAACCGGAAAGTCGAAGCCGCAGTTCTGAAGCGCGGCGCGCACGCGCTCGCGACTTTCCCGGACTTCGAGGTCGGGCAGGCCGACGATCGAAAAAGATGGCAATCCATTGGCGAGGTGGACTTCGACGACCACCTCGGGCGCGCGCCCAGGCGCGGGCGCGCGGCTGCGTACCACGGCAAGCGACATGATTTCCCCTCTGATCCCGGCCCCTTTGCAATCCGGCGCCGATGCTTTCAAAACGTCACGGCTCGCTCGGCCGAGGCTGCATTAGAAAAGCGAGTTCAATCCTGCGACGATCCGCCCGCCGTCAGCCGCTGTTCGAGCTGCGCGACGCGCGCTTCCAGTTCTTCGAGCCGCGCGCGCGTGCGCACGAGCACTTGCGTCTGCGTATCGAATTCCTCACGGGTCACGAGGTCGAGTTTCGAGAAGCCCTGCGACAGCATGGCCTTCATGTTCCTTTCAAGGTCTTTTGCGGGCGAATTCTTCAGAAGTTCGCTGACTTTCTGCTGGAAATCGTTGAATACGTCGTTGGGTTGTTTCATGATTTTTCTCCCTTGATGCACAAATTCGGTGCATCCATCGTTAGGTCAGTGCTCCGGGTTCCTGAATGATCGATTTTGGTGCACCGGCGCGGTGCGCAAGTCTAATCGACCGACGCTCTCCGTCACACCCCGTTGCGCGCCTGTTTGCCGGACCTTGAGAGCACTCTAGCAACGAACTCCATGCGGCGCCAGCACGCGTCCCGAGCGTTAGCCATTCGGCCGACGCTCCTCCCAAGCCGAATCAAAAATCCCGCTTTCCCCCATAAATACACGCATGGCACACGAGTTGCATAACTGGCGCGGGCCTTTCCTGCGTGCTCTTTTCGGCGGCTGGCGGGCGGGACGACGCGGCGCAGCATCGACGAGACGCCGCGAGAGGCAACGAGGGATCAGACACACCACTGCGAGGGTTACATGAAGCTTATTACCGCAATCATCAAGCCTTTCAAGCTCGACGAAGCGCGCGAAGCGCTGTCGGCGATCGGCGTCTCGGGCATCACGGTGACCGAGGTGAAGGGTTTCGGCCGTCAGAAGGGACACACCGAGCTGTATCGCGGCGCGGAGTACGTCGTCGACTTTCTGCCAAAAGTGAAGATCGAAGCGGCCGTCTCGGACGACATCGTCGACCAGGCGATCGAGGCTGTAGAACGCGCAGCACGCACGGGCAAGATCGGCGACGGCAAGATTTTCGTCACCGCAATCGAACAGGTCATTCGTATTCGCACCGGTGAGACCGGCGCGGACGCTCTCTAAGAAGAATTCGGCGATAAGAGGAAACAGAAGAATGCGCAAATTATTGATGTCCTTGTTGATGGCGGGGTCGCTGATCGGCGCCAGTGTCGGCACCGCTCTGGCCCAGGACGCGTCCGCTCCGGCTGCGGCTTCAGCCCCGGCGTCCAATGCCACGGCAGCAAGCGCACCCGACACCGCGTCACCCGTCAGCGCCAACACGGCGATGTCCTCCTCGGCT
This sequence comes from Caballeronia terrestris, assembly GCF_001544515.1. Lineage (GTDB taxonomy): Bacteria > Pseudomonadota > Gammaproteobacteria > Burkholderiales > Burkholderiaceae > Caballeronia > Caballeronia terrestris. The sequence continues at coordinate 59,033 of NZ_FCOL02000007.1, forward strand.
GAAGCTGCTTCGGCGGCCCCGGCCGCGTCGGGCGCCGAGGCCGCCCCCGCTGCTCCGACGGCTCCTTTCTCCGTCGATTCGTCGAAAATCAGCTCGGGTGACACCGCCTGGATGCTGACCTCCACGGCCCTCGTGCTCTTCATGACGGTCCCGGGCCTCGCGCTCTTCTACGCGGGCATGGTCCGCAAGAAGAACGTGCTCGCGACCGTGATGCAGAGCTTCGCGATCTGCTGTCTCGTGACGATCATCTGGACGGTCGTCGGCTACAGCCTCGCGTTCACGCCCGGCAGTTCGTTCCTCGGCGGCTTCTCGCGCGTCTTCCTGCACGGCATGGACTACATCAAGGGCGACAAGGCGACGACGCTCACCGTGAGCCACCTCGCCTCGACAATCCCGGAATCGGTCTACTTCGTCTACCAGATGACGTTCGCGATCATTACCCCGGCGCTCATCACCGGCGCGTTCGCCGACCGCATGAAGTTCTCCGCGATGCTCGTGTTCATGACGCTGTGGTCGCTGCTCGTCTACTCGCCGATCGCGCACATGGTCTGGGAACCGAGCGGCTGGCTGGCTTCCGCAGGCGTGCTCGACTTCGCCGGCGGCACGGTGGTCCACATCAACGCCGGTATCGCGGGTCTGGTGTGCTGTCTGGTGCTCGGCAAGCGCGTCGGCTATGGCCGTGAAGTCATGGCGCCGCACAACCTCGTGCTCTCGCTGATCGGCGCATCGATGCTGTGGGTGGGCTGGTTCGGCTTCAACGCGGGTTCGGCAGTGGCGGCGGACGGCCGTGCCGGTTTCGCGATGATGACGACGCAAATCGCTACCGCCTTCGCCGCATTCGGCTGGATGTTCGCGGAGTGGATCGCGAAGGGCAAGCCGTCGGTGCTCGGCATCATTTCGGGCGCGGTGGCGGGCCTGGTCGCGATTACGCCGGCATCGGGCTTCGTCGGCGTGACGGGCGCGATCGTGATCGGCATCGTGGCGGGCGTGGCCTGCTTCTGGTCTGCGACGTGGCTCAAGCACAAGTTCAACTACGACGATTCGCTCGACGCGTTCGGCGTGCACGGCGTCGGCGGGATCATCGGTGCGCTTCTGACCGGCGTGTTCGCGGTCAAGGACATCGGCGGCTTCGACGGCAGCGTGCTGCTCCAAGCTAAGGGCGTGCTCGTGACGCTGGTTTATAGCGGCGTCGTCAGCTTCATCCTGCTCAAGATCATCGACATGGTCATGGGCCTGCGCGTGACGGAAGAACAGGAACGCGAAGGTCTCGACGTCACGCTGCACGGCGAGCATGTCGAATAAGGTTTGATATCAGCCTCTTATGCGTCCGGCGCGACAGGCCGGAGGCATCCGGAGGAAACCAACAGCACAAGCAGCAAGCGACAGAACGAGCGCAGCGACTTTGCCCGCCTTAACCGGCGGGCATCTTTTTTGGTGCGTCAGAAAGTGGACGTCGGCGGACTATCGCCGCGATAAGAAAAATTGAGGGTGCAATCCCGGCGGGCGGGCCCGGGAAACCTTGGGAAAAGGCGGTTCATCCCCAAGTAGGCAAAGCAATTGCTCTACAATCTTTCCTCTCCAGTCCGCGAGAAATCAATGGTTCCGCACTTAGTTACGGCGTTAAATGGCCCGCTGCTCGATCTCGAGCGGAAGATCCTCGACGCCACGCCGGCCATCGAACGCTGGTTCCGGCTCGAATGGCAGGAACACACGCCGCCGTTTTATTGCTCGGTCGATCTGCGTAATGCGGGGTTCAAGCTCGCGCCCGTCGATACCAATCTGTTTCCCGGCGGCTTCAACAATCTGCCGCAGGAAGTGCTGCCGCTCGCCGTGCAGGCCGCGATGGCGTCGATCGAAAAGATCTGCCCCGACGCGAAGAACCTGCTCGTGATTCCCGAGCGCCACACGCGCAACGCGTTCTACCTCGAAAACGTCGCCCGGCTCGCGACGATCATGCGTCAGGCGGGCCTGCACGTGCGCTTCGGCACGCTCGACGAAAACATCCACGGCCCGGTGACGATCGCGCTCGCCGACGGCCAGAAGATCGTCCTCGAACCGCTCGAACGCACGCCGCGCCGTCTCGGCCTGAAGAATTTCGATCCCTGTTCGATCCTGTTGAACAACGATCTGTCGGCGGGCATTCCGCCCGTGCTCGAAAACCTGCACGAGCAGTATCTGCTGCCGCCGCTGCATGCCGGCTGGGCCGTACGCCGTAAATCGACGCATTTTTCCTGCTACGACGACGTCGCGAAGAAATTCTCGAAGCTCGTCGAAATCGATCCGTGGATGATCAACCCGTACTTCGCGCATGTCGAAGGCGTCGATTACGAGGCGCGCACGGGTGAGCAAGCGCTCGCGGACGCGATCGACGGAGTCTTGAAGAAAATTGCGAAGAAGTATCGCGAATACGGCATCAGCGAGAAGCCGTACGTCGTCATCAAGGCCGATGCCGGCACCTACGGCAAGGGCGTGATGACCGTGCACGACGCGAGTGAAGTGGCCGCGCTCACCAAGCGCGAGCGCGCGAAGATGAACGACGCGAAGGACGGCCTGCAAGTGCACGACGTGATCGTGCAGGAAGGCGTGCACACGTTCGAGCGCGTGGAAAACGGCGTCGCGGAACCGGTCGTGTACATGATCGACCGGTACGTGGTCGGCGGGTTTTATCGCGTGCACGATTCGCGCGAACGCGACCAGAATCTCAACGCGCCCGGCATGCACTTCGTGCCGCTCGGCTTCGAGCATACGGCGCTGCCCGACGCCCACGCGAAGCCCGGCGCGGCGCCGCCGAACCGCTTCTACATGTACGGCGTCGTGGCGCGGCTGGGGCTGCTCGCGGCGTCGGTGGAACTCGAGAAGACCGATCCCGAAGCGATCCAGGTCTGACGCAACCCGCCGGGCGCCTTGTATGACGGGCGCCGCCGGGCACCGAACAACCCACTGTGGACCCTTATGGACATCCTTTTTATCGCCGATCCGCTCGATCGCTTCAAGATCTACAAGGACACGACCTACGCGATGATGGCCGAAGCCGCGCGCCGCGGTCACGTGCTCTACGCGTGCGAGCCGCAGCATCTGGCGTGGGCGGGCAGCGGCGTCGAGGCGAGCGTGCGGCGCATTTCGATCGTCGGCGACGAAGCGAACAGCGACCGCTCGCCATGGTACGCGGCCGAGCAACCGGAACACCTGCCGCTCACGCATTTCGACGCCGTCCTGATGCGCAAGGACCCGCCGTTCGACATGGAGTACGTCAATTCAACGTGGCTCCTTGAAATGGCGGAACGCGCGGGCGCACGCGTCTTCAACAAGCCGCAGGCGATCCGCGATCACTCCGAGAAACTCGCGATCGCCGAATGGCCGCAGTACGTCGCGCCGACGCTCGTCACGCGCGACCCGGCGCGTCTGCGCGGCTTTCACGCCGAACACGGCGACGTGATCCTGAAGCCGCTCGACGGCATGGGCGGCATGGGCGTGTTCCGCGTGAAGGCGGACGGTATGAATCTCGGGTCGATTATCGAGATGCTGAGCGAGGACGGCGCGCGCTCGGTGATGGCGCAGAAGTTCATCCCGCAGATCACCGACGGCGACAAGCGCATTCTCTTGATCGGCGGCCAGCCAGTGCCTTATTCGCTCGCGCGGATCCCGCAGGGCAGCGAAGTGCGCGGCAATCTCGCGGCGGGCGGTCTGGGCCGTGCGCAGCCGCTTTCGGAGCGGGATCGCGAGATCGCGGAAACGCTCGGAGCCGAGCTGTATTCGCGCGGTTTGCTGCTTGTCGGGCTGGACGCAATCGGCGACTACCTCACCGAAGTCAACGTGACGAGCCCGACGTGCTTCCGCGAAATCATGGACCAGACGGGCTTCGACGTCGCCGGCATGTTCATCGACGCGCTGGAGCGCGCGGCAGGCTGAACGAACCAGACTGTTACAATCTGCCGACCGTGGGGTGTCGTATTCAGGGCGCGATCCGGCGTGCGAAAGCGCCGTTAAAGGCTAGATTAAGGATCGCGGCCTAAGCTGCCGATATCGCTTGTAAAGGATGTCGCAAGCGGTCTGAACGGAACGCGCCTAAGCTTAAGGCTTTCGTCCATCGCTCCGAAACTGGCATCCCGGCCGCCAAACTTGGCGCATTTCGATGTTCACCGACGGTTTTCGTCGTTTTGGGGCAGTAACTCTGATATGGCTGGCATTCTGATCATCGCGCACGCACCGTTCGCCTCCGCGCTGCGGGAGTGTGTCGCTCACATCTACGGCGGCTTGCCCGCGCGCATCGGCGTCATCGACGTCATGCCGGATTGCGATCCGGTCGAGGTCCGCGCATTCGCCCGTTCCGAAATCGATCGTCTGCGCGAAGGCAACGGCGCGATCGTGCTCACCGACGTGTTCGGCGCGACGCCCGCGAACATCGCGCAGAGTCTCGCAGGCGAGGACGTGCGCGTTCTTGCCGGCGTCAACCTGCCGATGCTGGTGCGGGCGGTCTGCTATCGCACGACACCGCTCGCCACGCTCACCGAAAAGATCTTGCAGGGCGGCTCGAAAGGCATCCAGGAACTCGATTCGACAACGCCGCAGAACCCCTGCGCTCTCGCCACAGCGTCGCCAGGCACGGCCGATCCGGCGTCCTCGGCGAGCGCGGACCTTGTCACGGCGAAGGCCACGACCTGACGACGCACTTTTTTCCTTCATTCAGCGCTTCGGAGCATCATGCTGCAACAAGAAACAACAATCGTGAACAAGCTGGGGCTCCACGCGCGCGCATCGGCCAAACTCACACAACTGGCAGGCAGCTATCAGTGTGAAATCTGGATGAGCCGCAACGGCCGCCGGATCAACGCGAAAAGCATCATGGGCGTGATGATGCTGGCGGCGGGCATCGGCGCCACCGTCGTGATCGAGACGGAAGGGTCGGATGAAGACGAGGCGATGAAATCCATTCTCGCGCTGATTGCCGACAAATTCGGCGAAGGGCAGTAACGCTCGTTCAGCCGTTCCAGCAGACCGATAAAGCCGCGCCTCGACGCGGCTTTTGTTCGTCCACCGCAGCAAACGCTCCAAAACCCTCCCTTGGTCGCGCCACAACGGGTCCGGGGCGCCGATCGAATTTATAATGATCGCGCCGAATCCAAGCGCCAGCCGCGGCAATGAGAGACCGCGGACAATCACAACTAGAGGAGGTGCGCGTGTCATTCACGCTGCATGGAATTCCCGTCTCACGCGGCATCGCCATCGGGCGCGCGTATCTGATCGCGCCCGCGGCCCTCGACGTCGACCATTACCTGATCGAGCCCGACCAGATCGGCGCGGAAATCGCTCGCTTTCACGCGGCGCAAGAAGCCGTGCACGCGGAACTCGACGCCCTGCGCGAAGACCTCGCCGCCGACGCACCCAGCGAAATGGGCGCCTTCATCAACGTCCATTCGATGATCCTGAACGACGCCATGCTCGTGCAGGAGACCATCGATCTCGTGCGCACGCGGCGTTACAACGTCGAATGGGCGCTCACTGAGCAGCTCCAGATCCTGAGCCGCCATTTCGACGACATCGAAGACGAATACCTGCGCGAACGCAAGGCAGACATCGAGCAGGTCGTGGAGCGCGTGCTGAAGGCGCTGGCGGGCGCGCCGTCGACGGCGTCGCTCGTCGTGCACAACGCCGCCAGCAACGGGCATAACGAGATGATCGTCGTCGCGCACGACATCGCGCCCGCCGACATGCTCCAGTTCAAGACGCAGGCGTTCAAGGGCTTCGTGACGGACCTCGGCGGCCGCACATCGCACACCGCGATCGTCGCGCGCAGTCTCGGGATTCCGGCGTCGGTCGGCGTGCAGCAGGCAAGCGCGCTGATTCGTCAGAACGATCTGATCATCGTCGACGGCGATCATGGAATCGTGATCGTCGATCCGGCGCCGATCGTGCTCGAGGAATATTCGTATCGGCAAAGCGAAAAGGTGCTCGAACAGCGCAAGCTGCAGCGCCTGAAATTCTCGCCGACGCAGACGCTCGACGGCACGAAGATTGAACTGTGCGCGAATATCGAACTGCCCGACGACGCGCAGACAGCCGTGGAAGCTGGCGCGATGGGTGTTGGGCTGTTCCGCACCGAATTCCTGTTCATGAATCACAAGAACCGGCTGCCGGAGGAAGAGGAGCAGTTCGAGGCGTACAAGCGCGCGATCGAGCTGATGAACGGCCGGCCGGTGACGATCCGCACGATCGACGTGGGTGCCGACAAACCGCTCGATTCGATGGGCGGCGACGGCTACGAGACCGCGCCGAATCCCGCGCTCGGCCTGCGCGCGATCCGCTGGAGCCTCTCCGAGCCGCAGATGTTCATGACGCAACTGCGGGCGATTTTGCGGGCGTCCGCGTTCGGGCCGACGAAGATCCTGATTCCGATGCTCGCGCACGCGCAGGAAATCGATCAGACGCTCGACCTGATCCAGGAAGCGAAGCGCCAGCTCGACGACGCCGGCATCGCCTACGATCCGAACGTCCAAGTGGGCGCGATGATCGAGATTCCGGCTGCGGCGATCGCCGTGCGGCTGTTCCTGAAGCGGCTGGATTTCCTGTCGATCGGCACGAACGATCTGATCCAGTACACGCTCGCGATCGATCGCGCGGATAACGCCGTCGCGCATTTGTACGATCCGCTGCACCCGGCGGTGCTGAATCTGATCGCGTTCACGCTGCGCGAGGCGAAGCGCGCGGGCGTGCCGGTGTCGATTTGCGGGGAAATGGCGGGCGATCCGACCGCCACCCGCTTGCTGCTCGGCCTGGGGCTGACCGAATTTTCGATGCATCCGAGCCAGTTGCTCGTCGTGAAGCAGGAAATCCTGCGCTCGAATCTGAAGGCGTTCGAGAAACCCGTCGCCGATGTGCTCGCGGCCTACGAGCCCGCTGAACTTGCGACGGCGCTCGCGCAGTTGCAAAAAGCCTAAATTTCCGCGATCCGGTGCTCGGCGATGACCCGGTGTACGTTAAGAATGACGTGCTCCGGAGAAATCGACCACGTGCACTGGAACGGCTGCGGCTTGTCGTGGCGGCGCGGACACCAGAGGAAATTGCGGGCGTCGAATTGCGTGGTCGTATCGTTGAAGCAGCTATTGCACGCGTGAAAGTTGATCACGCGATACGGCGTCTGGAATTCGGTCTGCGGGTGCGAGAAGCCGCTGATCATCACGACCGGCGTCCCGACCGCCCACGCGAGCCACGACAGCCCGCTCCCCAAACCGACGAAAAAATCCGCGTGTAGCAGCAGGCTCGCGCGTTCCTGCAGCGGAAGGTCGCCCGTGAAATCCTCGCAGCCTTCGGGCATCTTGTTGATGTGATCGCCAAGGCCGTACTCGCGATTGCGGTCGATGCACAGCACGCGATAGCCCAATTCCTTCAGATGCGCGATCAAGGTCGGCCAGCCGCGCGGGTTGTTCCAGTATTTGCATTGCGCGGTCGCCTGCGTCGCGATGCAAACGTAGCGCTCGGGAATGCGCCGCGCCGTATCCGCGATGACGAGCCGCGGCCGACGCTCCTCGCACGGCACGCCAAGCATGTATGAAACGGTGTCCTGCATGCTGCTCACGCGCGGGTCGGTCGGCTGGTGGTCGCGATCGGTGTAGGGCGAGAAGAGGCCGAGGTAGTAGGTTGCATAGGCATCGTCGCCGACGGCTTCGAGTTCTTCTTTCGAGACGAAACGAATATCGGGATATCCTGCGCGCAAAAGAGGCTGCAAGTGCGGCGCGAGCAGCATGACCAGCTCACATTGATGCGCCTCGCGAAACACATCGACGATCGGCACCCACGCGAGTGAATCGCCGAGCGCCATCGTCGATGGGCGCACCACGACTTTTTTCCCGCGCGCGTCGTAGCTGTGCGAGAACACGAGCCGTTCACCATCGTGCACCAGGAGCTGGAAGCGCACGAAATACTTGCGCCGGCTCGTCACGACGACGCCCGCTTCGACCGGCTCGTCGAATAGCAGGCTATGGGTGTCGAGATCGACCATGCGCACGCGCCAGCCGTCGACGGGAACCTGCACGCGGCAGCCGTAGTTGAAGTCGTAGCGAATGCCTTCGGGTCCGGCGATGCCGGGAGCGCCGGGTTTGGCGAACGTGCTTTCGGTGAGGCCGCGCTGGGTGCTTTCTTTGTTGCCGGTGCTGCTCATGTCGTGAACTCCGTTCGATGCCGCCGGCTTGTGCAAAAGCCGGCCGCCTGATCGCGAAAAAGTGTTGCGCCACCTTAAAGCGGCGTACTCATCGTCGAAACTGGAGAACTCTTAAATTTGAGATAGCAACGTCACATTCGCACGTTCAGCCGTGGCGCGTTCCGCATACCGGACACGACGGCTGGCGCGCGATGCGCATCGTGTTCCATTCCATGCGCAGCGAGTCGAGCATCATCAGGCGTCCGGCGAGCGTCTCGCCGAAGCCGCCGATCACGCGCAGCGCCTCGGCCGCCTGCATCGCGCCGATGATGCCGACGGTCGGCGCGAACACACCCATCGTCGAGCACGCGACTTCCTCGAACGCCTGATCCGGCGGGAAGACGCACGCGTAGCAGGGCGACTGCGGCGAACGGAAGTCGAAGGTGCTGATCTGGCCGTCGAACCGCAGCGCCGCGCCCGACACGAGCGGCACGCCGTGCTTGACGCAGGCCGCGTTGATCGCGTGGCGCGTCGCGAAGTTGTCCGTGCAGTCGAGCACGACGGTCATGCGCGGCACGTTTTTGTCGAGCCAGGCGGCGTCGGCACGCTGCTGTAGCACATTGACCTTGACGCCGGGATTGAGCGCGGCGAGCGCGTCACGTCCGGATTCGACCTTCGGCCGTCCGACCGATCGCGTCACATGCAGGATTTGCCGCTGCAGATTGGTGAGATCGACGGTATCGGCATCGACCAGCGTTATCTCGCCGACCCCTGACGCCGCCAGATACATCGCCGCCGGCGACCCGAGTCCGCCCGCGCCGATCACGAGTGCGTGCGCGTCGAGAAAGCGCTGCTGCGCCTCGATGCCGATCTCGTCGACGAGAATATGGCGGGAATAGCGGAGGAGTTGGTCGTCGTTCATCGGGCGGTGCGGGTGGGTGGGCGTTGCGACTTGATCGAATCCGTCATTTTAAGCGCGCAACGTCCACGCATGCCCCAATGAAAAACGGGCTTCGTGGCGTGACGCCGCGAAGCCCGTTCGATACTGCAAATGCTACTTACTTGCTTTCGGCCGTCGGCGCGGAAGCCGGAGTGGCACCCGATCCCGGCGTGGCCGGCAGCGCCGGCTTCACGGCGACGGGCGCCGAAGCCGAACGCGGGGGCTTGTTCAGCGCCAGCTTGCGTTCGCTGATCGACTTCGATTCGACGACCTGCTTGCCTTCGAGTTTGTTCAGCGCCTGTTGCAGCATGAAGTCGTCGGAACTGCCGAACTCGACCGGCTTGCGCTCGCGATCCTTGCGACGCTGTTCCGGCGTCTTTTTGTCGTTCTGCTCTTCGAGAATGCGCAGTTGCTCGAGACGGTCGGACTCGCGCGCTTCCTGTTCCTTCTTCTCGTTCGGATCCTGCGTGTTCGCGAGGTGGTTCGAGTAATCGACTTCGCGCGTGACGAGTGCGTCGTCCGGATCGCCTTCCGCGTACTGGTCGACCGGAACGTCGGGGCGCACGCCCTGGTTCTGGATCGACTTGCCGCTCGGCGTGTAGTAATAGGCCGTCGTGAGGCGCAGGGCGGTGTCGGCGGTCATCGGACGCACGGTCTGCACCGAGCCCTTGCCGAACGTCGTCTTGCCGACGATCAGCGCGCGATGATGATCCTGCAGCGCACCCGCGACGATCTCCGACGCCGACGCCGAATAAGCGTTCGTCAGCACGACGATCGGCACTTTCTTGAAGATCGCCGGCACGTCCTTCAGCGGATCGGAATCGAAGGACGGGAGGCGGTAGTTGTCGTAGGTGTCGCGGAAGGTTTGCTTCGCGTCCGCGATCTGCCCGTTCGTCGATACGACGACGGCGTTATCCGGCAAAAACGCGCCCGCGACGCCGACTGCGCTTTGCAGCAGGCCGCCGCCGTTATTGCGCAGATCGAGCACGAGGCCCTTCAGATCCGGCTGCTGGCGCGCGAGATCCTGCAGCTTCGCGGCGAGATCGGGCACGGTGCGCTCCTGGAAGCTCGTGATGCGCACATAGCCGTAGCCCGGCTCCGGCACCTTCATCTTCACCGACTGCACACGAATCAGTGCGCGCGTGACGGTGATAGGGAACGTGCGGTCGTCGGTCTTGCGGAAAATGGTGAGCGTGACCTTCGTACCCGGTTCGCCGCGCATCTGCTTCACGGCCTTGTCGAGCGTCATGCCGCGCACGGGTTTGTCGTTGATGCGCGTAATCAGGTCGCCCGGACGGATGCCGGCGCGAAACGCGGGCGTGTCCTCGATCGGCGAAATCACCTTGATCAGACCGTCTTCCGACGAAATTTCGATACCCAGACCCGCGAAACGGCCTTTGGTCTGCTCCTGGAGCTCTTCGTAATCCGTCTTGTCGAGATAGGACGAATGGGGATCGAGGCTCGACACCATGCCCTTGATGGCGGCGGTGAGAAGTTTCTTGTCGTCGACCGGTTCGACGTATTCATGCTTGATTTGCCCGAAAACTTCGGCAAACAACCGCAATTGATCGAGCGGCAGCGGGGCGGTAGCGGCTTGCTGGGCGGACGCGGAAATCTGGAGAGTTGCGAGCGCGCCGGTAGCGAGGCCCGCGGCGATCAGGCCGATGTTTTTCAGGTTCTTTCGCATAGAGTGTTGCGGTCGGAAGCGGATTAGGCTGGATCGTGGGTGACGGGTCAGTATACATGCTCGTTCCCGGCGGCGACTTAAACGCAGCTTAAACGCGCGGGTAAAGGCGGAGCGGGGAGTTTCGGCCGGCCGGAACGCGTGGACATTTGTGCGACGGCGGGGTGTGCAAAGCAGGTGACTGGAATGCCTGTCTTGAGTCGGTTCTTTGCGGAGCGCTCATTCCATGCGCTGACCGACCCGCTATTCGGCATTGCAACGGAGATCGCCATACGCTGATGCCGGTTCGCACGCGTCGCCGCGAACGCGGCCGCACGAGGATCGGAAGATCCCGCGCTGCATCCAGCGGCGCAGGATTTTCCGGCCGGCGAGCCTTCTTTTAGCCCGCCTTGCCTTGCTTGGCGACCGCGGCCTGCGCGGCGGCGATGGCTTCCTGGTCGCCGAGATAGTAGTGCTTGATCGGCTTCAGGTCGGCGTCGAGCTCATACACGAGCGGCACGCCGTTCGGAATGTTCAGCCCGACGATGTCGTCGTCCGAGATGTTGTCGAGGTACTTGACCAGCGCGCGCATCGAATTGCCGTGCGCGGAGATCACGACGCGCTTGCCCGACTTGATGGCCGGCGCAATCGATTCGTTCCAGATCGGCAGCACGCGCGCGACGGTGTCTTTCAGACACTCGGTGAGCGGCAACTGCTCGCGCGGCACCTTCGCGTAGCGCGGATCGTTGAACGATGTCCGCTCGTCGTCCGGTTCGAGCGCGGGCGGCGGCGTGTCGTAACTGCGGCGCCAGACCAGCACCTGTTCGTCGCCGTACTTCTTCGCGGTTTCGGCCTTGTTGAGGCCCGCGAGCGCGCCGTAGTGACGCTCATTCAGGCGCCACGAATGGACGACCGGCAGGTACATCTCGTCCATTTCGTCCTGGACGTGCCACAGCGTGCGGATCGCGCGCTTTAACACCGACGTGTAGGCGATGTCGAACGAGAAGCCGGCTTCCTTCAGCAGCACGCCTGCCTGGCGCGCTTCGCGGTTGCCCTGCTCGGTCAGGTCGACGTCGACCCAGCCGGTGAACCGGTTTTCCTTGTTCCACGTCGATTCGCCGTGGCGGATGAGCACTAGCTTGTACATGTCTGATAGGTCGGTTAGTTGGGAAGCGGGGGAAAAGCGGGAAAGCTCGATTCTGCTCGCTGCGGGCGTTGCGCGCCATCGGCCGAACGGCAGAGGCCATCGCGGCAAACGGTTATTTTATAATGCCCCGATTCTCCTGATTTCCCTTTCTTCCCTTTCTCCACTTTCGGCGGCCCTTCCGTGAAGTTTTTCACCGATTACACGAACCTTGTACTCATCGCCATCGTCCTCATCTCCGGTGGGTTGCTCCTCTGGCCGGCGATCACCCGGCGCGGGCGCGGCGGCGTTTCCGCTGCCGAAGCCACGACGCTGATCAACCGGCGCAACGCCGTGGTCGTCGACCTGCGTCCCACTGCGCAATTCGCCGCGGGTCATCTCCCGTCGGCGCGGAACCTGGAAATGAGCGAGCTCCAAGCAAAAATCGGCCAGATCGCGAAGAATAAGAGCAATCCGGTCATTCTCGTGTGCCAGACCGGACAGCAATCGCAGAAGGCGAGCCAGGCCGTTTCCGAGGCCGGCTACAGCGAAGTCCATGTTCTGCAGGGCGGCTTGGACGCCTGGCAGAAGGCCGGCATGCCGGTCGTGAAACAAGGAGCAGTCAAGTGAAGAAAGTTGTCATGTACAGCACGCAAGTGTGTCCGTATTGCCAGATGGCCGAACGTCTTTTAAAGTCGCGCGGGGTCGAGAGCATCGAAAAGGTGCTCATCGATCGCGAGCCCGGCCGGCGTGAGGAAATGATGACGCGTACCGGCCGGCGGACGGTGCCGCAGGTGTACATCGGCGATACACACGTCGGCGGCTACGACGATCTCTCCGCGCTCGATCGCAAGGGCGGCTTGACGCCGCTGCTCGAATCGGCCTAAAGCATTCTGCCGCGCAAAAAACGCGGTGGGCGGCGCCGCAGCCCAACCAATAAAAGCGCGGCGCCGATTTCGAAATAATCAAGGGAATCCACCATGTCTGACGACAACAACCAGCCGTTCTTCAACATCCAGCGCATTTACCTGAAGGATATGTCGCTCGAGCAGCCGAACTCGCCGGGCATCTTCCTCGAACAGGAAATGCCGTCGGTGGAAGTCGAAGTCGACGTGAAGGCCGAGCGCCTCGCGGAAAGCGTCTTCGAAGTGCTGGTCACGGGCACCGTCACCGCAAAGGTCACTGACAAGGTCGCGTTCCTGATCGAAGCCAAGCAAGCCGGCATTTTCGATATCCGCAACATTCCGGCCGATCAGGTCGATCCGCTCGTCGGCATTGCCTGCCCGACCATCCTGTTCCCGTACCTGCGCTCGAATATCGCGGACGCCATTACCCGCGCCGGTTTCCCGCCGATCCACCTCGCGGAAATCAACTTCCAGGCGCTCTACGAGCAACGCATCGCGCAACTTGCGGGCGCACCCGACGCCCCGAACGGCGCGACGCACTGAGCGCCCTTCGCCGCCGCGCTTGCCTTAGCCAAACCCGCCGGACCCGGAGCCGAGCATGAAAGTAGCTGTTCTCGGTGCCGGTGCCTGGGGCACCGCACTCGCGGGCCATCTGGCTGCGCGGCATGACGCAGTACTTTGGGCGCGCGATCGCGCGCTCGTCGAATCGCTTTCCACCTCGCACGAAAACGAGCGCTATCTGCGCGGCGTGACGCTGCCCGCGTCCTTGCGCTACGACGCGGATCTCGCGTCGGCGTTGGGCCAAGCGGCGGCGGATGATGCGTTGTGCGTCGTCGCGACGCCGGTGGCCGGCCTGCGCGCGCTCTGCCGGTCGATGCGCGATATCGGCATCGTTCCGGCGCATATCGTGTGGCTCTGCAAGGGCTTCGAAGCCGATACCCAATGTTTGCCGAATGAAGTCGTCGCGGCCGAACTGCCGGATCACGCGAGCAACGGCACGCTGTCCGGCCCGAGCTTCGCGCGCGAAGTCGGACAGGGCTTGCCTGTTGCACTGACGGTCGCGAGCGCCTCGGCCGTGCTCGGCGAGCGTACCGTCGCCGCGTTCCACCACGGTGCAATGCGCATCTATACCGGCGATGATGTGATCGGCGTCGAAGTCGGCGGCGCGGTCAAGAACGTGCTCGCGATCGCGACGGGCATTTCCGACGGCCTCGGCCTCGGTCTCAACGCTCGCGCCGCGCTGATCACGCGCGGTCTCGCGGAAATGTCGCGGCTGGGCGTCGCGCTTGGCGGCCGCGCGGAAACCTTTACCGGCTTGACCGGCTTGGGCGACCTGATCCTCACCGCAACGGGCGACCTGTCCCGCAATCGGACGGTCGGCGTCCAGCTTGCGAGCGGCCGCACGCTCACCGAGATTCTCGCGGCGCTCGGCCATGTCGCGGAAGGCGTGCGCTGCGCTCGCGCCGTGCTGGCGCTCGCGGCATCGCGCAATATCGAGATGCCGATCACCCACGCGGTATGCCGCGTGCTATTCGAGGACGTCACGCCGCGCAACGCGGTGCAGGCGCTGCTCAGCCGGGACGCGAAGGCCGAATAGCGCGAGGTTGTCCCAAGGGAGATTCGCGATGTTCGCTCTCGGTCATTGCACGCTGGAAGCGCAACTCGTCGATATCACGACGCTTCACGTCGACGCCATCGTCAACGCGGCGAACAAGTCGTTGCTGGGCGGCGGCGGTGTCGATGGCGCGATTCACCGCAAAGCGGGGCGCGGATTGAAGGACGAATGCGCGACGCTCGGCGGTTGCGAAACCGGCCACGCGAAACTCACCGGCGCGTATCAATTACCTGCGAAGCACGTTATCCACGCGGTAGGGCCGCGGTGGAGCGGCGGCAAGCGCGATGAACCTGCGCTGCTCGCAAACTGCTACCGACGGTCGCTCGAACTGGCGGACGAAGCGCGTTGCATGTCGATCGCGTTTCCCGCCATCAGTTGCGGCATCTACCGATTCCCCGTCGACGAAGCCGTGCACATCGCCGTTAAAACCGTGATTGCCACGCTTGCCCTCACGCCGTCGATAGAACGCGTGATCTTCGCCTGCTTCCAGCAGGACATGCTCGACCGCTATAGAGAAGCGCTTTCCACTCAGGCCCCGCCCTCGAAGCCCGTCTGACGCCACGCTTCGAACGTCACCACCGCCACCGTATTCGACAGATTCAGACTCCGGTTGCCCGGCCGCATCGGCAAACGCACGCGCTGTTCGTTCGGAAAGCGGCTCAGCACCGCGTCGGCGAGACCGCGCGTTTCCGCGCCAAACACGAACCAGTCGCCGGGCTGGAACGCGTGATCGAAGAACGGCGTCGAACCGCGCGTCGTGAACGCGAACATGCGCGCCGCGTCCGGCGCTTCCTTCGCGAGGAAGGCGTCCCAGTCCGCGTGGACGTGCATCTGCGCGTACTCGTGATAGTCGAGCCCGGCGCGGCGCATTTTCGCGTCGTCGAGCGGGAAGCCGAGCGGCTCGATCAGATGCAGCCGCGCGCCCGTGTTCGCGCACAGGCGGATCACGTTGCCGGTGTTCGGCGGGATTTCGGGTTCGACCAGGACGACGTTGAACATGTGCAGAAAGTCAAAAGTGCTTCGTTAGTCTTTCGGCGTGCGCAACGCGACGAAATTCGTCACGCGGCGCGCGCCGGATTGCTTGAGCGTGCGGGCGAGAGCGTCGAGCGTGGCGCCGGAGGTCATCACGTCATCAATGATTCCAATGTGCAGCCCGCGCACGTCTTTTTGCACCTCGAACGCGTTGCCCAAGTTGCGGCGCCGCGTATCGAGATCGAGCTTCGATTGCGGCGCGGTGTGGATCGTGCGGCGCGCGAGCATCGGATCGCTTTTCACGCCGAGGCGCTTCGCCAGCGGCCTCGCGATCGCCCAAGCCTGGTTGTAGCCGCGCGAGATCAGGCGCTTCCTCGACAGTGGCACCGGCGCGATCACGTCTGGCATCGGCAAATCGCTGTCTTCGAAGCGCGATTGAAGATGACGCGCGAACGCATTGCCGGTGCCGAGCCGCGCGCGGAACTTCAGGTCTAGCGCGAGGGTGTCGAGCGGGGCGCGATAGTCGGCGAGCGCGAGCGTCGCGTTGAACCACGGGGGTTCGTCGAGACACGCCGCGCAATGCCGCGCTGACGCATCGTCCTCGCGACGAAACGCAGGCATCGGCAACGCGCACGTCCTGCATCTTGAACGTGGCTCGTTCCAATAGGATTCGTCGCATCCTCGACACACCACGCTCTGCGACAAATTGCCACACAACGCGCATTGACCGGGCAGCGCGACGTCGCAAAGCCGCGCGAGTGTACGCCGTGCACGCACAAAAAAGCGCGTGCCCGCGACACGAGCGAACGAAGCCGTGACGTCCATGCGAAACACTCCATCGAATCAGGCCAAACCCGCACGGCACGGCTTTCGCGGGCTGTTTTCAAGACGACCGAGTATACTTCGCACTCTTCGCGAGCAGACCGCCATGTCCCCAACATCCGCCAAATCTGGCCGACCGGCCTATGATCCGCGCCGTCTGCGCGAGATTTTCGACGCCCGCGCCGCCGCATTCGACGACGTCTCGTTCCTGACGCGCGAGATCGCAGAGCGCATGCGCGAGCGGCTCGACTACATCAAGGTGACGCCGACGCGCGTCCTCGACGCCGCCTGCGGCATCGGCGCCGACCTGCCCGGCCTGCGCGAGCGATTCGCGGAAGCCTCTGTCCTCGGCATCGACATCTCCTCGGCGATGCTCGCGCGCGCGAACGTCGCCGAAAGCGCCGACGCACAAGCCGACGCCGGTTGGCGGCGCTTCCTTCCCGCCACGCTCAGCAAGGCTTTCGGCGCGCGCGGCCCGCAACTCGCGCAGGCCGATTTCTCCGCGCTGCCGTTCGCGGGCGAAGCGTTCGAACTGCTCTGGTCGAACCTCGCGCTGCATTGGCATTCGCGTCCCGATCTCGTCTTTCCCGAATGGCAGCGCGTCCTCAAGGTCAACGGCCTCTTGATGTTCAGCACGTTCGGCCCGGATACGCTGCGCGAGCTGAGCCGCGCGTATCGTGCTGCGGAAGGCTCGCTTGGCATCGCGCCACGGCCGCACACGATCGATTTCGTCGACATGCACGACCTCGGCGACATGCTGGTCGAAAGCGGCTTCGAGATTCCGGTGATGGACCAGGAGGTGCTGACGATCACCTACCGCTCGCCTGAATCGCTGTTAGAGGACGTCCGCGGCTGGGGCGCGTATCCGTTCGAGCGCACGGTCGAAGCAAGCTCCATCGACGCCGAAGCCTTGCGCGGCGCGGTTTACAGAGCGCTCGAAGCCCTTCGGCGCGACGACGGCACGATCCCTTTGACCTTCGAAGTCATCTACGGCCACGCGTGGAAAGCGGTGCCGAGAATGACGGCGGAAGGGCACGGAATCGTGCGACTGGAAGATATAGGACGCGGCCCAAAGAAGAATCGGTGACGCGGTAAAGAGGGCATCTGTTATGTCTGAAATTTGCGTCGGAAATGCGGGGAAAAACCTGCGTCAATTGGGCGCAGAGGCTTGTGGCGCTTGGCTTTGCGCTGTTCTGCCCCTTGCTTGTGGATGCACGGTAACGCGCCTATAATGCGTCAGTTTGTCGCCCGGCTGGTAACGATTTTGGTCAAAGTCCGAGCAGATCGACGGAGACGGCGATGGAACAAAGTGCCTTGCTGACGGACACCGAGCCAGTCGTGAAGGAGTGGCTCATGAAGCGAAACTGCTCCGCGTCGCCACGCCAGTTCGTGGGCTTTTTCGTCTCGCTTGCGCTGTTTTCGCTGGCTATCGCGATCCTGTTGGTCGTGAACGGTGCCTGGCTGGTGCTGCCGTTCACCGGTATCGAATTATTGGCGGTCGCCGTCGCGTTCGGAATCTACGCGCGGCACGCAGTCGACTACGAACGCATCCGGCTTTTTCAGAACCGGCTGCTGATCGAACAGATGAATGCCGAAGAATTGACGCAGTTCGAGTTCAACCCGCGCTGGGTGCGGGTCGAAACGGGCGCGGCACCGAGAGATCCGCTCACGATCGTATCGCGCGGACAGTCGGTGAAAATCGGGCTACACCTTGCACAGCATCGTCGCAAGCAGTTTGCCGCTGAGCTGCAATCGTGGCTCAGGCGCGGCGCCTGAGGGAGGGCGGCCAAGCGCGCGGCACAAGCGACCGATGCACACGGGGGTCGAGGGTTTGAATGGAAATTTTGGGTAAGGAAGCTATGAAAACAATCAAGCGAGCCCTCTCGGGTGTGCTGGCGGCAGGCGGATTGCTCGCGGCCGGTGCAGCCCTGGCGGTCACCGACGCTCCTGGCGGTCCTCGTGTCAACGAGCTCAACTTCCAGCAGCCCGCGACGAAGATCGCCGAGGAGCTCTTTGGCCTCCACACGTTCATGCTGATCATCTGCACGGTGATCTTCCTCGGCGTGTTCGGCGTCATGTTCTATTCAATGTTCGTCCACCGGAAGTCGCGCGGCCACAAGGCGGCGAATTTCCACGAAAGCACCACCGTCGAAATCATCTGGACGATCGCGCCGTTCGTGATCGTCGTGCTGATGGCGTTGCCGGCCACGAAGGCCGTCGTCGCGATGAAGGACACCACCAACGCCGATCTCACCGTCAAGGTCACCGGCTATCAGTGGAAGTGGGCCTATGACTACGTGAAGGGTCCAGGCGAAGGCATCAACTTCTACTCCACGCTCTCCACGCCGCGCAGCGAAACGAACGGCCAGACGCCGATCTCGAATCTCTATCTGCAGGAAGTCGACAACCCGCTCGTGGTTCCCGTCGACAAGAAGATCCGCATCATCACCACCGCGAACGACGTCGTGCACTCGTGGTACGTGCCCGCGTTCGGCGTGAAGCAGGACGCGATTCCCGGCTTCGTGCGCGATACGTGGTTCAAGGCCGAGAAGGTCGGCACGTTCCGCGGCTTCTGTACTGAGCTCTGCGGCAAGGAGCATGCGTACATGCCGGTGGTCGTCGAAGTCCTCTCCGCCGACGACTACGCGAAATGGGTCGACAACCAGAAGAAGAAGCTGGCCGCGGCATCGGACGATCCGAACAAGACGTACACGATGGACGAACTGAAGGCGCGCGGCGAGAAGGTCTACGCGTCGAACTGCGCGGTCTGCCACCAGCCGAACGGCAAGGGCGCGGGCGCGTTCCCGGCGCTCGACGGCAGCAAGATCGCCAATGGTCCGATCGCCGAGCACGTCAACATCGTGCTGCACGGCAAGGGCGCGATGCCGCCGTGGGCCACGGCGCTGAACGACGTCGAAATCGCGTCGGTCGTCACGTTCGAACGCAATTCGTGGGGCAACAAGACTGCCGATCTCCTGCAGCCGAAGCAGGTCGCCGATGCCCGCAACGGCAAGATGCCGGCAGGCGGCGATCATCTCGCGGCAGCGGCTCCGGCGGCTGAAGCGTCGGCAGCACCGGCGGCTCAAGCAGCAAGCGCAGCACCGGCGGCACCTGCTGCACCCGCCGCTTCGGGCGCGGACGCTGCGCAAGCTGGCGGACTACCGGCAAGCATCTATTTCGAAACGGGCAAGAGCACGCTGCCGGCCGATGCAACTGCGGCCGTCGAAGCGGCCGCCGCTTATGCGAAGGCCCATCCGGACGCGAAGCTCGCGCTGTCGGGTTTCACCGACGCCACCGGTTCCGCCGACAAGAACGCCGAACTCGCCAAGAATCGCGCGCAAGCCGTGCGCGATGCGCTGAAGGCAGCGGGCGTCGCCGAAGATCGCATCGTTTTGAAAAAGCCGGAAACCATTACGGGCGGCGCGGATGCGAAAGAAGCCCGTCGCGTAGAGATCAGTCCGGCTGCTTGACGTGTCGCGTCCGTCCGGGAAGGGCGGGCCGCACCAAGTGCCGCAGCATTCGCTTTAGGAGATTGTCATGTCTAGCATCGGACACGATGTAGCCGCGGGTCACGACCACGCGCACGACGACCACGCGCACGCAACACCGCATGGTTGGCGCCGGTGGCTATTCGCCACCAACCACAAGGACATCGGTACGCTGTACCTGCTGTTCTCGTTCATCATGTTCCTCTCCGGGGGCGTGATGGCGCTGATGATCCGCGCCGAGCTTTTCGAGCCCGGTCTGCAGATCATGCGTCCCGAGTTCTTCAACCAGTTGACCACGATGCACGGCCTGATCATGGTGTTCGGTGCGATCATGCCGGCGTTCGTCGGCTTCGCGAACTGGATGATCCCGCTGCAGATCGGCGCGTCGGACATGGCCTTTGCGCGGATGAACAACTTCAGCTTCTGGCTGCTGCCGGCCGCGGCCGTGCTGCTGGTCGGTTCGTTCTTCGCACCGGGCGGCGCGACCGCCGCCGGCTGGACGCTGTACGCACCGCTCTCCACGCAGATGGGCCCGGGCATGGACTTCGCGATTTTCGCGGTCCACATCATGGGCGCGTCGTCGATCATGGGCGGCATCAACATCGTCGTGACGATCCTGAACATGCGCGCGCCCGGCATGACGCTCATGAAGATGCCGATGTTCGCGTGGACGTGGCTGATCACGGCGTACCTGCTGATCGCGGTGATGCCGGTTCTCGCGGGCGCCATCACGATGGTGCTGTTCGACCGCCACTTCGGCACGTCGTTCTTCAACGCGGCGGGCGGCGGCGATCCGGTGATGTACCAGCACATCTTCTGGTTCTTCGGTCACCCCGAGGTGTACATCATGATCTTGCCGGCGTTCGGGATCGTCTCGCAGGTGATTCCGGCGTTCGCGCGCAAGCCGCTGTTCGGCTATAGCTCGATGGTGTACGCCACCGCATCGATCGCGATCCTCTCGTTCATGGTCTGGGCGCACCACATGTTCGCGACCGGCATGCCGGTGACGGGCCAGCTCTTCTTCATGTACGCGACGATGCTGATCGCCGTTCCTACGGGCGTGAAGGTGTTCAACTGGGTCGCAACGATGTGGCGCGGTTCGCTCTCGTTCGAAACGCCGATGATCTTCGCGATCGGCTTCCTGTTCGTGTTCACGATGGGCGGCTTCACCGGCCTGATCCTCTCGATGGCGCCGCTCGACATCCAGATGCACGGTACCTATTACGTGGTGGCGCACTTCCACTACGTGCTCGTGGCGGGGTCGCTCTTCGCGCTGTTCTCGGGCTGGTACTACTGGGCGCCGAAGTGGACGGGCTGGATGTACAACGAAACGCGCGGGAAGATTCACTTCTGGGCGTCGATGATCTTCTTCAACATCACGTTCTTCCCGATGCACTTTCTGGGTCTCGCGGGCATGCCGCGCCGCTATGCTGACTACCCGGCGCAGTTCACCGACTTCAACCAGGTCGCGACGATCGGCGCGTTCGGTTTTGGTCTCGCGCAGGTGTACTTCCTGTTCGCGGTCGCGCTGCCGGCGTACCGTGGCGGCGGCGAGCTCGAAAAAGCCGGCGACAAGCCGTGGGATGGCGCGGAAGGCCTTGAATGGACCGTGCCGAGTCCGGCGCCGTTCCATACGTTCGAAAATCCGCCGACCGTCGAGTAAGTTCAAGACAGTTGCAGTGCTGCGGGGCTCAGCCGGAGCCTTGCAGGCAACACCTAACGGAAGCAGAAGTTCGAAGCATGACGCGCAATCCACAAGAAAGACGTTCGCCGGAGCAGATTCGCGCGGGCAACAAGCGGCTCGGCCTGATCCTGCTCGGCATCGTCGCCGTCTTTTTTGCGGCGGCCGTCGTGAATCAGTACCTGGCGTCAAGAGGATGAGCAACGACGTGTCGAGTCCGCAAGAAGCAGAGTCAGACCGCGCGTTCAACCGCTCGATGCTCGTGAAACTCGTCGTCGTGGCGGGGCTGATGTTCGGGTTCGGTTTTGCGCTGGTGCCGATGTATCGCGCGATTTGTTCGATCACCGGCATCAACAACCTCGTGCAGCGCGACGCAACCGCACGCGAGGCGAAGAATACGCAGGTCGATGCGAGCCGCACGATTTCGATTGAATTCGATGCGAACGCGCGCGGCCCGCTGCAGTTCAAGCCGGAGCAAAGCAGTCTCGACGTGCACCCCGGCGAAGTGATGACGGTGATGTACCAGGTGACCAACGAGCAGGGGCGTACGGTTCAGGCGCAGGCTATTCCGAGCTACGCGCCGAAAGAGGCCACTGAGTACTTCAAGAAGATCGAATGCTTTTGCTTCACGCAGCAGACGCTCGCCGCGAACGAGACGAAGCGCATGCCGGTAGTGTTCGTCGTCGATCCGAAGTTGCCGAAGGATGTGAAGACGATCACGCTGTCGTACACGTTCTTCGAGCTGGCGGCGCCGAAATCGGTGGCGAAGGGCGGCGGTGGGGCTTGAGTGCCGGCGCTCAGGCAGTGAAGCGTGGCGAGGAAGAAACGATGGTCGAAGCAGACAAGTCCGGCAAGCCCGTGCAGAAGACGAGCATCCTGAAGTTGTTGAAGGCGGTGTTCTGGTCGTTTTTTGGCGTACGCCGCCGGGCCGACCTCGAAAGCGATGCCGCGCAGTTGAATCCGCTGCATCTGGTCGTGGCGGCGGTGATCGGTGCGGCGTTGTTCATCGGCGTGTTGCTGCTGGTGGTGCGGGCGGTGGTGGGATAGACGAATCAAGTGGCAGGCCGGCGCGGCAGCGAGCGAAGCGCGGTCGGGGGCCGAAGAAATCAAGCAACTGGATCGAAGTGGAGAATCAAAAATGAGCGGTCAAAACGATAGCCCGTACTACTTTGTGCCGCACCCGTCACGGCATCCGATCATGGCGGCCGTCGGCTTGCTGGTCGCGCTCGGATCGCTGGCGCAATGGGTCAACGGCCATAGCTGGGCGCCGTTCACGACGTTACTCGGTGTCCTGTTCGTGCTGTTCGTGCTGTGGCACTGGTTCGGCGACGCGATCTCCGAATCGGAAGGCGGCATGTACGGCAAGCGCGTCGACACGTCGTACCGGTGGAGCATGAGCTGGTTCATCTTCTCCGAGGTGATGTTCTTCGCGGCGTTCTTCGGCGCGCTGTTCTACGCCCGCGCCATCGCGATGCACGAACTCGGTAGCCTCGACTACAAGCTGATCTGGCCGGATTTCTCCGCCGTCTGGCCGAATACGGGCCCGGCTGCGCTCGTCGGCCACTTCCGCGCGATGACGCCCTGGCCGCTGCCGACGATCAACACCGCGCTTCTCCTGAGCTCGGGCGCGACATTGACGGTGGCGCACCATGCGCTGCGCGAGAACCATCGTCACAAGGCGATCATCTGGCTCACCGCGACCGTGCTGCTCGGCCTGATCTTCCTGTTCTGCCAGGGCTACGAATATTTCCACGCGTACAACGAACTGAACCTGACGCTCGCGTCCGGCGTGTACGGCTCGACGTTCTTCCTGCTGACTGGCTTCCACGGTTTCCACGTGTTCCTCGGCGGCACGATGCTGGCGGTGGTGACGGTGCGGCTGATCCGCGGACACTTCACGGCGGAGCACCACTTCGCGTTCGAAGGCGCCGCGTGGTACTGGCACTTTGTGGACGTCGTGTGGCTAGGGTTGTACATCGTCGTGTACTGGCTGTAAGCGTTCGCAGCGACGGACGGTCGCGATACGCGCCGTCCACCGTTGAGTCAAGAAGCGCCGCCCTCAACTTCTCCGGGCGGCGTTTTGTTTTTGAGGCGTGAATCAAGAGAAGTGCGCTGCTATGCCGCACCAGCGCGTCGCCTGAGCAGAGGCAAACCGAACCTTCGTGCCGCCTCAGCGCCCGAGCGGAATGCCGGTCGATTGAATCCAGCCCATCCAGTGCGCAAACAGGATGAACAGGAAGAGCGAGATGGACAAGCCGACGCGCATGGCAAGCGACCACACCATCCGTTTGGTCTTGCCCTTGTCCGTCATCATGAAGTACAGCGCCGAGCCGAGGCTGCCGATGATAAGGATGAATGCGATGGCAACGAAGATATGCATGAAACTCGCCAGCGATTGGCGTAAGAAGTTAGATCAATCGATTATCGCACCGCAGGGAACGTGCCGCGTCGCGCGGCGCGGATCGCCGGTATGAGGTTTCTGACGGTCCGTTTCTGGCCCGCGCTGCTGATCCTGATCGTGGTAGCGATCACAGTGAAGCTCGGTTTTTGGCAGCGCGACCGCGCGCATCAGAAGGAAGCGCTTAACGCGCGAATCGTCGCGTTCGAGAATGCGCCCGCGCAACGCGTCGGCGCGGCGTCGTTGCCGCTGAAGGACATCGAGTTTCATCGCGTGCTCGCGCGGGGGGAATTTTTGCCGGAACAGGTCGTTTATCTCGATAATCGGCCTTATAACGACCAGCCAGGCTTTTACGTCGTAATGCCGTTTAAACTCGTCAATGGCGGCTATGTGCTCGTGAATCGGGGATGGCTTCCGCGCAATCTGGCCGATCGTACCGGCATCGAGCCGTACGAGACGCCGAAGGGCGAAGTCGAAATCGAAGGCGTTGCGCGCGCGAATGCGTCGCAGGCCTACGAGTTGGGCAGCGGCGGATCGGCGGTGCGGCAGAAGATTCGGCAGAATCTCGACGTTTCGGCCTATGCCGCCGAAACCGGCTTGCCGCTGCAGCCGTTCGTGATCCAGCAACTGAACGACACCGGCGACAAACTCGTGCGCGACTGGCCGGCGCCGACGCTCGGCGTCGAGCGCAACTACGGCTACATGTTCCAGTGGTGGGGCATGGCGGCCGCGGCGCTCGCGTTCGGACTGTACGCCGCGCGCCGCGCCGCAAAAAAGGACGCCGACCCGGACTCGAATCCTGAAGATCCGGACAATCGCACGAGTCACGTCTGAGCATGAATCCGAGCTGCGCGTCTTCGAGAAGCGAAGACGTGCGGCGTAATCGAATAGAGGTCACGTTTTGTCGATGCAAACCCCACGCCCGTCGCCGTCCGCCATCAGCAAGGCGCGCGCGCAGCACCAGCAGACCACGCCGAAAGGCTCGTGGAACAAGGGACGCTGGATGCTCCTGTTCCTGGCGCTCGTCTGCGCGGCGCCGGTGATCGCTTCCTACCTGATGTACTACGTCTTCAAGCCGGCCGGCGGCACGTCGAGCTATGGCGTGCTGGTCGAACCGCAGCGCCCGATCCCCGGCGAACTGATGGTCACCGACGAAAAAGGCCAGCCGATGCCGCTCACCGCGATGCGCGGCAAGTGGCTGATGGTGACGGTGAACAGCGGCGACTGCAACGAGCAATGCGCGACGCGTCTCTACTTCATGCGTCAGGTGCGCGCGTTGCAGGGGCCCGAACGCGAGCGCGTGGTCAACGTCTGGTTGCGCACGGACGACAAACCCGTCTCCGACGTGATCAAGACGGCGTATCCGCAGCCCGATACGCGAATGCTTGTCGCAGATCAGGGCGCAGTCTCGAAATGGCTGCCAACCTCCGACGATACGCAACTCACCGACCACATCTTTCTCGTCGATCCGAACGGAAACCTGATGATGCGCTTCCCGAAGAATCCCGAACCATCGAAGATCAAGGCCGATTTGGCGAAGCTGCTGAAGTGGTCGCGGATCGGCTGAGGATTCTGAAGAATGTTCGTTTTGCAACTCGGCCTGATCGGGCTCTGTATCGCGCTGTTGCCGTTGTCCTACGTCTGGGTCAAGGCCGACGACAACAAATTCCGCAAACTCGTCTGGCTGACGACGTTTCTCACGCTCGATCTCATCATGTTCGGCAGTTTCACGCGTCTCACCGACTCCGGGCTCGGTTGTCCGGACTGGCCGGGCTGCTATGGCACATCGTCGCCGTTCGTCGCGCACGCGGCGATCACGGCCGCGCATCAGGCGATGCCGAGCGGCCCCGTCAGCATGGTGAAGGCGTGGATCGAGATGCTGCATCGCTATTTCGCGATGGCGATCGGCGTGCTGATCATCGCGCAGGTCGTGATCGTGTGGACGGCACGTCTGAAGCGCCGGCCGCTGCATGTGTCGCCGTGGTGGCCGACCGGCATCCTGCTCCTGATCTGCGTGCAGGGCGCGTTCGGCGCCTGGACCGTCACGATGAAGCTGCAGCCGGTGATCGTCACGCTGCATCTGTTGCTCGGGCTCGCGCTGCTCGGCGCGCTCGGCTGGCTCGCCGCGCGTCAGACGCCGATTCCCGTCCACGAACCCGCGGCCGCGCGCTGGCTGCCGGCGGCGGTGTTCGGGCTTGTGCTGCTCGTCGTGCAGATTGCGCTCGGCGGCTGGGTCAGCACGAATTACGCGGTGCTTGCGTGCACGGACTTTCCCCTGTGCAACGGCCAATGGGTCCCGCCGATGAACTTCGAGCACGGCTTTCACCTGTGGCGCGCGCTCGGCATGACGGGCGACGGCGAGATGATTTCGCAGGACGCGCTCGTCGCGATCCACTGGACGCATCGGACATTCGCGGTCGTCGTCGTGCTTTACATGCTGTGGCTCGCGCACAAACTGCGCCGCTTCGAATCGCTGCGCACGCCCGCGAACGGCGTGCTGCTGCTGATCGTCATCCAGTTCCTGACGGGGCTTTCGAACATCGTCTTGCAATGGCCGCTGCCCATTGCAGTGGCGCACAACGGTGGTGCAGCCATCCTGATATTGCTGCTCGTTATGCTAAACTTTCGACTCTCTTCCAGCCGTCCCGGCCGCGCCGTGCTTCCCGCGCGCGACGTCGTTTCAGCGTGAATCCAAATCATGGAAAGCACGACAATAACTTCCCCCTCCGGTAACCGCGCCTCGCAATATCTCGCGCTGACGAAACCTCGCGTGACGCAACTCGCGGTGTTCTGCGCGGTCATCGGCATGTTCCTTTCGACGCCCGGCATGGTGCCGTGGACGGTGCTGATCGGTGGCACGGTCGGCATCTGGCTGCTGGCGGGCGCGGCCTTCGCGATCAACTGTCTCGTCGAGCAAAAAGTCGATGCGATGATGCGGCGCACGTCGTGGCGTCCGTCGGCGCGCGGCGAGATCACGACCGCGCAGATCCTGCTGTTCTCGGCAGTGCTCGGCGGCGCCGGCATGGCGACGCTCTACACGTTCACCAATCCGCTGACGATGTGGCTGACCGTCGCGACCTTCGTCGGCTATGCCGTGGTTTACACACTGCTGCTCAAGCCCTACACGCCGCAGAACATCGTGATCGGCGGGGCGTCGGGCGCGATGCCGCCGGCGCTCGGCTGGGCGGCCGTCACGGGCGCGGTGCCCGGCGACGCGTGGATTCTCGTGCTGATTATCTTCGTGTGGACGCCGCCGCATTTCTGGGCGCTCGCGCTCTACCGCCGCAAGGATTACGAAAACGCCGGCCTGCCGATGCTCCCGAACACCCACGGCGAGCAATACACGCGGCTGCACATCTTCCTTTACACCGTGATCCTGTTTGCCGTCACGATGATGCCGTTTATCTCCGGCATGAGCGGCGTGGTCTACCTGGCGTCGGCAATCGTGCTCGGCGCGATCTTCCTGGGCTACGCGTGGAAGATCTACCGCGACTATTCCGATGCGCTCGCCCGCAAGACCTTCCGCTATTCGATCGTGTATTTGTCGCTGCTGTTCGGCGCGCTGCTCGTCGATCATTACGTGCGCACGGTGATCGGCGCATGATCAATCCCGCTCGCAGGACTTTCGCGCGGCTCGCGGTCGCGCTGGCGGGGGGTGCGCTCGTTGCGCTCGTCGCCGGGTGCAACAAGGCGCCCGAGTTCAAGAACCTCGACATCACCGGCAACACGCAGTTCGGCAGCAACTTCTCGCTGCCGGATACATCGGGCAAGACCCGCACGCTCGACGATTTCAAGGGCCGCGCCGTCGTCCTTTTCTTCGGCTACACGCACTGTCCGGACGTCTGCCCGACGACGCTCGCCGAGCTCTCACAAGCCGTGCAGCAACTCGGCCCCGACGGCAAGCGCGTGCAGGTGCTGATGGTCACCGTCGATCCCGCGCGCGACACACCCGAACTGCTCGCGCAGTACGTCACGGCGTTCAATCCGTCGTTCATCGGCTTGCGTCCCGTCGACGATGCGCAACTCGCGAAGCTCTCGAAGGAACTGCGCGTGTACTACGCGAAGGCACCGGGCAAGACTCCCGGCGACTACACGATGGACCATACCGCCGCGAGTTATGTCTTCGATCCGCAAGGCAAGCTGCGCCTCTTCGCCCGCGACGGGCAAGGCGTCCAGACGTGGGTTCACGATCTGAAACTGCTGCTCGACTGAGCCTGCAGCAGACTCTTCTCTCTTTTGCCCAAAGCCAATCCCTAACGCCACCGCGAACCGCTGTGCTGCTGCTGAGCAGCATCACGTTCGGCTGCGCGATGCTCGGCTGGCTCGCCGTCACCTTCCTGCTCGGTCTCGGCTTTCTATGGCTCGAATTCCGCGAATTCGGGCATCTGCTGAACGAAGGCTTTGGGCCGAACCGCAGCGCGTTCCTGTCGTCGTTCTTTACGCTCGTCGGCACGCACGGCTTGCACGTCGCGATGGGGCTCGTCTGGATGGCCGTGCTCGCGGCGCAGATCATCTGCAATCCGGCGATGTCGGAGTGCGAAATTCGCCGGCTCACGTGCCTGAGCCTCTTCTGGCACTTTCTCGATATCGTCTGGATCGGCGTCTTTACCTTTGTCTATCTCGCGAGCGTGATCTAAACGACTCATACGCACTCGTCCCCGGCCGATCACGGACATGGCACGCTGCGCAGTTATGTCGTCGGCTAAGTGCTGTCGGTGCTTCTGACCGCGGCGGCTTTCTGGCTCGCGATGAACCGCGTCCGGCCGACTGAGACCGCGCTGCTCGCGCTCGGCGCGCCGGCATTCGTCCAGATCGTCGTGCATCTGGGGTACTTTCTTCACCTGAACTTTTCGAAGCAGCAGCGCTGGAATCTCATCGCGTTCGGCTATACCGTGCTTGCCGCGCTGTTCCTGATCGTCGGGACGGTTTGGGTGATGCACAACGTGTCCATGAACATGATGTCGCGGTAAAGCCGGGCGCTGCTTTTACGCTTCGCGCGGCGTCGGCAGGTTCAGGCCAGGCGCGAGCCGCATCGCCTTGAACTCGATCACCTCGTAGTGCGCGAGCTTTTGCTGCGCGAACGGATCTTCGGCGAGGATCGTGTCGAGCCGGTCGCGCTCGATCGCCGATGCCACGATGATCCCGCCTTCGCGCGGCACTTTCGGCCCCGCCATGACGAACACGCCCGCCGCGAACTGGCGTTCGAGGAAGAGGCGATGCGCGTCGAGCGCGTCGTCGATTTCGGCCAGCGCGCCGGTGTAGCGCAAGTTGATGACGTACATGGCGTGGTTCGCTTCTAAAGTGGAAACCCGCCGATTCTAAGCGCGTCGCCGCGCGGCTGCAGTCAGCCGGACGGCTAACGGTTGAACGCCGCCTGCTCCTTCGACTGCCGTTCCGTGAAGCCGGCCCCCGCAACTAACACGTTTCAGCCTGCAAGGACAAAAGCCGTTCCAACTCGCGTGGAACAGCTTTTTTCCGTTGGAAATTCACGAGGCGCCATCAAGCATATTGCGAGGCCAGCGACCGCTGCCACACGCTTCCCGCCGCCACGCGCTCACGCAAGGCGAAGCACGTCTGCTCGGCGAGCCGATGCAGATCCGCCCGCGATTCCTCGATGCAGCACGTCAGCCGCTCGAATCCCGCTTCCGACGCAAACGCCGAGCACGCATCGACGAGTCTTTGCCCGAGCCCGCGCCGCCGCGCCCCCGGCTCGACGAACAGTAGTTCGATGCGCGCCTCGCTGCCCGACGCCGCGATGACGACCGCCGCCCCGACCCGCGCCCCGTTCTCCTGTTCGGCGATCCAGCACGACGCGCGCGGCGCGCTGGCCTGACCCATGCCGAACACCCGCGCGACGATTTCGACCGCATGCGCCTCGTAAGTAGATCGAGCGTGATCGGCGGGATCGAGCTGCGCGCAACGCTCGACGATCCACCCGAAGTCGCCGCGCCGCGCGCCTCGCACATGCAGCCGGGCGCAATCGACGGGCGGCGAGAGCAGCCGCGCGATATCCGCCATCGATGACGCGAGCTGCGCGCGTTCGCAGCGTGTGAAGCCACGCAGCGCCACCGACATCTCGCCGATTCCATTCGAATCGATGGCGTCGAACGTGGCGCGTCCTGCCGACGTCAGGATGATGAAGTGCCGACGCGAATCCCGGGTGTCGACCCGCCGCGTGATGTAGCCGCGGCTTTCGAAGCGCGTGAGCAGCCGGCTCAGATAGCCGGTGTCGAGATTAAGCTGACGCGCGACCGTCGCCGATGTCTGCGCGCCGCCGATCGCGAGCGCGTGAAGCAGGCGCACCTCGTTCGTCGAGAATTTGCTGCTGCGAATACGTTCCTGAAGTCCACCCGCGTGGCGCGCGTAGAAGTGATTGAAGTTCCGAATTGCTTCGGCCGTCCGAATGAGATCTGGACCAGTCATCATTCCCTCGTTCTCTCGTTGATCGGTCTGGGATTTTCATTTCCCGATCCTAAGTAACTCCATGCATTGTGCCCCATGAAGTGCACGATCGTGCGTCTTGGCGACCGATTTGCATATTGTTGCGATTGAGGCGGACCACTCGCTATCGACTGGGCTACGGATTGGGGTAAGTCCTGATCCTCAAACAACGTAAGTCAGCACCTAAGACTTTCTTATAAATTATTGATAAATATAAGAAAAACGCTGTCGCAAAGATCAAAAATCACAGAATTGACTGGTATTATTTTGGTTATATAATGGGCTCGCCTTAACGCAAAAAGACCGGAGCATTCCGATGGACGAACGCTGGCGAGAACTGGCCCCCGACGCGCAAAACAGCACTCCGCTGTACTTGCAGCTCGCCGCCCGTCTCGCCACTGCCATTCACGCAGGCGCCTGGTCCGCGGGTGAAGCGCTGCCGTCGGAGCGGACGTTGTCGGAGGGCGTCGGCGTATCGCGGATCACGGCACGTAACGCGATTGCGCTGCTCGTCGAGCAAGGGCTGATTCGCCGGGTGCGCGGCGCCGGCAGTTTCATCACGCCGCGCGTCGAAGATCCGCTCTCGAGGCTCACCGGTTTCACGAAGAAGATGGAGCAGCGCGGCTTCAAACCCGATTCGGTCTGGCTCGCGCGCGAAGTGCGCACCGCGAGCCGTGACGAAATGGTGCAACTGGGTTTGTCGCCGGGAGCGGGCGTCGCGAGTTTGCGACGGTTGCGCCGTGCGGACGGCATCGTTATGGCCGTCGAGCATTCCACGTTGCCGGCGTCGGTCGTGCCGCAGCCGCTTGCGATCGGCGCGTCGCTGTATCGCTATCTGGAGGAACGCGGCACGTCGGTGGTGCGCGCGCTGCAGCACTTTCGCGCGGTCAACGCGGGCGCCGAGATCGCGCGGCTAATGGGCATCGCGCCGCGCGCCGCGCTGCTCGTGATTACGCGTATCGGCTATTCGTCGGACCAGCGCGCGATCGAACTGACGGACACCTATTGCCGCGACGACTACTACGACTTCGTCGCGGAGCTTCATCGATAGCGCCGGTACAGGCGCGCAACACCAGCAAAGAAAAACGAGAGGACAAAGACGCCGGACGCAGTTGGTCAGCCTGCTCGCAGCAAGGCGCGACCGGTTTTCAGCCTCACCATGCATCCCGTTTCACAGAGAACTCCATGCTCAAAGGAAACATACTCACCACCGCCGGATGGATTCTCGGCTCGATCCGCTTCGAGAACGGCCGCGTGACGGCGCTCGAAGGCGAGCGCGCCGATCCGTCGATGAACGATGCGCCGTACATCCTCCCGGGCTTCATCGACCTGCACGTGCACGGCGGCGGCGGGCGCGACATCATGGAAGGCGGCGACGCCGCGCAGACCGTCGCGCGCCTGCACGCGCAGCACGGCACGACGAGCCTCCTCGCCACGACGATGACCGCGCCGCGCGACGAACTGATGAACGTCGTAGCCGGCCTCGGCGAGCAGGCGAAAATCCGCGCGGCGGGTGGCGCACGCATGCTCGGCGTGCATCTCGAAGGCCCGTACATCAATCCCGGCAAGCTCGGCGCGCAGCCGGACGCCGCGGCCGTCGCCGTGCGGGACGAAGTCTTGAAGTACCTGTCACTCGCGCCGATCCGCGTCGTCACGATCGCGCCGGAAATCGCCGGGCATCTCGACATCATCGCGGAGATGGCGGCGCGCGGCGTGCGCGTGCAACTGGGCCACTCGCTCGGCACCTACGACGACGCCGTCGCCGCGCTCAAGCACGGCGCGTGCGGCTTCACGCATCTGTTCAACGCGATGTCGCCGCTGCATCACCGCGATCCCGGCATGGTCGGCGCCGCGCTCGCGCACGCCGAGTACGCGGAGCTGATCCCCGACCTGCTGCACGTTCATCCGGGCGCGATTCGCGCGGCGTTGCGCGCGATCCCGCATCTGTACGTCGTCACCGACAGCACGTCGGCGTCCGGCATGCCCGACGGCGAATACCGCCTCGGCAGCCAGCACGTCACGAAGTGCATGGGCGGCGTGCGTCTCGCCGACGGCACGCTGGCCGGCAGCACGCTCACGATGGATCAGGCGCTGCGCAACCTCGTCTCGCTCGGCTTGCCGATGGCGGACGTCTCGAACCGGCTGTCGCGTTTCGCGGCCGATTACCTCGGACTCGAAGACCGCGGGCGTATCGCGCGCGGCGCGTGGGCCGATCTCGTCGTCATCGATCGCGACCTCGCGCTGACGGCCACTTATGTCGAAGGAGAATCGATTGTCGAATATGCTTAACGAGGCGCTGGCGTCCGCCGATGTGGTCGCCGCCCAGCTCGCCGATACCGCGTCCATCGAGGCGCTCGCCGTCAAGCTCGCCGAAGTCCCGCGCCACGTCGCGCTGACGGTCGCGCGTGGCAGTTCCGATCACGCCGCCAGTTATTTCGCGAGCCTCACGATGAGCCGCATCGGCGTGCCGGTCGCGTCGCTGCCGATGTCGGTCGCGACACTCCAGCAGGCGCCGTTGCGCGTCGCCGGGCAACTGGCCGTCGCGTTCTCGCAGTCGGGCAAGAGCCCCGATCTCGTCGGCACGATGCAGGCGCTGCGCCAGGCGGGAGCATTCACTGTCGCCGCCGTCAACGCGCCGAATTCGCCCCTCGCCGATGCCTGCGAATGGCATCTGCCGCTGCTCGCCGGCGCCGAACTCAGCGTCGCTGCGACAAAAAGCTACATCGCGATGCTGTCGCTGTCGGCGATCGTCATCGCGCACGTCCAGCGCGACGTCGAACTGCTCAATGCGCTCAAGACGCTGCCCGACGCGCTGCGCCGTGCGGGCGAGCTGGACTGGTCGAAAGCCGTCGATGAACTGAAGGGCGTCGATCGCATGATCGTGATCGGACGCGGCCTTGGGCTCGCGATCGCGCAGGAAGCGGCGTTGAAGCTGAAGGAAACCTCGGGCATCCAGGCCGAGGCGTTTTCGAGCGCCGAAGTGCGTCACGGCCCGATGGAACTCATCGACCGCGACTATCCGCTGCTCGTGTTCGCGCCGCGCGGACCGGAGCAAGAAGGCCTGATCCAGCTTTCGCGCGACATGCGTGCTCGCGGTGCGCGCGTGCTGCTCGCCGCGCCCGACGACGTCGACGAAGCCGACCTTCCGCTTGCCACCACCGACCACCCGGCGCTCGATCCGATCGCCGCCATTCTTTCCTTCTACGTGATGGCCGCGGGTCTGGCCGCCGCGCGCGGGCGCAATCCCGACGCGCCGCGCCACCTGAACAAAGTCACCGAAACTCACTGAGCGAGTCACCCGATGCGCCGTGCCGAGGAGTCCCAGTTGAATCATTCCAGCCAATCCGCCAGCAGCTTCGTCCTGCTCGCGCCGTTCACCGGTCCCGTGGTGCCGCTCGCCGACGTGCCCGATCCCGTGTTCGCCGAAGGCATGTTCGGCGACGGCATCGGCATCGATCCGCTCGATGGCGTGCTCGTCGCGCCGTGCGACGGCACGATCACGCACCTCGCGCGCACCAATCACGCCGTCACGCTGCGCACGGCCGAGGGCGCGGAAATCCTCCTGCATATCGGCATCGACACCGTCGAGCTGGGCGGCAAGGGCTTCACGCCGAAGATCGAACAGGGCGCGACGGTACGCGCCGGCCAGGCGCTGATCGAATTCGACGCGGATTTCGTCGCGCGCCACGCGCCGAGCCTCGTCTCGGTGATCGCGGTGGCGAACAGCGACGCGTTCGAGGTCGTCGAGCGGGCAGGGCGCGGCGTGCTGAAAGCGGGCGAAGGTCGCCTGCTCGTGCTGCGCGCGAAGGACGGCGCAAAAGCCGACGCCGCCCGCAGCGACGCCAATTTCACCGATGAAGCCCGCCGCAACGTGACGCTCGCCCACGCGGGCGGGCTCCACGCGCGGCCGGCGGCGCGCGCCCGCGAAGCGGCGCGTGGCTTCGACGCCAAGGTGGAGGTGCGTTTCGAAGGCCGCAAGGCGCCGATCGAAAGCGTCGTCGGTTTGCTCAGCCTCGGCGCGGGCGAGGGCGCGACGATCGAATTGCTCGGCATCGGCGCGCAGGCGTCGCAAGCGGTCGAGGCCGTCGCGAACGAATTGCTGCGCGCGGCGCACGGCGAAGTCGAAGAGACGCCGGCGCGCGCCAAATCGCCCGCGCCGGTTCCCGCGACGCCGCCGTCCGGCCAGCCGCTCGACCCGAACACGCTCGCCGGCGTGTGCGCGTCGCCCGGCATCGCGGTCGGCACGCTCGTGCGCTGGGACGACCAAGAGATCACGCCGCCTGAGCAGGCGAGCGGTTCGTCGGCGGCGGAAAGCCATGCGCTCGACCGCGCGATCGCCGCTGTCGATGCCGAACTCGACGAAACCGTGCGCACCGCGTCGCAACGTGGCGCGGTCGGCGAGGCGGGGATTTTCGCGGTGCATCGCGTGCTGCTGGAAGACCCGACGCTCGTCGATGCCGCCCGCGACCTGATCAGCCTCGGCAAGAGCGCCGGTTTCGCGTGGCGCGAGGCGATCCGCGCGCAGATCGCGCTGCTGTCGAAAATCGAGGACGCGCTGCTCGCCGAACGCGCCGCCGACTTGCGCGACATCGAAAAGCGCGTGCTGCGCGCGCTCGGCTACAAGAACACGTCGGCGCGCGAACTGCCGGACGAAGCCGTCCTCGCCGCCGACGAATTCACGCCGTCCGATCTCTCGTCGCTCGACCGCACGCGCGTCACCGCGCTTGTAATGGCGCGCGGCGGCGCGACGTCGCACGCGGCGATCATCGCGCGCCAGATCGGCATTCCGGCGCTCGTCGCCGTCGGTGATGCGTTGCATGCCGTGCCCGAAGGCACGCAAGTGGTGGTCGATGCATCGGCGGGACGGCTCGAACACGCGCCGACCGCGCTCGATGTCGAACGCGCGCGGCTCGAACGCCAGCGTCTCGCAGGCGTGCGGGAAGCGAACCGCCGCACGTCGCAGCAAGCGGCGACCACCAGCGACGGCCGCGCGATCGAAGTCGCGGCGAACATCGCGACGCTCGACGACGCGCGGACCGCCGTCGAAAACGGGGCCGATTCGATCGGCTTGCTGAGGACGGAGTTGCTCTTCATTCACCGCGCGTCGGCGCCGACGAAGGACGAGCACAAGGACAGCTACCAGGGCATCGTCGATGCGCTGCAGGGCCGCACGGCGATCATCCGCACGCTCGACGTGGGCGCGGACAAGGAAGTCGATTACCTGACGCTGCCGCCGGAAACCAACCCGGCGCTCGGCCTGCGCGGCATCCGCCTGGCGCAAGTGCGCCCCGATCTCCTCGACGACCAGTTGCGCGGCCTGATCGCCGTGCAGCCGTTCGGCACGGTGCGCATCCTACTGCCGATGGTCACGGATTCGGGCGAACTCGTGCGTCTCAGAAAACGTATCGACGAACTGGCGCGCGAAATCGGCCGGACGGACGCGATCGAAGTGGGCGTGATGATCGAGGTGCCGTCGGCGGCGCTGCTCGCGGACCAACTGGCGCAGCACGCCGATTTCCTCTCCATCGGCACCAACGATCTCACGCAGTACACGCTCGCGATGGACCGCTGCCAGCCCGATCTCGCCGCCCAGGCCGACGGCCTGCACCCGGCCGTGCTGCGCCTCATCAAGGCCGCGGTCCAGGGCGCGGAGAAGCACGGCAAGTGGGTCGGCGTGTGCGGTGCGCTCGGCGGCGATCCGGTCGCGGTGCCGCTGTTGGTCGGCCTCGGCGTGACGGAGTTGTCGGTCGATCCGGTGTCGGTGCCCGGCATCAAGGCGCGCGTGCGCAATCTCGATTACCAGCTTTGCCGTCAGCGCGCCGAGGATGCCCTCGCGCTCGAATCGGCTCAGGCAGTGAGAGCAGCAAGCCGCGAAATCTGGCCGCTGGACTAATCGTCCGTCCGGCGCCGGCCCTTCGCGGCCTTATATAACCCCAGCAACGACAAGACCTACATATTTATTGGAGAACCCGATGGACGCTAACCCGTTTGCAAAAATGCAGCGCCTAGGCCGCGCGCTGATGCTGCCGATTGCAGTTTTACCCGTGGCCGGGCTGCTGTTGCGGCTAGGCCAGCCGGACGTTTTCAACATCAAGATGATCGCCGACGCCGGCGACGCGATCTTCACGAACCTGCCGCTCCTGTTCGCGATCGGCGTGGCGGTGGGTTTCGCGAAGGACAACAACGGCACGGCGGGTCTCGCAGGCGCGATCGGCTATCTGATCGAAATCGCGGTGATGAAGGACATCGACCCGAAGCTGAACA
Organism: Caballeronia terrestris; assembly: GCF_001544515.1. Classification (GTDB taxonomy): domain Bacteria; phylum Pseudomonadota; class Gammaproteobacteria; order Burkholderiales; family Burkholderiaceae; genus Caballeronia; species Caballeronia terrestris. The sequence continues at coordinate 95,479 of NZ_FCOL02000007.1, forward strand.
TGGGCGTGCTCTCGGGGATCGTCGCGGGTGGCGTCGCCGGGTATCTCTATAACCGGTACAAGGACATCAAGCTCCCCGAATACCTCGCGTTCTTCGGAGGGAAACGCTTCGTGCCGATTGTCACGGGCGTGGCGTGTCTCGTGCTCGGGATCGTGTTCGGCTACATCTGGCAGCCGGTGCAGCACGCAATCGATGCGGCCGGTCTCTGGCTGACCACGGCGGGCGCACTCGGAACGTTCGTGTTCGGCGTGCTGAACCGGATCCTGCTGGTCACGGGCCTGCATCACATCATCAACTCGCTCGCGTGGTTCGTGTTCGGCACGTTCACGCCGCCGGGCGGCGCGGCGGTCACAGGCGACCTGCACCGCTTCTTCGCAGGCGATCCGACCGCGGGTGGCTTCATGACCGGCTTCTTCCCGATCATGATGTTCGGCCTGCCCGCAGCGTGTCTGGCGATGTTCCATGAGGCGCCGAAGCATCGTCGTGCGATCGTGGGCGGCCTGCTGTTCTCGATGGCGCTGACCTCGTTCCTGACCGGCGTGACAGAGCCGATCGAATACACGTTCATGTTCCTCGCGCCGATTCTGTATGCGATCCACGCGCTCTTGACGGGCCTTGCGCTCGCGATCTGCTCGCTGCTCGGCGTTCACCTGGGCTTCACGTTCTCGGCGGGCGCGATCGACTACGTCCTGAACTACGGTCTCTCGACGCGCGGCTGGATGGCGATTCCGATCGGCATCGTCTACGGGTTCATCTATTACGGCCTGTTCCGCTTCTTCATCCGCAAGTTCAACATGGCGACGCCGGGCCGCGAACCCGAAACCGCCGATACGCAAGCCGAATCGACGTCTGAAAGCACGGATGGTGGCGTTGCGCCGGTGCCGGGACTGGCGAAATCGCGCGCGTCGCGTTATATCGCGGCGCTGGGCGGCGCGTCGAATCTGACGCTCGTCGATGCCTGCACGACGCGTCTGCGTCTGTCGGTGGTGGATACGGAGAAAGTGTCGGAAGCGCAACTGAAGACGGCCGGTGCGCGCGGCGTGCTGAAGCGCGGCACGACGACCGTGCAGGTGATCATCGGACCGGAAGCGGACCTGATCGCTGACGAAATCCGCACGGAAATCGAGCATTCGCCGGCGCGTGGCGCAGTGGCGGCTGCGGCTCCTGCTGTGGCTCCGGCTGCTGCGGCAGCGGTTGGCGCCAGCGAGCAAGGCCCGCTCGATCCGGACCCGCTTCGCTGGCTCGCGGTGTTCGGCGGCGCGACGAACGTCGCCTCGCTTGATGCGATAGCCGCGACGCGCCTGCGTGTCGTCGTGCGCGATCCATCGGCGGTGGATCGCCAGCGGCTGTCGTCGCTCGACGTGGCGTGGGTATCGGCGGATACGTTCCACATCGTCGTGGGCTCGGCGGCGGAGCGCTATGCGCGTCAGTTGGGTGCGCGGTTGTCGTCGAACGGCGGCGGGGCGGCGCCTTTGCCGGCTTGATCGCTGGTTCAGCATGAGAAACGGCGCCTTCGGGCGCCGTTTTCGCCTTCAGGCGATGAATACGCTAATTCATCGACCGCGCATCGGATTTCAGCCGGTATGGTCGAGGAAACGCAGTTCCAATGCTGACGACGCGTAGAAGCGAAAAAAAGCCCGCCGTCTTGCAACGGCGGGCTTCGACTGCCTGATTCAACGCTTACGCGTATTCGTGCAACGCCGAGCGCATCTTCTTCATCGCGCTCGCTTCGATCTGGCGAATGCGCTCCGCCGACACGCCGAACTCGTCGGCGAGTTCATGCAGCGTCTTGCCGCCCGAGCCGTCGTCCTGCACTTCGAGCCAGCGCGCCTGGATGATGCGGCGGCTGCGTTCGTCGAGCGATTCGAGCGCGCTCGACAAACCGTCGCTTTGCAGCTTGTCGAACTGGCGCGAGGCGATCACGTTGGTCGGCTCGTTGTGCGAGTCGGCCAGATACGCGATCGGCGCAAACGCTTCCTCGCCGTCCTCGACCTGACCTTCGAGCGCGATATCGCCGCCCGACAAACGCGTTTCCATCTCGGCGACTTCCTCGCGCTTCACGTTCAGCTCTTTCGCGAGACCTTCGATCTCGCCCGGCGTGAACGCGCCGAGACCGGTCTTGTGGCTGCGCAGGTTGAAGAACAGCTTGCGCTGCGCCTTCGTGGTCGCCACCTTCACCGTGCGCCAGTTGCGCAGGATGTATTCGTGAATCTCCGCCTTGATCCAGTGCATCGCATACGACACGAGGCGCACGTTCTGCGCGGGGTCGAAGCGCTTCACCGCCTTCATCAAGCCAATGTTGCCTTCCTGGATCAGGTCGGCGTGCGGCAAGCCGTAGCCCAGATAATTGCGGGCGATGGACACGACGAGCCGCAGGTGCGACAGCACGAGCTGGCGCGCGGCGTCGAGGTTGCCGTGCTCGCGGAATTCGGTGGCGTACTGACGTTCCTCCGACTGCGACAGCATCGGAATCCGGTTCACAGCCGAAATATAGGCGTCGATGTTGCCGATCTGGCCGGTCAGCATGGACGACTGTGCGTACGTCAGCGCGCCTGCCGAAGCCTTGGCCGGCGCCGGGCGCACAACATTCGGAAGGGTCATCGCATTGGTCACGCTCATAAGCTCCTTATCAACAAAAAACCCGGTGCAACAGCGCATCGAGTCACCACGATATTAGCACTCCAGTCCATTGAGTGCTAAGAATTAGAGCGCCGTCCTGTGTGGGAGTTCCCACAAAAGCTATCGAAAATCAGCGGCTGATAGGAGACATATTACAGATAATTAAACAGTCATTTTTACCGTGGACGCCCGTGCGATTTCCTGTTAATTCGCATGAATTACCTCGTTTCGATCCGTCCTCGAAACTTAATTCTTCTTTTCGAGGAAACCGGACACGATCCAAGCAAGATTTCGCGGCCATCTCTAAAATACCGCGGTGGCCGTCCGAGCGGTCGGGATCAAAACTAGTGTCGGGGTGTTCGTGCAAAAGAAAAAAAGCGCCTGGCTAAATCAATTCGTGCAATGCGCCGTCTTTGCGGCTTGGGCGTGCGCTCCGGCCGTCGCGAGCGCCGACCAGTTCGGCGTGCAAGTCGCCGGCGGCGTTGCGGATCACGACATCAAGAAAGCCGATCTCGGCGTCGCGTGGGATCCCAATTGGACCTGGTGGGAAATCGGCGGCTTCCACTTCACCGTGGTCGGCGAAGCGCACGTCTCCTACTGGCGTTCGACCGACGACGCCGCCGTCCATCCGAACATCTTCGAGGTCGGGATCACGCCGGTCATCCGCTTCATCAGGAGTTCCGGCACGATCCGGCCGTTCATCGAGGCGGGTGTCGGAATACGGCTGCTTTCGCACACGCGCATCACCGATACCTTCTCCGTCGGCAGCGCGTTCCAGTTTGCCGACATGGTCGGCGTGGGTGCGATCTTTGGAACGCATCAGAACTATCAGGCCGGCCTCCGCTTTCAGCATTTGTCGAACGGCGGTATCAAAGAGCCGAATCCTGGTATAAATTTCAGCCAGCTATATCTGGAATACAACTTCTGACGGGGAACGCGTGCATCGGTTCCTCGGTGCAAGAGGAATCGACAGATGCCGGCAAATACTATTGAGGCGATCCGCGGCCTCGAGCGCGACCGCTTCCGGGCGATGGTGGACGGCGACGGTGCCCTGCTGGACGCGTTGCTGGCCGAGAACGTCAGTTACGTGCACACGAACGGCAAGCGCGAGACGAAACGCCAGTTCATCGATGCGATCACCGCCGGGCGGCGACGGTATCGCCAGATCGAAATCCAGTCGCAGGACGTGATGCCCGCCGGACGCGATACGTGTCTCGTGTCGGGACGCGCGCTGATCGAAATGGAATCGAAAAACGGCGCGTTGCTGTTTCCGATCGCGTACACGGCGGTGCATGTTCATACCGACGGGCAGTGGCAATTGCTCGCGCTCCAGGCGACGCGCGTGGCGCTAGAGTGAGTTCTTGCGACGACGCAAAAGCGCCTCGCCGCATTCTGCGGCGAGGCGCTTTTTTTATTGCAGGCCATGTGCGGCAAGGTCCCGACCGATTGCTGTTCAAGCCGCGATTGCTGCGCTCCCCGCCACAGCGCGCCTCAAGCCGCGACCGCTTCGCTCTCCACCTGCACGACTTCCGCCCATTGCGCACGATTCACCGCGCTGACTACCGCATCGACGACCGCCAGTGCCGCGTTCGTATTCACCGCGACGCCGTAACGCACGGCCTGCTCGCCGACGCGACACCCGACGAACACCGCCGTCTCGCCATTCGCGGTATTGGCCGTCTCGAACGACGACACTTGCGCCGCCACCCCCAGCGCCGCGGCGACTGCCTCCGCGTACGCATCGCCCGAAGCCGCACCCGACGCCGCCGGCATCGCGACACTCCGCCCTTGGACACGCAGCGTCGTCGCGTTCACGCGCGACACCGGCCCCGCGACATCGAAATATTCGCGCCGGAACAGCGCGCAGACGGCGTCGCCGGAAACTTCCTCGCCCGATTGATCCGCGACCGCCTGCACCGCGTGGCTGAACTCGATCTGCACGCGCCGCGGCGGCGTGAAACCCAATCCGCGCTCGAGCAGGAACGTTGCGCCGCCTTTACCCGACTGGCTGTTCACGCGGATCACGGCGTCGTAGCTGCGGCCGAGATCGGCGGGATCGATTGGCAAATAGGGCACGTCCCACACCGTGCCCGGCTGGCGTTGCGCGAAGCCCTTCCTGATCGCATCCTGATGCGAACCCGAAAACGCCGTGAACACGAGATCGCCCGCGTACGGATGGCGCGGATGCACGGGAATCTGGTTGCAACGCTCGACGACGCGCCGCACGCCGTCGATGTCCGAGAAATCGAGGCCCGGGTCGATGCCCTGCGTGTAGAGATTCATCGCGAGCGTCACGAGATCGACGTTGCCGGTGCGCTCGCCGTTGCCGAAGAGACACCCCTCGACGCGATCCGCCCCCGCGAGCAGCGCGAGTTCCGCCGCCGCGACCGCCGTGCCGCGATCGTTATGCGGATGCACCGACAGCACGATGCTGTCGCGATAGCCCATGTTGCGGTCCATCCACTCGACCTGATCGGCGAACACGTTCGGCATCGCGGCTTCGACGGTCGCGGGCAGGTTCACGATCATCTTGTGCTCGGGCGTCGGGCGCCACATTTGCGCAACGGCGTCGCAGACTTCGCGCGCGAAGGAGAGCTCGGTCATGCTGAACGTCTCCGGCGAGTACTGATAGGTCCAGTGCGTGGCGGGCCGCGCGGCCGCGCATTCCTTGATGATCCGCGTGCCCTCGACGGCCAGCGCCTTCACCTCATCCTTCGACTGGTTGAACACGATGCGCCGGAACGAGGGCGCGATCGCGTTGTACAAGTGCACGATCACCTTCGACGCCCCTTCCACGGCCTCGAAGGTCCGCTCGATCAGTTCGCGGCGCGACTGCACGAGCACTTCGATGGTCACGTCGTCGGGAATGCGCTTTTCGACGATCAACTTGCGTACGAAGTCGAAATCCGTCTGCGATGCCGACGGGAAGCCCACCTCGATCTCCTTGAAACCCGTCGCCACCAGCATCTCGAAGAATTCGAGCTTCGCCGCGATGCTCATCGGCTCGATCAGCGACTGGTTGCCGTCGCGCAGGTCGGTGCTCATCCAGATCGGCGCTTTTTCGATCGTGCGCGTCGGCCAGCGGCGGCCGGTGAGGCGGACTTGCGGAAACGGACGGTATTTCTCGGAGGGGTTGGGCATCATGATCGTCGACCTCGTTTATCGGCGGTTGCGTAGCGCCTGCGAGAGAGGCCGAAGCCGGCGGCTGGCCGGCTGCTGCCCGATGCGCGCTGAGAGGCTTGTCCGCGCGCGCGGTCACGTTGCATCACGGCGATGGTGACGCCTGCGACCAGCGTGAACGTGCGCGAAGCAGCGTGCATGTGACCCTCGCGTTTCCGTATCGCGGGATGCGCGAACGAAAAGCTGACGACTACAGGTGGTGAAAAGAGAGAACTACGGGAACTGCTGGGAGGACCGCGCGTTGAAGAGACGAACGCGCAGCGCTACGCCTGGCGATTTACGCTAGACGTAGCGATAGGGGCCGCGCTAGGCGGCCCGAAATAATTCGGAGGGAGGAGAATTGGGTGAAGCACATGGGGCTACTGTATGTCAGCGCCGGCTGAACTGTCAACCGACGGGTGCAATCGGAGCTTTCTGGTTTATGAGGGCCTGCGCACCACATCGGTGATCAGCTCCACCTGCCGCGCGACCGCCGGCGGCACGGGCACCTCGCCGCGCAGCACGGTTTCGATCCAGCGCGCGGTGGTCGCCGCATCGAGCGATTCGGGCAGCGCGGCGGCGGGCGCATCGGCGGACGAGCGTTCCGCAGACAGCAGCGTCTCCGAATGCCCGTCGTGGAACCAGTCGACCTGCACTTGCCGACGCGTATCCGCGACCGCCTCGCCTTCGGTGCCGCGCGCAAGCAGGGCGCCGCCGGTCGCGGCATCGGGGTGGTCGATGAAGAGGCCCGTCAGGCTGTCGCGATACTGCGGATGCGTGTAGTTCACGATCCGCAGGCCCGGCTGCGCAAACGGCTGGAGAATCTTGACAAGCGTATGCGTCGAATTGCGCACGCCCATGATCCGGCGCAGCGACAGGAGCCGCGCGAGCTTCGGCGCAAGCGACGCGATCGGCGCGAACGCCAGCCGGCGCGATGCGAGGCTGTCCTCGATTTCATCGTGCGACGCGGCGTGCTCGATTCCCAGTTCAGCGAAAATCTCGGCGCTCGTCACGCGGCCCGGATCGTCGAGGACGCCGTGCACCAGCACCGGCACGCCTTCGCGGGCGAGCAGCATCGACAGGAGCGGCGTGAGGTTCGGCTGCTTGCGCGCGCCGTTGTAGCTCGGGACCGATACCGGTCGCGCGTGGTCGCGGCCGTTCTGGATGTGCAGCGGCTCGAACGATGCGTGCGCGGCGGCAAGCATCGCGGCGAGTTCGGCGGCGGTCTCGCCCTTCACGCGATACGCGAGGAGCACCGCGCCGAGTTCGAGGTCGGAGACGCGGGCGTCGAGCATCGCTTCGTAGAGCGCGTAGGTGTCGTCGCGGCTCAGGGCGCGGGCGCCGTTCGGGCCGCGGCCGATTTCCTTGATGTAGCGCGCGCAGGGGAAGGCTGGGGCAACGGAGTCGGTCATCAGTTGAGTTGGCACGCGCGGCGTGCGTCCATGCTTTTTTGCGATAAGGGATTGTATTGAGTATCGCATTTGCAGAGCGCTGGCAAGTCGCGGCCGGCTGCTTTGCATTCCGCTTACGGTGATATCGGCCGCAGACGCCCGCCACGCAAGCGCGGCGCGGCCAAGTTACACTCTTTGCCTTGCCGGCTTCGCTTGGTCACGCGGGCCGCACGACCAATCATGAAAGGAGAGCGGGATGAGTTACGTTGTCACTCCGGCACCGGTGGTTGCGGTGCCCGTCGTCGGGTCGGATGAGCGGTTTCCGGTGCGCCGCATCTACTGCGTCGGCCGCAACTACGAAGCGCACGCGCGCGAAATGGGCCACGATCCCGACCGCGAACCGCCGTTCTTCTTCAGCAAGCCCGCCGATGCGGTTCTATACGTCGCACCGGGCGCGACTGGTGAGTTCGAATACCCGACGCAATCGAAGAACGTGCATTTCGAGATGGAACTGGTCGCGGCGATCGGCAAGCAGGGCCGCGACATTCCCGCCGACAAGGCGCTCGACTACGTGTACGGCTACGCACTCGGTCTGGACATGACGCGCCGCGATCTCCAGGCTGAAGCGAAAAAACTCGGCCGTCCGTGGGATACCGCGAAGGGCTTCGACCATTCCGCGCCGCTCGGGCCGATTCATCCGGTGGCGAAGATCGGGCATCTCGAAAAGAGCGCGATCTGGCTGACGGTCAATGGTGAGGAAAAGCAGCGCTCGGATGTTTCGCAACTGATCTGGTCGGTGGGCGAGACGATCGCTTATCTGTCGACGCTTTTCGAGCTTTTCCCAGGTGATTTGATTTTCACCGGCACGCCGGAAGGCGTCGGCGCGGTTGTTAAGGGCGATTTGATGAAGGGCGGCGTGGATGGGATCGGGGAGTTTGCGGTGCGGGTGGTGTGAGCTTCGCGAAGAACGGCGCAACTACTTTGCATGGGACCAGAGTAAGCGCATGGGGCCGGAGCAAGCGCCAAAGCGCAAACTCCGGCCGACAGCGCTAACCCTCGCCGACAGGGAGACAAAAATTGAAGCTGTACAGCTATTTCCGCAGTTCCGCCGCATACCGCGTGCGCATCGCGCTGAACCTGAAAGGGCTCGACTACGAGTACGCGCCCGTTCACCTGCTGCGTGACGGCGGCCAGCAACTCAAGCCGGAATATCGCGAGCTGAATCCGGACGGCATCGTCCCGACGCTGATAGACGGCGACGACGTTCTCAACCAATCGCTTGCGATCATCGAATATCTGGAGGAAACGCATCCCGAGCCGCCGCTCCTGCCGCGCGCACCGGTCGATCGCGCGTTCGTGCGCTCGATCGCACTGCAGGTGGCGTGTGAAATCCATCCACTCGACAACCTGCGCGTGCTCAAGTACCTGAAGCATCAAGTGAAAACGCCCGACGACGTCAAGGACGCCTGGTACGCGCACTGGGTCGAGGCGGGCTTCGAGTCGCTGGAAAAGCGACTTGCGTCCGACCGGCGCGTCGGCGCGCTTTGTTTCGGCGATGCCCCGACCGTCGCCGATCTCTGCCTCGTGCCGCAGGTTTTCAACGCGCGGCGTTTCAAGATCGACATGAGCCGCTTCCCGACGATCGAGCGCATCGCCGATCACGCCGGCGAGATCGATGCCTTCCAACGCGCCGCGCCCGCGCAACAACCCGACGCTGAATGACGTTTCCCTATCTATCGAGTTTTCTGTCCGGCGCCGGGCTCGGCGCCAGTCTGATCATCGCGATCGGCGCGCAAAACGCGTTTGTGTTGAAGCAGGGATTGAAGCGCAGGTACGTCGGGCTGGTCGTCGCGATCTGCGCGTCGATCGACGTGCTTTTGATCGGCCTCGGCATCGGCGGGATGGGCGCGCTGATTTCGCGGGCGCCGTTCCTGCTCGACGTGATCCGATGGGCCGGCGCGATTTTCGTGTTCCTGTACGGCGCGCGGGCGTTTCTCGCGGCGTGGCGCGGTCCCGGCCACCTCGACGCCTCCGACGGCGAAACGCAGACGGCGATCGGCGCGGCATCGACGGTGCTTGCGCTGTCGCTGCTCAATCCACACGTTTATCTCGATACTGTCGTGCTGCTCGGCGGCATCGGCGCGCGTTATGGATGGCCGCGCAACGCGTGGTTCGCGGCGGGGGCGATGTGCGCGTCGATCGTGTGGTTCACGACGCTCGGCTACGGCGCGCGTCTGCTGCAGCCGTGGTTCGAAAAGGATATTGCGTGGCGCGTGCTGGATGTGATCGTCGGCTGCGTGATGTGGTGGATCGCGGCGGCGCTGGTGTTTTCGCACTGAGCGTTGCGGCTTCAGCAAAGCAAAAAAGGCGTCCCGCGGGACGCCTTTTTTGCGATGGCAATCAGTCCTCAGCCAAGCAGCGCGTCGGCGAATTCCGCAGCGCTGAACGGCTGCAAGTCCTCCACCTTCTCGCCGACGCCGATGAAATACACCGGAATCGGCCGCTGACGCGCGATCGCCGCAAGAATGCCGCCCTTCGCCGTGCCGTCGAGCTTCGTCACGATCAACCCGGTGAGGCCGAGCGCGTCGTCGAACGCTTTGACCTGCGCGAGCGCGTTCTGCCCCGTATTGGCGTCGATCACGAGCAGGACTTCGTGCGGCGCATCCGGCATCGCCTTCGCGATCACGCGGCGCACCTTGCGCAGCTCTTCCATCAGGTGCAACTGCGTCGGCAGGCGGCCGGCGGTGTCGGCCATCATCACGTCGATCTTGCGCGCGCGCGCCGCGCCGACGGCATCGAAGATCACGGCAGCCGCGTCGCCGCTTTCCTGCGACATCACTGTCACGTTGTTGCGCTCGCCCCAGACGGTGAGTTGCTCGCGCGCGGCGGCGCGGAACGTGTCGCCGGCGGCGAGCAGCACCGACTGGTCGAACCGCTGCAGATGCTTTGCGAGCTTGCCGATGCTGGTCGTCTTGCCCGCGCCGTTCACGCCCGTGATCATCATGACGAGCGGCTGCGCGCGGCCGAGCATCAGCGACTTTTCGAGCGGCTCCAGCAACTCGACGAGCAGGTCGCGCAGCGCGTTCTTGACCTGCATCGCATCGCTTAGACGCTCGGTGCGCACCTTTTCGCGCAGAGCTTCGAGCAGGAATTCGGTGGCATCGACGCCCGCGTCGGACATCAGAAGGGCCGTTTCGAGCTCCTCGTAAAGATCCTCGTCGATCTTCGCGCCGACGAAAATGCCGGTCAGACTCGTACTCGTCTTCGACAAACCGTGCTTCAGCCGCGAAATCCACGATTTTTTGGCGCTCGCGTCCGGCGCGGGCGGCGGGATCACTTCGTTCAGCTCTTCGGCGAGCGGCTCGCGCTTCCATTGCGACGGCGTGCGGCCTTGCCAGTAAGGCTGCGGTTCGGCGGTCTTTTGCTCGGGCGCGGGCGACGTCGCTTCAACCGGAGCGACAGGCGGCTCGACCGGCTGCGCGGGCGTGACGGGCGTCGTCGCGTGGCGCAGCGGCTCGTCCGGCGCGTCGACTTCGGCGGCTTCTTCCGCCTGAACTTCAGCCGGCGTATCGCCTTCGGTCGGTTTCTTGAATCGTTTGAAGAAGCTGAACATGGTCTGCACTGGTGGGTGATGCGCGCGTTCTTCGGATACTGCCGCATTCCCGGCGTCGGGACAGCCGGGCAGCGAGCGAAAGCGCGGAAGGCGCGTATTTTATCAGGCGATGCCTATGGCGGTCGCTGCCCGTTGGTGGCAAGGCGCACGCCTGTGGTAACGTTGGCTTTCATCTTTTCGCGTTGGCGTCCGGCGCCCTCGCGCATCCCTAATCGCTCTCACATGTCCCGTTCGTCCATCACACGTTCGCTTTTGTCAGCCCGGCCCGGCCGCGAATCGCCCAAGGTCCGCGAGCCCGCCAAAGTCCGCGAGCCGACGCCTTCGCGCGGCGGCAAGCCGCATTCGATCCGCATCATCGGCGGCGACTGGAAGCGCACGCCGCTGCCCGTGCTCGATCTCGACGGCCTGCGCCCGACGCCTGATCGCGTGCGCGAAACGCTCTTCAACTGGCTCGGCCAGGAACTGGACGGCCAGCGCTGTCTCGATCTGTTCGCTGGCAGCGGGGCGCTCGGCTTCGAGGCGGCATCGCGCGGGGCGGAACGGGTGCTGATGGTCGAACGCAGCGGCCGCGCGGTCGCGCAATTGAAGGCGAACCAGACGCGACTCGCGGCGAAGAACATCGAAATCGTCGAAGCGGACGCGTTGCGGCTCGCCGCGAGTCTCACACCGAATTCGTTCGACGTCGTCTTCCTCGATCCGCCGTTCGCCGACCAGCCGATGCTCGAACGCGCGATCGCGCTCGCGGCGCCGCTTGTCACGCCCGGCGGCGCGCTTTACGTCGAATCCGGCGAGGCGCTCGAGGTCGCCGCGTACGCAGCGCTCGAAGGCTGGCGGATCGTCCGGGAAGGCAAGGCGGGCACGGTCCGCTATCATTTGCTGCGGCGCGAAAATGAGGAATAATGCGCGTTCCAAAAATAACGCACCGGGCTCTTGACCGGGCGACCCGCCGGGCTGCGCTAGCCGATGCGGCCGGGCGGCCCAATGTCACCATAAGAGGAGAAGCCCCATGGTAGTCGCCGTGTACCCGGGAACGTTCGACCCGCTGACGCGCGGACATGAAGACCTCGTGCGGCGCGCGTCGAGCATCTTCGATACGCTGGTCGTAGGTGTCGCCGACAGCCGCGCCAAAAAGCCGTTTTTCGATCTTCAGGAGCGCCTCGACATCGCCCACGACGTGCTCGGACACTATCCGAACGTGCAGGTGATGAGCTTCAAAGGGCTATTGAAGGATTTCGTGAGGAAGAACAACGCGCGCGTGATCGTGCGCGGCTTGCGGGCCGTCTCCGATTTCGAGTACGAGTTTCAGATGGCGGGAATGAACCGTTATTTGCTGCCCGACGTGGAAACAATGTTCATGACGCCGTCTGATCAGTATCAATTCATTTCGGGCACGATCGTGCGTGAAATCGCGCAATTGGGCGGCGATGTCAGCAAGTTCGTATTTCCGTCGGTCGAAAAGCGCCTCATCGACAAGGTCGGCCCGATCGCGCGGGACACCGCTGCGCCTTGAGCGCGGGACCGTTGTTCACATAGCGGGCTTGGTGTCGCTTATTGAGAGTAAAGCATGTCTTTGATCATCACCGACGAGTGCATCAACTGCGACGTCTGCGAGCCCGAGTGCCCTAACGACGCCATTTCGATGGGCACCGACATCTATGTCATCGACCCGAAGAAGTGCACCGAATGCGTCGGCCATTTCGACGAGCCGCAATGCCAGCAGGTGTGCCCGGTCGAATGTATTCCGCGCGATCCGGCGCATGTCGAGTCTCCGGATCAGTTGATGCAGAAGTATCACGCGCTGATGGCTGCCAAGAGCCAATAAGCCTCTTTTAGCTGACGATCAGTCCACGTAAAGCGCCGATGAGCGCATCACATTCGGCATCAGTGCCGATGGAAATGCGCAAATGCTGGTCGATGCGCGGCAACTTGAAGTGCCGTACAAAAATCTCCCTCTCTCTCAGCGATGCGGAGAGCGTCGCTGCGTCGTGCGCTGGATGACGCGCGAACACGAAATTCGCCGCCGACGGCACGACTTCGAAACCTAAAATCTGCAACTCGCTCGTCAGACGATCGCGACTTGCGATCACCTTCGCGCAGCTTTCGCGGAACCACGCGTCGTCTTCATAAGCTGCGATCCCCGCCGCTTGCGCCAGCCGATCGAGCGGATACGAGTTGAAGCTGTCCTTCACGCGGGTAAGTGCCTCGATCAGCGCGGCATTGCCGAATGCGAAACCCACGCGCATTCCCGCGAGCGAGCGCGCTTTCGACAACGTCTGCACGACGAGCAGATTCGGATACGTATCGATCAGCTTCACCGCCGATTCCGCACCGAAATCGACATACGCTTCATCGATCACGACCGGTGAATCGGGATTCGCCTTCAGCAACGCTTCGATCTCGGCGAGCGACAACGCGCGACCCGTCGGCGCGTTCGGATTCGGAAAGAGCACGGCACCACCGTCCGCCCGATAGTCGTCGATATCGATGCCGAACTCCGCATTCAGCGGGATCGCCTCGAACGCCACGCCGTACAACTGAGCGTAGACCGGATAGAAGCTGTAGGTGACATCGGGGAAACGGATGGGCTTGTCGTGCTTCAACAGCGCCTGGAACACGTGCGCGAGCACTTCATCGGAACCGTTACCCGCGAACACCTGCTCGATGCGCAGCCCGTGATGTGCCGCGACCGTCTCGCACAGCGCGCGGGCGGTCGGATCGGGATACTTGCGCAGCGTCTCGCCGGTATCACCCAGCTCGCGCCGAATCGCCTTTACGACGAGCGGCGACGGCGGAAACGGATTTTCGTTCGTGTTGAGCTTGATGGGATGCGCCATCGCGGACTGCTCGCCCGGCACATACGGCGTCAGTCGATGAACGATGTCGCTCCAGAAACGGCTCACGTGCGGCTCCGAATTAGGTGTCAGGAATTGCGATGCAGGTTCATCACTGCGCGCTCGGTCTCGCCCGCAACGACGAACGGCATCACTGCGAGCGCGCGCTCGATCGACTGGTCGATCGGTTCCTGCTCCTCGCGGCGCGGCGGCTTGAGCACGAAATTGGCGACATCCGGCTTCGCGCCCGCGCGCGAACCTTCGGGAATCAGATCGCGCGGATGCCCGATCCCGATCCGCAAACGCCAATACTGCTGCGACGACAGATGCGCGGAAATATCCTTGAGGCCGTTGTGCCCGCCGCTGCCGCCGCCGAGCTTCATCTTGACGGTGCCGGGCGGCAGATCGAGCTCATCGTGCGCGACGAGAATTTCGTCGGGCAGAATCTTGAAAAACTGCGCCACCGCGACGACCGATTGCCCCGAGCGGTTCATGAACGTCTGCGGTTCGAGCAGATGGACTTCGTGCCCGTTCAGACGCCCCTTGCCGTAGTGACCGTGGAAACGCCGTTCATCGCGCAGGGTGGCGCCGGCGTCGCGGGCGAACTGGTCGACGAACCAGAAGCCGGCGTTGTGTCGCGTGGCGGTGTATTCGGCGCCCGGATTGCCGAGGCCGACGATCAGCTTGATCATGTCGAGTCGTCGCGAGCGAAGCGCCCGCCTGAAATGGTGCGAAAAAAAACCCGCCGGAGCGCGAGCACCGGCGGGTCACGTCGTCCCGTTCTTGCGAACGGTTCGAGAGGATAGGCTTTTCTCAGCGAAAACTTACGCTGCGGGCGTTTCGCCTTCGCCTGCTGCAGCACCGCCAGCCGATGCATCCGACACCACGGCGGCCGGGATCGTCGCCGAGGCGAGGACCGGATTTTCCGCTTCGAGGTGAGCGACGAGCGCGACGCCCTTGGGCAGCGTGATGTCCTTGGCGTGCATCGTCTGACCGGCTTCGATGTTCGCCAGATCGACTTCGATGAATTCCGGCAGGTCGCCCGGCAGGCATTCGACTTCGAGTTCGTTGATCACGTGCGAGATCACGGCGCCCGACAGCTTGACGGCCGGATTCGATTCCTGATTCAAGAAGTGCAGCGGCACCTTGGTGTGCAGCTTCTTCTTCGAATCGACGCGCTGGAAGTCCACGTGCAGAACCATCTGCTTGAACGGGTGGTATTGCACGTCGCGCAGGAGAACCTGCTGCGGCTTGCCGCCCACTTCCAGGTCGAGAATCGACGAATGGAACACTTCTTTCTTCAGCGCGTGCCAAAGGGCGTTGTGGTCGAGTTCGACCAGTTGTACGTCTTTGTCGGCGCCATATACGATGCCCGGGGTCTTGCCCGAGTTACGCAGGCGGCGGCTCGCACCCGTACCTTGCAAATTACGCTCGAAAGCGACTACTTTCATGATTCAACTCCATAAGCTGCCCGCGACCAGGCAGTGAAAACGGGGCTATTCGTTAAGTGACAGCCCCAAGAGCAACGGCACGAACCTTCGTCCGTTCGCGCCGATCACGCAAAAACGCGAAGCTGGAGCTTCGCGTCAGTGCCAATTCTTTCAACTTTCGGCGAAAAGCGACATCACCGAGTCGCCGCGCCGGATTCGCGAGAAGGTCTCAGCGAGGAGGCCCGCGCTCGACAGCAGGCGGATTTTCTTGCATGCCAGCGATTCGGCGGAGAGCGGAATCGTATCGGTGACGACGAGTTCGTCGAGTTCCGATGCCGCGATCCGTTCGCCCGCGCCGCCCGAGAGAACCGGGTGCGTTGCGTACGCAAAAACCTGCTTCGCGCCGCGTTGCTTCAAAACCTGTGCTGCCTTGCAGAGCGTGCCGGCGGTGTCGACCATGTCGTCCATGATCACGCA
Source organism: Caballeronia terrestris (assembly GCF_001544515.1). GTDB lineage: Bacteria > Pseudomonadota > Gammaproteobacteria > Burkholderiales > Burkholderiaceae > Caballeronia > Caballeronia terrestris. The sequence continues at coordinate 110,999 of NZ_FCOL02000007.1, forward strand.
CGTGCGGCCTTCCACTTCACCGATGATGTTCATCACTTCAGCGACGTTCGCCTTCGGGCGACGCTTGTCGATGATCGCGAGATCGGTGTTCAGTTGCTTCGCCAGTGCTCGGGCGCGGACCACGCCGCCCACGTCCGGCGACACCACCAGCAGATCTTCGTGACTCTGCTTGCGCAAGTCGCCGAGCAGCACGGGCGTTGCGTAGATGTTGTCGACCGGGATGTCGAAGAAGCCTTGAATCTGGTCGGCGTGCAGATCCATCGTAATGACGCGATCGACGCCGGCGATTTCCAGCATGTTCGCCACGACCTTCGCCGAGATGGCGACTCGCGCCGAACGCGGCCGGCGATCCTGACGCGCATAACCAAAATAGGGGATGGCTGCGGTGATCCGGCCAGCGGACGCACGCTTGAGCGCATCGACCATGATCATCAGTTCCATCAGGTTGTCGTTCGTCGGGGCGCAGGTGGACTGCAAAACGAACGCGTCCTTGCCTCGGACGTTTTCCTGAATCTCGACCATGATTTCGCCGTCGGAGAAACGGCTGACCATCGCTTTGCCGAGAGGAATTCCAAGAATTTTGACGACTTCCTGTGCAAGCGCGGGATTTGCGTTGCCAGTAAAAACCATCAGGCCGTCACTGCTCATCGTGCACCTGTTCGGGCTGGGGGCGAGAGGAAAAACGCGAGAAATTATGGCAGGGGAGGAAGGACTCGAACCCTCGCATGCCGGAATCAAAATCCGGTGCCTTGACCAACTTGGCGACTCCCCTACACTAACTTTGAGTCTTGCCGGGGAGTGTAGGACGACCCGACAAAACAAAACCTTATGACGCGAAAGTGAAGAGAGGATGAGAATCCAGGCTGCCTGTTACTTTGCTTTTCCAGCTTGCCGGGAGTTTGGCTTGTACCATCTCCGCTTCGGCTCTGCTATGAAACGCAGCAAACACGCTTGCTCCAGATCCGGTCATTCGCGCCGGTGCAAGATTCGAAAACCACTCGAGCACCATCGCAACTTCCGCGTACTTTTTTGCGACAACTGCCTGCATGTCATTTCGGCCGAAGCTTTCGGGCCAATCTGTGTCAGAACTATGTTGTGCAAGAAAGTCCGTCATTGTGAGGACTTTTGAGTCCCTTGTCAACGCTTTCTCAGAAAAAATCTCAGCGGTTGGGACATGGACCGCAGGAGTCACCACCAGAAACCAGCGTTTCGGCAGTTCGACTGCCTGAAGTGCTTCGCCCACTCCCTCTGCAAATGCATTCTGCCCGAAAACAAAAAACGGCACGTCCGCGCCGAGTTGCAGGGCGAGATTTTGCAGCTTCGCGCGCGGCAGGTCAACGCCCCAGAGTCGATTCAACGCCAAAAGTGTCGTTGCCGCGTCAGAACTGCCTCCGCCGAGGCCCGCGCCCATCGGAAGCCGCTTGTGGATTTCGATCTCGACGCCGTATTTGCTTCCCGTATGCGTTTGCAACAGGCGCGCGGCACGCACGACGAGGTCGCTGGCTTCGGGCACACCCGGTACGTCCGTCTTGCGCGTGATGGTGCCGTCGTCGCGACGCGCGAAGTGGAGCGTATCGCCCCAGTCGAGGAGCTGGAATACTGTCTGCAGCGCGTGATAGCCGTCCGGACGACGGCCGGTGATGTGCAGGAAGAGATTCAGCTTCGCGGGCGCGAGGCAGTCGCGGAGCGATTCGTTCGGAGAGGACATGCGTTGAACCAGGTCCAGGTTACTGATCGATCACGAGCTTGATGTCGAGCGGCGGATCGTTGCGCGTGAGGTTCACGCGCTTGACGCCCGTAGCGGGCGCGTCGGCGTAGGCCAGGTAGTCGATCGTCCAGCCGTCCTGTTTGATTTCCTTCAGATACCCGTTGTTGGACGACGCATCCATCGTCGTCGTGGCGCGCGAGGTAGGCGCCGCCGACGGCTGCAGCCAGTACCGCAACCCTTCGACCGGCAGCGCGAAGCCGAGCGTGCTTTGCATCAGTCCGGAGACGTTTTCGGCGTTCAGCGGTTGGCGATTCGGCAATTCCAGCGTCGCCGATGAAGGCGACGACGTCACGATCGCCAACGTCTGACCGAGCGGATTACGCAATTGCAGCGTGACGGTATCGCCCGTTTCCTGCCAGTCGAAGTTGCCGTATGCGTTGCGTTGCTGGCCGTACTGATCGTTGTACTGGACGGCGAAACGTCCGTGATACGCGCGGCTCGTCTGTGCCGTGATCGAGGTCGCGGCGTTCGTCGTGTTCGGGACGTTCGGCTTGGTCGCGCAGGCGGAGAGCAGGACGGCGGACGCGGCCGTCAGCGCGAGCGCGCCGCGGCGAAGCGGCGCGCCGGCGAAAAAATTGAATGCCATCAAAGATCGTTCACCTGGAGTCGTTTGAGCGTTTTGACGAGCGTGTCGTTATCCGGTTCAAGCTTTTGCGCCTGCCGCCACGTCGCGCGTGCCTGATCCTGCTGGCCCGACTTCCACTGCACTTCGCCGAGATGCGCGCCGATTTCGGCGTTCGGCTGCAGTTCGTACGCCTGTTTCAGGATCTTCGCGGCCTCCGTCGAATTGCCCTGGCGGTATTTGGCCCAGCCGAGGCTGTCCATGATGAACGCGTCGTTTGGCGCAAGCGAGACTGCCTTCTCGATCAGCTTCACCGCTTCGTCGATCCGCTGGTTCCGGTCGACCAGCGAATAGCCGAGTGCGTTGTACGCCTGCGGATTGTCCGGCTGCGTGCGCATCAGGTTGCGCAACTGCGCTTCCATGACGTCGTAATGGCCGTTCTTTTCGGCAGCCATCGCGTAGTCGTAGGCGAGATCGGGGTCGTCCGGGAACGCGGCCGAAGCCTTCGCCAGATTCGCCTCGGCTTCCGTATAACGCTTCGCCTCGAAAAGCAGCGCGGCGTCGGTGCGTGCGAGCTGAGCGATGTCGCGCGGATCGGAGCTCTGGAGATTCGCGAGCAACTGGCGCGCTTCATCGACCTTGCCCTGCTTCGCCAGCAACTGCGCGCGCGTGATCTGCGCGGGCAGATACTGCTGGCTCGTGTGCGGAATCTTGTCGAGCCACTGGCTCGCGGCGGCGTCGTTCTTCTGTTCCAGCGACAACTGCGCGAGATAAATATAAGCCTGCCCGGGATCGGCGCCGGGCGTGCTTTCGGCGGTCTTCGCGTACTGATTCAGATAGTCCTGCGCCTTGTCCAACTGCTTTTTCTGGATGTTGATCAGGGCGAGCGCCATCAGCGGCGTCAGGTCCTTCGGATCGTTCTTGCGCATGATTTCGAACTGCTTCTGCGCATCGTCGAGCCGGTCGGACGACAGATACAACTGCGCGAGCGCGAGCCGCGCGTCGTGCGACTTCGGATTTTTCTCGACGTATTTCTCAAACGACGCGATGCCTTCCTTGCGCTCCTCCGGCCCCATGCGCGCGAGCGTCAGGGCGGCGGGCAGGTAGTCGGGCTTCAGCTGCAGCGCCTTTTCGAGCGATGCCTTCGCGCCCGGTTGATCGTCGGCGAGAAGTTGCTGGCGCGCGATCGCGAGCTGCGTCTCGGGGCGCTGCAAGTCGTTCTTCGTCAGGTCCTTCAGCACGTTCAGCCCGCCGACGCGGTTCGGCCCGCGCGACAGCAGCGACTGCAGCGAAAGGATGGCGTCGGCGCGCTGTGCTTCGGGCACCTTCGCGAGTTCGCGTTCGAGGATCGGCTTGGCGTCGTCGGGCTTGCCGGACACGATCAGGAGCGACGCGCTCAATTGCGCCGCGCGATCCGAATGCGGCGCGAACTGCTGCCACAACTGAACGGCGGTCAAAGCGTCGTTCGGACTCTGCGCGCCGATCGCGATTTCCGTCGCGCGTTGGGCGAAACGCGGGTCGTGCGTGTCGCGGGCGAGCGAGAGATAGGTCTGATACGCGGGCGCGGGCTGGCCACGCTGTAGCGCTACTTCGGCGGCCAGCACCTGGAACACGATCTGGCTTGAGAGCGCGATGCCGGGCAGGTCCTGCGATTCCTTCGCGGTCGTCGGCGCGGTCAGCAGGTCGGCGGCGCTGACGGCCTGATCGTCGGGGGCGGGAGCGGGGGTTTGATTCTGTGCCTGCGACTGCGGCGGATTCTGCGCGCAGGCGGGCACGAAAGCGAAGGCAACAACCGCGAGCGCGACGGCGCCTGCGATGCGCGTAAACGGCGTCCCGCCATCCGCGAGCGCGGCCGTCCGCTTGGAGAACAGCTTCGTGACGAACAAGTTCATGGAATTCCAGTCGATGTTTCAGTCGATTGTAACGCGGTCGCTACAATACAGGCACAAAGCGGGCACTTCGCCCAGCAAGTTGCAGACCAACGAAACAATGCCAGAGTTGCCCGAAGTAGAAGTCACGCGCCGCGGTATCGAACCGTATGTGACGGGGAGGCGCGTCGAACGCGTCGAAGTGCGCACGCCTACGCTGCGTTGGCCGATTCCGCCGCATCTCGCGAAGACGCTTGGGTCTCTAAAAATTGAGAAAGTCGAGCGGCGCGGCAAATATCTGCTTTTCGAGACGGCCGAAGGGTGGCTGATCGTGCATCTCGGCATGACGGGAACGCTGCGCGTATTGCGCAACGTGCCGCGCCCGCCGGACGCCGCCAAGCACGATCACATCGATCTGATCTTCGACGAATTCATCCTCCGATTCCGCGATCCGCGACGTTTTGGCGCAGTGCTCTGGCATGCGCGCGAGGACGGCGACGTGCTCGATCATCCGCTGCTCGCGGGTCTCGGCGTCGAGCCGTTCACGTCGGAATTCTCGGGCGCGCTGCTGTTTCGACGCACGCGGGGGCGCAAGGTATCGGTGAAGCAGGCGCTGCTCGCGGGGGAAATCGTCGTCGGCGTCGGCAATATTTATGCGTCGGAGAGCCTGTTTCGCGCCGGCATCCGGCCGACGACCGCCGCCGGCCGCGTCTCGCTCGTGCGCTACGACCTGCTTGCGGATGCCGTGCGCACGACGCTCGCCGCGGCGATCGAGAAGGGCGGCAGCACGTTGCGCGATTTTGTCGGCAGCAACGGCGAGGCGGGTTATTTCCAGCTCGACTATTTCGTCTATGATCGCGCCGGCCTGCCGTGCCACGTCTGCGGCACGGCGATCAAACAAATCGTTCAAGGTCAGCGCTCGACGTATTTTTGTCCGCGCTGCCAACGCTAATTTCTCCGATGCTCGCACTCGCTGATTTCTCCACGCGCCTGGTCGCGTGGCAACGCGTCCACGGCCGGCACGACCTGCCGTGGCAAAACACACGCGATCCGTATTGGATTTGGCTGTCGGAAATCATGCTGCAGCAGACGCAGGTGTCGACGGTGATTCCGTACTACGGGCGTTTTCTCGCCCGTTTCCCCGATGTGAACGCTCTCGCCGCCGCGCCGCTCGACGACGTGATGGCGCTCTGGGCCGGCCTCGGCTACTACTCACGCGCGCGGAATCTGCATCGATGCGCGCAGGTCGTATCGGCGGAGTACGGCGGTCATTTCCCACAAACGGTCGATGAACTCGCAGAATTGCCGGGCATTGGGCGCTCGACGGCGGCGGCGATCGCGTCGTTCGCGTTCGGGGTGCGCGCGACGATCCTCGACGGTAACGTGAAGCGCGTGCTGGCGCGCGTGTTCGGCATCGACGGCTTTCCGGGCGAAAAGCGCGTGGAGAACACGATGTGGACGCTCGCCGAGTCGCTATTGCCTGAGGCCGCGCTCAAGGACGACGTCACGGCGTACACGCAGGGCTTGATGGATCTTGGTGCGACGCTTTGCGTGCGCGGGAAGCCGGATTGCGCACGCTGCCCGTTTGCAGCCGATTGCGTGGCAAACGTGACCGGGCGCCAGCGTGAACTACCGGCAGCGCGCCCCAAAAAAACGGTGCCGACGCGCAAGACGTGGATGCTGGTATTGAAGTCAGGCGACACCGTTCTGCTCGAAAAACGTCCGCCGACGGGCATTTGGGGCGGCCTCTGGAGCCTGCCCGAAGCCGCCGATGAAGACGCGCTCGCGGCCGTCGCGCATAGTTTCGGAGGCGCGGATGCGTTGCAGCGCCTGTCGCCGCTCACACACACTTTCACGCATTTCAAGCTGGATATCGAGCCGCGTCTTGGAGAATCGCAGGGCCGGCTGATTCAGGCTGCGGACGCCGAAACCGTCTGGGCGCCGCTCGCGGACATCGATTCGTTCGGGCTGCCCGCGCCGGTGCGCAAGCTGCTCGACAGCTTGCAAGGCTCGCTGATCTAGAGCAACTGATGGTGCTGCATGTAGTGATGCACGACGTCGATACGCGCCGATGCGTCGTCTAATTCCATGAGCTTTTGTCGCGCGCGCATCGGAATCGGCAGAATTTCGGAGAGGCGATTTGAGACCCACGTCGGATCGTCGAAGAGAAAGGGCTCTGCGAACGGAAGATTCTGAGGGTCGCGCGCTTTGATCGTATCGATGATCCGCTCCAGCACTTCCGCACATGCACCGAACTTCGCGAGCGCTTCCACGCCCTGTAGCGGCTGATCCTCGCCGATCGTTTCCGCCATCCCGACGATCAGATTGCTCGGCTCGACTCGATGCGACAACAGACGAAAACGCTCCGTCCCGCGCGCCTGCACGAGCAGCAGGCCGAAGGTATCGACATCGCATTCTGTGATTTCCGCGAGGCAGCCGACGCTTTCCGGCACCGACGGATCGCCCGGCGACGCAATCTCGTTACCGCTTTTCAGGAGACAGACGCCGAACGGCGTCTTTTCACGCAGGCACTCGCGTGCCATATCGAGATAGCGCGCTTCGAAGATCTTGAGCGGCAGGAGACCGCCGGGGAACAGCACGGTGTGCAGCGGGAACAGCGGCAAGTCGGCGAGAATGGGATTGGAAGACATCGCGCGCCTCCGGTTTTGATCGCCGCGCCGGCGATCAGGTTGGCGTGGGCGCCGCGCTGCCATCGACCGCGATGGGCGCGTCGCGATGCCGCACGATCACATTCGCCTTGTCGCCGAAGCGCGCGGCGAGCGCCTGGGCGATGAAAACCGAGCGATGCTGCCCGCCCGTGCAACCGATCGCAACCGTGAGATAGCTGCGGTTGTCGTCGCGAAACTGCGGCAGCCACTTGCCGATGAAGGTGCCGATGTCGTCGATCATCTGGTGCACCATCGGCTGCGCCGACAAATATTCGATGACCGGCTGGTCGAGCCCCGTCAGCGGCCGCAATTCACGATCGTAGTACGGGTTCGGCAGCGTGCGCACATCGAAAACGAAATCAGCGTCGAGCGGCACGCCGCGCTTGAATCCGAACGACTCGAACATCAGCGTGAGCCCGGCCGCTTCCTGCTCGATGAAGCTCTTCACCCACGCGCGCAGCACGTTCGCGCGCAGATTGCTCGTGTCGATCTGATGTCCGAATTCAGCAAGTCCGGCGACGAGTTCGCGTTCGCGCTCGATGGCTTCGGCAAGCGAGGTCAAGAGGCCGACGTCGGCGTCGTGCACGGGCGAGCCCGAGAGGGGATGGCGGCGGCGCGTCTCGGAAAAACGCTGGATCAGCGACTGCGTGCTGGCGTTGAGAAACAGGACGCGCAGGTCGAAGGCGCGGGAGAGATCGTCGATGATCGCGGGGACTTCGTCGAGCGAGATGCTGGAACGCGCGTCGATTGCGACGGCGAGGCGCGTCTGGCCTTCGCCTTCCAGATACCGCGCGAGTTCGGGCAGAAAACGCGGCGGCAGGTTGTCGACGCAGTAGTAGCCACCGTCTTCGAGGGCGTTCAATGCGACGGACTTGCCGGAACCGGAGATGCCGGTGATCAGGATGATGCGCATGGATATCGACTCGTTCGCTTAATCTTAGCACCTGCGATTGTGCACGGAATCGCCGCCGCGCCGCGCCCGGTGCGTCAGATCAGCTTGCCGGGGAACTGGCTGTCGGGGTCCTGCATCGCCAGCCGCTGGCGGTCCATGAAGTCCCGCAAGGTATCGATGCCGCGCAGTTGCAGGATCGTATTGCGCACCGCCGCCTCGACCAGCACCGCGAGATTTCGGCCGGCCGCCACTTGAATCGTAACCTTACTGATCGGCAGGCCGAGCACGTCGACGGTCTGGCTTTCGAGCGGCAGGCGCTGGAATTCGCCGTCCGGCCGGCGCACGAGCTGCACGATCAGCTTCAGCTTCATTTTCCGCCGCACGGCGGTTTCACCGAAGATCGTCTTGATGTCGAGGAGGCCCAGGCCGCGAACTTCAAGCAGATTCTGCAACAGCGGCGGACACCGCCCTTCGACGAAGTCAGGACCCAGGCGCACGAAATCGACGGCATCGTCGGCGACCAGGCCGTGGCCCCGGCTGATCAGTTCCAGGCCGAGTTCGCTCTTGCCGAGGCCGGAGTCTCCGGTGAGCAGCACGCCCATGCCGAGGATGTCGAGGAAAACGCCGTGCAGCGTGGCGCGCGGCGCCAGGATGCGCGACATATAGAGCCGCAGACTGTCGATGACCGCCGCCGCCGACATGCGCGTCGTGAAAAGCGGCGTGGAAGAGCGCGTACAGCGCAGGACGAGCTCGGGCGGCGCGCCGACTTCGCCCGCCACCACGAGAAACGGCGGCTCGAGCGCGATCAGTTCGGCCATGTTGCGTGAACGATCTTCGTCGGACTGGCGCTGGTAGTAGGTGATCTCGGCGTCGCCGAGTACCTGGATACGGTTGGGGTGAATCAGATTCAAGTGTCCGACGAGATCGGCACTCGATGTCGCGTTCGCGACCGTCTCGGTCGAAAAGCCGCGTTCCCAGCCTTCGTGACCCGTGAGCCAGCTCAGTTTCAGCGCGGCTGCATTGTCATCGAAAATACTCTGGGCGTTGATGCTGGACGTATCCATGAACCGGAACTCCGTTGGAAGCCGGGAGCGGACTTGGGGTGACGGGCTCGGCGCCCGAGCCAAACGTGTTCCGCTCCATTGAACCGATTGTGCCCCAGAAGCACGGACCGCGCGAGCCGGCGGCCGGCCGCTCTGTCACGCCACGCGTGCTTCCCGGGCTAGTTTTACGGCTGCCACTGCGTGAGCACTTTATATAGTGCTTCACGATCTTCTTCCTTGTTCAGACGCTCGCGCGCCTGTGTGTCGGAGAGTAGTTGTGCGATCTCCGACAGAATTTCAAGATGCTGCTGGGTCGCCTGCTCGGGCACGAGCAGGAAGATGAGCAGCGACACCGGCTGGCCGTCGGGCGATTCGAACGCGATCGGCTCCGCCAGGCGCACGAAGGCGGCAAGCGGTTGCTTCAGGCCCTTGATTCGTCCGTGAGGAATGGCGACGCCTTCGCCGAGACCGGTCGAGCCGAGGCGCTCGCGCGCGAAAAGATTGTCGGTGACGGTGCTGCGGGCGATGCCGTTCTGGTTCTCGAAGATCAGCCCCGCTTGCTCGAATACGCGTTTCTTGCTGGTGACGGCCAGTCCGAGGACGACGTTTTCGAGGGGAAGGAATTTGGCTAAACGATTCATGTTGGCAGGCTGATGCGTGGCCTGAATTCTCCTCATCGTGGCGACTGGTCGAAAAGCGCTCACGGCGATGTTGGAAGGGAACGCGCTAACGGCGCAGTCCGTTGTGAAATTCGATAATAACCGCTCCATTATATGACAGCGCAACCCGCGATGGTGCAGCGCGCCAATCTCTTCCAGCGCTATCTGAGTGCTACCAAACTCTCCCGAAATCAACGAGTTGGCCCCGATTTGCAACAAAAAAGCCGCCTGAATTCAGGCGGCTCGTGCCAGGGTTGCGCTATGTCGTGGGTCGGTTCACAAATTTTGAATGATTCCTCGAATCATTGCCATCGTGAAAACGATATTGCGACGACCGACCGTTCGACACCGGCCGGCTCAGTTCACGGCGACGGCGCTTCCAGTTCTTGCGCCTCGGCGCGGTACTTCATGGCTTCGTGGGCGTGACCCTGGATTTTGTCCTTGTGCTTGATGACTTGCCGGTCCAGCTTGTCGACCATCAGGTCGATCGCCGCGTACATATCAACGTCACAACTTTCGATGAAAATGTCCTTGCCCTTCAGATGCAGGTTAATTTCAACCTTTTGTCGCTTGTCCTTTTCTCTATGATTGTCGACCGAGAGGACCACATTGCCGTCGATCACTTGATCGAAATGACGGAGCACTCTGTCGAGTTTGGTGATCACGTATTCTCGCAATGCAGGCGTCAATTCGAGGTGGTGTCCACTGATCTTCAGATTCATAGTTGCTCTCCAAGCTAGTGGCCGCACAAGCACGGCAACGCGGCTGATACCGGTCGGCTTTGCTTCCCGTCGCTACGCCGTCCGGGCGTACGTGAAAAACGGGTCGCGTCGGCCGGCTCGTCCGCGCTTTCCGCGATGCGGCCGGTAAAGGCCCGCTGCGAAATGCAACGGGCTACAGAGACGGGTCATAGAGACTTACGCAGATTCACCGCGGGGATTTTCAGGGCTTCGCGATACTTCGCGACAGTGCGCCGCGCGACCACGAATCCTTGTTCCGCCAGCAGTTCGGCGATGCGGCTGTCAGAAAGAGGAGATTTGGGGTCTTCCGCTCCTATCAGTTGCTTGATGAGGGCCCGGATCGCCGTTGACGATGCCGCGCCTCCTGTGTCGGTCGATACGTGCGATCCAAAGAAGTACTTAAATTCAAGCGTCCCGAACGGGGTGAGCATGTACTTGCCGGTCGTCACACGTGAAACCGTCGACTCGTGTAAACCCAGCGTATCAGCAATCTCCCGCAAAACCAAGGGCCGCATGGCAATTTCGCCATGTGCAAAAAAGTTCTTCTGACGTTCCACAATTGCCTGCGCGACACGCAGAATCGTCTCAAACCTCTGCTGAATATTCTTGATCAGCCAGCGCGCTTCCTGCAGTTGTTGACGCAGTGATCCGCTGCCCGGATCGCCGCGGTTGTTGCGAAGAATGTTCGCGTACAAATGATTGATGCGCAGGCGCGGAACGATCTCCGGATTCAGTTCCGCCGTCCAGCCGCCCGCACTTTTGCGCACGAGGATGTCCGGCACGACGTAATCCGCTTCGCTCTTGCCGTACGCGGCGCCCGGAAATGGCTCCAGCGATTTGATGAGCGCATGGGCGTCGCGCAGGGCGTCGTCGCTGGCTTTGAGTTGCTTGCGCAGGCGCGTGAAATCGCGTGCGGCGAGCAGTTCCAGGTGATGCGTGACGATTTCCAGTGCGAGCGTCCGCGTGGCCGATGCATCGAGCCGCAGCAACTGCAGCTTCAGACACTCCGACGCCGAGCGGCCGCCTACACCTGGCGGATCGAAACTCTGCAGGAGCGCGAGCGCGGCACTGAGTTCGTCGACGTCGACTTCAAGTTCGTCTGGTAAATCCGCCTGCACTTCCTCCAGCGACGACGTCAAATACCCGTCTTCATCGAGCGACTCGATCAGGAACGTGATCAACGCGCGGTCGCGCTGGTTCGCCTGCGTCATGCGAAGTTGCGCGGTCAGGTGATCGCGCAGCGTCGTGGTCGATTCGTGGATTTGCAGCGGGGGGAGGTCGTCGTCGTCCGAACCGGTGTTCGAGCGGCCGTAGTCTTCCAGATTCCACGAGTTGGAATCCGAGCCGCCGTCCGTGCCGTTGTATTCGTCGACACCCTGCGGTTCGCCGCTCTCCGACCGCTCGGACGTCGACGTGCTGCTCGACGAGCCGTTGTTCATCAGCGGCTCGGGCGGCGCGCTCGACGTATTGGCCGAGGTGATGAGCGAGCCGTCGGCGGCAACGCGCAGCGGGCTCGCGATCCAGTCGTCCTCGTTTTCGAGGAGCGGATTCTGGGCGACCGCCATTGCCACCTCTTGTTGCAGTTCGAGCGTAGACAACTGCAGCAGCCGGATGGACTGCTGCAGTTGCGGGGTCAACGCAAGATGCTGCGATAGGCGGAGTTGGAGGCTGGCTTTCATGGCAAGTTTTTATTCATTGTAGAGAGTTTGCCACGCGCGCGAAACCTCGCGGGGATTCACAAAAACAGCCGTGCCGCCTCGAGGGCGGCACGTAAGAATTGCATCGTCGGCTTGATGCAGCGCAGTAAAACGCGCGATCCGGCGTGAATCCGTCACATGCGGAAGTGCTCGCCGAGATAGACGCGCCGCACGCTCTCGTTCTCGATGATCTCGCTCGGCGCCCCGGCCGCGAGCACGCTGCCGTCACTGATGATATACGCGTGGTCGCAGATGCCGAGCGTCTCGCGCACGTTGTGGTCCGTGATCAGCACGCCGATGTTGCGCTGCTTCAGGAACTTGACGATCTTCTGAATTTCCAGCACAGCGATCGGATCGACGCCGGCGAATGGCTCGTCGAGCAGGATGAACGCCGGGTTGGTCGCGAGCGCCCGGGCGATTTCGACGCGCCGCCGTTCACCGCCCGAGAGCGACAGCGCCGGATTCTCGCGCAGGTGAGCGATCTGGAGCTCGTCGAGCAGCGCTTCGGCGCGCTCGTAGATCGCGTCCTTCGAGAGGCGCTTGCCGGATTCGTCAGTTTGCAGCTCCAGAACGGCGCGAATGTTCTGCTCGACCGTCAGCTTGCGGAACACCGATGCTTCCTGCGGCAAGTATGAAAGCCCGAGCTTCGCGCGCTGGTGAATCGGCATGAGGGAGATCGAGGTCCCGTCCAGCGCGATTTCACCTGCATCGAGGGGCACCAGGCCGACGATCATATAGAACGACGTCGTCTTGCCCGCGCCGTTCGGGCCGAGCAGCCCGACGACTTCGCCGCTCTTCACGTCGAGCGATACGTCTTTCACGACCGTGCGCGAACCGTAGCGTTTCTTCAGATTGCGGACGGCGAGCGAACTCGATTCACCGATCGGCTTTCGATGGGGCATGGCGGGCGAATTCACTGCTGCGGCGTTCCTTGAATGGTGTTGGACGGAGCGAGCGTGGCCGGGCTGCCGCTGAGCGGCGCGGCGTTGCCGTTGCGCGGCGAGAGCATCGCGCGCACACGTCCGCTCGGATTGCCCGGCCCGGCGACGTCCGGACCCGCCTTCGCGGTGTAGAAATCCTTCTGGCCGTCATAGGTGATCACGCTGCCGCGCACTTCGTCCTGAACCTTCGTCAGGCCCTGCAGGCGGCGCACGACCGCGCGGTTCGTGAGCGTGGTGAGGTCCTGCTTGCCGTCGTAGTCGATGCGAACCGCGTTGCCTTCGATGTACTCGTCGACGCCATCGCGCTTCTGGCGGAAGTACGACAGGTTCTTGCCGGTCGACGTGCCGGTCGCGTACTGATAGCCCTGCGGGTCCTGGGTCACTTCGACGCGATCGGCCTTGATCACGATCGTGCCTTTGGTCGCGACGACATGGCCGATGAAGATGTTCTTCTGCTTCAGGTCGTCGTAGGACATGTTGTCCGCTTCGATGTTGAGCGGCTTGTCGCGGTCGGCGCGTTCGGCGTGGGCTGCCGGAGCGAAGCCCGCGAGCGGCAACACGACGAGCGCGGCCGCGAGCCCGGTCTGCACGGCGCGCGCGGCGCGGCGCGACAACGCTTGGCGCGGACAGCCGGAATCAGGACGAGGGGACGTTTCGTTCATGCAGTCACACTTGGGATGAGATTGCCGGGATTACTTGGAAGAGCCGCCGTTGATATCGGACGAGGCGATCGCGCCGCGCACGCTACCGAAGAGCTTCATTTCCCGGGTCACGTTGTTGTAGTTCATGCCATTGGCCGTCATCACGGACGGACCGCGCTGAAGTTTAACCGGCTTTTCCGTTTCGATGACATCGTCGTTGACCAACACGCGAAAATGCTGCGAATCCGCCTGCATCTGCGGATCGCCGAATCCGGCGGCACGCAGGATGCGGGCGTTGTCGTACAGGTCGACGATGGAGACGTCGCCGTTCACCGTGCCGCGCTCGGCCGTCGCGGTGACGGTCGGCTTCTGCGGCTGGAACATGCGCATCGCGGGCAGCGTGAGGTCGCTGTTTTCGTCGTCTTCGTAATGGACCATCGACTTCGCCGTCAGGCGATATTGCGTCGTGCCGGTCGTGTCGAGTTCGGAGACGGAGAAGTTGTCGGCGAAATAGTCGGGCGTGTGGCGCTTCGCCTGCTCCGGCGCTTCCGGCGCGGAGGGCAGCGTCGCCTGCAGCAGCCAGTACGTGACGCCCGCGAGCGCGGCCATCGCGACGAGCGGCAGGAGCGAAGTGAGGCGGGCGGGGCGCGGCATCGTCAGCCTCCGATCGCCGTGGCGAGCAGGTCGTCGTAACGATTCTGCGCGCGCAGGATCGCGTCGCACACTTCGCGCACGGCACCGTGGCCTCCGCGCGCTTCGGCCACCCAGTGCACGCGACGGATCACTTCGGGATGCGCGTTGGCCGGGGCCGCCGCGAAGCCGCACAGGCGCATGACGGGGAGATCGGGCCAGTCGTCGCCCATGTAGCCGCACTCGGACGCCGCGATGCCGGTTTTTTGCAGCAATTCGGCGAGCGCGACGGTTTTATCCTCGACGCCCTGGAACAGATGCGTGATCGCGAGTTCCCGCACGCGCGCCGTGACGATGCCCGACTGCCGTCCGGTGATGATCGCCGTCTGCACGCCGATTGAGGCAAGCGCCTTCACGCCGTAGCCGTCGAGCGAATTGAACGACTTCATCGTGTCGCCTTCGGCGGTGAAGAAGAGGCTGCCGTCGGTGAACACGCCGTCGACATCGAAAATCATCAGCTTGATGCGGCTCGCGCGCTCGGCGGCGTCGGCGGGTCCCTGTGCAGCGGAAGGCTTCTGCGCCATCAAATTACCTTCTTGGAGAAGAGGTCGTGCATGTTCAGGGCGCCGATCAGCGTCGCGTTGGCGTCGACGACCAGCATCTGATTGATGCGATGACGCTCCATCAGTTCCACGGCTTCCACCGCGAGATGATCGGGGCCGATCGTGCGCGGGTTGCGCGTCATGACGTCGGCGAGTCGCAGCGCGCGGAAATCGCCGTCGCGCTGCAGCACGCGGCGCAGGTCGCCATCGGTGAAAATGCCTTCGACGTGACGGTTCGAATTGATCACGGCCGTCATGCCCATGCGCTTCTCGGTGATCTGGAAGAGCGCGTCGGCGACGGTTGCTTCGAGCTGCACGACCGGCACTTCGTCGCCGACGCGCATCACGTCGCGTACATAAGTGAGCAGCCGCCGGCCGAGCGCGCCGCCCGGATGCGAGCGCGCGAAGTCGTCGGGGCCGAAGCCGCGGGCGTCGAGCACGGCGACCGCGAGCGCATCGCCGAGCGCCATCGCGGCCGTCGTGCTGGCGGTGGGCGCGAGATTCAGCGGGCACGCTTCCTTTTCGACGCGCGCGTTCAGGTGCACGTCGGCGAGTTGCGCGAGGCTCGATTCGGGGCGGCCCGTGATCGCGATCAGCTTGGCGCCCAGGCGCTTGATCAGCGGCAGGATCGCGACGAGTTCCTCGGTTTCGCCGGAATTCGACATCGCGATGAAGATGTCGTCGGCGGTGACCATGCCCAGGTCGCCGTGGCTCGCTTCGGCGGGATGCACGAAGAACGCGGGCGTGCCGGTGCTCGCGAGCGTCGCGGCGAACTTGCGCGCGATATGCCCCGACTTGCCGATGCCCGACACCACGACGCGTCCCCGGCAGCCGAGCAGGAATTCGACGGCGCCGGTGAAGTTGTGGTCGAGGAGATCGGAGAGGCCGCGCACAGCGTCGGCTTCGATGTCGATTACGTTGCGAGCCAGCGCGAGCGCCCGGTCGCCATTGATTTTCGCTATCATTCGCGGAGTATAACAAAGGCGTTTCTTCGCCGCGCCGGACTACCAGCGGCTCGCCGCCGCTCATCCGCCCCCCGAAAGGCCTGCCGCGAAAGGCCATCCACGAGAGTGGCGAGCGCTCGCGCGCGAAGCCGTTCCGCCGACGAAAACGAGGACGCTAGACGGATGACATCGCCGCTCGAAATGACTCTGCTGTTGCTGCTGTGTTCGGTGGCGGGAGTCGTCGTGTTCCGGTTTTTGAACCTGCCGCCGATGCTCGGCTATCTGGCCGTCGGCATCGTCGTCGGGCCGCACGCGGCCGGCATCGTGCCGGACAGCGAGGGCGCGCAGCATCTGGCCGAGTTCGGCGTCGTGTTCCTGATGTTTTCGATCGGGCTCGAGTTCTCGCTATCCAAATTACGCTCGATGCGGCGCATCGTGTTCGGCCTGGGCGCGTTGCAGGTCGCGGGGACGATCGGGTTCGCGCTCATCTTCGGCTGGATCGCGAGCTTCTGGATGCATATGTCCTGGCAGGCGAGCTTCGCGCTCGGCGGGGCGCTCTCGATGTCGTCGACGGCGATCGTCAGCAAGCTGCTCGCCGAGCGGCTCGAACTCGAGTCGGAGCACGGCCGCAACATCTTCGGCGTGCTGCTGTTCCAGGACCTCGCCGTCGTGCCGCTGCTCATCATCATCGCGGCGTTCGGCAACGGCAATTCGTCCCAACTCGCGATGTGGCTCGGCATCGCGGCGGTGAAGATCGTCGTCGCGCTGACGGTGCTGCTCTTCATCGGCCAGAAGTTCATGACGCGCTGGTTCGACATCGTCGCGCGGCGCCGCTCGCAAGAGCTCTTCATGCTGAACCTGCTGCTCGTCACGCTGGGCGCAGCGTTCATCACCGATAAATTCGGCCTGTCGCTCGCGCTCGGCGCGTTCATCGCGGGGATGTTGATTGCGGAGACGCCGTACCGGCATCAGGTGGAAGAGGACATCAAGCCGTTTCGCGACGTGCTGCTCGGTCTCTTCTTCGTGACGACCGGCATGCTGCTCAATCCGGTCGTGATCTGGCAACACCCGCTGCTCGTCCTCGGTTTTCTCGTCGTGCCGATCCTGCTTAAGGCCGTGATGATCACCGGCCTCGCGCGGCTCTTCGGCGCGCCGCCGGGCGTCGCGATGCGCACGGGGCTGAATCTCGCGCAGGCGGGCGAGTTCGGTTTCGTGCTTCTGAACCTGATCCTCGATTCGCATCTCGTCAATCCCGTGCTGCTGCAGGCGATCCTTTCCGCGATGCTGCTCTCGATGCTCGCCGCGCCGTTCATCATCCAGAACGCGGACCGGATCGTGCTGCGGCTGTCGTCGACGGAATGGATGCTGCAATCGCTGCAAATGACGAAGATCGCCACGCATAGCCTGAAGCAGAGCGGCCACGTGATCATCTGCGGATACGGCCGCGCCGGGCAAAACCTCGCGCGCATGCTGGAGCACGAAGGCTTGTCCTACGTGGCGCTCGACCTGGACCCGGATCGCGTCGCGGCGGCTGCGGCGGCGGGCGAATCGGTCGTGTTCGGCGATGCCGGGCGGCGCGAGTCGCTGCT
Source organism: Caballeronia terrestris (assembly GCF_001544515.1). Lineage (GTDB taxonomy): Bacteria > Pseudomonadota > Gammaproteobacteria > Burkholderiales > Burkholderiaceae > Caballeronia > Caballeronia terrestris. Next base: position 128,244 of record NZ_FCOL02000007.1, read on the forward strand.
CGCCGCCGGCCTGCATCGCGCGGCGACGATCGCGATCACGTTCGCGAACACGCCCTCGGCGATGCGCGTGCTGCACAACATCCACGAGCTCGAGCCGACCTTGCCGGTGATCGTGCGCACCGTCGACGACGCCGATCTCGAAAAGCTGATCGCGGCGGGCGCGACGGAGGTGATTCCGGAGATCGTCGAGGGCAGCCTGATGCTGGCGTCTCACACGCTGGTGCTGATGGGCGTGCCGATGCGGCGCGTCGTGCGGCGCGTCGAGGAAATGCGCGACGAGCGCTATAGCCTTTTGCGCGGCTATTTCCGCGGCGCCGACGATCTCGACGACGACGATGGCCACGAGCAGGTCCGGCTACAATCGGTGCCGATCGACGAGAACTCGGAAGCCGTCGGCCAGACGCTCGAGGCGCTCGGGCTGGTGGGCAAGGAGATCGAGGTGACGGCGATCCGGCGCCACGGCATTCGCGGCGTCGAGCCGGACCCCGATACCAAGCTGCGTGCGAAGGACATCGTCGTGTTGCGCGGCCTGCCCGAAGTGCTTGCAGTGGCCGAAGAGCGGCTGTCGCGCAATCGCCGCGCCGCCTGAATTTCCCGGAGACATCATGTCCAGCCTTCCCACGACCGCCCCGTCCAACGCCGCGCAATTCATCAAGAACCGCGTGCGCACGATCGACGGCTGGCCGCAGCCGGGCGTGCAGTTCCGCGACATCACGCCGGTCCTTGCGGATCGCCGCGCGTTGCGCACGTTGATCGACCTGTTCGTGCAGCGCTATATCGATGCGAAGCTCGACACCATCGCCGGGCTCGATGCGCGCGGTTTCATCATCGGGCCGATTCTCGCGTATGAGCTGAGCATCGGCTTCGTGCCGATCCGCAAGAAGGGCAAGCTGCCGTACAAGACGCTCTCGCAGTCGTACGAGCTGGAATATGCGAGCGCGACGGTCGAGATTCACGAGGACGCTTGCCAGCCGGGCGAGCGCGTGGTGATCGTCGACGATCTGATCGCGACCGGCGGCACGATGATGGCGGGCACGCAGTTGCTCAAGCGCCTGGGCGCGGTGGTCGTGGAGGGCGCGGCGATCATCGATCTGCCGGATCTCGGCGGCTCGACGCTGCTGAAGGAAAGCGGCTTGCCGCTTTTCACCGTGTGCGAGTTCGCCGACCGATAACAACGCCATGCCCAACTTTCTGCTCTTTTTAGCCGCATCGGTTGCGATCACCGTCGCGCCCGGTCCCGACAACCTGCAAGTGCTCGCGCGCGGCATCTCGCAAGGCCGCGCGGCGGGCCTCGTCGCGGCGCTCGGCTTCGCTGCCGGCATCAGTTTTCACACGACGCTCGCCGCGCTCGGCGTCGCCGCGTTGCTGCGCTCGTCGCCGATGGCGTTCGAAGCAGTGAAGCTGGCCGGCGCCGCGTATCTCGTGTGGATCGGCATCAAGGCGCTGACGAGCCGCGGGCTCGCCACCGCGCATGAACGCCCGAGCCAGCCGCTCTCGACCGTGTTCCGGCAAAGCGTGATCGGCAACATGCTGAATCCGAAGGTCACGCTGTTCTTCATCGTGTTCCTGCCGCAGTTCGTAAATCCGCACGGCGGCCAGAGCGTGATGCTGCAAATGTTCGAGCTCGGCGCGCTGTTCATGCTGCAGACCGTCGTCGTGTTTTCGATGTTCGGCATCGGCGCGGGGATGATCGGCGCGTGGCTGAAGCGCCGGCCGCGCGTCGGCGTGTGGCTCGACCGGCTCGCGGGCGCCACGTTCATCGCGCTGGGGATTCGCGTCGCGTTGCGCGACTAGCCTCGCGCGGCGGGTTTTGGAAACCCCCGCGTTACAATTGCCGGCTTTGCTTAGACGCCTGTTACGCGTCGCCGGAGACTCCATGCCCCTGCCTTCGATCGCCGCCGCCCGTCGCTTCGATCCCGCCGCGCACCTGCCGTTTTTCATCGGCGACGAGCGCGTCGGCTGGATTCGTCGCGGCGATGTATCTCTGCTTGGGCGTTGGCCGGACGTCTTCGCGATCGATGCCTCCGCGGTCCGCCTCTCGCCGTCGTTCGATACCGTCGATGCCCGCAGCGCAGCGCTCGGCGCGGTGATCGGCATGCTCGCCGCCGACGGCCGCATCCCCGGCTGGCGCGACGAAACCTACGCGATCCGCAACCACTTCGACGCCGCGCCGCTCGCGTTCATCGAGCGCGCGGCGTCGCGCTTCTTCGGCACGATGACCTACGCGGTGCATCTGAACGGCATCGTAGAATATGACGATTGCGCGCCGCAGTTGTGGATCGCGCGCCGGAGCGAGAGCAAGGCGACGGATCCGGGCATGCTCGACAACGTCGTCGCGGGCGGGATCGGCTGGGGGACGGGCATTGAGGCGACGCTCGTGAAGGAATGCTGGGAAGAAGCCGGCATGTCGCCTGAACTCGCCGCGCGTGCCGTGCGCGGCGGCACATTCCACGTATTGCAGACGCTGCCCGAAGGCACGCAAGCCGAGCAGATCTTCGTCTTCGACGTCACGCTCCCCGCCGATTTCGCGCCGTGCAATCAGGACGGCGAAGTCGGCGAACACCGGCTCGCGCGCATCGACGAAGTCGCGCGCTGGATCGAAGAGGGCGCGCTCACCGTCGATGCGAGCCTCGCCACGCTCGATTGCCTGCTGCGCCGCCGCTGGATCGACGAGGAAGCCTGCGAGGGCATCGCCGCCGTCTACGAGGCGCCCGCGCCATAAATTCAAAGCGAAGGAGTTACCGGTTCATGTCGACCGAACATAGTTTCATTCTGAAGTTGTCGTGCCCGGACCGGCCCGGCATCGTGCACGCGGTGTCGGGTTTTCTGTTCAACCTCGGCGGCAATATCCTCGATTCGGCGCAGTTCGGCGACAGCCACACCGGCGAGTTCTTCATGCGCGTGCATTTCCAGCAGGTCGGCGGCGATCCGGGGCTGGAGGCGCTGCGCGCGTCGTTCAACGAGCTTGCAGAGGATTTCGGAATGCGCTGGGAGTTGCACGACGCGTCGGTGAAGCCGCGCGTCGTGATCATGGTGTCGAAGATCGGGCATTGCCTGAACGACCTGCTGTTCCGCTATCGCACCGGCCAGTTGCAGATCGAGATTCCGGCGATCGTGTCGAATCACAAGGATTTTTACCAGCTCGCGGCGAGCTACGACATTCCGTTTCACCACTTGCCGCTCACTTCGTCGACGCCGCAGGCCAAGGCCGCGCAGGAAGCGCGCGTGCTGGAGATCGTCGAGCAGCACGACGTCGATCTGGTCGTGCTCGCGCGCTACATGCAGATTCTGTCGCCGCAGTTGTGCGAGAAGCTCGCCGGCCACGCAATCAATATTCACCACTCGTTTTTGCCGAGCTTCAAGGGCGCGAAGCCGTATTACCAGGCGTTCGACCGCGGCGTGAAGCTGATCGGCGCGACAGCGCATTACGTGACGACCGACCTCGACGAAGGCCCGATCATCGAGCAGGAAGTGGAGCGTGTGGATCACAGCATGACGCCGGATCAACTGACGGCGATCGGTCGCGACGTGGAGTGCGTGACCCTCGCGCGCGCTGTGAAGTGGCATGTGGAGCACCGGATCGTGCTGAACGGCAGCAAGACGGTGGTGTTTCGCTGAGTTCGCTTTCAGGAAAGTCATGCAAGGAAACCGCCGGTTGTCGTGACCGGCGGCTTTTTTTTAAGCGCGTGTCGCCTCGGCGATCGCGTCGGCAACGGCCTGCGGCTGATCGATCGATACAAGCAGCATCGCGTTTGGCACGCTTTTCAGGCGCGCGTTCGGGAACGACTCCTTCAGCCGCACGCCCAGCGCCGGAGGAAAGAAAATGCAGTTCTCGCCCCAGACCAGCGACACTCGCTTCTGGTACTTCGAGAAGTTCTTCGCGGCGTCTAGCGTGTAGTGCGGCGCCATCGCGAGGAGAACCTTCAGACCGTCGCGGGCGACTTCCGGATTCGTCACGCCGCCGCCGAGAATTTCGGCGAGAGATCGGCGTCCTCGCGGGTCGGAACGTGTTGCGCGCCGAAGGGAAAGTCGGGCTGGATGTGGCGCAGTCCGTTCGGCAATTTTGCGACGACCGGGTCCCAGATGTGACTGTTCGTGAAGATGCCGTGAACGTACAGGACCGGGCGCCCGGTGCCGCTCTCGCGATATTCGACCGTTCCCGCCGATGTACCGACCGCCTTGCGTGTGCTCATGGAAAAGCCTCCTTCGATGGTTTGACGTGTGTTCGAGCGATTAGCCCTCGCATCGGTATACGCCGTGAACATCGGACAAAGGCGCGGAATTCGTAAATTTTGCGCAGCTGAAACGTGAACAATTGTGGACGATGATTTGATCGGCCGATGAAAAAAGCCGCCAGTCTTGCGATTTGGCGGCCTTCGTTTCAAAGCATCGGATAGGGGCTAAACCAGCCGCAAATAGATCAATTCCCGCTTGATATACGCATAGAAAATCGGCGCGGCGATCACGCCGGGCAGGCCGAACGCGGCTTCCATCGCGAGCATCGCGAGGAGCAGTTCCCACGCGCGCGCCTCGATCTGTCCGCCAATGATCCGCGCGTTCAGGAAGTATTCGAGCTTGTGAATAAGGATCAGGAACACGAGCGAGGCGACCGCCGTACCGAACGAAACCGACAGCGAAATCCCGACGATGATCGTGTTCGAGATCAGGTTGCCGATCACCGGCAGCAACCCGACGATGAACGTGACCAGCACGAGCGTCTTCGAGAGCGGCAGCCGCTCGTGAAAGATCGGCAGCGCGATCAGCAGGTACATCGCGGTGAAGACTGCGTTGATCGCCGAGATCTTGATCTGCGCGAACACGATGCGGCGGAACGCGTCGGCGAAACGCGTCACGCGCGTGACGAGCGCCGTGGAAAGCGGCAGCCGATGCGGATGCTTCGGCACGCTGACCGCGATGATCGCGCCGATGATCATGCCGATCAGAATATGCCCGAAGCCGCGCGCCATCTCCTTGCCGCCTTGCTGGAGTTGCTCGGCGTGCCGGTGCATCAGTTCGGTCGCCTTGTCCTTCATCTGGCCGGCATCGACGGGAAGATAGTTCGCCACCCAGTCCGGCACGCGCAGGCGCGCGTGCGAGCTGATCGTCATCAACTGATCGAGGAGTTTCTGCATGCTCGGCACGTCGTGCTCGAAATGCTCGATGGTGGCGATGGTCGCGCCCGTCAGCCCGCCGATGATCACCGCCGACAGCAGCACGACCGCGACGAGCCGCGCGCGGCCGCTCGTCATGCGCTTTTCGATGAACGGCGAGATCATGTGCACGAGCTGGTACACGAGCATGCCCGCGAGCAGGCCGCCGAGCAGCTTAAGTTCGAGCACGAGGAACATGCCGGCGAACATCGCGAGATAGCTGCCGATCTCCACCGCCGACAGCTTCGGCATGCTCATGTCGCTCGTCAGCCTGACCGGCCGGGCTGGCAGGTCCCGGACCCGCCGCTCCTCGGTCGCTTCGTTGCGCTTTGCCATGACCGCTTCCATCTCCTGTCGCCAGCTTGGTTCGTCACCGCCGCAGCCCGGTATCGCTACCGGGCGCAACTCGTGTTCTCGGCAAGTTCATGTCGCCGGACGGCCCCGAGCTCAGCCCGGGCGTTCAGGCTGCCGATTTCGGCCGTTGCAACAGCGGTGCCAGATACCTGCCGGTAAAACTGGCCTTCGACTTCGCAATCTGCTCCGGCGTACCGTGGGCGATGATCTGCCCGCCGCCGGCCCCGCCTTCCGGACCGAGGTCGATCACCCAGTCGGCGGTTTTGATCACGTCGAGATTATGCTCGATGATTACGACAGTATTACCTTGATCGCGCAGCCGGTGAATCACTTCGAGCAAAAGCGCGATGTCGTGGAAGTGCAGGCCGGTGGTCGGCTCGTCGAGAATGTATAGCGTCCGACCCGTGTCGCGCTTGCTCAGTTCCAGCGACAGCTTGACGCGCTGGGCCTCGCCGCCGGAAAGCGTCGTCGCCGACTGGCCGAGGCGGATGTAGCCGAGCCCGACGTCGAGCAGCGTCTTCAGCTTGCGCGCGACCACCGGCACCGGCCTGAAGAACTCGTGCGCCGCTTCGACCGTCATGTCGAGCACTTCGCTGATGTTCTTGCCCTTGTACTGGATGTCGAGCGTTTCGCGGTTGTAGCGCTTGCCGTGGCAGACGTCGCACGGGACGTAGACATCGGGCAGGAAATGCATTTCCACCTTCAGCACGCCGTCGCCCTGGCACGACTCGCAGCGCCCGCCCTTCACGTTGAACGAGAAGCGGCCGGGATCGTAGCCGCGCTCCTTCGAGCCGGGGACGCCCGCGAACAGCTCGCGGATCGGCGTGAAAAGGCCGGTGTAGGTAGCCGGATTCGAGCGCGGCGTGCGGCCGATCGGCGATTGATCGACGGCGATCACCTTGTCGAAATGTTCGAGCCCTTCGATCGCCTCGTAGGGCGCCGGCTCGGTCGCCGAGCCGTACAGATGCTGCGCGACCGCGTGATAGAGCGTGTCGTTGATGAGCGTCGACTTCCCCGAGCCCGACACGCCCGTCACGCAGGTCAGCAAGCCAACCGGCAATTCGAGCGACACGTTCTTCAGATTGTTCCCGTACGCCTCGATGATGCGCAGGAAGCGGTCGTCCGGCGCGGTGCGCTCGGTGGAATAGCTGATCGTGCGCTTGCCCGACAGATACTGGCCTGTCACCGAATTCGGGTCGTTCTGGACCTGCTTCGGCGTGCCTTGCGCCACGATCACGCCGCCGTGCACGCCCGCGCCCGGGCCCATGTCGACGACGTAATCCGCCATGCGGATCATGTCCTCGTCATGTTCGACGACGATCACCGAATTGCCGATGTCGCGCAGATGCTTGAGCGTGCCGATCAGGCGGTCGTTATCGCGCTGATGCAGGCCGATCGACGGCTCGTCGAGCACGTACATCACGCCGGTGAGGCCCGAGCCGATCTGCGACGCGAGCCGGATGCGCTGCGCTTCGCCGCCGGAGAGCGTTTCCGCGCTGCGTTCCAGCGACAGGTAATCCAGCCCGACGTTATTCAGAAACGACAGCCGCGCGACGATCTCCTTCACCACCTTGTCGGCGATTTCGCGCTTCGCACCTTCGAGCGTGAGCGTCTGGAAATAGCCGAGCGTGTCGCGCAGCGGCCAGCCGCTCACTTCGAAGATGCCGCGCGCGTCGTCGCCCGAGCCGACTTTCACGTTGCGCGCTTCGCGGCGCAGGCGCGTGCCTTCGCAAGCGGGACACGGCTGATTGTTCTGGTACTTCGCCAGTTCCTCGCGCACGGCGGTCGAATCGGTCTCGCGATAACGTCGCTCCAGATTCGGGATGATCCCTTCGAACGCATGCTCGCGCACCGACGTCCGGCCGCGCTCGTTGATGTACGAGAACGGAATCTGCGTCTTGCCGGAGCCGAACAGCAGGATCTTGCGCACTTTCTCGGGAAGGTCCTCGAACGCCTGCTCGATGTCGAAATCGTAGAACGCGGCGAGGCTTTGCAGCATCTGGAAGTAGAACTGGTTGCGCCGGTCCCAGCCCTTCACGGCGCCCGCCGCCAGCGACAGCGACGGATGCGCCACCACGCGCTTCGGATCAAAGAATGTGATCTGGCCGAGGCCGTCGCATTCGGGACACGCGCCCATCGGATTGTTGAACGAGAAAAGACGCGGCTCCAGTTCCTGCAGCGAATACGAGCAGACCGGGCAGGCGAACTTCGAGCTGAAGAGCTTTTCGGCCTCGGTGTCCATTTCGAGCGCGATCGCGCGGCCGTCGGCGAGACGCAGCGCCGTTTCGAACGATTCCGCGAGCCGCTGCTTCATATCCGGGCGCACTTTCAGCCGGTCGATGACGACATCGATCGTGTGCTTGTCGTTCTTCTTCAGCTTCGGCAGGGTATCGACTTCGTAGATCTTCGCGACGCCCTCGTTCGCCGTGCCGCCGCCCGAGCGGATGCGAAAGCGGATGAAGCCCTGCGCCTGCATCTCCTCGAACAACTCGACGTGCTCGCCTTTCCGATCCGCCACGACGGGCGCGAGGATCATCAGCTTCGTTTCCTCGGGCAGCGCGAGCGCGGCGTCGACCATCTGCGAGACGCTTTGCGCCTCGAGCGGAATGTGGTGATCGGGGCAATACGGCGTGCCGACGCGCGCGAAAAGCAGGCGCAGGTAGTCGTGAATCTCGGTGACGGTGCCGACTGTTGAGCGCGGATTGTGCGACGTCGCCTTCTGCTCGATCGAAATGGCGGGCGACAAACCCTCGATCAAATCGACGTCCGGTTTCTCCATCAGTTGCAGGAATTGCCGCGCATATGCCGACAGACTCTCGACATAGCGACGCTGGCCTTCCGCATACAGCGTGTCGAACGCGAGCGACGACTTGCCCGACCCGGACAGGCCCGTAATCACGATCAGCTTGTGCCGTGGCAGGTCGAGACTGACGTTCTTGAGGTTGTGGGTGCGAGCCCCACGAATACGGATTTCTTCCATGAACCGGGCGGAAAGTGAGGGGGCTAAACCTGCTACTATAACGACTTTTCAAAGGCGCCGTTTCCGTGCCCGACAGCGTTAGCGAAGCGCTGGAAGGGTTGTCACGCGGCGCGTTTCAGCCGGGTGGCGCGCTTGGGCAGTGCGTCTCATATAGTGCCGTTTCCAGTAACTACAAGGCGGCCGCGCCGGGGCTCTATCTCGCGCCTAGGCCAACGCGACTCACCAACATTTCCCGCTTCTGATGTCCAATCCGTCTGCCATGTCTTCAGGTCTTAGCGCGCCCGAAATGCGCGCGACCGTGTCGCTCGCCGCGATTTTCGCGCTGCGGATGCTCGGCCTATTCATGATCATGCCGGTGTTCTCGATCTACGCGAAGACGATTCCCGGCGGCGACAACGTCTTTCTCGTCGGCCTGGCGCTCGGCGCGTACGGCGTCACGCAGTCGATGCTCTATATCTTCTACGGCTGGATCTCGGACAAGCTCGGCCGCAAGCCCGTGATTGTGTTCGGGCTGATCGTGTTCGCGATCGGAAGCTTCGTCGCGGCGGTCGGCCATTCGATGACGTGGATCATCGCCGGGCGCGTGATTCAGGGGATGGGCGCGGTGTCGTCGGCGGTGATCGCGTTCATCGCCGATCTCACGAGCGAGGAAAACCGCACGAAGGCGATGGCGATGGTGGGCGCGAGCATCGGCGTGTCGTTCGCGGTGGCGATCGTCGGTGCGCCGATCGTATTCCACTGGGTCGGGATGAGCGGGCTTTTCACGGTGATCGGCTTTCTGTCGATTCTGGCCGTGGGCGTGGTGCTGTGGGTCGTCCCCGATGCGCCGACGCCGCCTGTCCACGTGAAGGCGCCGTTCGCCGAAGTGCTGCACAACGTCGAATTGCTGCGTCTGAACTTTGGCGTGCTGGTGTTGCACGCTACGCAGACGGCGCTCTTTCTCGTCGTGCCGCGGATTCTCGAGGCGGGTGGCCTGCCGGTTGCGGCGCACTGGAAGATTTACCTGCCGGTGATGGGCCTCGCATTCGTGATGATGGTGCCCGCCATCATCGCCGCCGAGAAACGTGGAAAAATGAAGAGCGTCATGCTGAGCGCGATCGGGCTTATCCTGATCGGCCAGTTGTTATTGGGCGCGGCTCCCCACACACTATGGTCGGTGGCCGCGATCCTGTTTGTTTACTTCCTCGGCTTCAACGTGCTGGAGGCGTCGCAGCCGTCGCTCGTGTCGAAGCTCGCGCCGGGCACGCGCAAGGGCGCGGCGGCGGGGGTCTACAACACGACGCAGTCGATCGGACTCGCGCTGGGCGGCGTGATCGGCGGCTGGCTGCTGAAGGTGGACGGGCAGAGCGCTGTGTTTTTCGCGTGTTCGGCGCTGGTGTTCGCGTGGCTCGTCGTGGCCGCGAACATGAAGGCCCCGCCGCGCAAGGTTCAGCGCGTGGTTTAAGCGCTCGGGTTAATCAAAGTTTCACTTCAATCGAATTCAGTTGGGGGCGGTGACGGTTCAGGACTTGCGAGTCCGTGCGCCGCGTCCAGCAGCAAGGCATCGAATCAACAGGAGAAATCATGGCATCCGTCAACAAGGTTATTCTCGTCGGAAACCTGGGCGCCGACCCGGAAACCCGTTATCTGCCGAGCGGCGACGCCGTGGCGAACATCCGTCTCGCGACGACCGACCGCTACAAGGACAAATCGTCCGGCGAAATGAAGGAACTCACGGAGTGGCATCGCGTCGCGTTTTTCGGACGGCTCGCGGAGATCGTGAACGAATATCTGAAGAAGGGCTCGTCGGTGTATATCGAGGGGCGTATCCGCACGCGCAAGTGGACGGACCAGTCGGGGCAGGAAAAGTATTCGACTGAAATCGTGGCGGATCAGATGCAGATGCTGGGTGGTCGCGGCGGCGCGGGCGGTGGCGGTGACGAGGGCGGGTACAGCCGTGGCGCGCCTGCGGAGCGTGGCGGTGGCGGTGGCGGTGGTCGCGCGCCGGCGGGTGGTGGACGTGCCGCGGGCGGTGGCGGAACGAGCGGTGGATCGAGCCGCCCGAGCGCGCCGGCCGGCGGCGGGTTTGACGAGATGGATGACGATATTCCGTTTTAATCTTTCAAGAGACTGGAAAAAAGCCCGCGACATGAGGTGTCGCGGGCTTTTTTCTGATCCTTGTATTTAGACGTTTTTGCGTCTTCTCAATTCCCCCTTGAAATCTGAGAAAATTCCCTTTTCTTACAGATTGGCGATTCTTCCTCGTCGCACCCTCCACAAAGAAAGACGTTTAAGCGACAGTAAATGTCACTTCTGTCGCTCATGTAGCGGCATTTCCACCACGTAAGCCTAATAGTCCTTTGCTGATAGGGGATGCACTCGTACCCACCTAAATTAGCGCGTCTCCGAACACCTCGCCAAAAATAGGTAAAAGGGCATTTAGGACAAATCGTATGGAGAATGAAATTTACGCCGATTACGCTGCTGAAAATATGCGGAAACCGGTTCTAGTTTGAGCATCGTTATATAGAGCACTCCGAGATATGAATAGCAATCTCGTTTCTGACGGTGCTGCTGAAACTTTAGTCATGAAAAGAAGCATGGTATGTCGGCCTCAATTCTGGCCGAAGCATAAACAAAATAAAACCGGGGAGGGCCGCTATGAAGTTACGTGTGGTTTTAGCAGACGATCATCCGTTTGTGCTGCTTGGTATCCGGGCGACTTTCAGTACCGACGAAAGTCTGGAAATAGTAGGAGAGGCAGTCAACGCCAGCGCGCTCATTGCACTGCTTGAAAGAACGCGTTGCGATGTTCTCGTCACGGATTTCGCCATGCCGGAGCAGGGCTCGCAGACTGAGGACGGCTTGCGGCTCATCCGACGGGTGTGTCGCGACTGGCCTCATATTCGCATTGTCGTGCTGACGAGCATGAGCAACGTGGCGATTTTGCGTTCCATCCTGAACGCCGGCGCGATGAGCTTGCTCAATAAAGTCGAATCAATGGAGGAACTGGCTGCTGCGGTGCGGTTCGCCGGGGTGGGGCGGCGGTATTTGAGCACTTCGATTGTGTCGGCGCTCGCGGTCGCCGGCGCGGAAACAGACACGCTTGCGGAAGGTCCGCGGTTATCTCCGCGCGAGATCGAGGTGGTCCGCATGTTCGCTAGCGGTATGTCGATTACAGAAATCGCGCGTTCGCTGGATCGCGACGTGCGAACCATCAGTCGCCAGAAACGCGACGCCATGAACAAGCTCGGCGTTCGCAACGATCCCGGCCTGTTTGCGTTCGCGCGCGCACACGGACTGGCTTGAAGGAATGGAAATTCTTACCGATTTAGGACGTATCTTATGTTGAAGAGTGCGTCGATAACTGATGCTTACGTGCGTTATTTTCAACGGCGTTTAAGCTTCTTGCTGTTCTGGATTAATTCGTTAATCCGGAGATGCGCCCGATACAAGGAGCGGGTAAATGCATGCGTTCACTAAAAGAATACGGTTGGCAGTCGCCGATGACCATCCGCTGGTCATTCTCGCTATTGAGAAATTGATTGCCCATATCCCGAATATCGAGATTGTCTGCCGGGCCCAGGATTCGACCGAACTAGTCGAAGCGCTTGCGACGCAGGAATGTGACGTCGTAATCATGGATTTTTTCATGCCAGGCGGAAAATTCGGCGACGGCATAAATTTGATCAAATATGTCGCAAGTCGCCACCCGAAAGCTGCGATCGTCGTTTTATCGATGATGACCGACGCGGATTTGATCGCGCAGGCACTCGAGTCGGGCGCGAATGCAATGGTGAGCAAGCAGGACCGGCTTGAACTGATCTATGTGGCGATCGTGACCGTTCTCGCGCAAGAGGATTATCTCGGGCCGTCGGTGCGCGCATTACTCGCGGACGCCAATGTCGCGAATCGCGTGGACCTGATCCGCAAGAAGCTGACGCGTCGCGAACTCGATGTTATCGCGCGCTACGCACGGGGCGGAAACGTCACGGAGATAGCCAGGGAACTCGGACGCAGCGTCAAGACGATCAGTGCTCAGAAGTGCGCCGCGATGCGCAAGCTCGATCTATCGACCGACGCGGAGCTATACCGTTTCGCGTTCGACAGCGGGCTCGTTCAGGCGCGCCGGGCTTGAAGCGGGGCTGGTTCAACACCTCGAGATGCCAGCACTCTTGTTGCGAGCCGGGCAGGGTCGAGGCTGTCCGGAGAGAGACTCGTAACCTCAAAACAGAAAAAGAAGAACGATGCAAAGAAAAATAAGGGTCATCGTCGCGGACGACCATCCGGTGGTGCGCGAAGGCATCGGCGCATACCTGAGGCGGGACCGGCGAATCGATTTGGTGGGCATGGCCAGTGATGCGAATTCACTCGCATCGCTGCTCTCGGACCACACGTGCGACTTCGTGTTTTCCGATATCGGCATGCAGGGAATGAATGGCGAGAGCAATTCCATCTCGTTCCTGAGGCGCCTCGCGCGGGAGGCGCCGCGGCCCCACATCGTCGCGGTCACGATGATCGCGCATGCTCAAATGCTGGCCGGGCTGCTGAACCTGGGCGTGGAGGGCATCGTCGACAAACGCGATGCGCTGGAATCGTTGACCCAGGCGATTAACGCAATTACTCGTGGACGGCGTTTTGCATCGCTGCACGCATACGAATTGTTGTCCGCGACGTTGCCCGATGCGCCGGCCCGCGCGGGTACGTTGAGCGCGCGCGAGTGGGACGTCTTTCGGATGTACGCGAGCGGCATGCCGATTCCCGAAATCGCGGATTACTTCAAGCGCAGCAGCAAGACCGTCGCTACCCAGCGACGTAGCGCGATGCGCAAACTCGGCCTCGATTCCGAATCCGAGTTGATTGCCTATGCGCAGCAGATCGGGCTGACGTAAGCAGCCAATTTCGACGGTGCGTGCAAAGACCGCTTTGGGACCTATCTGATGTCGGCAAAACGTTCTGCCCGTCAGACTCTTCGTTTCCCGTATTGAATTGTCTGCACGGACGCCGTTGGCGTCCGCAGTCGCGCGAATTTCATTCCAAATTCAAGGAGCAACGTGATTAGAAGAATGACAGCCGAATGCGCGGGAACCTTCTGGCTCGTTCTGATGGGATGCGGTTGCAGTGCATTGGCTGCGGGCAGCTTCGTGACGGACCCGGGCGTCCTCGCGCAATCGATCGTGTTTGGTCTTGCGATGACCACTGCCTCCTATCTTTTCGGGCCCATCTCCGGTGCTCACTTCAACCCGGCTGTGACCGTCGGCCTCGCGGTCGCGAATCGGTTTCCGGTCCGTGACCTGGTTCCCTACATTCTTGCGCAGTTGGCCGGTGCTATATCGGGCGCGGCCTTACTCTATTTCCTCGCGCGCGCGCGGCCCGGTTTCGAACTCTACGCACCCAGTTTCGGCGTGAATGGCTACGACAGCCATTCGCCCGGAAATTACCAATTGCATGCGGCGTTCGTGATCGAAGCCGTGATGAGCTTCGCCTTCGTGATCGTGAATCTCGCGACGTCGGCTAGCCGCGCGTTTCGCGTCGGCGGCCCGTTGATCGTCGGATCGACGCTCGCGCTGATTTACGTCGTGACGATGCCGGTGACGGGTGCGTCGGTGAATCCGGCGCGCTCGACCGGGCCGGCGCTCGTTGCCGGCGGCTGGGCGCTCGACGAATTGTGGCTCTTCTGGGCCGCTCCGCTCGCTGGAGGAATACTCGCCGGCGCGTCCTTTCCATTGCTTTTCGGACGAGGCGCGCGTGAAGGCACGAAGGCCGCCGATCGAAAGTTCAGCGACTTGCCGCAGCGATAGCGCGCATCGACGGGAACCGCCGCCATGGCAAACATTACTAAGATTTCCTTCGCATCGAGCGTGACGCGGCTTTTTGCTCGCCTGCTGCTCTGTTCAATGCTGTTCGCCGCGGCGCCAGGCGCGCACGCCGATCCGGCCCGCGCGATCGCGGCCGGCCGGCCGTTGAAAGACTATCCGGTCCTGACGGTCGGCGTGCTGTCGGCAGCGGCGGAGCCATCGGCGACGGTTGTACGCGGCGAGCCGGCCGGCTTGAGCATCGACGTACTGCGTGAACTCACCGGCCCGGACGTGCGATTCGACGCGCGCACCTATTCCACGATGGCCGAGCTGATCGCCGCGGCGTGCTCGGGCGACGTCGACATTCTCGCGAACGTCTCGCGCGCCGCCGATCAAAACGGCTGCCTGACCTTCACCGTCCCGTACTCCTTCGATCAGTCGATCATGATCGCGCGCACCGCCGATTTCGCGATGATCTCGCGCGAGGGCATGCGTCAGGCGGTTGTCGTGATCGAGGAGGGTTATTCGCTCGAAAGACTTATCCGCGAGCGATTCCCCGAAGCGAAGATCCGCACCTATCGCGAGGGCCGGCAGGCGCTGCAGGCCGTCGCGGACCATTCGGCCGACGTCTATTTCGGCGTCGCGCCCGGTGCAAGCCGCCTGCTCGATGCCACCGAATTCGACACGCTCGGCGTCGTGCGCACCCAGAATGGCGAGCTGAACGAATCGCGCTTTGCGGTTCCCGCCGGCCGCGTGGCGCTGCGCAACGACTTGAACGAGCGCCTCCTCAAGCTGGATTCGGACCGCCTGCACAACATCCGTTCCGCTTCGAGCGATAAACTTCAATCCGGCGCGGACGTTGGCGAGCCGCTTGTGCTGAGCGCGAACGAGCGGCGCTATCTCCGCGCATTGCAGCCGATCACGGTCGCCTTCGATGCCGACTGGGCGCCGTTCAGCTACGTCGATTCCGACGGACGCGCGCGCGGCATCGCTGTGGCATATCTCGCGTATCTGTCGAACGCGCTCGGCGTGACTTTTGATCGTCGCGCGTACGCGGATTCATCGGCGGTTTCGCGGGCGTTTGCTCGCCGCGACGCCGACATGATCCTCACCGCCGAGCAGGACCCGGACAAACTGGCAGGCGGCATCGCGACGGAGCCGCACGATCGCTTCCCGCTCGTCATCGTCGGACGGCACGGGCAGGCTGCGTGAAGAACCTTGACGATCTGCCGGTGCGGCGCGTCTCGGTCAGCGAGCGTCTCGCGGCGGACGGCAGCCTCGTCAATCTCGCGCCGAAGGCGAAGTTCATCGTCGTGCGGAACCTGAACGAAGCGCTCGATCGCGTGGCGAGCGGCGAAGTCGATGCGGCGGTCGGCGATCTCGCTGCGGTCGATCTCGCGCTGTCTTCCCGATTCGACGATCAACTGAAAATTCTCGGGCCGGCGGGCAAGTCGGAGAGCATCGGATTCGCGCTGCGTCCCGAACTGGCCGGGCTGGTGCCGCTCGTCGACCGGGCGCTGAAGGCGATGCCCGAAGCCGAGAAGCAGAAGATCAACGTCGCGCGCCAGGCCGCGCTCGCGCAGCCGCAAAGCGGCTGGAGCGTGAACGCGCTGCGTCTCCTGCCGGCGCTGATCGCGATCGGCGTCGTGCTCGCGGTCACGCTGCGCGCGTTCGTCCTCCCGCAGCGCGAGATGAGCCGGCGCATCGAAACCGAGGAGGCGCTCGCGACGCAGTTGAGCTTCTAGCGCACGATGATGGAGGTGGTGCCGTATCCGCTCGTCGCGAAGGATCTCGACAATCGCTATATCGCGGTCAATCGCGCGTTCGAGGAGGCGCTCGGTGTGCGGCGGGAGGAAATCATCGGGCGTTCGACCGTCGACGTGATGCCGTGGGGCTCGACTTACAGCGAGCAGATTCACCAATTGTCCGCGCTCAGCATCGCGACCGGGACGCGCCAGCAAGTCGAACTCGAGTTTTGCGACCGGCACGGCCAGCAGCGCCACGGACTCTTCTGGACCGGCACGTTCAACGCCGCCGACGGAGCGATGGCGGGCATCGTCGGCACGATGATCGACATCAGCGACATCCGCGACGCCGAAATGCGCGCGCGCGAAAACGAGCGGCGTCTGCACGACGTCACGCGCTCGCTCCCGGCCGTGGTGTTCCAACTGCGCCGCGCGCCCGACGGAAGTCTCAGCTTTCCGTATATCGGCGGCGACACGCGGCCGCTGTTCGGCGTCGACCTGTTGGATCTCGGCGCGGATCAACTGGCTTGCCTCTCGCAGATTCATCACGAGGACAAAGGCACGCTTCGCGACGTGATCGAACGCTCCGCGCTGACGCTCGAGCCGGTGCACGCCGAGTTCCGCTCGACCGCCGACGACGGCAAGCGCTGGGTTCGCGCCGTGCTGGCGGCGCGTCGCGAGGACGACGGCTCGGTCGTGTGGAGCGGCTACTGGGTCGACGCGAGCATCGAGCGCGCGCGGGCCGACGAACTG
This sequence comes from Caballeronia terrestris, assembly GCF_001544515.1. Lineage (GTDB taxonomy): Bacteria > Pseudomonadota > Gammaproteobacteria > Burkholderiales > Burkholderiaceae > Caballeronia > Caballeronia terrestris. The sequence continues at coordinate 145,003 of NZ_FCOL02000007.1, forward strand.
GCGCGGGCGCGTGACACGGCCGAAGCCGCATCGCGCGCGAAAGACGACTTCCTTGCGATGATGAGCCACGAAATCCGCACGCCGATGAACGGCGTGCTGGGGCTAGTCGAAGTGTTCGAGAACACGCCGCTCAATCCGGACCAGGCGCAGATGCTCGGCATGATCCAGGACTCGGCGAGCGCGCTCCTGCAAATCCTCGACGACCTGCTCGACTATTCGAAGATCGAAGCGGGGCGTCTCAGTATCGAATCGACGCCGATCGACTTGCGCGAACTCGTCGATAACGCCGTAGGCTTGCTCGCGGGCCGCGCGCACGAGAAGGGATTGCGGGTACGCGTCGACGTCGCCCCGGAAGTGGCGGCGAGCGTGTGCGGCGACAGCGTTCGGCTGCGTCAGGTGCTCTTCAACCTGATGAGCAACGCCATCAAGTTCACGATGAAGGGCGAGGTCGCGCTGCGTGTGCAGATGGCCGAGGCGCGCGGCGCCGAGCAGATCATCGAATTGTGCGTCGAGGATACCGGCATCGGCATCGCGGCGGACGCGCAGGCGGGCCTCTTCGAGCCGTTCGTGCAGGCGGAGACATCGACGACGCGGCGCTTCGGCGGAACGGGCCTCGGCCTCACGATTTGTCACAAGCTCGTCGAGCTGATGGGCGGCACGCTTCATCTGCGAAGCGAAGTGGGCGTCGGCACACGCATGACCGTGCGGCTCGCGATGCTGGTCGACACCGTGAACTACCAGATCGACGGCCTGCGCGGCAAGAAGGGCATCATCGCGATCGACGACGCGCGCGTCGCGCGGGCGCTGGTCGACTATGGGCAGGCGCTTGGCCTCGAGCTGCGCGTGCTGTCGCGCACCGACGACACATTAAAGCGCGCGCGCACGTTCGACGGCGTCGAACTCGTTTTCCTGAGCGATGCGCACAAGGACGCGCTGCCGGTGAAATCGCGCGTGATCCACGTCACGGAAAAGCCGAAGCCAACCGGCTATCGCATTCTCGACGACGATATCCGCGTGAGCGTCAATCCGATCTCGTGGCGCGGTCTCGGCGCCGCATGCGTCGCCGCGCTGACCGGACTGCCGCAGATCGTGTCGCGCGCAACGGCCGGCGTCGAGACAAACATGCAGGCGCCGGATCGCGACAAGGCGTTGAAGAGCGGCAGGCTCGTGCTCGTCGCCGAGGATCATCCTGTGAATCAGGAGCTGATCCGGCATCAGCTTTCGCTGCTCGGCTTCGCTTGCGACGTCGCGCACGATGGCGCCGAGGCGCTAGCGGCGCTCAAGAACACGCGCTACGGCTTCCTGATCACCGATTGTCATATGCCGAACATGACGGGCTACGAGCTTGCGCGGCGCGTGCGGACGAGCGAGTTGGGCACGTCGCGGCGTCTTCCGATTCTCGGCATCACGGCGAGTACCGCGCCGGAAGAACCGCGGATGTGTCGCGAGGCCGGCATGGACGACTGTCTCGTCAAGCCGACCCGTCTCGCCACGTTGCGTGATCACCTGCATCGCTGGCGCACCGTCGATGCGCCCGAACCGATCGAGCAGAAGATCGAGCGGAAGCCGGCTACGTCGATGGCGTCTATGTCGCCTATGTCCGACGCCGAACTCGATCTGACGTACATGACCCAGTTATGGGGCAGCGAAACGACGGTGAAAGCGCTGCTGGATTCGTTCGTGTCTTCTTTTCGCGACGATCTCGCGACGCTAAAGCCGCTGCTGGAAAACGGCTCCGTCGAGCGATTGAGGGAATGGCATCATCGCGTGTTCGGGGCGGCGAGCGTGTTGCAGTATCGCCCGCTGCTCGCCGCGCTCGAAGCGTTCCGTAGCGACCTGTCGGAGAAATCGCGCGTGCAGCGCCGTGACGACGGTAAGGCGCTGATCGCGCGCTGCGAGATTCTGCTCGAGCGCATCGAAACGCAATGCGCAGCGATCGCATAGCGCATTTCAGCTTACGTCGAGAGTGAAACTGAACGCGGCTCCGGCCGCGTTTTTTTACGCCGCTGACGATTGAAAGTGCGTTGCCGACGCATCGTCGCGGAAAAAAGCGAGCGTGAAATCGACGAACGCGCGCGTCTTCGCCGACACATGCCGGCGTCCCGGATATACCAGCGACACCTCCTTGTCCGCGCCCTTGATCGCGAAATCCGGCAAGAGACGCACGAGCGCGCCGCTTTCGATGTCGCGCGCGACGTGGCTTTCGGGCAGCACGGTCACGCCCATCCCGCAGATCGCCGCTTGCCGCAGCATCTGCGAGTTGTTGACCGTGTACGCGGGATCGAGCGTGACGTCTTCGTCGTCGCCGGAAGGGCCGGTGAACGACCACGTCGAGCCGTGAATATCGGACGATGGCGCGAGGAACGCGTGCTTCGCGAGCGCGGCGGGGCGCGCTGGCGTGCCGTAGAGCGCGAGATAGCCGGGCGCGGCGACAACGACCGGCATCACCCTGAACAGTGGTCGATTGATCAGCGTTCCGCTGTTGACGAGCCGCGGCACGACAATACCGACATCGAAACCTTCGTCGACGAGATCGACTGGCCGGTGCAGCAGCGTCAGGCGGAGTTTCACGTTGGGGAAGCCATCTCGAAAGGCGCTCAGGAGCGGCGTGAGCCCCAGCAAGGAAAATGACGCCGACGCGACGAGCTTGAGCGTGCCGGAAGGATCGGTGGAACTGCTCGTGATCGACGCCTCGACCTCTTCGACCTGTTCGAGCACCGCCTTGCAGCCGAGCGCGTAGGTGCGCCCGGCTTCGGTCAGCGAGACGCTGCGCGTGGTGCGGTTCAAGAGGCGCGTATTGAGATGGGCTTCGAGCAGCGCGACGTAACGGGTCACGACAGCGTTCGACAGTTCGAGCCCGGCCGCGGCCCGTCCGAACGATCCCGCTTCCGCGACCTTCAGAAAAACGCGCATGGCTTGCAGATGATTCATGGTCGTGCCCGATGAAAATGCGCGCTGGCAGAAAGGCGCGGCGGATGATCGGCAGCGCTCGGGACAGACGAGGCGCCGGCTACGCGCGCGATATTAATTACTTGCCCATCACGACGAGATACGACTTTTCCTAAATCTCAGGGACGCCGCTATCGGTGCCCTGTCGCGTGTGCGCAACTTTGATGAATATTTCGGAATCCGCATCTAAATTTGAGATACCGATAAGCCTATGGGGCGTAAGTGTTTCCCCGTATCAAAATTGCATTTTTTGAGTTATTCGAAATGATTTTTGTGGTTCATTTGGTGGTTGCTGGAATTGGACGCGTCCTAAACTTTGGTCTGCCGAATAACGGTGTCCGGAAAACCGGAGGCGCGGTGTACGAGGTTCTGGCGAAGAGCGCAGGCGCCGCGTTTAGCAACCAATCGAGTCGCGAGACTCATCCAAAGGATCACACATGAAAAAGACTCTGATTGTGGCGGCCGTATCCGCTTCGTTCGCGACTGCCGCGAGTGCGCAGAGCAGCGTGACGCTGTACGGGATTGTCGATGCGGGCTTCACCTATGTGAACAACGAAGCCACGGCGCAAGGCGATGCCAATACCCACAACGCCACCGTACGCTTGGCCGGCAGCAACGTACAGGACAGCCGCTGGGGCCTCAAGGGTCAAGAAGACCTCGGTCGTGGCATGAAGGCAATCTTCACGTTGGAAAGCGGTTTCGACGTCACCAACGGTCGGTCGCAACAAGATGGCCGAATTTTCGGCCGTCAGGCATTCGTCGGCGTGACGAGCAACGACTTCGGCACCGTGACGCTCGGTCGCCAGTACGACTCCGTGGTCGACTATCTGGGTCCGCTGACGGCAAACGGTTCGTGGGGCGGTACGTACTTCACGCATCCGTTCGACAATGACAACACCTACAATTCGTTCCGCGTGAACAATTCGGTGAAGTATCAAAGCGCGAACTACGGCGGCTTCTCGTTCGGCGGCCTCTATGGTTTCTCGAATGCCGCCGGCGGATTTGCTTCGAACCGTGCTTACAGCGCCGGCATGCAGTACGCGAACGGTCCGTTCAAGATCGCCGCGGCTTACCTGCAAACGCAGAACACGAACTCGGGTAACGCGGGCGGTGCGATCACCGATACGCTGGATGCGAATCGCCTCAGCGTCGGTCTCGTTCCGAGCCAGTCGCAACGCACGTACGGCGTAGGCGCGAATTACTCGGTCGGCGCCCTGACGTTCGGCGGTCTGTGGACGCAATCGCGTTTCCAGTACGACATGGGCGATTCGGCTCTTCGCTTCAACAACTACGAGCTGAACGCACGCTACAACCTCACGCCCGCACTGGCACTCGGCGGTGCATACACGTACACGGACGTGAAGGGCTCCGTGCCGGGTTCGCGTAACAGCGACCACACGCAGTATCATCAGATTGGTCTCCAGGCCGACTATTCGCTCTCGAAGCGCACCGACATCTACGCGGAAGGTGTCGCGCAATTTACGGCTAGCGATGGCCGCTACGCCAACGTCTACGGCACTGCACCGTCGAGCAGTGGCAATCAGGTCGTTGTCACGACGGGTATCCGTCACCGCTTCTAAAGCGACTTGATCGGTAAGCAGTAGCAGAAGGGCACCGCAAGGTGCCCTTCTGCATTGCCGCTTCCCAAAACACCAATCAAACGAGGTGATTCCAAATGCACTAACATGGACTAGAGATGAGCGCCGGGGCGATGTGATGCACGCGGTCATCCGTCACAGGAGAGCATAAAAATGAAGTCGATATTCAGACCACGTCTCGGCTTGGCGACTGTCCTCGTGTTGTCGGCGTTGACATCGGCGGGCGCTTTCGCCGATACCGTTGCGTTGAAGGCGAACCTCCAGCCGTCGAGCGAAGTGCCGCCGCGCGTGAGCAAGGGGCACGGCGTCGTCGAGGCGAATTTCGATACGACCAGCAAGACGCTGACCTGGACCGCGACCTATGCGGAACTGTCCGGCCCGGTTACGATGGCGCATTTCCACGGCCCCGCGCCGGTCGGGCAGAACGCGAAGCCGCAAGTCCCGGTCGATAAAGGCGCGCTCGCCAGCCCGATGAAAGGGCAGGCCACGCTGACGGATCAGCAGATCACCGACCTGATGGCCGGCCAGTGGTACTTCAACATCCACACGGCGGAAAACCCGTCTGGCGAAATTCGCGGCCAGGTCGTGCCGGCCAATTGAAGCGCATGGATCGCGCCCGATGAGCTGGCAAAGCGCGTTGGCCTGCTGGATCGTGCGCCGGCGGATGCGGCCCGAGACGGCGAAACCGGTCATCGATGTCGCGCGAGCGCGGGCTTATACCGCGCGGCGCGTCTGGTCTCCGAAGGTGCCGCCCGGCTGGCGTCTGACCGAACACTACGACATACATGCCGCCCCACTGCGCGGCGAATCGCTCACCTCTGCCGCCCCACAGCACATCACGATTCTCTATCTGCATGGCGGCGGTTATTACTTCTGCTCGCCGCGCAGTCATCGGTCGCTGGTGTTTCCGCTCGCGACGCGCACCGATGCGCGCATCCTCTCGCTCGACTATCGCCTGGCTCCCGAGCACCGCTTTCCGTGCGCACTCGACGACGCCGTCGCCGCCTATCGCCGATTACTCGCCGATGGCGTTCCCGCGCGGTCGATCGCCATCGCGGGTGATTCCGCCGGCGGCGGCCTCGCGCTCGCGACGCTGCTCAAGTTACGCGACGCAGCCGATCCGTTGCCGGCATGCGGCGTTCTGTTCTCGCCGTGGACAGACCTCGCTTCGACCGGCGCGTCGATCGTGACGAACGACGGCCGCGACCCGATGTTCCACGGCGCGGCGCTCGCTCGCGCGGCGAAGGTCTATCTCGGCGATGCCGACGCGACAAATCCCTACGCTTCCCCGCTATACGGCCGATTCGAAGGCCTCCCGCCGCTGTTGATTCAAGCCGGCGACACGGAAGTGCTCCTCGACGACTCGATAAGAGTCGCGGACAAGGCGCGCGCGGCAGGCGTGACGGTCGATCTGGAGATTTGGTCGAATGTGCCGCACGGCTTCCAGTTGTTCGCGCCGTTCATGCCGGAGGCGAATCGCGCGCTCGAACGTGCCGCCCGCTTCATCCGCGAAGCGACTCGACCGCAACGCGCCAACGCTCAGCGGCTCCCGGAGACATCGATCGTTTGATAGGCCCGCTCGATGGCCACCTGGCCGTATTGCCGTTCAAGCCGCCGCACGGTGAAATGGCCGTGCGCCATTTGCTGGAAGTGGTCGATGAACACCGTGTTCACCATTGCGCCGAGCACCGCGCCGATCGCCGGAATTGACTTGGCCGCGACCTGTTCGCTCACCTGCACTGAGAACCGCGACGCCACCGTGTGCAAGAACTTGATGAGCGCCGTCGATCCGTGGCTGCTCAAACCCTTCGCCGCGATCTCGTTGGTCGCTCTCGAGACCGACTGCGCCAGCGCGCCGCGCACGATGAAATAGCCGAGGTCGGCATTGTCGTCACTCTTGCTCGGCCCGCCCATGCCGAGCACCATCATGCATTGCAGTTGCGTGTCGATCCGATGGATGTCCTCGCCTTCGCTGCGCGCGATGTCGCAGATCGAGCGGAACATCAGCGTCGTCGTGACGGGCAGCTCGACCGGCAGCGCGAACATGCCGAACGCGCCGCCCGCGGCGCCGGTCGTCGCGACCGCGAGCTTGTGCATCAGGTTGTGCGGCTTGTCGGGCGTGGGCGCCATCAGCGAATCGAATGGTGACGACTTGCCTAGCGTGCGCAGCGCGAGTTGCAGGCATTTTTTCAGCGCGAGTTGCGTCGCTTCGTCGATCTTTTCCTGCGCGATGTTCGGCATCTTCGCCATCAGCTTCTCGATCGGCGAGCCGACGACGCTCGCGAGCTTCATCGTCAGCGACGGGCTTTCGAGCGCCTCCTTCGCGTGGCGCAGCGCCTCGAGGTCGTCGGTGGAAAGGGGCGTGGTGGCGATCGGCGTGGGTTCCATTTTTGGCTTCTTGAAATAGTAAGAGAGTGCGTCCGGGAGCAGATTAGAGCGTTTTCGCGTGCTAAGATTCGATTTCCGTTGACTCGTCAACTATTGCGACAGCCAAAAATGGCCGTTCATACAGCCGCGCAACATTCCAGTTCCCAGGTCCTGCCGTTCCGCGAATCGCTGATGGCGATGATCGGGATCTCGTTCGTGACGATGCTCGTCGCGCTGGATCAGACGGTCGTCGGCACGGCGTTGCCCACCATCGTCGCCGAACTGAAGGGCTTCGATCTCTACGCGTGGGTCGCGACGTCGTATCTGCTGCTTTCCGTCATTACCGTACCCATTTTCGGCCGCCTTGGCGATTACTACGGACGCAAGCCGTTCGTGATCGCGTCGATCGTCGTCTTCACCGTGGCGTCCGTGCTCTGCGGGCTCGCCAACAGCATGCTCTTTCTCGTGCTCGCGCGCGGCTTGCAGGGCATCGGCGGCGGGATGCTGGTCGGCACGGCGTTCGCGTGCATTGCTGATCTGTTCCCCGACAACGTCGTGCGCCTGCGCTGGCAGGTACTGATGAGTTCGGCGTTCGGCATCGCGAACGCGGTCGGGCCGTCGCTCGGCGGCTTTCTCACCGAGTATTACGGCTGGCGGTCGGTGTTCTACGTGAATCTGCCGGTCGGCGTGCTCTCGCTGGTTTTCGTCTGGCGTTATCTGCCGCATCTCCGGCACGTCGCGCACGAGGGCAAAATGCGGCTCGACTGGCCGGGTGCCGCGCTGATCGCCATCGCGCTCGGTTCGCTGCAGATGTTCGTCGAAACCGTGCCGAAGCAGGGCGTCACCGCGGAAACGGTTGTATTGATCGCGCTGAGCGTCGCGAGCGCTATTTCACTGTGGTTCTGGGAGAAACGCTGCCCGCACGCGATCCTGCCGATCGACATGTTCCGCAACAAGAGCCTCGCGGCGCTCTTCACGCTCGGCATTCTCGGCGGCTTCACGATGTTTTCGCTGCTTTTCTACGCGCCGCTGCTGTTCCAGGGCGGTTTCGGGATGTCGCCGAAGGACGCCGGGCTGATGATTACGCCGCTCGTCGTGTTCATTACGATTGGCAGTATCGCGAACGGGCGCATCGTCACGCGCGTGAAAAACCCGAATTCGATGCTCTACGTCGGTTTCGCGCTGCTGGTCGTGGCGTGTCTCGGTGTGGTGATCGCGACGCGCGCGATGCCGCGTCCCGTCCTGATGACGTTCATGCTGATCGGCGGCTTGGGCCTTGGCTTCGTGATGCCGAACCTGACCGTGTTCGCGCAGCAGACGGCGGGCCGCCAGCATCTCGGCATCGCGACGGCGCTTTTGCAGTCGTTGCGGATGATCGGCGGGATGATCGGGACGGCGCTGACCGGCACGCTCGTCACGCATCTGTACGCGAGCGGCGTGAAGCTCGCGCTGGAGAAAGACCGCGCGACGCACTGGTACCCCGATCTCTCCGATCCGCAGATCCTGATCAACCGGGAGGCGCAGGACACGCTGCTGTCGCAACTCGGCGCGGCGGGTCACAATGGCGCGCTGCTGCTGGAGGCGGCGCGCGAGGCGCTGGTCGCCGCGATCCACATCGGGCTGGCGCTGGCGGCGATCGTCGCGGTGATTTCGCTGTGGCAGTCGCGCCGCGTGCCGCCGATACGCCTGAAAGGCCCGGTCGATCCGACGATCGTCGCCGAATGATTTTGCGGGAAGACAACAGTATGGAAGAACAGGACCGTATTGCCGTGGTGCAACAGTTCGGGCGCACGTATCGCGCATTCATGTCAGCGTTCGAATCGCAGGTCGGCCAGCCGATGCCGCGCTGGCGCATCCTGCTCGCGCTGCACGAGCAGGCGGGGGAATCGTCGCAGAAGAAGCTGGTGGAGCGGTTGCGCGTCGATCCGGGCGCGCTCACGCGGCAACTGAAGGCGCTCGAAGCGCTCGGCTGGATCGCGCGCAGTGTAGATCCGCGTGACAACCGCATCTCGAATGTCCTGCTGACGCCGGACGGGCGCGCCGTGATCGAAGCCGGCTTGCCGCGCAGGAACGCGTTCCTGCACGACACGATGGCGTCGCTTCCGGACGACGCCATCGCAGCACTTTCAGATGCGCTGCGGATGCTTGAGCAGCGTATCCAGGAGGTGGCGGCGTCGGGCGCCGCCCCGAGCGAGGACGCTTAAAAGAACGTCTCGATCACTTCCGTCACGCGGAATTTACGATCGACGACGAGCACCTGGCGCCATTTGTCGAACGTGAGGCAGGGGTGCGAGATGTCGAACGCAATCATGTCGCCGACCTTCACGTCGTCGCCCGGCTTGATGCGCAGATACGCGTGCTGGTCCATCAGGCCGAAGATTTCCCAGCCGTCGTCGGGACCTACGTCGCGCGGCGCCTCATCACCCGGCCGATAGTGGCGCGCGGGCTCCGGCATCCCGGCATCGAATGCGGAATCGCGCTTGCCCAGGCCGATGATCGCGCGATCCGGCTCCGGAATCGACTGCACGTACGCCCACAGTTGCAGCGCCGGCTTCAGCCCTTGGCCCATCTTCTTCGCGATCGGATTGCGCGCGAAAATCTCGCTCTGCGCCTTTTTGTAGATGCCGACGTCGTGCGTCAGATAGCAGCCCGGCCGCAGCACGACTTCGATCACGTCGCTGTGCGCCTTCGCGAATTCATCGGCGACGACGTCGTACCACGCCGAACCCGCACCCGACAAAATTGCCGGCTTGCGCGTGATCTTCCCTTCGGCGACGAGCGCGCGCGTGATCGCCACCGCGCTTTGCAGGAATTCGCGCACTTTCGACTCATCCTGCAGCACGCCTTCGTACAACTCGATGCCCGCGAGCTGGATGGTGTCCGGCCAGCGCGCGATGGCGGCCAGCACGGCTTCGCGCTGCGCGTCGTCGCGCACGCCGGTTCGGCCGCCCGGCACGCCGAGCTCGATCAGCACGTTCAGCTTTTTCTTCACGTCGCTGAAGAACGTGCCCAGTTGATCAACGCCATCCGCTGAATCCACCAGACAAAAGAACTCGAAATTGGGATCAGTCAGCAATTCCGCGATCATGCCCATGTTGCGCTTGCCGACGAGCTGGTTCGCGAGCAGCACGCGATGCACGCCGCCGCGATACGCCGCGCGCACCTGATGCGCAGTCGCGAGCGTGATGCCCCACGCACCGGCTTCGAGCTGGCGGCGGAACAACTGCGGCGCCATCGTCGTCTTGCCGTGCGGCGCGAGCTTCACGCCGTATTCCGCGACGAACGCCTGCATCCACTTCAGGTTGTACTCGATGCGATCCGCGTACAGCACGGCGGCCGGCAGGCTCACGTCTTCGTCGAGCAGGTTCCAGTCGAGCCGCCCCGCGTCGCTTAGCTGGATGCCCGTGCCCGGCACCATGCCGAGACCCTTGCCAAACGGGTCGATCGTGGCGTTCTGATAGTTTGTAACTTTCATGTCCTGCTACTCCATCGTCCGTTTAAATAGACTTCTGTCGATACTTAACTGGCGCCAAGGTTGACGACAACATGTTACCGAAAGTAGGATGCGGGATAAATTGTTATTTAGTACCACGGCGCTGAAGCCGTTTTCTGAACCCGGATTTACCCTGATGAATGTGTCATCGGAACCGCTTGCTTTCGATATCGTCGCCCGGATCGCCGAGCGCGCGCCCGAGTTGCGCTCGGCGGAGCGCAAGGTCGCGGCGCTGATCCTCGACGACCTGACGGGCGCCTCGCGCGCGAGCATCGGCGCGCTCGCGGAGAAGGCCGAGGTAAGCATCGCGACGGTTACGCGGTTCGCGAAGGCGGTCGGCTGCGCGGACGTGCGCGAGCTGAAGCTGCGGCTCGCGCAGGCGGCGGCGGTCGGCCAGCGCTTTCTCAAGCGCGAGCCCGACGACCTGCCCGATTCCCTCGCGACGCGCATCTTCGAGGAAGTGCAGACCACGCTCGCGCACAACCAGGGCGCGCTGCGCGCCGCGCCGATCGAAGCGGCGGCCGATGCGCTCGGCGCGGCGTCGATGATCTACGTATTCGGCATGGGCGGCGGCTCCACGGCGCTCTCCGACGAAATGCGCTTCCGGCTCGTGCGGCTCGGCCGGCCGGTGGCGTCGTATCAGGACGGCTTGTTGCAGCGCATGGTCGCCGCGACGCTGTCGAAGGAACACGTAGTCGTGGCGCTTTCGGTTACCGGACAGACGCCGGAAATGGTCGAAAGCTGCCGCCTCGCGCGCGAATACGGCGCGCGCGTGATCGCGTTGACGGCGCCGGCGTCGCCGCTCGCGCAACTCGCCGACTGGCTGATCCCGATCATCGCGATCGAGACCGATTTCATCTACAAGCCATCGTCGTCGCGTTACGCGATGATGATGGCGCTCGACCTGCTCGTCACCGAACTGGCCGTCAAGCAGGCGAGCCACAGCCGCGAACTGCTGCGCCGCATGAAACACGCACTCGATGCGCATCGGGGCGGCGGCGAGCGTCAACCCCTGGGAGACTGAACATGGATTCGCAAGCGGAAACCGAGAAGGCCGATACGCTGATCGTCGGCGCACGCGTGATCGACGGCACGGGCGCGCCCGCCGTCGAACGCGACGTGGCGCTGCGCGACGGCCGGATCGTCGCGATTACGGCGCCGGGCGGCCTCGCCGGCTGGACGGCGGATGAGGTCGTCGAAGCTGAAGGGCGCGTGCTGGCGCCCGGTTTCATCGATGTCCACACGCACGACGACACGCACGTGATCCGCTCGCCGCAGATGCTGCCGAAGCTGACGCAAGGCGTGACGACCGTGATCGTCGGCAATTGCGGGATCAGCGTGTCGCCGGTGACGTTGAAAGGCGCGCCGCCCGACCCGATGAACCTGCTCGGCGACGAAGGCGCGTTCCTCTATCCGACGTTTGCCGATTACGTCGAAGCGGTCAACGAGGCGCGGCCGGCGGTGAACGTCGGCGCACTGATCGGGCATACGGCGCTGCGCAACAATCACATGGACCGTCTCGACCGGGCGGCGACTTCGACCGAAATCGAAGGCATGCGCGCGCAACTCGAAGAAGCGCTCGAGAACGGCGCGCTCGGTTTGAGCAGCGGGCTTGCCTACGGATCGGCGTTCAGCGCGCCGCCGGAAGAGGTGAAGGCGCTGGCCGAGCCGCTTTCAAAGGCGGGCGCGCTCTACACGACGCACATGCGCACCGAATTCGACGCGATCCTCGACGCGATGGACGAGGCGTACCAGGTCGGCCGCCATGCGCGCGTGCCGGTGGTGATTTCGCATCTGAAGTGCGCGGGGCCGTCGAATTGGGGACGTAGCGTCGAGGTGCTGAAGTCGCTGGAAAACACGCGGGACGGCCAGCCGGTCGGCTGCGACTGCTATCCATACAACCGCAGTTCATCGACGCTCGACTTGAAGCAGGTGACCGGCGACATCGACATCACGATCACCTGGTCCGAGCCGCATCCCGAAATGGCGGGCAAGCTGATCAAGGAGGTCGCGGCGGAGTGGGACGTGAGCCAGCAGGAGGCGGGCAAGCGCCTGCAGCCGGCGGGCGCGGTGTATCACAACATGTCGGAGGACGACGTGCGGCGCATCCTCTCGCATCCCGCGACGATGGTCGGCTCCGACGGCCTGCCGAACGATCCGCTGCCGCATCCGCGTCTGTGGGGCGCGTTTCCACGCGTGCTCGGCCATTACGCCCGCGACACGGCGCTGCTGCCGCTGGAAGAGGCCGTGCGCAAGATGACGAGTTTGTCGGCGCGGCGCTTCGGGCTGCCCGAGCGCGGCGAGGTGAAGGTGGGCTATCACGCCGATCTGGTGATGTTCGACGCGGAAAAGGTCCGCGATGCCGCGACGTTCGCCGATCCGCAGCAACCAGCGGATGGCATCGACGCGGTCTGGGTGAACGGGGTTTTGTCGTATAGCGAGCGGGCGGTGACCGGCGAGCGTGCGGGACATTTCGTGTCGCGTGGTTCGGCTTCCAAGCTGGACGCACACGGCGCTTTTTGAGTTTTAAAGGAGTTGAAGATGAAACGATATGGCGTGGAAGGCGGTAAAGGTCAGGGCGGCGCGCATATGCCGTTTGCGCGGGCGGTCGAAGCGAATGGATGGCTGTTTGTTTCGGGACAGACGCCGATGGAAAATGGCGAAGTAATTAACGGCGGAATCGTCGATCAATCGCATAAATGCATTCAGAACGTTTTCGCGATTTTGAAAGAAGCGGGGTATGGCGCGGAGCATGTGGTCCGATGCGGCGTGTGGCTCGACGATCCGCGGGATTTTGCTTCGTTCAATAAAGTGTTCAAGGAGTATTTCGGAGAAAATCCGCCGGCGCGCGCTTGTGTGGTTTCTTCGATGGTGATCGATTGCAAGGTCGAGGTGGATTGCGTGGCTTATAAGGCGCCTGCTGCCTGAATTGCTTAAAAAAGAGCGTTGCCGCAGATGGCAACGCTCGATTCTTTATTGCCGCCCCAACCGCGCATTATCCGGCATCGGTAAATTGAAATTCGTCCGGAACGGGTTGATATCCAGCCCACCTCTCCGCGTATATCTCGCATAAACCGCCAGCCTTTCCGGCTGACACTCCCGCATGATATCCATGAAAATACGCTCGACGCACTGCTCGTGAAACCCTGTATGTCCACGGTAAGAAATGACATACCGCAGCAATCCCGCGTGATCGATCTGTCCGCCGTAATAGCGAATCTGGACACTGCCCCAATCCGGCTGTCCGGTAACCGGACAATTCGATTTCAACAGATTCGAAAATAGCGTCTCGTCGACCGGCGCTTCATCATGCGTTGCTTTCAGCAATGACGGATCGGGCGAATAAACATCCGTATCCAGATCCAGCCGATCCAGCGACAACCCCTCGAATTCCTCCATCTGCAACTTGCCGAAATCTGCGGGCGCGGCAAGCTGCACCGACACATTCACCCCGCAAATCGCCGACACGTCACGCTTGATCGCGGCGCGCACGTCGTCGGTGGAATCGAAGGCCGTCTGCGCGAACGATCCCAAATACAACTTGAACGACTTCGATTCGACAATATTCGGCGATTCCGCCGGCACGAGAAACGTTGCGACGGCTATCTGCGGCTTGCCGCGCCGGTTCAGCCAGGACAATTCATACGCATTCCAGATGTCCGTCCCGAAAAACGGCAGCCGCGCGCCAATGCCGATCGCATCGCGCGCCGTCTTGCGGTCGATCGGGAACAGCAGCAGCGGATCGTACTGTTCTGTGTAGACAACTTCCTTGCCGAGCGGAGATTGGTCGGGTGTCATGATGCGTTCGATATGCCACTCAGTACGTGCCCGGTCGCGGTCACGACGCGGGCCGATTCGCAGTGGCCGATTTGGTCGTCGAAGAAGAAATCGGGCTCGAACGCGCGCAGGAACGCGCCTTTGTCGAGCCCGCCGAGGAACATCGCTTCGTCGATTTCGATGTTCCAGGCCATCAGCGTCCGGATCGCGCGCTCGTGCGCGGGAGCGGAACGCGCGGTGACGAGCGCGGTGCGGATGTGCATCGGCGCGGCGTCATCGGCGATTTTTTGCAGCTTGTGCAGCGCCGCCAGGAGCGGCTTCAGCGGCCCGCCAGCGAGCGGCGAATCCTTCTTCGTCGTCTCGTGCCCGACGAAAGCCGACAAACCGGCCGACTGAAACACGCGTTCGGCTTCATCGGAGAAGAGGACGGCGTCTCCGTCGAAAGCGATGCGGATTTCGTCAGGATACTGGCTTGCGGCCTGCGGCGTCTCAGGCAGCACGCGCGCGGCGGGAAAACCGGCGTCGAGCGCGGCGCGCACGTCGTCCGGATTCGCCGACAGAAACAGCGACGCCCGCAGCGGCTTCAGATAGCCGAACGGCGGACGCCCGCGCGTAAACACGCCGCGCTCGATCGCGAGGCCGTGCGCCTTGCACGAACTGAACGCGCGCAGGCCGCTGATCGGATCGCTGCGCGAGAGGATCACCACTTCGACGTGATGCCCGCCCGCATTGAGCTTGAGCAGTTTGCCGATCAGCGGAAACGCGACGCCGGGCTTCGCCGGCACGTTCAGCCGCGACCGCTGCAGCGCTTCGTACTCGGCGAGGTCGCCGGTTTCGTAGACCTCGTTCTCTTCCTCGAAATCGAAGAGCGCGCGCGACGAAATCGCGACGACGAGCTTGTCTTCCAGCGTAAACGCCGCCATCGCTTCAGGCCAGGAAGAGCTTGTAGACCGGATTCGCGCCTTCGTCCCACCACGGGTAACCGAGCGTCGCGAGAAAGCGCTCAAATTCAGCGTTTTCCGCCGACGGCACCTGGATGCCGACGAGAATCGAGCTGTAATCCGCGCCCTGGTTCCGGTAGTGGAAGAGGCTGATATTCCAGTTAGGCGCCATCGACGAGAGGAATTTCATCAGCGCGCCCGGCCGTTCGGGGAATTCGAACCGCAGCAGCCGTTCGTCCTGGGCGAGCGGCGAGCGGCCGCCGACCATGTAGCGGATGTGCTGCTTCGAGAGTTCGTCGTGCGACAGGTCGACGGTCGCGAATCCGTGCTCGACGAACGCGTTCATCATCTGCGCCGATTCGCTGCGCGTCTTGATCTGCACGCCGACGAAGATGTGCGCGGCGCTGGCATCGGCAATGCGGTAGTTGAATTCGGTGACGCTCCTCGTGCCGACGAGCTCGCAGAAGCGCCTGAAGCTGCCGCGCTCCTCTGGGATCGTCACGGCGAAAACGGCTTCGCGCGCCTCGCCCACTTCCGCGCGTTCCGCCACGAAGCGCATCCGGTCGAAATTCATGTTCGCGCCGGAGGTCACCGCGACGAGCGTCTTGCCTTCGATGCCCTCGCGTTCCGCATACAGCTTCGCGCCCGCGACGGCGAGCGATCCGGCCGGCTCGAGCACGCTGCGGGTGTCCTGGAAAACGTCCTTGATCGCGGCGCAGAGCGCGTCGGTATCGACGGTGAGCACTTCGTCAAGCAGTTCGCGGCACAGCCGGAACGTTTCCTCGCCGACCAGTTTCACCGCCGTGCCGTCCGAAAACAGGCCGACTTCCGCCAGCGTGACGCGCTCGCCCGCCTTGATCGACTGGGCCATCGCGCAGGAATCGTCGGTTTGCACGCCGATCACCTTGATCTCCGGCCGCACCGCTTTTACATACGCCGCGACGCCCGCAGCGAGCCCGCCGCCGCCGATCGGCACGAAAATCGCGTGGATCGGCCCCTGGTGCTGGCGCAGGATTTCCATTGCGACGGTGCCTTGTCCGGCGATCACGTCGGGGTCGTCGAACGGATGGACGAAGGTGAGGCCGCGCTCTTCCTGCAGCTTCAGCGCGTGCGCGTAGGCGTCGCTGTACGACTCGCCCGCGAGCACCACGTCGACCGTCGGGCCGCCGTGCGCGCGCACCGCGTCGATCTTGACCTGCGGCGTTGTCGTGGGAATCGCGATGACCGCGCGGCAGCCGAGCCGTGCCGCCGAAAACGCGACGCCCTGCGCATGATTGCCCGCCGACGCCGTGATCACGCCGCGCGCGAGGACGTCGGCGGGGAGTTGCGCCATCTTGTTATACGCACCGCGGATCTTGAACGAGAACACCGGCTGGTTGTCCTCGCGCTTGAGGAAAACCGCGTTGGATAGACGCGCCGACAGATTGCGCGCGAGCTCGAGCTCGCTTTCGCGGGCGACATCGTAGACGCGCGCGGTCAGGACTTTTTTCAGGTAATCGGGGTGTGCCATGCGGGAAAAGTCACGCAGAGCGACTGCGCGCTATTTTTGAGAGCGAAAACATCAATGATAGCGCCAACCACCTTCGGCCCGGCCGGGAAGTCGCTTTTACCGACCGGACGGTCGCCTTAACGCAGGCGAAAAAACGCAGAAATACGGCGAAAACCGGCTGGCAAAAGCCCCTTCGACGCGCTAGCCGCCGCGAACGGGGGGTTTCGCGATGGGTTAGAATTGTCTTTTCGAATCTGGATCGGAAGATGCAAGCGCAGCCTCGGATCGACTTTTTGACGCATGTCCCCCGCGAGTCTCATCCCGCGGCCGAGCGGCACGCGCGTCATGCGCGATCGTGGCGCTGATTCCGGGCACCTCGAAGGCACAGCGCGGCTCGCCGCGCGGTTGATGAAGCCGCTTATCAGTCCAGTGACCGGCTGCCTTCCCAAAAGAAAGTCTCACTCGAAAATTTGCGCCCCCACGCGCATCGCCGGGCATTGCGCCTTCCTTGACGCATGCGCCGGCCTACCGAACCGTCGAACATGAACGCACCCCAAGCCTTCGATCCGAATGGCGCCGCCGCCGCGGCGCTCGATCTCGAACCGCGCCTGCGCGAAATTCCCTATAACTACACATCGTTTTCCGACCGCGAAATCGTGATCCGGCTGCTCGGCGACGAAGCCTGGGCCGCGCTCGACGTGCTGCGCAGCGAACGCCGCACGGGCCGCTCGGCGCGCATGCTGTATGAAGTGCTTGGCGACATCTGGGTCGTGCGCCGCAATCCGTATCTGCAGGACGATTTGCTCGACAACCCGAAGCGTCGCGCGCTGCTCGTCGAGGCGCTGAATCACCGGCTGCATGAGATCGAAAAGCGTCGGAAGGACGATTTGTCGCTGCATGGAGATACGGCCGGCCACGACCGCGCGGCGCGCGTCGAAGTGCTGGTGTCGGCGGCGCGCCGCGCAGTCGACGACTTCGCCTCCGAGTTCGGCAAGATGGCCGAGCTACGCCGCAAGGCCGCGAAGGCGCTCGGCAAGCGCACGCAGAAGGACAACATCAAGTTCGACGGACTCTCGCGCGTCTCGCACGTCACCGATGCCACCGACTGGCGCGTCGAATATCCGTTCGTCGTGTTGACGCCGGACAGCGAAGAGGAAATCGCCGGGCTCATCAAGGCGTGCTTCGAACTCGGCCTCACCGTGATCCCGCGCGGCGGCGGCACCGGCTACACGGGCGGCGCGATCCCGCTCACGCCGTTCTCGGCTGTCATCAACACGGAAAAGCTCGAACAGCTCGGTCCAGTCGAAATGACCGATCTTCCCGGCGTCAGCGCCAAGGTCGCGACGATTTTCTCGGGCGCGGGCGTCGTCACGCGGCGCGTCACCGAAGCGGCCGAGCAGGCGGGCTTCGTTTTCGCCGTCGATCCGACTTCGCTCGATGCCTCGTGCGTCGGCGGCAACGTCGCGATGAACGCGGGCGGCAAGAAGGCCGTGCTGTGGGGCACGGCGCTCGACAACCTCGCCTGGTGGCGCATGGTCGACCCGGAAGGCAACTGGCTCGAAGTCACGCGGCTCGATCACAACCGCGGGAAGATCCACGACATCGAAGTGGCGCGCTTCCGCCTCGAATGGTTCGATGGCGCGCGCGCGCCGGGCGAAAAGCTCCTGCGCACGGAATCGCTCGATATCGCGGGCAAGACGTTCCGCAAGGAAGGGCTCGGCAAGGACGTGACGGATAAATTCCTGTCGGGCCTGCCGGGCGTGCAGAAAGAAGGCTGCGACGGGCTCATCACGTCCGCGCGCTGGATTTTGCACAAGATGCCCGCGCATACGCGCACCGTCTGTCTCGAATTCTTCGGCCAGGCGCGCGACGCGATTCCGAGCATCGTCGAGATCAAGGATTATCTTTTCGAGACGTCAAAGCAGGGCGGCGCGATCCTCGCGGGCCTCGAACACCTCGACGAACGCTATCTGCGCGCGGTCGGCTACGCGACCAAGAGCAAGCGCAACGCGTTTCCGAAGATGGTGCTGATCGGCGATATCGTCGGTGACGATGCCGATGCGGTCGCCATCGCCACGTCGGAAGTCGTGCGCATGGCGAACGGCAAGAGCGGCGAAGGTTTCGTCGCGGTGAACGCCGAGGCGCGCAAGCGCTTCTGGCTCGACCGCTCGCGCACGGCGGCGATCGCGAAGCACACGAACGCGTTCAAGATCAACGAAGACGTGGTGATCCCGCTCAACCGCATGGGCGAGTACACGGATGGCATCGAGCGCATCAACATCGAGCTGTCGATCAAGAACAAACTGCAACTCGTCGACGCGCTCGAAGCCTTTTTCAGGACGGGCAAGCTGCCGCTCGGCAAAAGCGATGACGCGAACGAAATCCCGAGCGCCGAACTGCTCGAAGACCGCGTGCAGCAGGCGCTCGATCTGCTAAAGCGCGTGAAGGCGCGCTGGACCTTCGTCGGCGACAAGCTCGATTTGTCCCTGCGCGAGGCGCAGCACTACATGGTCGGGCTCGGCTACGAGGCGCTGGCGGAAAAACTCGCCGATCGCGTCGATGCGCAGCCGGGCGCGACCGTGTTCAACGTCGCGCAGGACCGCACGGTGCGCATTTCGTGGAAGCAGGAAATCCGCGCGGAACTGCGCCAGATCTTCAACGGCGGCGAGTTCAAGCCGATCCTCGACGAAGCGCAGAACATCCACAAGCAGGTGCTGCGCGGACGCGTGTTCGTCGCGCTCCACATGCACGCGGGCGACGGCAACGTTCATACGAACATTCCCGTCAACTCCGACAATTACGAGATGCTGCAGGACGCGCATCACGCGGTCGCGCGGATCATGAAGCTCGCGCGCGCGCTCGACGGCGTGATTTCCGGCGAGCACGGCATCGGCATCACGAAGCTGGAGTTCCTGACGGAAGAGGAAATCGGCGATTTCCGCGCGTACAAGCAGCGCGTCGATCCGAACGGGCGTTTCAACGCGGGCAAGCTGCTCGCGGGCGCCGATCTGCGCAACGCGTACACGCCGAGCTTCGGCCTGATGGGTTACGAATCGCTGATCATGCAGCAGTCGGATATCGGCGCGATCTCCGATTCGATCAAGGACTGCCTGCGCTGCGGCAAGTGCAAGCCGGTGTGCGCGACGCACGTGCCGCGCGCGAACCTGCTCTACAGCCCGCGCAACAAGATTCTGGCCACGTCGCTTCTGGTCGAGGCGTTCCTGTATGAGGAGCAGACGCGCCGCGGCGTGTCGATCAAGCACTGGGACGAATTCAACGACGTCGCCGATCACTGCACCGTTTGTCACAAATGCGTGACGCCGTGCCCGGTGAAGATCGACTTCGGCGACGTCACCATGAACATGCGCAACCTGCTGCGCAAGATGGGCAAGAAGAAGTTCAATCCGGGCAACGCAGCCGGCATGTTCTTCCTCAACGCCACCAATCCGCAGACGATCAACGTCGCGCGCACCGCGATGATGGGTGTCGGCTACAAGGCGCAGCGGCTCGGCAACGACCTGCTGAAGAAGTTCGCGAAGAAGCAGACGGCGCATCCGCCGGCGACGGTCGGCAAGCCGCCGGTCGTGCAGCAGGTGATCCACTTCATGAACAAGAAGATGCCGGGCAACCTGCCGAAAAAGACGGCGCGCGCGCTGCTCGACATCGAGGACAACAAGATCGTCCCGATCATTCGCAATCCGAAGGCGACGACCGTCGATTCGGAAGCGGTGTTCTATTTCCCCGGCTGCGGTTCGGAGCGTCTGTTCTCGCAGGTCGGCCTCGCCACCCAGGCGATGCTCTGGGAAGCAGGCGTGCAGACGGTGCTGCCGCCGGGGTATCTGTGCTGCGGCTATCCGCAGCGCGGCTCCGGCCAGTTCGACAAGGCCGAGAAGATCGTCACCGACAATCGCGTGCTGTTCCATCGCGTCGCGAATACGCTGAACTATCTCGATATCAAGACGGTGGTCGTATCGTGCGGGACGTGCTACGACCAACTCGCGGGCTATGAATTCGAGAAGATCTTCCCGGGCTGCCGGATCATCGACATCCACGAATTTTTACTCGAAAAGAACATTCGGCTGGAAGGTGTGAAGGGCACGCGCTACATGTATCACGACCCGTGCCACTCGCCGATCAAGACGATGGACCCGGTCAAGCTCGTCAACGAACTGATGGGCTCGAAGAACGACGGCTACAAGATCGAGAAGAACGATCGATGCTGCGGCGAATCGGGCACGCTCGCCGTCACGCGGCCGGATATTTCGACGCAAGTGCGCTTTCGCAAGGAAGAAGAGATCCGCAAGGGCGCGGCGAAGCTGCGCGACATCCCGCTGGTCGCTGCTGCCGGCGCGAGCGGGATCGATCCGGCGGGATCAGTGTTGAAGGCCGGCGACGGCGCGCAGTCGAATGGTACCGAGGTCAAGATTCTCACGAGCTGCCCGTCCTGCCTGCAAGGTCTTTCGCGCTACAACGAGGACGCGAACATCGAAGCGGATTACATCGTTGTCGAAATCGCGCGGAAGGTGCTCGGCGAAAACTGGATGGCGGACTACGTCGCGCGCGCGAACGATGGCGGTATCGAGCGCGTGCTGGTGTAATAGCGAAATCGAGGTTCGTTTCGCCAGAGGTTGATGATGGATTGTGTGTTTTGCCGTGAAGACGGCGGTGAGGTTTTATGGTCGGACGACACGCTGCGTGTCGTCCTCGCCGACGAGGCCGACTGGCCCGGCCTGTGCCGCGTGATCTGGAATTCGCATGTCGGAGAGATGTCCGATCTCTCCGATCAGGCGCGTCTGCGCATCATGACGGCCGTGAACGGCGTCGAGCGCGCGATGCGGCGCATCCTCTCACCGGCGAAGGTGAATCTCGCGAGCCTCGGCAATCAGGTGCCGCACGTCCATTGGCACGTCATCCCGCGCCGCTCGAACGATTCGCGCTTTCCCCTGCCGATTTGGGCGCCGCGCCAGCGTTCGGTGCCAGAGGCGCAACTGTCGAAATGGCGCGCGCAGGCCACGCTTTTGCGCGAGGCCATCCGCACCGAGCTGAACCAGGCGTTCGGCCAGAACTAGACACCCACCACCAAGGCTCATCATGAGCGGACTGACAAAAGAGACGCCGATCCCGACCGGGATCGTCGTGCATTCCAAATCACGCGCGCTGGAACTGCAGTACGCGAACGATGAAAGCTACCGCGTTCCGTTCGAATTGCTTCGCGTGTATTCGCCGTCGGCGGAAGTGCAGGGCCACGGCCCGGGCCAGGAAACATTGCAGACCGGCAAGCGCGACGTCTCGCTGATCGGCGTCGATCCGGTCGGCCACTACGCGCTGCAACTCAATTTCTCCGATGGCCACAACACGGGCATCTATTCCTGGGACATCCTGTACGACCTGGCCGTGCGCCAGGACGAACTCTGGCGCGCGTACCTGGCCAAACTTGAAGCGGCGGGCGTCGACCGCGATGCGCCGATGGCGGCCAAGGCATCCGGCGGCCACTGTCATTGACCAGCGTAGCTGGCGCGGCGTTGTGCCGCACGAGGCCGCGTTCCGAGCGCGGGCAGACAACCAATAACAGGCGAGGACGAGCGCGATGAGCAAGACCCACTTCGGTTTCGAAACGGTCGACGAGCAGGAAAAAGCAAAAAAAGTGGCGGGCGTGTTTCACTCGGTCGCGAGCAACTACGACTTGATGAACGATCTGATGTCGGGCGGGCTGCATCGCGTGTGGAAGTTCTTCACGATCGGTCAGGCGAAAATACGGCCCGGCTACAAGGTGCTCGATCTGGCAGGCGGGACGGGCGATCTTGCGATGGCGTTCGCGAAACAGGCGGGGCCGTCGGGTGAGGTCTGGCACACGGATATTAACGAATCAATGCTGCGCGTCGGGCGCGACCGGCTGCTAAACAAGGGCGTGATCACCCCGGCGCTTCTATGTGACGCCGAGAATATTCCGTTCCCGAACAACTACTTTGATGTGGTGACGGTGGCGTTTGGTCTTCGTAATATGACGCACAAAGATGGTGCGTTAACGGAGATGCAGCGGGTTTTGAAGCCGGGAGGACGTCTGCTCGTATTAGAGTTTTCCAAGGTGTGGGACCCGTTGAAAAAGGCCTACGACGTGTACAGTTTTAAAGTTTTGCCGTGGCTTGGCGACAAGTTCGCGAAAGATGCAGATAGTTACAGGTATCTTGCGGAATCTATCCGCATGCATCCGGACCAGGAGACGCTCAAAACAATGATGGAACAAGCGGGCCTGGATCGAGTCGAATATTACAATTTGTCAGGTGGCGTGGTAGCTTTACACGTCGGGACCAAATTTTAGTGTTCCACTCTTTTTAAAGGATTCGAAATGTCCGATTCGCGCTCACCCCAGTCTCGGGGTTTCCTGAAGTCGATTTTCAGGAAAGCCGGGCTCCTGGCGCTGGCTGGCGTAATCATGGCCGGCGCCATCATTGCTGAAGACGCAGAGGCTAAACGCATGGGCGGCGGCCGCAGCATGGGCCGTCAGTCAGCCACCGCGACCCAGCAGAACCAGGCGACGCCGCCTTCCCAATCGATGCAGCAAGGTCAGGCCGCGCAGGCTCAGCGCGCCCAGCCGGCGCCCGCCGCCGCAGCCGCGGCGCAACCCGCGCGCAATCGCTGGCTCGGGCCGATCGCCGGTTTGGCCGCCGGTCTCGGCATCGCGGCGCTCCTGTCGCACTTTGGCCTCGGCGAAGCGTTTGCTGGCGCGATGGCGAACATGATCATCATCGGTTTGATCGTGCTGGCCGCCGTCATGCTGTTCCGCTTCATCATGAGGAAGCGCGCGGCTGCCAATCGGCCGGCGTACGCGAATGCGGGCGCGGGCGCGTCGCCGTTCGGCGGCACGGCTCGCACGGGGCTGAATCAGGAGCCGGGTTATACGGCGCCGTCCTCGGGTGGTTATCTGCCGCAAAACGCTGCAAGCACGCAGGACGTCGCGCCGCAACCAGTCGTGCCGGCCGGTTTCGATACCGACGCCTTCATCCGTAACGCGAAGGTCTACTTCGTGCGTCTGCAGGACGCGTGGGATCGCGGCAACACGAACGACATCCGTGAATTCACGACGCCGGAAATGTTTGCCGAAGTGAAAACCGACATCGACGCGCGCGGCAGCCAGCCGAATCGCACCGACGTCGTGCAACTCAACGCCGATATCCTGGGCGTCGAGGATCGCACGTCCGAGTATCTGGCGAGCGTGCGCTTCCACGGCCTGATCCGCGAGTCGGAAGGGGCGGCGGCGGAACCGTTCGTCGAGATCTGGAACCTGTCGAAGCAGAAGACGGGTAACGAAGGCTGGCTCCTCGCCGGCATCCAGCAGGTGAACTGAGCCTGATCACACGCATCGGCCGAATGGCCAGGCCGGCGAGACCGGCCGGCGGCGAGGCCGGTTGCGAAGGTAGAATAGAAACCCGCGCAAGCCACCGCTTGCGCGGGTTTTTTCATCTCACAGCCGATGACGCACGCAGACGAATCCGCCCGAACCGTTGCAAGTCCCACCGTCAAGACCGCGTCGAAAGCGTTTGCGGCCGCCGTGAATCATCTGCTCGCTCGTGAGTCCTGGGCCCGCGAGCGCTTCAAGCCCTACGCCGGCAAGACCGCCCGGCTCGTTTGCGCGCCGTTCGCGCTCTCGCTCGTCGTGCAGCCGGAGGGCCTGATCGCCGCCATCGACGAAACCGACGCCGGGCAATTCGACGTCACCATTTCCGTGCCGCCCGACGCTCTGCCGGTTTTTCTACAAGGCGGTCAGGCGGCGGTGATGAAGCACGTCAGGATTGAAGGCGACGCGGAATTCGCCACGACCATCGCGAAACTCGCCGAGCATTTGCGCTGGGAGCCGGAAGAAGACCTGTCGCGGCTGATCGGCGATGCGCCCGCGCACCGGATCGGCGCGGTCGCACGCACGGTGCACGAGCAGGCGCTGCGCACGGGGCGCAATCTGCTCGATTCCGTCGCCGAATATCTGCTCGACGAAAAGCCGCAACTCGTGCGACGCAGCGCGCTCGACGCATTCAACACAGAACTGTCGCGCGTCCGCGATGCGCTCGCGCGCGTGGAAAAGCGCGTCGAGCGAGTCGAACAAACAGCCGAAGCCCGTGGCGCGCTCGCGCCCGGCGCCGCCGCACTCCCGCGCGGCATGCGCAAGTAATGGGCTGAACCATGCGTTTTCTGCGTTTCCTGAAAATATTTTTCACGATTGTTCGCTTCGGGCTCGACGAACTGGTGCTGAGCGGCATCGACGATCGGCGCGTGCGCTTCTTGATGCGCATCACCACGTTCGGCCGCAAGTTCGAGATTCCGCGCGGCATTCGGCTGCGGCTCGCGCTGGAAAGCCTCGGGCCGATTTTCGTGAAGTTCGGGCAGGTGCTGTCGACGCGACGCGATCTGCTGCCCGTCGATATCGCCGACGAACTCGCGAAGCTGCAAGACCAGGTGCCCCCGTTCGATTCGGCGTTGGCCGTGGAGATCGTCGAAAAGTCGCTGGGCGCGCCGATCGACGTCCTTTTCGACGATTTCGAGCGCGTGCCGGTGGCGAGCGCATCGATCGCCCAGGTTCACTTCGCGAAAATCCGCACTGGCGTGCACGCGGGCAAGGACGTCGCGGTGAAGGTGCTGCGGCCCGGCATGCTGCCCGTCATAGATTCGGACTTGGCGCTCCTGCGCGATATCGCGATTTGGGCCGAGCGCTTGTGGGCGGACGGCCGGAGACTGAAGCCGCGCGAAGTCGTCGCGGAATTCGACAAATATCTGCACGACGAGCTCGACCTGATGCGCGAGGCGGCGAACGGCAGCCAGTTGCGCCGCAACTTCGCGGGGCTCGACCTGTTGCTCGTGCCCGAGATGTACTGGGACTTTTCCGCGCCGACGGTGCTGGTCATGGAACGGATGATCGGCGTGCCGATCAGTCAGATCGAAACGCTGCGCGGCGCAGGTGTGGATATTCCGAAGCTCGCGCGCGAAGGCGTTGAAATCTTCTTTACGCAAGTGTTTCGCGACGGTTTCTTCCACGCCGACATGCATCCGGGCAACATCCAGGTGAGCCTCGATCCGGCGCATTTCGGCCGCTATATCGCGCTTGACTTCGGAATCGTCGGCGCGTTGTCGGACTTCGATAAGAATTATCTGGCGCAAAACTTTCTTGCGTTCTTCAAGCGCGACTATCACCGGGTCGCGACGCTTCACCTGGAATCGGGATGGGTGCCGTCGAATACGCGCGTCGAGGAACTGGAGAGCGCGATTCGCGCCGTCTGCGAGCCGTACTTCGATCGCGCGCTGAAGGATATTTCACTCGGGCAGGTGCTGTTGCGGCTGTTTTCGACGTCGCGCCGTTTCAACGTCGAAATCCAGCCGCAGCTCGTGCTGCTGCAAAAGACGATGCTGAATGTCGAAGGGCTCGGCCGTTCGCTTGATCCGGAGCTCGATCTGTGGAAGACCGCGAAGCCTTATCTCGAGCGCTGGATGAACGAGCAGATCGGCTGGCGCGGCTGGTTTGAGCGCCTTCAGATGGAAGCGCCGCAGTGGAGCAAAACGCTGCCGCAGATGCCACGGCTGATCCATCACCTGCTCGCCGAACGCCACGACGTGCCGCGCCCCGGCAACGACGATCTGATGCGGATGATCCTTGTCGAGCAGAAGAAGACGAATCGGCTGCTGCAGGCGCTGCTGATCTTCGGGCTGGCGGTGGGGGCGGGCGTGCTGATCGCGCAGGTCTGGCTGACGGTCGCGTACGGCGGGTGAGGGCGATGAGCGATCCGTCGACGCCGCCGTTTGAATCACGCGATCCCAACTCGCCCGATTTCTGGGACGAGCGCTTCGATCACCAGTTCACGCCCTGGGACCAGGCAGGCGTACCGGAAGCGTTCCAGGCGTTCGCAGCGGGACTCACGCCGCGCAACGTGCTGATCCCAGGCTGCGGCAGCGCGTATGAAGCACTTTGGCTCGCGAACGCCGGCTGGCCCGTCCGCGCGATCGATTTTTCGCCGAGCGCGGTGGCGGTGGCGCGGGCCGAAATGGGCGTGCACGCGGGCATCGTCGAACAGGCGGATTTCTTCACCTACGAGCCGCCGTTCGCTATCGACTGGGTCTACGAGCGCGCGTTCTTCTGCGCGTTGCCGCCGGACCGCTGGCCGGATTATGTCGCGCGCATGGCCGCGCTGCTGCGCCCGGGCGCGCTCCTCGCCGGCTTCTTCTTCCTCGGCGCGTCGCCGAAGGGACCGCCGTTCGGCATCGGACGCGACGCGCTCGACGCCTTCCTGACTCCGCACTTCGAACTGGTCGACGAACACGCAGTGACAAATTCGATCCCCGTTTTCGCGGGACGCGAACATTGGCTGACCTGGCGCCGACGCGCCTGAATTATTGCCTTGAATTGCGCGCTAACGGCCCTCATTTAGGAGTTCGCCCGCTGGGGCCATCGGCCCGAAAATCGCGGGCCGGAAATGGTTTGCGGCTATAATTCAAGGCTTTGCAAGCGTCGACAGATAATTGTAGGAAGAGTGCCATGCCGATCTACGCGTACCGCTGCGAGTCCTGCGGCTTCGGAAAAGACGTGCTCCAGAAGCTGAGCGACGCGCCGCTCACCCAATGTCCCGAGTGCGGGAAGGCCACGTTCGCCAAGCAGGTGACCGCCGCCGGCTTCCAACTGAAAGGCTCCGGCTGGTACGTCACGGACTTCCGCGGCGGCAATAACGGCGGCAAGCCCGTCGCAGCCGAAACGCCGAAGTCCGATGATGCCGCTTCGAAGCCGGACACAGCGAGCGCACCGGCTGACGTTTCCAAGTCGGATGCTTCCAAATCGGATGCTTCCAAATCGGATGCGAAGTCGACCACGGCCGGCAGCACGACTGCGGCTCCCGCGAGCACGCCATCGTCTGGCAACGCGTAACGTTGTAAACGCGCGCCACCCGCCGGATCCGATCTGTCCGATCGCACGCAAGAAGACGACCGCTCATGCCTCGGCAAGGGCGGCAACCCTGCCAAACCGTGCCTCGAAAGCCGGGGCGGCCTTCCGGCTGTGTAAATGACGACCAAAAAGACTACGTTGAAATCCGTGTTCCTGACCGGCCTGCTCGTGCTGGTGCCGCTCGCCATCACCTTGTGGGTGCTGGGTCTTGTGATCGGGACCATGGACCAGACGCTCTTGCTGCTGCCGTTGTCATGGCAGCCCGAGCGGGTGTTCGGCTTCCATCTGCCGGGCCTGGGCGCGGTGCTGACGCTGGCGTTTATCTTCATCGTCGGGTTGCTGACGCAGAACTTCATCGGGCAGAAGCTCGTCGGATGGTGGGACGTAGTCGTGCGCCACATCCCGGTCGTCGGCCCGCTTTATACGAGCGTGAAGCAGGTCTCGGACACGCTGCTCTCGAGCAGCGGCAACGCCTTTCGCAAGGCGCTCCTGATCGAATATCCGAGAAAGGGTTCGTACACCATCGGTTTTCTGACTGGAATTCCCGGCGGTGACGTGCTCAACCATCTGAAGGAAGAGCACGTGAGCGTCTATGTGCCGACCACGCCGAACCCGACCTCGGGCTTTTTCCTGATGATGCCGAAAAGCGAAGTGATCGAACTCGACATGTCCGTCGATGCCGCCCTGAAGTACATCGTCTCGATGGGTGTGGTGGCGCCGAACGCGCCGCCCGCGCCGGTGGCCCCCGCGCGCCGCCCCACCGAGCCGCCGCTGTAATGCCGGCACGCGTTGCGAAAATCTGCATTTTCGCGCGCGCGCCGTTGATTAATGAAACAACGAAAGACACAACATCATGTCGATGCGATCTGAATACTGCGGTCTGGTGACCGAAGCCCTCCTGGGCCAAAACGTCTCGCTGTGCGGCTGGGTGCACCGCCGCCGCGACCACGGCGGCGTTATCTTCATCGACCTGCGCGATCGCGAAGGGCTTGTTCAGGTCGTCTGCGATCCGGATCGCGCCGACATGTTCAAGGTCGCCGAAGGCGTGCGCAACGAGTTCTGCGTACAGGTGAAGGGCGTCGTGCGCAGCCGTCCGGAAGGCACGGCGAACGCCGGCCTGACGAGCGGCAAGATCGAAGTGCTGTGCCATGAGCTGACCGTGCTGAACCCATCGGTCACGCCGCCGTTCCAGCTCGACGACGACAACCTCTCGGAAACCACGCGCCTCACGCATCGCGTGCTCGACCTGCGCCGCCCGCAGATGCAGCAGAACCTGCGTTTGCGCTATCGCGTCGCGATGGAAGTGCGCAAGTATCTCGACGCACAAGGTTTCATCGACATCGAAACGCCGATGCTCACCAAGAGCACGCCGGAAGGCGCGCGCGATTACCTCGTGCCGTCGCGTGTGAACGCCGGCCAGTTCTTCGCGCTGCCGCAATCGCCGCAACTCTTCAAGCAGCTCCTGATGGTCGCGAACTTCGATCGGTACTACCAGATCGTGAAGTGCTTCCGCGACGAAGACCTGCGCGCCGACCGTCAGCCCGAATTCACGCAGATCGACTGCGAAACGTCGTTCCTGAACGAACAGGAAATTCGCGATCTGTTCGAAGCGATGATCCGTCACGTTTTCAAGGAAACGATGAACGTGTCGCTCGCAGAGAAATTCCCGGTGATGCTGTACTCGGAAGCGATGCGCCGTTTCGGTTCGGACAAGCCCGACCTGCGCGTGAAGCTCGAATTCGCCGACTTGACGGACGCCGTGCGCGACGTCGACTTCAAGGTGTTCAGCACGCCGGCGAACTCGAAGGACGGCCGCGTTGCGGCGTTGCGCGTGCCGAAGGGCAGCGAGCTGTCGCGCGGCGACATCGACGGATATACGGAATTCGTGCGCATCTACGGCGCGAAGGGCCTCGCGTGGATCAAGGTCAACGACGTGTCGAAGGGCCGTGACGGCCTGCAAAGCCCGATCGTGAAGAACCTGCACGACGCGTCGATCGCGGCGATCCTCGAGCGCACCGGCGCGCAGAACGGCGACATCGTGTTCTTCGCGGCAGACCGCGCGAAGGTCGTGAACGACAGCCTCGGCGCGTTGCGTCTGAAGATCGGTCACTCGGAATTCGGCCGCGCGAACGAACTGTTCGAGCCGGGCTGGAAGCCGCTGTGGGTGACCGACTTCCCGATGTTCGAGTACGACGAGGAAGAAAACCGCTACGTGGCGGCGCACCACCCGTTCACGAGCCCGAAGGACGAGCACCTGGAATACCTCGAAACCGATCCGGGCCGCTGTCTCGCGAAGGCGTACGACATGGTCCTGAACGGCTGGGAAATCGGCGGCGGATCGGTCCGGATTTTCCAGGAAGACGTGCAGAGCAAGGTGTTCCGCGCGCTCAAAATCGGCGCGGAAGAAGCGCGCGCGAAGTTCGGCTTCCTGCTCGACGCGCTGCAGTACGGCGCGCCGCCGCACGGCGGGATCGCGTTCGGTCTGGACCGCATCGTCACGATGATGGCCGGCGCCGATTCGATCCGCGACGTGATCGCGTTTCCGAAGACGCAGCGCGCGCAGTGTCTGCTCACGCAGGCGCCAAGCGAAGTCGACGAGCGCCAGTTGCGCGAGTTGCATATCCGCCTGCGCCAGCCGGAACCGAAGGTGCAGTGAATCTGAAGTAAGCAAGTCATGCGAAAAGGGCGCCGAGTGCGCCTTTTTCGTTTTTTGGGTTACAGTCGTTTGCCGTATTAAAAAGATGAGCGCGCCGCCGCCATGCCCAAGCCGCCGAAAATTCCCGAATCCGTCCTCGTCGTCATTCATACGCCCGAACTCGACGTGCTGATCATCGAGCGCGCCGATCACAAGGGGTATTGGCAATCGGTGACGGGATCGAAAGATCGCATAGACGAGCCGCTCGTCGAGACCGCCGCGCGCGAAGTCGCCGAGGAGACGGGCATCGTCATCGGCAGTGAACTCGTGCCCGAGCATTGCCTGCTCGACTGGCATCACAGTATCGAGTACAGCATCTATCCAGAGTGGCGTTACCGCTACGCCGAGGGCGTCACGCGCAACACCGAGCATCAGTTCAGCCTGCTCGTGCCGCATTGCCTCGAAGTCACGCTCGCGCCGCGCGAGCACACATCGCATTTGTGGCTGCCGTTTCGCGAGGCCGCCGACCGTTGCTTCTCATCGTCGAATCGCGAGGCCATTTTGCAGTTGCCCGAGCGGCGCGCGGAGCACAATCGATGATCGGTCAGCGGCGCCGATTCGCGCGCTTGCGGGCCGCATTGTTCTCCGGACGACGTCCGCCGCGTCTGTGCTTCACCGTCGGCAACGAGGTGCGGCTGCTCAAGTCGGGCGTCGAGCTGTTTCCGGCGCTGCTCGGACGCATCGATAACGCGCGTCACGACGTCACGCTCGAAACCTACATCTTCGCCAACGACGACACCGGCCGCGCCGTCTCCGAAGCGCTCGTGCGCGCGTCCGTCCGCGGCGTGCGCGTGCGTGTGATCACGGATGGCATCGGCACGCAAAAGAACCTCCCGATGTTCACCGAGTGGGAGCACGCGAACGTCGAGCATCGGATTTACAACCCGCATCTGTTCGGGCCGCTCGGGTTTTCGCGCACGCATCGCAAGCTCGCCGTAATCGACGATACGGTTGCGTTTTGCGGCGGCATCAATATCGTCGACGATTTCGATCAGGACGGCGCGCGTCTCGAATTCGCGCGCTGGGATTTCGCGGTCGAAGTGAAGGGGCCGGTCGTCGCCGATGTGCGTGAAGCTTTCAATATGCAATGGCTGCGGATCCGGCTCGGCGTCAAACCGAGCCAGCCGCGTCAGCCAAGCCGCGAGCAGCAAGAAACCGCCGACGCAGGCACGCATAAAGTGCCACGCGGCGCCACATGGCGCGCAATTCGCGCGAAGCGCCGCGCGCGACTCGGCGAGATCCACGCCGTCGATCATCCGTGCGTCGCGTTCGTCGCCCGCGACAATCTGCTGAACCGTCGCGCGATCGAAAAGGCGTACCTGCGCGCGATTGCCCACGCCGAGCACGAAGTCCTGCTCGCGAATCCCTACTTCATGCCGGGCCGCAAGCTCCGACGCGCGCTCGTCCAGGCGGCGCAGCGCGGCGTGCGCGTGAGTCTCGTGATCGGCCGCAAGGAATTCGTCGCGCTCGACCACGCAACGCCGTTTCTCTACGCGAACCTGCTGAAACACGGCGTGCGGATCGCGGAATACGAGAAAACGATGCTTCACGGCAAGGTCGCCGTCGTCGATGCTGACTGGGGGACGGTCGGCTCGTCGAATCTCGATGCGCTGAGTCTCGTGCTCAACAACGAGGCGAACATGGTGCTGGTGAATCACCCGGAAATCGCCAGGTTGCACGACGGCATCCTCGCTGCGTTCGACGAAGGCCGCCGCATCGACGAAAAACACTACGCTGCGCGCCCGATCGGCGAGCGCATGCTGAGCTGGCTCGCCTATAACTCTTATCGAATGATGATGAAGCTGCTCACGATCGGCCAATACGACTGATTCCCACCAATTGGGAACTCGGGCAGGCACTGAGAGGCAGGCTCAAAATAAAAAGGGACAATGAGCGCCGGCGTGTTACTCAGCGCTTTCCTATTGACGGACAGCGAGACGGTTAGACACGGCTTTCTAATAATTAGCTTGTTTCGCGAACGGTCGCCTACAATAATAGTACGGCCGTTCGATTTTTAATCGGTCACATAAGAACGGCAGGCAAATCATGCGAAAAGGCGAACAGACGCGGGTCGCGATTCTCGATGCGGCACTGGACCTCGCAAGCCGCGATGGGCTCGAAGGCCTGACCATCGGTCTACTGGCCGAACGGATGCAGATGAGCAAAAGCGGCGTGTTCGCGCATTTCGGTTCGCGCGAAGACTTGCAGGTGGAAGTCGTGCGGGAATATCACCGTCGTTTCGAGGACGAGGTGTTTTTCCCGAGCCTGCGCGAGGCGCGCGGTCTGCCGCGTCTGCGCTCGATGATGAACCGCTGGATGGAGAGGCGCATCCAGGAAGTGACGACGGGCTGCATCTACATCAGCGGCGCGGTCGAATACGACGATCGCGCGGCGAGCGCGGTGCGCGAACAGCTCGTGCACAGCGTGACGATGTGGCGCGAAGCGCTTCTGCGCGCGATTCGTCAGGCGAAAGACGAAGGGCATCTGAAGTCCGAGACCGATCCGGCGCTGATGCTCTTCGAACTGTATAGCTTCACGCTCGGACTGCATCACGACGCACGTTTCCTGCACTTGCCGGAAGCCGTACAACTGACGCGGGACGCGCTGGAAAAAACGATTGTTTCGTATCAAAGCGATAACAGCCGTTAGCGGCGTCGACGACAAACGAATTCGGCGGCGGCGCGCGGCATAAGAGTGAACATCTGGAGAAACTCATGGGACAGTACGCCGCGCCGCTGCGTGACATGCAATTCGTATTGCACGAAGTGCTTAATGTCGAAACCGAACTCAAGAACATGCCGAAGCATGCCGACCTCGACGCCGACACCATCAATCAGGTGCTCGAGGAAGCCGGCAAGTTCTGCTCCGAAGTCGTTTTCCCGCTGAACCAGATCGGTGATCGCGAAGGCTGCACCTACGAAGGCGACGGCGTCGTGCGCACGCCGACGGGCTTCAAGGAAGCGTATCGCCAGTACGTCGGAGCCGGCTGGCCGGCGCTCGGCTGCGATCCCGAATTCGGCGGCCAGGGCCTGCCCGCGTTCGTGAACAACGCGATATACGAGATGCTGAACTCGTCGAATCAGGCGTGGGCGATGTATCCCGGCCTCTCGCACGGCGCGTACGAATGCCTGCACGAGCACGGCACGCCGGATCAGAAATCGGTGTATCTGCCGAAGCTGGTCTCGGGCGTCTGGACCGGCACGATGTGCCTGACCGAGCCGCATTGCGGCACCGACCTCGGCATCCTCCGCACGAAAGCCGAGCCGAACAGCGACGGCTCGTATTCGATCTCCGGCACGAAAATCTTCATCTCCAGCGGCGAACACGATCTCGCCGAGAACATCGTTCACCTCGTGCTCGCGCGCCTGCCGGGCGCGCCGATCGGCACGAAGGGCATCTCGCTTTTCATCGTGCCGAAATTCGTCCCGACCGATGCCGGCGAACCCGGTGAGCGCAACGGCGTGAAGTGCGGCTCGATCGAACACAAGATGGGCATCCACGGCAATTCCACCTGCGTGATCAATCTCGATAACGCGAAGGGCTGGCTCGTCGGCGAGGCGAACAAGGGCCTCAACGCGATGTTCGTGATGATGAACGCGGCGCGTCTCGGCGTCGGCATGCAGGGTCTCGGGCTCACCGAAGTCGCGTATCAGAATTCGCTCGTGTACGCGAAGGAGCGCCTGCAGATGCGCTCGCTGACCGGCCCGAAAGCGCCGGAAAAGGCCGCCGATCCGATCATCGTGCATCCGGACGTGCGCCGCATGCTGCTCACGCAGAAGGCCTACGCCGAAGCCGGCCGTGCGTTCACGTACTGGGCGGCGCTCAACATCGACAAGGAACTCTCGCACGCGGACGAATCCGTGCGCCGTGATTCCGGCGATTTCGTCGCGCTGCTCACGCCCGTCATCAAGGCGTTCCTCACGGACAACGCGTTCGAAGGCACGAACATGGGCATGCAGATCTACGGCGGGCACGGCTACATCGCCGAGTGGGGCATGGAGCAGTACGTGCGCGACGCGCGCATCAACATGATCTACGAAGGCACGAACTCGATTCAGGCGCTCGACCTGCTCGGCCGCAAGATCCTCGGCGACATGGGCGCGAAGCTGAAGAAGTTCGGCAAGCTCGTCTCGGATTTCGTCGAAGAGGAAGGCGTGAAGCCCGAGATGCAGGAGTTCATCAACCCGCTCGCGGACATCGGCGACAAGGTCCAGAAGCTGACGATGGAAATCGGCATGAAGGCGATGCAGAACCCGGACGAAGTCGGCGCCGCCGCCGTGCCGTACATGCGCACGGTCGGCCATCTCGTGTTCTCGTACTTCTGGGCACGCATGGCGCGCATCGCGCTGGACAAGCAAGCCGAAGGCGATCCGTTCTACAAGGCGAAGCTCGGGACCGCGCGCTTCTACTTCGCGAAGCTCTTGCCCGAAACGGCATCGACGATCCGCGCCGCGCGCGCCGGATCGAAGACGCTGATGAACTACGACGAAGCGCTGTTCTAAGCGTCTTTTCGTGAGGCGTGCGCCGCTTGTCTGCAAGCACAAAGCGGCGCACGCCGGCCTCTCAAGCCGCTTCGCACGAAGCGCATCGAATCAATACTCCCGGAGATAAAACGTGAGCAACCTGAATATCGCCAAGGTCGCCGTGCTCGGCGCCGGCGTGATGGGCGCGCAGATCGCCGCGCACCTCGTCAACGCCCGTGTGCCGGTCCTGCTGTTCGACCTGCCCGCGAAGGAAGGCCCGAAGAACGGCATCGCGATCAAGGCGATCGAGAATCTGAAGAAGCTCTCGCCGGCGCCGTTCGGCGTGAAGGACGACGCGCAGTACATCGAGCCCGCAAACTACGACGACGATATCGAGAAACTGAAGGAATGCGATCTCGTGATCGAAGCGATCGCCGAGCGCATGGACTGGAAGCACGACCTGTACAAGAAGGTCTCGCCGTTCATCGCCGATCATGCGATTTTTGCGACGAACACGTCGGGGCTGTCGATCACGGAGCTGTCGAAGGGATTCTCCGACGAGTTGAAGGCGCGCTTTTGCGGCGTGCATTTCTTCAACCCGCCGCGCTACATGCATCTCGTCGAGTTGATTCCGACCGCATCGACGCGTCCGGAAATCCTCGATCAGCTTGAGACGTTTCTCACGAGCGTCGTCGGCAAGGGCGTCGTGCGCGCGAAGGACACGCCGAATTTCATCGCGAACCGCGTTGGCATCTTCTCGATTCTCGCGGTGATCGCCGAAGCGCAGAAGTTCGGCCTGCGCTTCGACGAAGTCGACGACCTGACCGGCGCGCGCCTCGGCCGCGCGAAGTCGGCGACGTTCCGCACGGCGGACGTGGTCGGCCTCGACACGATGGCGCACGTCATCAAGACGATGCAGGACAACCTCGCCGATGATCCGTTCTTCCCGGTCTACGAAACGCCTGCTGTGCTCGCCGCGCTGGTGCGGCAGGGCGCGCTCGGCCAGAAGACCGGCGCGGGTTTCTACAAGAAGGAAGGCAAAGCGATCAAGGTGCTCGATCCGAAGTCGGGCGGGTATGTCGATGGCGGCGCGAAGGCTGACGAACTCATCGGCCGGATCCTGAAGCGTCCGCCCGCCGAGCGGCTGAAGCTGTTGCGCGAATCGGAGCATCCCCAGGCGCAGTTCCTGTGGGCGATCTTCCGCGACGTGTTCCACTACATCGGCGTGCATCTCGAATCGATCGCCGATAACGCGCGCGACGTCGATCTCGCGATCCGCTGGGGTTTCGGCTGGAATGAGGGCCCGTTCGAAGGCTGGCAGGCCGCCGGCTGGCAGCAGATCGCAACGTGGGTGAAAGAAGACATCGACGCGGGCCGTGCGCTCTCGAACGCGCCGCTGCCGTCGTGGGTGTTCGACGGCCCGGTCGCGGAGAAGGGCGGCGTGCACACGCCGGAAGGCTCATGGTCGCCAGCGGCGCGCAAGTTCGTGCCGCGCTCAGGCTTGCCGGTCTACGAGAAGCAAGTGTTCCGCGCGCCGCTTGCGGGCGAAACCGCCACCGATCCGAAGTCCTACGGCAAGACGCTGTTCGAAACGGAAACGGTGCGCGCGTGGGTCGATGACCGCGCGGGCGAAGACGACGTCGTGATCGTGTCGTTCAAGAGCAAGATGAACACGATCGGACCGTCGGTGCTCGACGGCCTGACACAAGCCATCGACCTCGCCGAGAAAGACTACAAGGGCGTCGTGATCTGGCAGCCGACCTCGCTCAAGCTCGGTAATCCGGGCGGCGCGTTCTCGGCGGGCGCGAATCTCGAAGAAGCGATGCCCGCGTTCATGATGGGCGGCGCGAAGGGCATCGAGCCGTTTGTGAAGAAATTCCAGCAGGGCATGCTGCGCGTGAAGTACGCGAACGTGCCGGTCGTGGCGGCGGTGTCGGGCATCGCGCTCGGCGGCGGCTGCGAACTCGTGCTGCATACGGCTAAACGCGTCGCGCATATAGAAAGCTACATCGGGCTGGTGGAAGTGGGCGTCGGTCTCGTGCCGGCGGGCGGCGGGCTGAAGGAAGCCGCGCTGCGTGCAGCGGAAGCGGCAAGCGCAGTCAACGCGACCAGCGATCTGCTCAAGTTCCTGCAAAAGTCGTTCGAAAACGCGGCGATGGCGAAGGTCTCGGCCTCCGCGCTCGATGCCCGCGCGATGGGCTATCTCAAGCCGTCGGACACGATCGTCTTCAATGTGCACGAACTGCTCGACATCGCGAAGAAGGAAGCGCGTGCGTTGAGCGCCGCAGGCTATCGTCCGCCGCTGCGCGTGAAGCAGGTGCCCGTCGCGGGCCGCTCGGCGGTCTCGACGATCAAGGCGTCGCTCGTCAACATGCGCGACGGCCGCTTCATCAGCGAGCACGATTTCCTGATCGCGAGCCGCATCGCGGGAGCGGTGTGCGGCGGCGATGTCGAAGCGGGCAGTCTCGTCGATGAAGAGTGGCTGCTGAAGCTCGAACGTCAGGCGTTCATCGACTTGCTCGGCACGCAGAAGACGCAGGAACGGATCATGGGCATGTTGCAGACCGGCAAGCCGGTTCGCAACTGAGCGCACACAGGAGCTGGATATGAGCAAACAATTGCAGGACGCATACATCGTCGCCGCGAGCCGCACGCCAATCGGCAAGGCGCCGCGCGGCATGTTCAAGAACACGCGCCCGGACGAACTGCTCGTCCACGCGATCCGGTCGGCCGTCGCGCAAGTGCCGGGTCTGGACACGAAGCTGATCGAGGACGCCATCATTGGCTGCGCGATTCCCGAAGCGGAGCAGGGATTGAACGTCGCGCGCATCGGCGCGTTGCTGGCTGGACTGCCGAACACGGTCGGCGGCGTGACGGTGAACCGCTTCTGCGCGTCGGGCGTGACGGCGCTCGCGATGGCGGCGGACCGCATTCGCGTCGGCGAGTCGGATGTGATGATCGCGGGCGGCTGCGAATCGATGAGCATGGTGCCGATGATGGGCAACAAGCCATCGCTGCCGCCGCATATCTTCGATCGTGACGAGAACGTTGGCATCGCATACGGGATGGGGCTGACCGCCGAGCGAGTGGCCGAGCGCTGGAAGATCAGCCGCGAGGCGCAGGACGCGTTCGCGGTGGAGTCGCATCGCAAGGCGCTGGCGGCGCAAGAGGCAGGCGAGTTCGACGATGAAATCGCCGCGTTCACGCTGAACGAACGCTTCCCCGATCTCGCGACTGGCGACGTGCGCGTGAATTCGCGCGAGATCCGTCTCGACGAAGGCCCGCGCGCCGGAACGACGCTCGAAGGCCTTGCCAAGCTGCGCCCGGTGTTCGCGAACAAGGGTTCTGTCACTGCCGGCAACAGCTCGCAGACATCGGATGGCGCGGGCGCGCTGATCGTCGTGTCGGAGAAGATCTTGAAACAGTTCAACCTCACGCCGCTCGCGCGCTTCGTGAGCTTCGCGGTGCGCGGCGTGCCGCCGGAGATCATGGGCATCGGTCCGAAGGAAGCGATTCCGGCCGCGTTGAAGGCCGCGGGCCTGAAGCAGGACGACATCGACTGGATCGAACTCAACGAGGCCTTTGCCGCGCAGGCGCTGGCGGTGACGCAGGACCTCGGCCTCGACCCGTCGAAGATCAACCCGCTCGGCGGCGCGATCGCGCTCGGGCATCCGCTCGGTGCGACGGGCGCGATCCGCGCATCGACGGTCGTGCACGGCCTGCGCCGGCGCAACCTGAAATACGGCATGGTGACGATGTGCGTCGGTACCGGCATGGGCGCCGCGGGCATCATCGAACGGCTGTAAGCGAGCACGCGGCATCACTCGAAACGACGGTTCGCAAGCCTCCGTGCTTGCGAACCGTTTTCACATAGGAGACAAGATGGACATACTCATCGAACGAGCCGACGGCGTGCTGACCATCGCGCTCAACCGGCCCGACAAGAAGAACGCGATCACGGCCGCGATGTACCAGGAAATGGCCGACGCGTTCTTCGAAGCCGAGAAGGACGCCACTGTGCGCGTCGTGCTGATCCGCGGCAACGGCGGCACGTTCTGCGCAGGCAACGATCTCGAAGACTTCGTGAACGCGCCCTCGATGGACCAGGAAGCGCCCGTGCTCCAGTTCCTGCGCCGCATCAGCACGGCGCCCAAGCCCGTGGTGGCCGCGGTGGCAGGCGCGGCGGTCGGCGTCGGCACGACGATGCTGCTGCATTGCGACC
This sequence comes from Caballeronia terrestris, assembly GCF_001544515.1. Taxonomy (GTDB): domain Bacteria; phylum Pseudomonadota; class Gammaproteobacteria; order Burkholderiales; family Burkholderiaceae; genus Caballeronia; species Caballeronia terrestris. The sequence continues at coordinate 183,915 of NZ_FCOL02000007.1, forward strand.
TCGTCTACGCGGCATCGACGGCGAAATTTTCGCTGCCTTTCGTGCAACTCGGGCTCGTGCCGGAAGCGGCGTCGAGCTTGCTGCTGCCTCATGTCGCGGGGTATCAGCGCGCGGCGGAGAAGCTGCTCTTGGGCGAAGCGTTCGATGTGAACGAAGCGCTCGGCATGGGCTTCGTCAATCGGGCGATGGACGCCGCAGAAGTCGATGCCTTCGCGCTCAAGCAGGCGAAGAAGCTCGCGGCGTTGCCTGCGTCGTCGCTACGGGTGAGCAAGGTGCTGATGAAGAGCACGGCCGCTCGCGAGGTCGCCTTGCGCATCGACGAGGAAGCGGAGCACTTCGCCAGGATGCTGAAGGCGCCCGAAGCGCGCGAGGCGTTTCAGGCGTTCTTCGAGAAGCGTAAGCCGGACTTCAGCCGCTTCGATTGAACTTCATTCCACGTCGTATTCGACGAAGCTGCTCTCCCGCGCGAAGCTGACGAGCCGCAAGCCCGCCTGCTTCGCGATGGAGATCGCAAGCGAAGTCGGCGCGGAAATCGTCACGACCATCGGCACGCCGACGCGCGCCGACTTGCGCACGAGTTCATAGCTCGCGCGGCTCGACAGGAACACGAAGCCTTGCGTCGTGTCCTGGCGCTCGAGAATCAGGTGGCCGATGAGCTTGTCGAGCGCGTTGTGCCGTCCGACGTCCTCGAATGCGTAGCGCACCGTGCCGGTCTCGTCGCACCATGCGGCTGCGTGCAGGCCGCCGGTCAGCTTCGTCAACTGCTGATGCGCGGGAAGCTCGCGGGAAGCGCGGGCGATGGCATCGTCGGCGAGACGCGCGAGGAAGCCAGTATCGGGCACCTGCTCGGGCTGCAAGTCGAGCAACTCGATGCTTTCGATACCGCACACGCCGCAGCCCGTGCGGCCGGCGAGTGCCCGCCGCTTGTCCTTCAGCGCGACGAACGCCTGCTGCACCACTTGCAGATGCACTTCCGCGTGCGGCAACGCGTTGCCGTCGTCGCGAAAGAAGACCTCGATGTCGTGGATATCGCTGCCGCGCTCCACGATGCCTTCCGTGATCGAGAACCCTACCGCGAACGCTTCAAGGTCGCGCGGCGTGCACATCATGACCGCGTGCGAGATGCCGTTGAAGACGAGCGCGACAGGCCACTCCTGACCGACGTTGTCCGCTGCTATCGCCGTGTCGCCGGCGCGATGGCGGCGCACTTGCCGCTCGATGAAACCCGGTTGATCGTCTGAGTCGAGATCGTTCACTTTGATAATTCCTTGTGCCAAGCCCGGCGCGCAAATACGGGCATAACGTTTGCTGTCTGAAACGAAAATGAGCCGATGAAACACCGTGCGAATGCGCATGCACGAGCGCCTCGACTGTGGGTATAGTTGTCGTCCGAGGCCCTACAATAACTTAAGCCGGCGATGCATGCCGATGCGCGCCTTCTACGCCAACGAGGCAACTGTCATGGGACTTTACGACGCTGCGCGCCTGTTCAACTTCGAAGTCGAGTCGTCGGAGAACCTGCGCTTCATTCCCCTTGCCGTGCGATTCAACCTCGATCGCTTTGGTCTGCGGATATCGCTCGATCAGTGGCAGATGCTGCCTTACGACGATCGCGTATTGCTCGCGCGCTTTCCCGTCGAAGACGATAGCGAGATCGAGCCGAACTTCGATCATGCCGTCGAAGAGATGCTGCGCACGCATGCGAACGCCGAGCCCGAAAAGTTCGCCCCCGATACGGACCCTGTCTGGGCACACGCCGATGCCGTCCCCGAAACCGTCATCCGGCAGAGCAGCCTGGCCGGCGTGAGCTCGCCGAGTCTTTCGCGCTGGGGCGAACTCGACCGGTTTCAACGCTATGCGCTCGCGAAGCTCGCGCGCAGGACGGGCGAGCTGAATCACGACTTTCTGCCCGCCATGCGCGAATTCGGTCTCGCCGAGTGAACACCCGCTGCACCGCGTATTAAGCGTTTCACGCGGTTTTGCGCCCCGTGCTCTAAATTCTGGTGGCTGGCGGCCGTTATTCAGTGACCGCGCCGTGGACGGTGAGTCCGCGCGCCTGCTCTCTCGGATGACGCGCGTAGCCCCCAATGATCCAATTCTTCACGAGGCGGCTTTCGAGTCGCTTGCTCGTCAATATCGCCGTCGTGCTGCTTGCACTCGGCGCGAACGCGTTCGTCGCTTACGAGCAGATCCGCGCGCAGAACGAAGCCGACGCGCGCACGCTGCGCTCGATGAGCCTGATGCGCGACCTCGACGCCTTTCGCACGTCGCTCGGCGACAACCTGACTTCGCTCGGCCGCTACGAGGCGACCGGCACGCTCGATACCGCCGACGTCCGCGAGGCGCGCGCCGCGCATCTCGACGCGCTGGAAAGCAGCCTGCGCGCGCAGTTCGCGATGGAGCCGGGCATGACTGGCGCCTTCGATCGCGTGGCCAAGTTTGCCGCCATCATGAGGCACGATGCAGCGGGCACGTTCGAGCGGGCGGCGTCGGCAAAAGCGGGCGCGCCGCGCGACTGGGCCGATGCCGCGTTCGTGAAGCTGAGCGAAGACCAGCAAGCCCTCGACGAGGAACTCGCGAATCTGCGCGCCCGCGAGGACGCCGCGCTGACCGCGGCGCTGAATCTGTCGGCGCAGTCGTCGGGGCAGGCGATGCTGCTTTTGATCGTCACCGTGCTCGCGGGCAGCGGCGTGCTCATCTACACGTTCGCGAGCCACGAGCGCTCGGCGCGCGCCAAGCTGCGCATCGCGCGGGCGATGCAGCGCAATAACGAGCGCTTTCGCGGCCTGTTCGACGCGCATCCGGTGCCGATGTGGATCGTCGACAGCGAGACGATGCGCTTCGTCACCGTCAATCCGGCCGCGATGCGCCACTACGGCTACAACGAGCCGGAGTTCATGAACCTGACACTCTCCGACCTTCACGGTGGCGACGACTTCGAGCGCTTCGCCGCACGCCTTGAACGCGGCGGGGGCGACGAAGTATCGGCGCAACGCTCGGCGGGTGTCTGGCGGCATCGGCACAAGGACGGCTCGACGATCAGCGCCGATGTCTCGCATCACGCGCTGAAGTACTCGGGGCGGCAGGGCATCTTCATGCTCGCCAACGACGTCACCGGCCGCATCAACGCGGAAGCCGAGGCGCGGCGCTCGAACCAGATGCTCGAATCGATCATCGACAACATTCCGCAGCGCATCTTCTGGAAGGACCGCGAGTCGCGCTATCTCGGCTGCAACCACGCCTTCGCGCGCGATGCCGGGCTCGCGTACAACGAACAGGTGATCGGCAAGACCGACGACGAGCTGCCGTGGGGCCGCTTCGCGCACATCCTGCGCGCCGACGACGAGGAAGTGATCACGACCAGCGTGCCGAAGATGCACTTCGAGCGCGAGATCATGGTCGGCGACACGCTGCGTACGGTGGTCGCGAGCAAACTGCCGCTGATGGACGGCGAAGGGCAGATCATCGGCGTGCTCGGTTCGTATCACGACGTCACCGAAAGGAAGCGTTCGGAGCTCGCGCTGCGTCTGCAAAGCCGCGCGCTCGACGCGAGCGTGAACGCGATTCTTATCACCGCGCCAGGGAATGGCGGCAACATCATCGAGTACGCGAATCCGGCGTTCAAGCGCATCACGGGCTACGATCCGGCCGAGGTGATCGGCCGCGATTGCCGCTTCCTGCAAGGCACCGACCAGGATCAGGAAGGGCTGAACACGATCCGCCGCGGGCTAGGTGCGAACAGCGAGGCGAGCGCGGTGCTGCGCAATTATCGGAAGGACGGCGCGCCTTTCTGGAACCAGTTGTTCGTCGCTCCCGTGCCGGACGCGCACGGCCACACGACGCATCACATCGGCGTAATCAACGACGTCACCGACCTGATCCGCTATCAGGAGCAGCTTGAATATCAGGCGAACTACGACGCGCTCACGCGCCTGCCGAACCGCAAGCTGTTGCGCGAGCGCCTGCAGCACGCGATCGATCACGCGCGGCGGCACGATACGCGGCTCTCGGTCGTGTTCATCGATCTCGACGGCTTCAAGAACGTCAACGACAGCTTGGGCCACAGTGTCGGCGACCGTTTGCTCGTGGTGGTCGGCGAGCGGTTGCAGCGCTGCGCGCGCTCTTCCGACACGGTCGCGCGCCACGGCGGCGACGAGTTCGTGATCGTGCTGCCCGATCTCACCGACGAAGCGCTGCTGATCGCGTGGATGGAGCGCGTGCGCGCGGCGATCTCCGAGCCGGTGTGGCTCGACGGCACGGAGCTGTACGTCGGGTGCAGCATGGGCGCGAGCCTTTTCCCGCAAGATGGCGACGACGCCGAGACCGTGCTGAAGAAGGCCGATCTCGCGATGTACCGCGCAAAGGACATGGGCCGCAACACGTTCCAGTTCTATCTGCCGGAGATGAACGCGAGCGTCGGCGCGCGGATGAACGTCGAGCGGCGTTTGCGGCGCGCCTTGCGCGACGGCGAGTTCATCCTGCACTATCAGCCGCAGGTGGACATGGCGACGGGCGGCATCGTCGGGATCGAGGCGCTCGTGCGCTGGATGGACCCGGAGCACGGACTCGTGTCGCCAGCGGCGTTCATTCCGGTCGCGGAAGAAAGCGGGCTGATCGGGCCGCTGTCGGAGTGGGTGCTGCGCGAGGCGTGCCGCCAGAACAAAGCGTGGCAGGATGCCGGACTGCCGCGGGCGCGGGTGTCGGTGAATTTGTCGGCCCGGCAGTTCCAGCAGCGCGACATCGCGACGCTCGTCATGTCGGTGCTGGAGGAAACCGGGCTCGAGCCGAAGTATCTCGAACTCGAACTCACCGAGAGCACCATCATGCGCAACGCCGAGGAAGCGATCACGATGCTCGCGGAACTGTCGGCGCTCGGCATCGGCATCGCGATCGACGACTTCGGCACCGGCTATTCGAGCCTCGCGTATCTGAAGCGTTTTCCGGTGCACCGGCTGAAGATCGACCGCTCGTTCGTCGCGGACATCGGCTCGTCCGGCGACGACGAAACGATCACCTCCGCGATCATCGCGCTCGCGCATTCGCTGGAGTTGCAGGTGATCGCGGAGGGCGTCGAAACCTCCGCGCAGCACGACTTCCTGCGCGCACGCGACTGCGACGAAATGCAGGGCTACCTGTTCTCGCGCCCGATACCGCGCGACGATATTCCCGGGCTTTTGCAGCGCGGGATCGTGCTCAACTGAGTCTGCTTAATCGAGCGACGGCAGCGCGCGCGGCCGGCGGTCGCGATCGGTGGCGACGTAGGTGAGCATCGCCTCGGTCACCTTCACCACTTCGCCGTTCAGGCGCATGCGCTGCGCGTACACCTCCACCGACACCGTCACCGACGTATTGCCGGTCTTCACGACATCGGCATAGAAACTCAGCAGGTCGCCGACGAACACCGGCTGCTTGAAGATGAACGAGTTCACCGAGATGGTCGCGACGCGTCCGTTCGCGCGGCGGCTCGCCGGAATCGAGCCGGCGATATCGACTTGCGCCATGATCCAGCCGCCGAAGACGTCGCCGTGGACGTTCGAATCGGCGGGCTGCGGCATCACGCGCAGCGCGACCGGCTTGTCGGGAAGTTGCAGGGAGTCGGTCATCGATGGATTCCAGTTAGAAGCGCATGAAAGTGCGCCTGAAGCGCGCATGAGCGGGGTGCCGTGCCATCTGCGACAATGAATGCATGACGATGGTGCCGGGCGTGTCAGGACGCGTTCCCGCGGCCGCCCGGATCATCGAATTGTACGGGAAAGCACGCGCCAACGACGTGCTCCCGCCCCGCGATACAGCTCACGCGCGCCCGGTTTCACGGGGCGCCGCGACCCCATGCAGGTCCCGATTTCATGCGCCGCAATCCGACTACCGAGCCGGCCCCGCTCTCCAAAGGACCGCGCAACGACTGGCAAACCATCCGCTCGCTGCTGCCTTACCTCACCACCTACAAATGGCGCGTCGCGTTCGCGCTCACTTGCCTCATCGGCGCGAAGGTCGCGAACCTGGGCGTGCCGGTTGTGATGAAGAAGATCGTCGACGGCCTCGCTTCCGTGCAGCATCTGACCGCGCTCGGACGCGCGCAGGATTCACCGGGCATCGTGCTGATCGGCGGGATCGGATTGCTGGTCGTCGCGTATGCGGTCGTGCGGCTTTCGACTTCGCTCTTCACCGAGCTGCGCGAGCTGCTCTTCGCGAAAGTCACCGAGAGCGCCGTGCGCACGCTCGCGCTGCGCGTGTTCCGGCATCTGCATTCGCTGTCGCTGCGCTTTCACCTCGAACGGCAGACGGGCGGCATGTCGCGCGATATCGAGCGCGGCACGCGCGGCATCCAGCAACTGGTGTCGTATTCGCTCTACAGCATCCTGCCGACGCTCGTCGAAGTGGGGCTCGTGCTCGGCTTCTTCGTCGCGAAGTACGAGGCGTATTACGCGATCGTCACGCTGATCGCGCTCGTCACGTACATCGTGTTCACGGTGAAAGTGACGGAGTGGCGCACGCATTTTCGCCGCACGATGAACGATCTCGATTCGAAGGCGAACTCGCGCGCGATCGATTCGCTGTTGAACTACGAGACGGTGAAGTATTTCGGCAACGAGGAGTGGGAAACGCAGCGCTACGACGAAAACCTGAGGCGCTACCGGAGCGCGGCGATCCAGTCGCAGCGCTCGCTCTCGATGCTGAACTTCGGCCAGCAGGCGATCATCGGGACAGGGCTCGTGTTCATCCTCTGGCGCGCCACTCAAGGTGTGATGGCGGGGCGCCTCACGCTCGGCGATCTCGTGCTGATCAACACGTTCATGCTGCAGCTCTATATCCCGCTGAATTTTCTGGGCGTGGTGTATCGAGAGCTGAAGCAAAGCCTCACCGACATGGACCGCATGTTCACGCTACTCGCCGCCGGCCGGGAAGTGCCCGACGCGCCGAACGCGCAGCCGCTCGCGGTGCGCGGTGCGGCGGTGCGCTTCGAGAACGTGAGCTTCGCCTACGAAAGCGCGCGGCCGATTCTCCATCACGTCGATTTCACGATTCCGGCGGGCACGACGACGGCCGTCGTCGGCCATAGCGGCTCGGGAAAGTCGACGCTCGGGCGGCTGCTGTTCCGCTTCTACGACCTCGACCGCGCGCACGGCGGACGCATCCTGATCGATGGTCAGGATATCCGCGACGTCACGCAGGATTCGTTGCGCGCGGCGATCGGCATCGTGCCGCAGGACACGGTGCTCTTCAACGATTCGATCTACTACAACATCGCTTATGGGCGCCCGACGGCGACGCGCGATGAAGTGATCGCGGCGGCGCGCGCGGCGCATATTCACGATTTCATCGAGGGCTTGCCGGCGGGTTACGACACGCCGGTCGGCGAGCGCGGGCTGAAGCTGTCAGGCGGCGAAAAGCAGCGCGTGGCGATCGCGCGGACCTTGCTCAAGGACCCGCCGCTTTTGATCTTCGACGAAGCCACATCGGCGCTGGATTCGAAATCCGAGCGCGCGATCCAGCACGAACTCGATTCGATCGCACGCGAGCGGACGACGCTCATCATCGCGCACCGGCTGTCGACGGTCGTGCACGCCGAGCAGATCATCGTGATGGATCACGGGCGCATCGTCGAGCGGGGCACGCATGCCGAACTGCTGCGCGCGGGCGGGCTCTTTTCGCAGATGTGGGCGCTTCAGCAGCAGCGCGCTGCGGAGCCGTCCACGACGGCCGACGACGCCATCGCGCGTGCTTGAAAAAAGCGCCGGTGCCGCGAGGCGTCGGCGCCTGGGTCGGCGCAGGGCAATTACTCCGTCGCGTGCACCGACGCGATCCTCGCGCCAGCGTGCGTCGTGCCCGACATCGTCACCACCGCCCAGCGCAGCCACTGCGAGCGCAGCGCGACGAGCAGGCCGAACGCACAGGTCGCGAGCACGCCGAACGTCGCGAAGCCCATCTGATAGCTTCCGGTGCTTTCCTTCGCCATGCCCATGATCACCGGCAGATAGAACCCGCCGATCCCGCCCGCCGCCCCGACAATTCCCGAAAGCAGCCCCGTCTTGCCTTTCCAGCGCTGCGGCACGAGTTGAAACGTAGAGCCGTTGCCGAGCCCGAACGCGACATAGAGGCAAATCAGCAGAGCGATCCCGCCCGCGACCGGCGGCATCCAGATCGCGAACGCGAAGTCGGCGGCGGCTATCACCGCGAGCAGCACGATGAGCGCCCGCACCCCCGTCACGCGATCCGCCAGATAGCCGCCGAACGGCCGCACGATCGCGCCGAGGAACGCGAGCAGCGACATGAAAAGCCCCGCTTCGAGCTTCGGCATCTGATAGAGCGTGGTCAGCAAGAGCGTCACGTACGACGACATCCCGACGAACCCGCCGAACGTGATGCTGTAGATCAGCATGATGACCCACGTATCGCGCTCCGCGAGCACCGCGCGATAGCGGCTCGGCAGCACCGCAATCGCGAGCAGCGCGCCGATCACGGGCAGCACGAGCACGCCGGTGCGCCCGCCGCCGAACACGCCGCTGTGAACCGCGAGCACGAGCACGATCAGACCGCCGAGCGTCACCGCGAAGCTCACCAGCGCGCGCAGCGTGCTGCCGGTTTTTTCGCCCGCATCCGAGGCCCACGCGTAGAGCGCTACCGCCGTGATCGCGAGGAGCGGCAGGGCGGCGGCCGTCGAGAGCTTCCAGCCGAAAGCATCGGCAAGATGCGGGAAGAGGAAGCCGTCGAGCACCGCGCCTATGTTTCCCGCCGCCGCGAGACCCAGCACGAGGCCCTGGACCTTCGGCGCGTAGGTGCTGCCCGCCATCGGCAACGCGACGGCGAAGCTCGCGCCGCCCATGCCGAGGAACACGCCGAGCACGAGCATCATTGAATAAGAGGGCACGCCGGGAAGGAGCGGCAGGACGATCGTCGGGATCGAGGAGAGCGCGACGCCCATCAGCGCGACGCGCCGTCCGTCCGTCGATTGATAGAGGTTGCCGAGCGTCACGCGCAGGATCGCGGCGGCGAGCACCGGCACTGCGACGAGGAAGCCCTGCTGGGCGGCCGTCATCGCGATGTCCTTGCTGATGAACGGCGCGAGCGGGCCGTATAGCACCCAGACGGTGAAGCCGGTATCGAAATAGAGGAAGCACGCAAGGAGCGAGCGCCAGTTGCCGCTTTTCAGCGACGTCGTCAGGTTCTTCATGCAGATTCCTTGGATGGGCGGCGCGCGGAGCATTGATGCGCGCGCGGGCAACCCTCGGAAACTGCAAGCATCATGCCAATTGTGTGCATGTTTGCTTGTTGCTAGCTCCGACGCGGGTTTCAGCAGCGTTCGAAGCATGAAACGCTGCGAGGAGACGCTGCACCGCAGCACCGCCCGAGTGCGACCTGCTCGCGATTGGTGCGGCAACCCATCGCCCCGCTAAAATGCGGGCTTCATCGCCGACCCGCGCGAGAGGAGCGACAACGCATGGAACTCAAATGGCTCGAAGACTTCGTCTCGCTCGCGGAGACGCGCAGCTTCAGCCGCTCGGCCGAGATGCGGCACATCACGCAGCCGGCATTCTCGCGGCGCATCCAGGCGCTCGAAGCGTGGCTCGGCACCGAACTCATCGACCGTTCGGTCTATCCGACGCGTCTCACGCAAGCGGGTCAGGTCTTCTACGAGCAGGCGCTCGCGATGCTCTCGCAATTCCACGAGGCGCGCACGCTCCTGCGCGGACAAGGCGGCGCGCCCACCGCGACGATCGAATTCGCCGTCCCGCACACGTTGTCGCTGACGTATTTCCCGCGCTGGCTGCATCGCATCGAAGCGCGGCTCGGGCGCATCCATACGCGACTGCGCGCGCTAAACGTGCATGACGCGGTGCTGTCGCTCGTCGAAGGCGGGTGCGACCTCGTGATGGGCTATCACCATCCGAGTCACCCCGTCGCGCTCGATCCCGCGCGCTACGACATGCTCGCGCTCGGCACCGAGCCGATCAGCCCGTTCTCGGCGGTGACCAAGGGCGGCCGCGCGCGCTACACACTGCCCGCAAGCGCCGAGGCTCCGGTGCCGTATCTGTCGTACACGCCGAACGCGTATCTCGGCCGCATGACGGAGGTGATCATCGCGACGGCGCCGACGCGTCTCCATCTCGACAAGGTCTACGAAACCGACATGGCCGAGGGCCTCAAGGCGATGGCGCTCGCGGGTCATGGAGTCGCGTTCCTGCCGCACAGCGCGGTGGAGGACGCGGTGGAGGAAGGGCGCCTGATCCGCCTCGACCGGGGCACGCGCGGCACGCCCGCCGGCCAGTTCACGCTGACGATGGAAATCCGCCTCTATCGCGACAAGCTGGCTTCGCAAGGCGACGATCCGCGCCAGGCACTGACCCGTAGCCTGTGGGACGCCGTCATCGACGAACTCGCCGAGCGTGCTGCCGAAACCCAGACGGGATAACCTTCTCCTGCGCTATGCGCGAAACGCATAATGGGATAAGGAAACGGCATTGGATTTCGCGACGGCCTTTTTCGACAATGTGCGCATTGCCAAAAACGCTGGAGCGTAAATGTCATCCCCGAAGCACGACCTGCCGTCACCCGCCGCCCAACACGCCATCCCGTCGTATCTCCACGCCGACGATCTCGGCCCCTGGGGCAACTATCTGAAGCAGGTCGATCGCGTCGCGCCGTATCTCGGCTCGCTCTCGCGCTGGCTCGAAACGCTCAAGCGCCCGAAGCGCATCCTGATCGTCGATTGCCCGATCGAACTCGACAACGGCACGGTCGCGCACTTCGAAGGCTATCGCGTGCAGCACAACACGTCGCGCGGCCCGGGCAAGGGTGGCGTGCGTTACCACCAGGATGTGACGCTCTCTGAAGTGATGGCGCTCTCCGCATGGATGTCAGTGAAGAACGCGGCCGTGAACGTGCCGTACGGCGGCGCGAAGGGCGGTATCCGCGTCGATCCGCGCACGCTCTCGCGCGGCGAGCTCGAACGCCTGACGCGTCGCTATACCAGCGAAATCGGCATCATCATCGGACCGAATACCGACATCCCCGCGCCGGACGTGAACACGAACGAGCAGATCATGGCGTGGATGATGGACACGTACTCGATGAACCAGGGGCAGACGGCAACGGGTGTGGTGACCGGCAAGCCGATCTCGCTCGGCGGCTCGCTCGGCCGCAAGGAAGCGACCGGGCGCGGCGTGTTCGTCGTCGGCACGGAAGCGGCGCGTCGCATCGGTTTCGACATCGAGGGCGCGCGCATCGCGGTGCAGGGCTTCGGCAACGTCGGCGGAATCGCGGCGCGGTTGTTCCAGGAAGCGGGCGCGCGGGTCATCGCCGTGCAGGATCACACGGGCACGATCCATAACTCGAAGGGCATCGATGCGGTTGCGCTGCTCGATCACGTCGCGCAGAACGGCGGCGTGGGCGGCTTCAAGGGCGCGGACCCGGTTTCCGCCGACGAGTTCTGGACCATCGAAAGCGACATCCTGATCCCGGCCGCGCTCGAAGGCCAGATCACCGAAAAGAACGCAGCGAAGATCAAGACGAAGATCGTGGTGGAAGGCGCGAACGGTCCGACGACCACTGCCGCCGACGACATCCTCCACGACAAGGGCATTCTCGTCATCCCCGACGTCGTGGCGAACGCGGGCGGCGTGACGGTCTCGTACTTCGAGTGGGTGCAGGACTTCTCGAGCTTCTTCTGGACCGAGGACGAGATCAACCAGCGCCTCGAACGCGTGATGCGCGAAGCGTTCGCAGCGGTGTGGGCTGTAGCAAGCGAACACAAGGTGTCTGTGCGGACGGCCGCGTTCATCGTCGCTTGTTCGCGCATTCTGATGGCGCGTGAAATGCGCGGTCTCTATCCGTGATCGTCGGCTTCGCTTCACACGGCGCCTGCGCGGCTTTATGCCGCGTTCGCGCCCTTTAAAAAAACAGGCGCCATCCGCTTCGGATGGCGCCTGTTTTTGCATGCAAACTACAGTTAGAATGCGCGTCGCGCGGGGCTTGCGCGGCTTCCGGGTAAATTTCGGGACGTGTGGTTAACAATCATTCTTTCAGAATAATTACCCTGCTAAACTTGCCCCGTTTTCGCCACAGGAGATCGAACAAATGAAGATTAAAAAAGCCGCGCTGGTGCTCGCCGCTCTGGGTTTTCTCGCAACGAGCGCATACGCTCAGGATGCAGGCACGCTCAAGAAGATCAAGGACACGGGAGTGATTTCGCTGGGTCACCGCGAGTCGTCCATTCCGTTCTCGTACTACGACGACAAGCAGAACGTCGTCGGCTATTCGCATGAGTTCGCGCTGAAGGTGGTGGAAGCCGTCAAGCAGAAGCTCAACATGCCGAGCCTGAAGGTGAAGCTCACGCCGATCACGTCGCAAAACCGCATTCCGCTCGTGCAGAACGGCACGGTCGACATCGAGTGCGGGTCGACCACGAACAACGCCGAGCGTCAGCAGCAGGTCTCGTTCTCCAACACGATCTTCGTGATCGGCACGCGCCTCATGACCAAGAAGGATTCGGGCGTAAAGACCTGGGACGACCTGAAGGGCAAGACCGTCGTGACGACCGCGGGCACCACGTCCGAGCGCCTGCTTCGCAAGATGAACCAGGACAAGAGCATGGGCATGAACATCATCAGCGCGAAGGATCACGGCGAGTCGTTCCTGACGCTGTCGACCGGCCGCGCCGTTGCGTTCATGATGGACGACGCACTGCTCGCGGGCGAGCGCGCGAAGTCGAACAATCCGGGCGATTTCGTGATCGTCGGCGACCCGCAGTCGCATGAAGCGTACGGCTGCATGATTCGCAAGAACGATCCGGAGTTCAAGAAGGTCGTCGACGACGCAATTGCGAAGGTCGAAACCTCGGGCGAAGGCGCAGCGATCTACAAGAAGTGGTTCGAAAGCCCGATTCCGCCGAAGGGTTTGAACCTGAACTTCCCGGAAAGCGATGACATCAAGGCCCTCTTCAAGAGCCCGAATGACAAGGCAATCGACTAACCTGTCCGGGTATTGATAAACGAAACGGAAGGAGCGTCCCGCTTCTTCCGTTTTCTTTTGGAGTTGAGTCCATGTCTTATCACTGGAACTGGGGCGTTTTGCTGAGTCCGGTTTCGACCGGCGAGCCCACTACCTATCTCGGCTGGCTGATTTCAGGCTTCTGGGTGACCGTCACCGTGTCGCTCGCCGCGTGGGTGATCGCGCTCGTGGTCGGCTCGCTGTTCGGCATCTTGCGCACGGTCCCGAATCGCTTTCTCGCAGGCATCGGCACGGTCTACGTGGCGATCTTCCGCAATATTCCGCTGATCGTGCAGTTCTTCATCTGGTATCTCGTGATACCGGAACTTTTGCCGCCATCGATCGGAAACTGGTTCAAGCAATTGCCGCCGGGCGCGCAGTTCTTCTCGTCGTCGATCATCTGTCTCGGGCTCTTTACCGGCGCGCGCGTCTGCGAGCAGGTGCGCTCGGGCATCAACGCGTTGCCGCGCGGCCAGCGTGCAGCGGGCCTCGCAATGGGCCTCACGCAATGGCAGACGTACCGCTACGTGCTGATGCCGGTCGCGTACCGGATCATCGTGCCGCCGCTCACGTCGGAGTTTTTGAACGTGTTCAAGAACTCGGCAGTCGCATCGACGATCGGCTTGCTCGACTTGTCGGCGCAGGCGCGCCAGCTCGTCGACTACACCGCGCAGACGTATGAGTCGTTCATCGCCGTGACGGTCGCCTACATGCTGATCAACCTGATCGTCATGCTGCTGATGCGCTGGGTCGAAGCGAAGACCCGGCTGCCCGGCTACATCGGAGGCAAGTGATGCATCATTTCAATTGGAGCGGCGTCATCGGCGCGCTGCCGACTCTCTGGACCGGCGCGATCATCACGCTGCAGATCACGGTGCTGGCGATTGTCGTCGGTATCGTCTGGGGCACGGTGATCGCGCTGATGCGACTGTCGGGCATCAAGCCGCTCGTGTGGTTCGCGAACATCTACGTCACGCTGTTCCGCTCGATCCCGCTCGTCATGGTGCTGCTGTGGTTCTTCCTGATCGTGCCGCAGTTGCTGCAGAATGTGCTCGGGTTGTCGGCGGATATCGACATTCGCCTCGCCTCCGCGATGGTCGCGTTCTCGCTTTTCGAGGCCGCGTACTATTCGGAAATCATCCGCGCCGGCATTCAGTCGGTCTCACGCGGACAGGTGAACGCGGCGTTCGCGCTCGGCATGACGTACTCGCAGTCGATGAAGCTCGTCGTGCTGCCGCAGGCGTTTCGCGCGATGGTGCCGCTGTTGCTCACGCAGGCCATCGTGCTGTTTCAGGATACGTCGCTCGTCTACGTGATCAGCCTCGCGGACTTCTTCCGCACGGCGACGAACGTCGGCGACCGTGACGGTACGACCGTCGAAATGGTCCTGTTCGCCGGCGCGTGTTATTTCGTGATTTGCGTGGCGGCCTCGGCCCTCGTCAAAAGTCTTCAGAAAAAGGTCGCAAGATGATCTCCTTGAAAAATGTTTCCAAGTGGTACGGTCCGTTCCAGGTGCTGACCGACTGCACGACCGAAGTGAAAAAGGGTGAAGTGGTGGTGGTCTGCGGCCCGTCGGGTTCGGGCAAGTCGACGCTCATCAAGACCGTGAACGGCCTCGAACCGTTCCAGAAGGGCGAGATCACGATCAACGGGCAGTCCGTCGGTGACAAGAAGACCAACTTGTCGAAGCTGCGCGCGAAGGTCGGCATGGTGTTCCAGCACTTCGAACTGTTTCCGCACTTGTCGATCGTGCAGAACCTGACGCTCGCGCAGATCAAGGTACTCGGCCGTTCGAACGACGAAGCCACCGCGAAGGGCCTGAAGCTGCTCGATCGCGTCGGCCTGCGCGCTCACGCCGACAAATATCCGGGCCAGTTGTCGGGCGGGCAGCAGCAGCGCGTGGCGATCGCGCGGGCGTTGTCGATGGACCCGATCGCGATGCTGTTCGACGAGCCTACTTCGGCGCTCGACCCGGAGATGATCAACGAAGTGCTCGACGTAATGGTCGAACTCGCGCAGGAAGGCATGACGATGATGTGCGTCACGCACGAAATGGGTTTTGCCAAGAAGGTCGCGCATCGCGTGGTCTTCATGGACAAGGGCTTGATCGTGGAAGACGACAAGAAGGAAGAGTTCTTCGCTAATCCGAAGTCGGATCGCGCAAAGGATTTTCTGGCGAAGATTCTGCACTGAGCTTCAGTTTTGACTCTGCAATGAAAAACACGGCCTCTCTTTTTACGAGAGGCCGCGTTTTTGTGTAAAGCCGCGCGGATTACTTCGTATTGTCCTGAACCGTTGCGTCCGGCGCGTTCTTCTTCACCGATGCGATGCCGTTCTCCATCGCCGACGTGCTGCTATATCCCTCGCTCACGCCGATCACTTCGTGATTGCCGGCTTTGAGCGTGAACATCGGCTCGCCCTTCGCGTTTTCCTTGCGGTCGTAGCGCTCGTCGAGCGGCGCGTTCTTGCGCACCGATTCGATCCCGTGTTCCGCCGACGCCCGCGTCACATACAACTCGCTTTGCAGGATCGGCTCCCCGTTGCCCGCGCGCAAGTTGAAGTAGAACTGGCCGTTCTTCGCTTTATCGATGACGAATTTTCCTGACATGGCCCTTCCTTTTTGAGGTGAGTGAAGCCTGAGTCTAGGGTGTCACCGCGCACTGCGGCTTCGAGGTGACAATTGTTAACGATGAACTATTCAATGCCCAGCGCCGTTTCCACCGCCGCCGTCGAATCGATCTTCAGCGCCGATTCCACGCACACCTTGCACAGCGGTTCGGCGGCCTTTTTCGCGACGTCCTCCGGCACGGGAATGTTCACCGTTCGCTGCAGCGCGCCTTTCTGGAACATCGCGAGATCGCCGGGAGCGAAGCGCGTCCAGATTTCGTTGTCGGTGAGCGGCGACGTCGCAATCACCGCGACGCGGTCTTCCGGCGTCGTGTACTTGGCGAAATCGATCGACATGTCCGCGTCGATCAGATGCGCCGTCGAGAACGGCCAACTGCGTACGAGATAGTACAAATGTGTCGAACAATGCGAGAACAGCGCTTGCCCGTTCGACATCAGGAAATTGAACACGCCGTATTGCGTGATGTCGCGCGTGAGCGTGGCGAGCGCGTCGAAGAGTTCGTCGAGCGGCGGCTGCGAGCCGGGAAACGCTTCGCGCAGGCCCTGCAGCAGCGCGCAGAACGCGAGTTCGCTGTCCGTCGTGCCGACCGGCTGATAGACGCCGGTGAATTCAGGATCATGGCCTTTCAGGTCGCCGTTGTGCGCGAAAATCCAGTGCCGGCCCCAAAGTTCGCGCAGAAACGGATGGCAGTTTTCGAGCAGGATGTGCCCCTGCGTCGCCTTGCGAATGTGCGCGATCGTGTTCTTTGACTTGATCGGATAGCGCTTCACCATCTCGGCAAGCGGCGAACTGGCCGACGACTGATGGTCGATGAACAGCCGGCACGCTTTGTCTTCGAAGAAGGCGATGCCCCAGCCGTCGGCGTGGTGATCGGTGACGCCGCCGCGCGCCGCGAAGCCGGTGAACGAGAACGTCACGTCCGTCGGTTCCGCGCAGTTCATTCCGAGAAGTTGGCACATGTTGCTGAGGCTGGCAGGCTTGGGTGTGAGGGCAATTGTTACAATGGTGTCTCACAAGCATAGCACCGAGCCAATCGCCAAAAAATCGATCATCCGGCGCGTGCGGGCATCGTTGTTGAATTTCCACGGCGGTTTTTGCCGCTTTTTGCTCCGATCGCCATCCGCTGCCGGATTTTTGATTTGTCCCTCCGTCCTCCGACCGTTCTCGCCATGTCAGCTCATTCGTCCGCCGCTTCAGAATCGACGCAGTCTCCCGCCACGCTCACCATCGCGCGCCCCGACGACTGGCACTTGCACGTGCGCGACGGCGCCATGCTCGCCGCTGTCCTGCCGCACACCGCGCGCCAGTTCGGCCGCGCGATCATCATGCCGAACCTGCGCCCACCCGTCACGACGACCGCGATGGCCGCCGCGTATCGCGAGCGCATCCTGGCCGCGCTGCCGAAAGAGGGCGCGGGCGCGACGTTCGAGCCGCTGATGACGCTCTATCTCACCGACAACACGCCGCCCGACGAAATCCGCCGCGCACGCGCGAGCGGTTTCGTGCACGGCGTGAAGCTGTATCCGGCGGGCGCGACGACCAACTCTGACGCCGGCGTCACCGATCTCCTGAAATGCGCGGCGACGCTCGAAGCGATGCAGGAAACTGGCATGCCGCTGCTCGTGCACGGCGAAGTGACCGATCCGTCGATCGATTTGTTCGATCGCGAGAAGGTGTTCATCGACCGGGTGATGACGCCGCTGCGACGCGATTTTCCGGCGCTGAAGGTGGTTTTCGAGCACATCACGACGAAGGACGCCGCCGAATACGTGCGCGAGACGAGCGGCCCGATCGGCGCGACGATCACCGCGCACCATCTGCTCTACAACCGCAACGCGATTTTTCTCGGCGGGATTCGGCCGCACTACTATTGCCTGCCGGTGTTGAAGCGCGAGACGCATCGCGTGGCGCTGGTCGAGGCGGCGACCTCGGGCAATCCGCGCTTTTTCCTCGGTACGGATAGCGCGCCGCATCCGAAGGGTTTGAAGGAGCACGCGTGCGGCTGCGCGGGCTGCTACACGGCGCTTCACGCGCTCGAGCTCTACACCGAAGCCTTCGACAAAGCCGGCGCGCTCGACAAGCTCGAAGGATTCGCGAGCTTCTTCGGCCCCGATTTCTACAGTTTGCCGCGCAGCAAGGAAACGGTGACGCTGCGGCGCGAATCGTGGACGCTGCCCGCCGAATTCCTGGCAGGTGACGCGGAAGTCGTGCCGTTGCGGGGCGGTGAAACGATTGGCTGGCAGCAGGTTTAAGTGCATTTTCGTGCGCTGAGCGTATGACCCTGCCGTTCGAGCGTATCGATTGGACGCAGCCGTGGCTCGCGCCGCTCGCCGAACGCGGCGTGCGCTGGCAGTCGGCGGCGATCGACGGCTACTTGGTCTATCTCGAAGCGCTGAACGCAGACGCCCGTTCGACGGACATCACCACTGGCCGCGGCAAACCGTTGTCGTTCATCGCCCAGGACGAGTTGCCGGCGGGAGCGTTCTATGAGGCGCACATCGCCGCTACCGGTGGCGTGCCGACGCGCCACAATCTCCACGATTTCTTCAACGCGTCGATCTGGTTCCAGTTTCCGCGCATCAAGGCGGCGCTGAATGCGCGGCAGGCGGCGCAAATCGATGCGCTCGGCATCGGCCCGACGCGCGGCGGCCTGCGTGACGCGCTCACCCTTTTCGATGAAAACGCCGTGCTGTTCGCCTGCGCCGATCCGGCGCTGTCGGACGCATTGCGCGGTTTCGACTGGCGCACGCTCTTCGTGACGCGGCGCGCGGATTGGGGCGTGCTCTGCGAAGCACGAATCTTCGGCCACGCGCTCCTGGAAAAGCTCGTCGCGCCGTACAAGGCGTGCACGGGGCACGCATGGATCGTCGCCGTCCCGCCCGATTACTTCTCCCTCGACGACCCAAAACGCCGTGCATTACTCGACGAACGCATAGCGAACACGCTGCTGAGCCAATCCCCAACGAGTCGCGATTTCGCTCCGTTGCCGGTGCTCGGCGTACCGGGCTGGTATCCGCCG
Source organism: Caballeronia terrestris (assembly GCF_001544515.1). Lineage (GTDB taxonomy): Bacteria > Pseudomonadota > Gammaproteobacteria > Burkholderiales > Burkholderiaceae > Caballeronia > Caballeronia terrestris. The sequence continues at coordinate 202,550 of NZ_FCOL02000007.1, forward strand.
AACGAATCGCCCGCTTTCTACGACGACACGAGCGTTTTCCGCCCCGGCCGCCGCCATCGCGGGTGACGGTGTTAAAATTCGTCTCGCAAAGCAGGCCAGGCAGTCGCGGCTTTTCCGGTCTCGGCTGGAAAGGGCGAGGAAAGTCCGGACTCCACAGGGCAGGGTGATGGCTAACGGCCATCCGTGGCAACACGCGGAACAGGGCAACAGAAAGCAAACCGCCGATGGCCCGATGCAAATCGGGATCAGGTAAGGGTGAAACGGTGCGGTAAGAGCGCACCGCGGCTGTCGCGAGACAGACCGGCACGGTAACCTCCACCCGGAGCAATTCCAAATAGGCAGGCGCGCATCGTCACGATGCAGGACGGGGCCCCCGTCTCGTCTGCGGGTAGGAAGCTTGAGCGCGTCAGCAATGGCGCGCCTAGAGGAATGACTGCCACGCGCATCGCGTCTTCGGATGCGGTGCGTGCACAGAATCCGGCTTATCGGCCTGCTTTGTCGTCATTCAAAAGTCAAAAAGCCGGCGTCAGTGATGACGCCGGCTTTTTGCATTCTATTCTGCTGAATCGCGCGTTCAGGTCGGCACGATATCGAACGAATGGGTCAATTCGGCGGTTTTCGCGATCATGATCGACGCCGAGCAGTATTTATCGTGCGACAGATTGATCGCGCGCTCGACCGTCGACGGATTCAGGTTCTTGCCCGTCACCGTGAAGTGGAAGTGGATCTTCGTGAACACCTTGGGGTCTTCGCTGGCGCGTTCGGCCTTGAGTGTCACCGAGCAGCCCGCGACGTCCTGGCGGCTTTTTTTCAGGATCATCACGACGTCGTAGGCCGTGCAGCCGCCGGTGCCGAGCAGCACCATTTCCATCGGACGCGGCGCGAGGTTGCGGCCGCCGCCGTCGGGGGCGCCGTCCATCGTGACGAGGTGGCCGCTTCCGGTTTCAGCGGCGAACGCCATGCCATCCTGTCCCATCCAGCTAACTTTGCATTCCATGCTCAGGCTCCAGCGCGCTTGCTACGTTGTTTTACAAGCGAATATTGTAGCCGTTTGCCGTTTCACACGATGGCTACGCTCCGCGCAACTCCGGGTTGACGGACACTAAATAACGAAAGAGCGCAGGGGCCACATGGGCCGTAGTGAAACCGAAGAGAACCTCTAGACCGATAACGAACGCCGGGTCCGCTCGCATATTCTTTGCAAGTCATTGTTTTTAAATAAAATAAAACACAAAGCCGCAGTCTCACAATATGATATATATTCTCATAATGCGAATTTTCTTGATCCGCAGAAAACGAGTGCCTATACTCGGATTATTGGTTGTCGCAGTTCGACGAATCTACCGCGTCTCCTCCACCTCCTCCTGGTGGATTCAGCCCGAGCCTCAGGTGCTCGGGCTTTTTTTCGTCCCATCAACGTCCGTTGCGTCACAGATCGCGCAACTTTTGACGCGGCATCCAAAATCCCCTTATAATTCAAAGTTCTCTTCGCACAATGCCCGCGAAGGGGAATCAGGGAGAGCCTGCACGCGCCTCGATGCGCAACTTACATACAAGCGGGACAGCAAGGGCACAGTTAATTTTTTGGATCGATCATGAAGACGTTTTCCGCAAAAGCCCATGAGGTGACGCGTGAATGGTACGTGATTGACGCGACGGATAAGGTTCTCGGCCGTGTCGCCAGCGAAGTGGCACGCCGTCTTCGCGGCAAGCACAAACCCGAGTTCACCCCGCACGTCGACACTGGTGATTTCATCATCATCATCAACGCCGGCAAGCTGAAGGTCACGGGCAACAAGGCAACCGACAAGAAGTACTATCGTCACTCGGGCTATCCGGGCGGCATCTACGAAACGACGTTTGGCAAGATGCAAGAGCGTTTCCCGGGCCGCGCGCTCGAGAAGGCGGTCAAAGGCATGCTGCCGAAGGGTCCGCTCGGCTACGCGATGATCAAGAAGCTGAAGGTCTACGCCGACGCAACGCATCCGCATACGGCTCAACAGCCTAAAGCGCTCGAGATCTAAGGGGAGCCCACATGATCGGTAACTGGAACTACGGTACGGGCCGCCGCAAGAGCGCCGTCGCTCGTGTCTTCATCAAGGCAGGCAAAGGCGACATCATCGTCAACGGCAAGCCCATCGCCGACTACTTCTCGCGCGAAACGTCGCTGATGATCGTGCGCCAGCCGCTCGAACTGACGAGCCACGCCACTACGTTCGACATCAAGGTCAACGTGACCGGCGGCGGTGAAACGGGTCAAGCCGGCGCGGTTCGCCACGGCATCACGCGCGCGCTGATGGACTACGACGCAACGCTCAAGCCGACGCTGTCGAGCGCTGGCTTCGTGACGCGTGACGCACGTGAAGTGGAACGTAAGAAGGTCGGTTTCCACAAGGCACGCCGCAGGAAGCAATTCTCGAAGCGTTAAGCCGTATCGCGCTTTTCGTCCTCTGGGCGAATCGCTGCGAAAAGCCGCTGGCGTCATGCGCCGGCGGCTTTTTATTTTTGCGACACGGATTCGTCCGCAGACGCCATCGGTATCGATATAGCCCATTGATTTCATGGGCTTCCAGCACGATATTGAGATCGGCCCTACAATGACGGACAGAAGCTTTTTTGGAGAGTTCGAATGAACGCTGTCACCGACACCCCCACGACCGAAATGCCGTTGCCGTTCGTCTTCACCGACGCGGCCGCCGACAAGGTCAAGCAACTGATCGACGAAGAAGGCAATCCGGACCTGAAGCTGCGCGTGTTCGTGCAGGGCGGCGGGTGTTCGGGTTTCCAGTACGGCTTCACGTTCGACGAAGCCGTCAATGAAGACGACACCGTGATGGACAAGGCCGGCGTCCAGTTGCTGATCGACTCGATGAGCTATCAGTATCTGGTCGGCGCGGAGATCGACTATAAGGACGACCTCAACGGCGCGCAGTTCGTGATCAAGAACCCGAATGCGTCGACGACTTGCGGTTGCGGATCGTCGTTCTCGGTGTGATTCTTTAGCACCGAATGCAATATCAAAAAGCGGAGGCTGCGGGCTCCGCTTTTTATTCGACGTTCAATGCGGATAAATAGCGCCCAAAACCCGCTCGCCCGCCGCGCCCGTCACCGCCGCGATGTTGCCCGGTTCGCGCGCGACGCAGCGCATCGCGAGCCACGCGAACGCCAGTGCCTCGACCTGCTGCGGCGGAACGCCGAGCGCTTCGGTCGTCATCACGGGGACGCCCGACACGCCGCTGTCCTCCAGCACCTGCTGGATCGCGCTCATCAGCACCGGATTACGCGCGCCGCCGCCGCAGACGTACACCGCGCGCACATCGGACGCATGCCGTTCGATCTCGCGCGCGACGCTCACCGCCGTCAGTGCGACGAGCGTCGCCTGCACGTCGGGGGGCGGGACGTTGGCGAATGCTGCGAGCTTCGCGTCAAGCCACGCCGGATTGAAAAGGTCGCGGCCGGTGCTTTTCGGCGGCGCCTGCTCAAAAAACGGCTCGTCAAGGAGCGCGTTCAATAGTGGTCGATGCACCTGTCCCTGCGCCGCTAACTGCCCGCCCTCGTCGTAAGGACGCTTCAAATGCCGGTGCGCCCACTCGTCCAGCAGCGCGTTCGCCGGGCCGCAATCGAAACCGCGCACTGCGCCGTTCGCCGACAACACCGTGATATTGCTGATTCCGCCCAGATTGCAGACGACGCGCGTCTCGCCCGGCGCGCCGAACACGGTCGCGTGGAACGCCGGCACGAGCGGCGCGCCCTGGCCGCCGGCGGCGACGTCGCGGCTGCGGAAATCGGAGATCACGTCGATGTTCGTCATTTCCGCGAGCAGCGCCGGGTTGTTGATCTGGGTCGTGTACCCCTTTTCCGGCCGATGCCGCACCGTCTGTCCGTGCACGCCGATCGCGCGCACCTTCGTGGCCGAGCAATTGCTCATGCTCTGCAACTCGTGGCAGCAGACGGCGTAGCGCGTCGCGAGCGCGTTCGCCGCGAGCGCCGCGCGCTCGATTTCGTTCTCGCCGGGCGTCTGCAAGGCGAAGAGTGCGTCGCGCATGCCCTGCGAAAAGCTCACGTGCGCCTCGCCGATCACGACGGGCGGCTTGCCGGTCGCGAACTGGACCGCGACGCCGTCGACGCCGTCCATGCTCGTGCCCGACATCAAACCGAAGTACACGCCGTCCGCCTTGCCGGTTTCGATTGCCTCGGTTTTTCGTCCCACGCTCGTCTCCTGTCGATGCCAATTTCGCCGATAAAGCGCGATTATCCGCGCATCGGGTGAAATCGGTAAGTCGCTTCAGAATTGGCGCGCGCGGTCGAAAGCGGGGCGAAGCGGGGCGTCATCGCGTAAAATCCTGTGCCTGAACAAGGGATTGCAGCGCATCGCGCGCCTTTCGCCGCGTGCCTGCCCCAGCCGTTTCCCCTAGCGTTTTCGCCGGCCCGTCGACTTTCGCGACGCCGCCAGTTGCGCCGGCCATCGAATCACTTTCAATCCAGAAGCCGCAAGCATGACCACTGAATCCAACGCTCCCGCCGCGCCTGCTTTCCCCATCACCGACGAAGTGCGCGCCGCGCTCGCGATCGCCAAGCGCGGCGCCGACGAACTGCTGATCGAAGACGAATTCGCGCAGAAACTCGCGCGGAGCGCCGCGACGAAGAAACCGCTGCGCATCAAGCTCGGCCTCGATCCGACCGCGCCGGACATTCACATCGGCCACACGGTCGTGCTGAACAAGATGCGGCAATTGCAGGACCTCGGCCATCACGTGATTTTCCTGATCGGCGATTTCACGTCGCTGATCGGCGATCCGTCGGGCCGCAACGCGACGCGTCCGCCGCTTACGCGCGAGCAGATCGAATCGAACGCGAAGACGTATTTCGAGCAGGCGTCGCTCGTGCTCGACCGCGAGAAGACCGAGATCCGCTACAACAGCGAGTGGTGCATGCCGCTCGGCGCCGACGGCATGATCAAACTCGCGTCGCGTTACACGGTCGCGCGCATTCTCGAACGCGAGGATTTCACGAAGCGCTTTCAGGGCGGCGTGCCGATCTCGATCCACGAGTTCCTGTACCCGCTGATGCAGGGCTACGACTCGGTCGCGCTGAATTCCGACCTCGAACTGGGCGGCACTGACCAGAAGTTCAACCTGCTCGTCGGGCGCGAACTGCAGAAGCAGTACGGGCAGGAACAACAGTGCATTCTCACGATGCCGCTGCTCGAAGGACTCGACGGCATCGAGAAGATGTCGAAGTCGAAGAACAATTACATCGGCATCAGCGAAAAGCCGACCGATATGTTCGGCAAGCTGATGAGCATCTCCGACACGCTGATGTGGCGCTATTTCGAACTGCTGTCGTTCCGCAGCATCGAGGAAATCGCGCAGTTCAAGAAGGAAGCCGGCGAAGGGCGCAATCCGCGCGATTTCAAGGTGTTGCTCGGGCAGGAAATCGTTGCGCGGTTCCATTCGGCGGCCGATGCCGAACGCGCGCTCGAAGATTTCAACCATCGCGCGAAGGGCGGCGTTCCGGACGATATCCCGAGCGTGACGCTTTCCGGCGCGCCGCTTGCGATCGGGCAGTTGCTGAAGCAGGCGGGGCTCGTGCCGTCGACGAGCGAGGCGCTCCGCAACATCGACCAGAACGGCGTGAAGATCGACGGCGAGGTTATTTCCGATCGCGGTCTGAAAGTCGAAGCAGGCGAATTCGTCGTGCAGGTCGGCAAGCGCCGCTTCGCGCGCGTCACGCTGACGGCTTAAGGTGATCGCCCTTATCCAGCGGGTACGGCGCGCGGAAGTGCGCGTCGCGGATCGCGTGACCGGCGCGATCGACGCGGGCCTGCTCGCGTTCGTCTGCGCCGAACGCAATGACACCGAAGCCGCCGCCGACAAGCTCCTCGCGAAGATGCTCGCGTACCGCGTGTTCAGCGACGCCGCCGGCAAGATGAACCTGCCGGTGCAGAACATCGACGGGAGCGGGCGCGCGGGCGGCGTTCTGCTCGTCTCGCAATTCACGCTCGCCGCCGATACGTCGAGCGGCCTGCGCCCGAGCTTCACGCCCGCCGCGCCACCGGACGAGGGCAAACGTCTCTTCGACTACTTCGTCGCAGAGGCGCGGGCGAAGCATCCGATTGTCGAGACCGGCGAATTCGGCGCCGACATGCAGGTGTCGCTCGTCAACGACGGGCCGGTCACCTTCTGGCTGCAAGTCCAACCGTGATCGTGGCGACGCGCGCGATCTACTCACGCATTCAAGACAACGCGCAAATGACCACGCAAATTCTCTTCATCCGCCACGGCGAAACCGACTGGAACCGCATCAAGCGCATTCAGGGCCACATCGATATTCCGCTCAACGCGACGGGTCTCACGCAGGCCGCGCAACTGGCGGCGCATTTCGAGCGCGAAGCGGAGGCGGGCGGGCGGCTCGACGCGGTCTATTCGAGCGATTTGCAGCGCGCGCAACAGACGGCGCGGCCTTTCGCTGATGCCCTCGGCCTTCCGCTGCAACTGAGCGAAGGCTTGCGCGAGCGTTGGTACGGCGCATTCCAGGGCCACGACAGCGACGAAATCAACAACAAGTTTCCCGAGGAATACGTCGAATGGCAGACGCGCGATCCGGGCTTCGCGCCGCCGGGCGGCGAGTCGCAGCGCGTGTTCTATCATCGCGTGCTTCATGCGGTCGAGCCGATCGTGGCGGCGCATCCGGGCGGGCGCATCGCGCTGGTGGCGCACGGCGGCGTGCTCGATTGCATCTACCGGTTCGCGATGCAGATTCCGCTAAAGGACCCGCGCAAGTGGCCGCTGCTCAATGGCAGCGTGAATGTCGTGGAGTTTGAGAACGGCGCGGCGAAGGTCGTCGCTTGGGGAGATATTGCGCATTTGTCGGCGGGTAGCAGCGACGACGAACTGCGCAAAACCGCCTGATTTAGCGCCCGTTCGCGTCCCACAGATCGCGGATCGGGCCCGCGTCAGGTGCGGCCAAGCCGAAGTGGCGATACGTCAGCAACGTGGCGACACGCCCGCGCGGCGTGCGCTGCAAATAACCCTGCTGGATCAGATACGGCTCGAGCACGTCTTCGATCGTGTCGCGCTCTTCACCAATCGCCGCCGCCAGGTTGTCCACGCCGACCGGACCACCGTCGAACTTGTGCAGGATCGCTTCGAGCAGCTTGCGGTCCATCAAATCGAAGCCGACCGGATCGACGTCGAGCATTTTCAGCGCGGCATCTGCGACGGCGGCCGTGATATTGCCGTCGGCCTTAACCTCGGCGAAATCGCGTACGCGGCGCAGCAACCGGTTCGCGATCCGCGGTGTGCCGCGCGCCCGCTTCGCAATCTCCAGCGCGCCTTCCGGCACAATCTCCGCCTTCAATAGCGACGCCGACCGCGTCACGATCCGCGCCAATTCGCTCGCGTTATAAAACTCCAGTCGTGACACGATCCCGAAGCGATCACGCAGCGGATTCGTCAGCATGCCCGCGCGCGTCGTGGCGCCGACGAGCGTGAACGGTTGCAGATCGAGCTTGACGCTACGCGCGGCCGGCCCCTCGCCGATCATGATGTCGATCTGATAATCCTCCAGCGCCGGGTACAAAATTTCCTCGACGACCGGTGAAAGCCGGTGAATCTCGTCGATGAACAGCACGTCGTTGGCTTCGAGATTCGTGAGGAGCGCGGCGAGATCGCCCGCGCGCTCTAAAACCGGACCCGAGGTCTGCCGCAGATTCACGCCCATTTCGCGCGCGATGATGTGCGCGAGCGTCGTCTTGCCGAGCCCCGGCGGGCCGAACAGCAGGACGTGGTCGAGCGCTTCGGAGCGACGCTTCGCCGCCTCGATGAAGATTTCGAGCTGGCCGCGCACCTTCTCCTGGCCGACGTATTCGTCCAATTGACGCGGGCGCAGTGCGCGCTCGAACACTTCTTCGTTCGGTGAGACGGGCGTGGCCGAAATGATGCGTTCGGCGGCGAGTTTGTCGGTTTCGATCATGTTTTCGATTGTACAGGCGTAATTGCGCGGTTTTCGCCACGCGGCGGCTAGCTTTCGTCGGGCGTGTGCGCGCCGTCCCCATTGCCCGCGACGACCACCAGCACTTCCGCCTGCACCGCGCCGAGCGAGCGGATGCGGTGCGGCAGGGCGGCGTTGAAATGCATGGCGTCGCCGGTCTTCAGGGCGATCGTCTTCCCGCCGACTTCCACTTCGATCGCGCCGCGATGCACGAACAGGAACTCGTCACCCGCATGCTCCTTGAACGTCGATGCCGCGAAATCGGCGGGCGGGCGCAGCACGAACGGCAGCAGCGCGCGTTCGTCCGGGCCGCCTCCGATCATCTGCACGCGTGGCTCGCCGCCCTCGGCGTCGCCCGTCAGCGCGATGCGTTCGGTCTTGCGCACGATCGTCACCGGTTCGCGCGCGGCGCGGCCTGCGAACAGGCTCTCGACGTCCACCCGCAACGCCTCCGCAAGCTTGAGCGCGACCGAAATCGACGGCGTGCTCAAGCCGCGCTCCACCTTCGACAGATAGCTCTTCGTCAGGCCGGTGAGCTGGCCGAGCGTGTCGAGCGTCATGCCGCTTTGCTTGCGCAACATCTTCAATCGGACGCTCATAGGACTTCCCGATGGAATCGCATAGAAATCATTTATTGGTAATGACACAACGTGTCATGTAGTTTACTCTGTGTCCTATCGATCAAACGCGCGGTGAAGTGAAGCCGCAATTCTGGCACGGAGTCATAGATGGCAAATAGTCTTGAAGCAGCGAAATCCGAACTCGTCGAGCTCGCACATCGGCAGATGCAGCACGCAATCGCCGAGAACGCGTGGAGTGATCGGCAAAAACTCGCGCTGACGTGTCGCATCCTGTTCGACGGCGGCCACGATTCCGGCCTTGCCGGGCAGATCACGTGCCGCACCGGCACGCCCGGGCGCTACTACACGCAGCGGCTCGGACTCGGTTTCGACGAGATCAGTGAACGCAATCTGCTCGAAGTCGACGAGGACCTGAACGTGATCGAGGGCGCCGGCATGGCGAATCCCGCGAACCGCTTTCATACGTGGATCTACCGGCATCGCAGCGACGTCAACTGCATCGTTCACACGCATCCGGCGCACGTCGCCGCGCTGTCGATGCTGGAGACGCCGCTCGTCGTCTCGCACATGGACACCTGTCCGCTCTACGACGACTGCGCGTTCCTGCCGAAGTGGCCGGGCATTCCCGTCGGCAACGAGGAGGGCGAGATGATCACGCGCGCCCTCGGCGACAAGCGTGCGGTGCTGCTTGCACACCACGGGCACGTCGTCACCGGCCGGACGATCGAGGAGGCGTGCGTGCTCGCAATGCTCATCGAGCGCGCCGCGCGCCTGCAACTGCTCGCGATGAGCGCGGGCGACATCAAGCCGATGCCGCCGGAACTCGCGATCGAGGCGCGTAAGTGGATCACGACCGGCAAGCGCCACGCCGCCGCGTTCGCGTATTACGCGCGCCGGGCGCTCCGCACGCACGCGGACTGCCTCGCGTGAACCTTCTCACCACCACGAAGAACCCGACCATGACCGAAAGCCTTCCAAAATTCCACGGCATCATCGCGTACCCCGTGACGCCCTTCGCCGCCGACGGTTCCGTCGACGAAACCGCGCTGCGGCGCCTGATCGACCGCCTGATCGACGACGGCGCGCACGCGATCGCGCCGCTCGGCAGCACGGGCGAGAGCGCGTATCTGACGGAGGCCGAGTGGCAACGCGTCGCGGCGATTTCGATCGAGCAGGCGAACAGACGCGTGCCGGTGATCGTCGGCGTGTCCGATCTGACGACCGCGGGCGCCGTGCAGCGCGCGCGTTTCGCGACGCAGCGCGGCAGCGATGCCGTGATGTTGCTCCCGGTGTCGTACTGGAAACTGAGCGAGGCGGAGATTTTCGAGCACGTCAGCGCGGTCGCACGCGCGACCGACGCGCCGATCATGCTCTACAACAATCCCGCGACGAGCGGCGTGGACATGTCGCCGGAATTCATCGTGCGCGTGGTGAACGCGATCGACAACGTCACCATGGTGAAGGAAAGCACCGGCGACATCCAGCGCATGCATCGCATCGCGCAGCTTTCGGAACACCGCATCCGGTTCTACAACGGCTGCAATCCGCTGGCGCTGGAGGCGTTCGCCGCGGGCGCGACGGGCTGGTGCACGGCCGCCGCAAACCTGATTCCCGCGCAGGTGCTGGAGCTCTACCGGGCGGCGCAAGCCGGCGATTTCGATACGGCGCGGCGCGTGTTTTACCAGCAGTTGCCGGTGCTGCAATTCATCTTGAGGGGCGGCCTGCCGACGACGGTCAAGGCGGGACTCTCTTTACGCGGCTTCGACGCAGGCGCACCGCGCCTGCCTCTCGTGGCGGCATCCATGGAGTCGCGCGTCGAACTGGCGCGGCTCCTCGACCACGCGCTGGCCCGCTGAACACGGCCTCGCACATTTCAGGACTCAGTGAGTCCATCGATAAAAAAGGAACGATCATGAAATCGAAAGCAGTCTTCTATCATGCGGGATGCCCGGTCTGCGTGTCCGCTGAACAGCAATTCGTCACGGCACTCGACCCGAACCAGTTCGACGTCGAAGTCGTGCATCTCGGTACTCAACCGGATCGCCTCGGCGACGCGAAGCGCGCCGGCGTGGTGTCCGTGCCTGCGCTGGTGCTCGACGGCGCGCCGTTTCACATCAACTTCGGCGCGAAACTGAGCGATCTCGACGCCTAAAAGCTACAACGCCCGCGCGAACGAAGGTCCGCGCGGGCGCCGGCACGTTTCGCTCGAAACGTGCTCTAGCTTTTCGACAACGCCTTCAACGCCAGCTTGATCCCCTCGGAAACCCCCGTCCCCGCCGGCACGTTCTTGACCGCCGCGAGCGCTTCCTTCTCCGAATAACCGAGGGCGAGCAGCGCGTTCAGAATGTCACTTGCGTGATCCGAGACAGCTACCGCGCCCGCCACGGCGCCGAGATCCGCGCCGAGTTTCCCCTTCAGTTCGAGCAAGAGCCGCTCGGCCGTCTTCTTGCCGATGCCCGGCGTGCGCGTGAGGCGCGCGGCGTCCTGCATCGTCACGGCCTGCGCGAGTTCCTGCACGCTCATGCCGGACAGCACCGCGAGCGCCATCCGCGCGCCGATCCCGCTGATCTTGAGCAGTTCGCGAAACGTCGTGCGTTCCTGCGGCGTGCCGAAGCCGTAGAGCAGATGCGCGTCCTCGCGCACGATCAGTTGCGTGAGCAGCACGACCTTCTCGCCGTTATGCGGCAGGTTGTAGAACGTGCTCATCGGCACGGCGATTTCGTACCCGACGCCGCCGCAGTCGACGAGCAGATGCGGCGGATTTTTTTCCAGCAGAACGCCGGCGATGCGACCGATCATGGTGAGCTTTGAAAGAGTGGATTAACCGCGATTTAACCGACTTAACCGATGAGGCGCCCGCGCCGCACGCGCAGGCCTTTCTTCGCGAGCGACGGCGCGATGCCGCCGAGCGTCGCCAGCGCGCCGCCGCCGTGCGCATGGCAGATCGCCATGCCGAGGGCGTCGGCGGCGTCGGTGCTGGGCACGCCCGTGAGGTTGAGCAGGCGCACGACCATCTGCTGCATTTGTTCCTTGGTGGCGCGCCCGTAGCCGACGACCGCCTGCTTCAACTGCAACGCCGTGTATTCGGCGACCGGCACGCCGCTCGCTACGAGCCCGCAGATCGCGGCGCCGCGCGCCTGGCCGAGAAGCAGCGTCGATTGCGGATTCACGTTGACGAACACCTTTTCGATCGCCGACTGATCGGGCGCGTGCTGCGCGACCAGCGTCGAGATGCCTTCGAAGATCGTGTTCAGGCGCGACGGCAGGTCGGCATCGGCGGTCTTGATGACGCCGCTCGTCACGTAGGTCAGCGTGTGGCCGGTCTTGTCGATGACGCCGAAACCGGTGACGCGCAGGCCCGGGTCTATGCCGAGGATTCGCATGGGATCGGAGAAGTGGCCTCGGTGGGAAATGGACAGGCCCTATTGTCGGCGCCGCGCGCGATTGCGGCAACGCCGGCGCGCGCGAGGACGGCCGGCGTGCGGGACACTCAGTGCCGGAAGTGGCGCGTGCCGGTGAGGATCATCGCGACATTGTGCTCGTCCGCGGCGGCGACGACTTCGTCGTCGCGCATCGAGCCGCCCGGCTGGATCACGCAGGTCGCGCCCGCGTTCACGACGACGTCGAGGCCGTCGCGAAACGGGAAGAACGCATCCGATGCCACCGCCGAGCCCGTCAGCGTGAGCCCCGCGTTCTGTGCCTTGATGCTCGCGATGCGCGCGGAATCGACGCGGCTCATTTGCCCCGCGCCGACGCCGAGCGTCATGCCGCCGCCGCAGAACACGATTGCATTCGACTTCACGAACTTCGCCACGCGCCACGCGAACATCAGGTCGTCCATTTCCTTGGGCGTCGGATGGCGCTTCGTCACGACGCGCAGTTCATGCGGCTGCACGTTCTTCGAGTCGAGCGACTGCACGAGCAGCCCGCCGCCGACGCGTTTCAGGTCGAACGCGTTGTGCCCATCGCCGAGTGCAATTTGCAGCAAGCGCACGTTCTGCTTCGCGGTGAACACCTGCTTCGCGGCCTCGCTGAACGACGGCGCGATCAGCACTTCGACGAACTGCTTCGCGACCGCCTGCGCCGCCGCTTCGTCGACTTCACGATTGAACGCGATGATTCCGCCGAACGCCGACGTCGGGTCGGTCTGGAAAGCCTTCGAATAAGCGTCGTGCGGATTCGCGCCGATCGCCACGCCGCACGGATTCGCGTGCTTGATGATGACGCAGGCGGGCGTATCGAAGGTTTTAACGCATTCCCACGCGGCGTCGGAGTCGGCGATGTTGTTGTACGACAGTTCCTTGCCCTGCAATTGCTTGTAGTTCGCGAGGGCGCCGGCGGGCGTGCTCAGGTCCCGGTAGAACGCCGCGCTTTGATGCGGATTCTCGCCGTAGCGCAGGTCCTGCACCTTCTCGAACGCAAGGTTGAACGTCGACGGATACGTGTTGCGGTCGGCGTGGCGCAGTTCGTCGGTAAGGCTCGTCAGGTAGTTCGTGATCGCGCCGTCGTACTGCGCGGTGTGCGCGAAGACCTTCGTCGCGAGCTTGAAATTCGTCGCATAGCCGACCGCGTTGCCGTTCGCGCGCATTTCGTCGAGGACGGTCTTGTAATCCGCCGGGTCGACGACGACCGTCACGTCGCGATGATTCTTCGCCGCCGAGCGCAGCATCGTCGGACCGCCGATGTCGATGTTCTCGATCGCGTCTTCCAGCGAGCACTCTTCCTTCGCCACCGTCTGCACGAACGGATACAGGTTCACGACGAGCAGGTCGATCGTCGGAATGTCGTACGCCTCCAGCGCGGCCATGTGTTCCGGCAGGTCGCGGCGCGCGAGGATGCCGCCGTGCACTTTCGGATGCAGCGTCTTCACGCGGCCATCGAGCATTTCCGGGAAGCCGGTGTAATCGGCGACTTCGGTGACGGGCAGACCCGAGTCGGCGAGCAGTTTCGCCGTGCCGCCGGTCGACAGGAGCTTGACGCCGAGGTCCGACAGCGATTTCGCAAAATCGACGATGCCGGACTTGTCGGAAACGGAAATGAGCGCTTGCTTGATCATGATGAAGGCTGAAACCGAAGTAGGGATGCGGAACGGGCCTTGAGCCGTGGCCCTGCGGATCAAATCAGTCCGTGCTGTTGCAGCTTCTTGCGCAGCGTATTGCGGTTGATGCCGAGATATTCAGCCGCGAGCGACTGGTTGCCGCCCGCCTGCTCGAGGACCACCTCGAGCAACGGTTTTTCGACGCACGAAATCACCATGTCGTAGACGTCGTGCGGGTTGGAGCCGTCCAGGTCCTGAAAATAGTTGTCCAGGCTCTGGCGGACGCATTGTTCGATGTTATGTCTGCTCATGCGGCAATTCGGTCTGTGGTGTTCTGCCCGTCGCACGATTCTTCATCCCCGGCTTCTTCCGGCCCGAGCGCTTCGTCGACGTAGACGAGACGGTCGGACAACGCTTTTTGAGCGTCGAAGAATTCGTTGACGGCGAGCAATTGTTCTCGTGTGGTATCCAGCGTGTTCATGCGATGCCTGAACGCATTGGCGCCAGAAAGGCCGCGAGTGTACCAGCCGATGTGCTTGCGCGCAGTGCGTACGCCCGTGAATTCCCCGTAGAAGGCGTAGTGGTCTTCGAGGTGCTCGTTCATCACCTGCTGGATCTCGTCGATGCGCGGCGGCAGCATGCGCTCGCCGGTCAAAAGGAAGTGCTCGATCTCGCGAAAGAGCCACGGCCGGCCCTGCGCCGCGCGGCCGATCATGATGGCGTCGGCGCCGGTGGCGGCGAGCACATCGCGCGCTTTTTCCGGCGTGGCGATGTCGCCGTTCGCGACCACGGGAATTTTCACCGACGCCTTCACCGCCGCGATGGTTTCGTATTCCGCGTCGCCTTTGTAGAGGTCGGCGCGGGTGCGGCCGTGGACGGTGAGCATCGCGATGCCCGCGTTCTCGGCGATCCGCGCGATGTTCAGCGCGTTCTTGTTCTCGCGATTCCAGCCGGTGCGGATTTTCAGCGTGACGGGCACGGCATCCGGCCCGACGCCGACTGCCTGCACCACCGCCTCGACGATCCGCGCGACGAGCGCCTCGTTCTGCAGCAGCGCGGAACCCGCCGCGACGTTGCAGACCTTTTTCGCGGGACAACCCATGTTGATGTCGATGATCTGCGCGCCATTCGCGACGTTGTGACGCGCGGCTTCGGCCAGCATCTGCGGATCGGCGCCGGCGATCTGCACGGAGATCGGCTCGACTTCACCGGCGTGATTCGCGCGGCGCATCGTCTTCTCGCTCTTCCAGAGCTGCGCGTTCGACGCGACCATCTCCGACACCGCGTATCCGGCGCCCATGCGCTTGCACAACTGCCGGAACGGGCGGTCGGTGACGCCCGCCATCGGCGCGACGAAAAGATTGTTGCGAAGAACGTGTGAACCGATGCTGGGCATGAAGGCGGGCGGCGTCCGCATGACACGGCGGACACAATAATGCGTTAGGAAAACAGCTATTTTAGCCCGAACGCGTTGCTGAATTTAAGTGCAATCGCGTGCAAGTCTTTAAATCTTCTATGAAAGTCGGGGAGGGAGCGGAGGATAAGTCGGGCTGGCTGGCATGGGCGGTGCACACCGGCGACGGCTTCGAGCGTCGTTGATCGCGCCTGCCGGTGCCTGCGGAGGCATTTCAGCAGTTGGCCTCCGCTCAGTATTGTTGGTCAGCGCCGCTGCCCGAACATCATCTGCCGGGCGAGCGCCGTCTTCACTGGCGGCAGGAATTCCAGCGCCGTCAGCGCCAGCCCGCGCAGCGCGGCGAGCGGCGGGAAATCGACGGTGAAGACGCGCGCGAGCGTATCAGTGGCGCCGATCGTCAGGCGCCGGTCGAGCGCGCGGCGCTGAGCAAAGTGCGCGAGCGCGAGCGGCGTCGCGCCGTCGATGGAGAGTGTGTCGCAGAGTGCGTGGGCGTCGCGCAGGCCGAGGTTCAGGCCCTGGCCCGCGACCGGATGCAGCGTCTGCGCCGCGTTGCCGATGGCGACCGTGCGCCGGTCGACGAGCGCGTGCAGCGCGTTCAGCCCGAGCGGAAACGTGGCGCGGCCCTTGATCTGCGTGAAGCGGCCCATGCGCTCGCCGAACGCGGCGCCGAGTTCGGCGAGGAACGCGTCGTCGGGAAGCTCAGCGCGGCGCGCGGCTTCGTCCGGCGTGCAGCACCAGACGAGCGAATAATCGGCGTGACGCGCGCCGCCGCACGGCAGCAGCGCGATCGGGCCGTCGCGCGTGAAGCGCTCCCACGCGACGTTCGCCTGCGGCGCCGCAACGCTCACCGTCCCGACGATCGCCGTCTGCCCGTAATCGCGTGCGTGTTCGCGCGAATCCTCGTACAGGCCGCCTTCCGCATTCACCAGCACGCGCGCGCGGATCGTGCGCTCGCCGCTCGCGGACTGCACCGGCAGCGTGACGCCGTCGTGGTCCTGCATCGGCGGGAGGGCGTGCGTTTCGGTGAGCCAGTGAACGCCGCTCTCGCGCACGGCCTTCGCCAGCGCGCTCACGAGCGACCCGTAACGCGCGACGTAGCCGAGCGCGGGCAGTTCGTGCTCGTCGTGCTCGATCAGCGTGCGCCCGAAATGTCCGCGCTGCGAGACGTGGATGCGACGGATCGGCGTGGCGTCTGCGGGAAAGCCGAGCGGCTCCAGCATCACGCGGCTGCCGTGCGAGAGCGCAAGCGAACGCGGATCGGCCGATGCCGCCTCGGGCGTGCGCGCGTCGATCAAGGCGACTGCGAGCCGCGAAGTCGCGCTGCGCCGCGCGAGCCAGCCGGCGAGCGCGAGCCCGACCGGCCCCGCGCCGACGATCGCGATATCGAAGTCGAAGGGAATGGCTTCGGTCATGGTGGATTTACCTCGACGCGCGCATCAACGCTTCGATTTCGCTGGCATCGACGGGCACTTCGCGCGTGATCAGCTCGCAGCCGGTGGCCGTGACGATGGCGTCGTCCTCGATGCGGATGCCGGTGTTCCAGAAGCGCTCGGGGACGTCGTCGGCGGGGCGCACGTAGAGGCCCGGCTCGATCGTCAGCGCCATGCCCGGCTTGAGCGTGCGCCACGGACGCGCGCCCTGGTCGTCGAGCGGGCCTTCGTGGTCGCGGTAATCGCCCGCGTCGTGCACGTCCATGCCGATCCAGTGGCCCGTCCGATGCATGTAGAAACGCGAATAGGCGCGCTGGGCGATCACGTCGTCGGCGGTGGCGAATTTGTTCTTATCGACGATGCCGGTGTCCAGCAGCCCTTGCGACAGCACGCGCAACGCTGCCTGATGCGGTGCGTCGAAGCTGACGCCGGCGCGGGTCGCATCGACGGCCGCCGATTGTGCGGCCAGCACGATGTCGTACAACTCACGCTGCGCGGGCGTGAAGCGGCCGCTCGCGGGGAAGGTGCGGGTGATGTCGGAGGCGTAGCCGTCGAGCTCGCACGCGGCGTCGATCAGGATCAGGTCGTGTTCCTGGATGATCGCGTTGCCCGCGGGGTAGTGCAGCACGCAGGCGTTCGCGCCCGTCGCGACGATCGAGCCGTAGGCCGGCGCCTGCGCGCCGTGGCGGCGGAAGGTGTATAGCAGTTCGGCTTCGAGCTCGTATTCATGCAGGCCGGGACGGCACGCCTGCATCGCGCGGCGATGCGCAACGGCCGAAATCGATCCGGCGCGGCGCATGATCGCGATCTCGTGGGCGTCCTTGACCAAACGCATTTCGTCGAGGAGCGGCAGCAGGTTCTGCGCTTTCGACGGCGCTTCGATACCGCTGCGGCTTTGCGCGCGCACAGCGGACAGCCAGCCGCGCACCTTCGCGTCGAGTTCCGCCGACGTGCCGAGCGCATAGTGCAGCGCAGGCGAATCCGCGATGAAGCGCGGCATGTGTTCATCGATCGAATCGATGGCGAAGGCGGCGTCGAAACTGAACGCGTCGCGCGCGCCTTCCGGGCCGAAGCGGAAGCCTTCCCACGTCTCGCGCTCGGCGTTTTTCTCGCGGCAGAAGAGGATCGACGACGGTTCGCCTTCCTCGGCGCTCGCGTCGAGCACGAGCGTCGCTTCGGGTTCGGCGAAGCCCGTCAGGTAATAGAAGTAGCTGTCGTGGCGATACGGATAATCGGTGTCGCGGTTGCGCATGACTTCCGGCGCGGTCGGCACGATGGCGACGCCGCCGCCCGCAAGTTTGAGCGCCGCGAGCACGCGTTCGCGGCGGGCGCGGTAGACGTCGATGGCGGATTCGGTCTGTGAGTTCATCCACAGATTGTAGCGCCCGCGTATGAGTGGCGGGCGCCGCCGCGTCACTCTTCGCGAGGCGCGTCCTGGCTCGCCGGACGATTACGCACGCTGCCCGCGATCAGGTCGAAGCGGAACAGACGGCATTCGAGCGCGCCGTTGAAAAGCGGCGTTTTCGTCGATTCGCGCAAGCGCATGAGGCCCGGCAGCTTGCGGTCGGACGTGAGCACGTAGGCGCGCCAGCCGGGAAAGCGCTGCTTGAGCGCATTGCCGAACGAGATGAAGAACTCGGTATCGGCGGGATCGGGCTGCGCGCGGGTGAAGGCTTCGTCGTCCTCGTCGCGATCTCGGCGGCCGCGTCCCGTGTCGCGGATTTCGCCGCGCGGGCCGCGTCCGCGCACTTCGATCCGCTCGCCATACGGCGGGTTGGCCACGAGGATGCCGGGCGCATCGCTGGGCGGCGTCATGTTGCGAGCGTCGACCTGTTTCAGCGACAAATCCGGCAGGCCCGCGCGGTCGAGATTGGCGCGCGCCTTGTCGAGCATGTCACCGGAGATGTCGCTGCCGAAGATCTGCAGATCGGCGCGCGACGTGCGCGCGGCGCGCTTCGCATCGACGGCGGCGACTTTCAGCTTCTGCCACGCGTTGACGTCGTATTGCTTCAGCTTCTCGAAGCCGAACCGGCGCTCGACACCCGGCGCGATGTTCAGCGCCACTTGCGCGGCTTCGGCGAGGAACGTGCCGCTGCCGCACATCGGATCGTAGAGCGGCGTGCCGGGCGTCCAGCCGGTCAGGCGCAGGATGCCTGCCGCGAGATTTTCACGCAGGGGCGCCGCGCCCTTGTCGAGCCGCCAGCCGCGCTTGAAGAGCGGATCGCCGGAGGTGTCCAGATAGAGCGTGCATTCGTTGATCGTGAGGAACGCGAAGACGCGCACGTCGGGCTGCTGCGTATCGATGCTCGGACGCGAGCCGCTCAGTTCGCGCAGACGGTCGCAGACAGCGTCCTTCACGCGCAGCGTCGCGAATTCGAGGCTGCGCAGCGGCGATTTGATCGCGGTGATGTCGACGCGCATCGTCTGGTTCGGCGTGAACCACTGCTCCCATTGCTGCTGGTAGGCGAGTTCGTAGATGTCGTTTTCGCTGCGATACGGGCCGTGGGCGAACTTCAGGAGCACGCGGCTCGCGATGCGCGAATGCAGGTTCGCCGCCATGCCGGCCGCCCAGCCGCCTTTGAAATGCACGCCGCCGGGGACTTGCGCGCCGGCTTTGAAGGATGCGCCGCCGAGATGGCGCTGCCCGATTTCGGCAAGCTCGGCCGCGAGTGGCACTTCGAGGCCGCGCGGGCAGGGGACAAACCAGTCGAACAGGGCAGGGGGCATGGCGGGAGGTGCGTCGTTGATGTCTTGGGAGGTGACATTGTACGCGGGGGCGATTATCGAGGTCGTGGCCGGATGCAGAAACGCCGAGGCCCCGCAGACTCAATTGCGGGGCCTCGGCGTCAGTACGATGGCGCGAGAAGACGGTTAATCCACCGCCTTCATCATATCCTCCACCACCTTCTTCGCATCCCCGAAAACCATCATCGTCTTGTCCATATAGAACAATTCATTGTCGAGCCCGGCATACCCCGCCGCCATTGACCGCTTGTTCACGATGATCGTCCGCGCCTTATACGCTTCGAGAATCGGCATTCCCGCGATCGGCGATGTCGGATCGGTTTTCGCCGCCGGGTTCACCACGTCGTTGGCGCCGAGCACCAGCACCACGTCGGTCTGGCCGAACTCGCTGTTGATGTCCTCCATCTCGTGGACCAGCTCATACGGCACTTCCGCTTC
>NZ_FCOL02000008.1 GCF_001544515.1 Caballeronia terrestris
CGCGTGACCGACATCATGGGCGAGATCGCGGCGGCATCGGAAGAGCAGAGCAGCGGGATCGACCAGGTAGCGCGCGCCGTCACGCAAATGGACGAAGTGACGCAGCAAAACGCGGCGCTCGTCGAGGAAGCGGCGGCTGCGGCGCAATCGCTGGAAGATCAGGCGGGGCGTCTGCGTCAGGTGGTTTCAGTGTTTCAACTGAACGAAAGCGGTGGTGCGCCGGTAGCGCCTCCGCGGTCGAAGGCCAGTCCGCGGCCGGTCGTGCGCAAACCCGCTGTCGCCGCGCCCGCCAAGCGCCCGGCGATGGCCGCGCCGCGCACTGTGGCACCGGCTGCCGCAGCAACCGCATCGGGCGACTGGGAAACCTTCTGATCATCCTGCACGGATCGCTGTTACAAAGTCGTTGAACGCGCGCCGCGAAAGCCTTTCGCGGCGCGCGTTTGCTTTTGTAACAACCATGACGGCTTCGCGCGGCGACGGTAACTCGTACACTGATGGCACTTGTCCGTCACGTTTACGAGGAACTCCGACATGACCGAATCGACACTCGCCGCACAACTCGTTCGGGCGCGCGAGCAGCACACGTTGATCGACGAACTCGCCGCCCGCGACATCCCCGCCGACACCGGCGCCGCCTACGCCATCCAGCACGAGGTCCTGAGGCTGCGCGATGCGCGCATCGGTGCGTGGAAGATCGGCGCGCGCACGCCGTCGGCGCCGCCCGCTGGGGCGCCGATCGAAGCGGCGCTCGTGCATGCGTCGCCGGCACGGCTCGAGATCGCGTCGTTCTTTCGCGTGCTGGTGGAAATGGAGATCGCGTTTCGCTTCGACCGCGCGCTGCCCGCGCGCGCCGAGCCTTATGAGCGCGACGAAGTGCTCGGCGCGATCGGCGGGATGGCGGTGGCGCTCGAAGTCGTCGACAGCCGCTTCGCGCAGTGGCCGAACCTCGCGCCGCTCGCGCAACTCGCCGATGCGCAGAACAACGGCGCGCTGGTCGTCGGCGCCATCGAGCCTTACAACGTGATCGCGCCCGGTTTCGACTTCCTCGCGCCGCGCCTGGAATTGACGCTCGACGGCGTCTCGATCGTGCCCGACACGGGCGGCAATCCCGCGGGCGATCCGCGCGAACTGCTCGTCTGGTTCGTCAATCACTGTTCGCGGATGGGACTCGCGGTCGAGCCCTTCTGGACCGTCACGACGGGCACCTATACCGGCGCGCACCGGATCGAAGTGCCGGGACTCGTGCACGGCTCGATCGACCGTGTCGGGGAGATAGAACTCGCACTCGTATGAACCAGCGATGATGCGCAAACCCCACAAACAAATCCGTGACGTTATGCCGATGGCCCGTAAATCCATATCCATCAAAAGGGTATCGACGCGGGTATCGGCATGCAAAGAAGATTCGACGCGCGATATCGATGCGGTAAGTGGAAATTACAAGCCGCCGGAGCGTAGCGTTCGGTGGAACACGATTGAAAAAGGCATCGCCATTGCATTCAGAACGATTGTGTATCTATTGCGACGACACAGGACACGCGCATGGCAGCAAACCACGCCGCCGACTGCCAGGGCAGCAGGGTTGCGATGGCGTCTTGCTGTGGATAACTGTGCTGCTACGAGGTGAAACGAACAGGCAAGCGGGACTTGCGGCAACACGATAGTGACATCGGGACTGAGGATTGTAGGTGAACGAAAATAATCCTCCAAGCTAGGAATTCTTCGAAGCAAATCACCCACGCAAGTGCGTGAAAAAAAATTCGAAAGGGTTTAGGATGAATTCAAGCGATGTCGTTTCGATTACGCGCTTTGCGCACGGCAACGTTTTCTGACTTCGGCGAGGAGGTAGCATGGATATCTACAGCAGTTTCGCGACGCGCTTCGAAAAAACTCGCGAGGAGGAATTCTCGCTCGAAGAGTACCTCGCGCTCTGCAAAGAAGATCCCGCCACGTATGCAACGTCGGGCGAACGCATGTTGACGGCCATCGGTGAACCCGAACAGGTCGATACACGACTCGATCCGCGTTTATCGCGTGTGTTTGCGAACAAGGTCATCAAGGTGTATCCGGCATTCCGCGAGTTCTACGGAATGGAGGAAGTGATCGAACACGTCGTGTCGTACTTCCGGCACGCGTCACAGGGCCTCGAGGAAAAGAAGCAGATCCTGTATTTGCTCGGGCCTGTCGGCGGCGGCAAGTCGTCGATCGCGGAGCGCCTGAAGCAGCTCATGGAACGCGTGCCGTTCTACTCGATCAAGGGCTCGCCCGTGAACGAGTCGCCGCTCGGTCTCTTCGACTATGACGAAGACGGTCCCGTGCTCGAAGAGCAGTACGGCATCCCGCGCCGTTATCTCAAGAGCATCCTGAGCCCGTGGGCGGTCAAGCGCCTGCACGAATACAACGGCGACATCCGCAAGTTCCGCGTCGTGCGGCGCTATCCGTCGATCCTTCGGCAGATCGGCATCGCGAAGACGGAACCGGGCGACGAGAACAACCAGGACATCTCGTCGCTGGTCGGCAAGGTGGATATCCGCAAGCTCGAAACCTACTCGCAAGACGACGCCGACGCCTACAGCTACTCCGGCGGCCTATGTCTCGCGAATCAGGGCCTGCTCGAATTCGTCGAAATGTTCAAGGCGCCGATCAAGGTCCTGCACCCGCTGCTCACCGCAACCCAGGAAGGCAACTTCAAGGGCACGGAAGGCTTCGGCGCGATTCCTTTCGACGGCGTGATCCTCGCTCACTCGAACGAATCGGAGTGGAAGGCGTTCCGCAACAACAAGAACAACGAGGCGCTGCTCGACCGGATCTTCGTCGTGAAGGTGCCGTATTGCCTGCGCTACAGCGAAGAGGTCAAGATCTACGAAAAGCTGCTGCGCAATTCGTCGCTCGCCGAGGCCGTGTGCGCGCCCGGCACGCTCAAGATGATGGCGCAGATGGCGGTGCTCACGCGCCTGCACGAGCCGGAAAACTCCAGCCTCTTTTCGAAGATGCAGGTCTACGACGGCGACAACCTCAAGGACACGGACCCGAAGGCGAAGTCGTATCAGGAGTATCGCGACTTCGCGGGTGTCGACGAAGGCATGACCGGTGTCTCGACGCGGTTCGCGTTCAAGATCCTGTCGCGCGTCTTCAACTTCGATTCGGCGGAAGTCGCCGCCAATCCGGTTCACCTTATGTACGTGCTCGAACAGCAGATCGAACGCGAGCAGTTCCCGCCGGAGACGGAGCAGAAGTACCTGTCGTTCATCAAGGACGTGCTGGCTTCGCGCTATGCCGAGTTCATCGGCAAGGAGATTCAGACCGCGTATCTGGAATCGTATTCGGAGTATGGACAAAACATCTTCGATCGCTACGTGACCTATGCCGACTTCTGGATTCAGGATCAGGAGTTCCGCGATCACGATACCGGCGAGAGCTTCGACCGTGCGGCGCTCAACGCCGAGCTGGAGAAGATCGAGAAGCCGGCGGGCATCAGCAACCCGAAGGACTTCCGCAACGAGATCGTGAACTTCGTGCTGCGGGCGCGGGCGGCGAACGGCGGGAAGAATCCGGCATGGATCAGCTACGAGAAGCTGCGCGTGGTGATCGAGAAGAAAATGTTCTCGAATACCGAAGAACTTCTGCCTGTCATTTCGTTCAATGCAAAGGGATCGGCGGAAGAACAGCGCAAGCACGAAGACTTCGTCAATCGCATGGTCGCGAAGGGCTACACGCCGAAGCAAGTGCGGCTCCTCTGCGACTGGTATCTGCGCGTGCGCAAGTCTTCCTGATCGAGGCCAACAGCATGACTGAATCGTGAAACCCTACGTATCAGGTCCACGCCACGTCGCCGGGATTGCCCGTGCAATCATCGGTGGCGCAGCGCGGGCACCTTGCGAGGCGTGACCGACGGCATCCGCCACAGGCCACGGCCACATGCGGCGGAAGTCAGCGCAGCGCCTCGCTTCCTCGCCAATAACGCGGGAGACTGGATGTGCTGCACCAAATCATCGACCGCAGGTTAGCCGGCAAGAACAAGAGCATCGCCAACCGCGAACGCTTTCTGCGCCGCGTGAAGAACTACATTCGCCGCGCGGTGTCCGACGCGGTGCGTGACCGCAGCATCAAGGACATTCAAAACACCCAGAGCATCACGATCCCGAAGAAGGACATTGCCGAACCGTCGTTCCGGCATGGCCCTGGCGGCAAACGTGAACTCGTCCACCCGGGCAACGCCGACTACATTCGCGGCGACAAGATCCAGCGCCCGCAAGGCGGCGGCGGTGGCGGCGGCAAGACCGCCAGCAACGAAGGCGATGGGCAGGACGACTTCGTCTTCGAACTTTCGCGCGAAGAATTCATGCAGTATTTCTTCGACGATCTCGAATTGCCCCGGCTCGTCAAAACCCAGTTGCTCGCCGTCCCGACGTGGAAGAACGTCCGCGCCGGTTGGGCGGCGGAAGGCACGCCGAACAACATTGACGTGGTGCGGTCGCTGCGCAGCGCGCTCGGGCGGCGGATCGCGCTCGGCTCGCCGCTTCTGAGCCAGTTGCACGAGATGGAGCGGCAACTGGAAGAGCTCAAGGAAGAGAAGGCCGACCCTGACGACATCGCGCGTCTCGAAGCCGACATCGTGATCATGAAGGGCCGCATCACGCGCATTCCATTCATCGATCCGTTCGACTTGCGCTACGTGAACCGCGTAAAGCAGCCGACGCCGTCGAGCAAAGCCGTGATGTTCTGCCTGATGGACGTCTCGGGTTCGATGGACGAGCAGCGCAAGGACCTGTCCAAGCGCTTCTTCATCCTGCTGTACCTGTTCCTGAACCGCAACTACGAGAAGATCGAAGTGGTGTTCATCCGTCACCACACGCGCGCCGAGGAAGTCGACGAAGAGACGTTCTTCCATTCGACGGAGAGCGGCGGCACGGTCGTATCGAGCGCGCTGGAGCTGATGAAGAAGATCATGGACGAGCGCTATTCGCCGACTGAATGGAACATTTACGGCGCACAGGCCTCGGACGGCGACAACTGGACCGACGACTCGCCCAAGTGCCGCAAGCTTCTGTCCGAAGACATCCTGCCCAAAGTACGGTATTTTGCCTATATTCAAGTGGCGCCCGAAGAGCAGAATCTCTGGCTGGAGTACGCTCAACTGGCGCTGACGGCGCCAGAGCTCGCGATGAAAAAAGTCGAATCGGCCGCGGACATCTACCCGGTGTTCCGCGAACTGTTCGAGAAACAACAGGCGGCTGCATGACGACAAGGCATCTCCACAACGAAGCGCGTGGTTATAACCTGGACGGCAGCGCAGACGACCGCGTACCGTCGAAGCTGGAAGCGGAGCAACGGAGCGCGCCCTCGCCGGCGCGGAAGGAAGGCAGCATGAATGTTGCGGAAAAAAGGCCGTTGCCGTGCCCGTCGGACTGGACCTTCGAACTCATCGAGGAATACGACACCGAAATCGCGCGCGTCGCCGAACGGTACAAGCTGGACGTCTATCCAATCCAGCTCGAACTGATCAGCGCCGAGCAGATGATGGACGCGTATGCGTCGGTCGGGATGCCGGTGAACTATCGGCACTGGTCGTTCGGCAAACATTTTCTATCGACTGAGAAGAGCTATCGGCGCGGGCAGATGGGGCTGGCGTACGAAATCGTCATCAATTCGAATCCATGTATCGCTTACCTCATGGAAGAGAACACGATGACGATGCAGGCGCTCGTCATCGCGCACGCCGCGTACGGGCACAACTCGTTCTTCAAGGGCAACTACCTGTTCCGCCTGTGGACGGACGCGCACGCGATCATCGATTACCTCGTCTACGCGAAGAATTACATCGCGGAGTGCGAGGAGCGTTACGGGCTGGATCATGTCGAGGAACTGCTCGATTCATGCCATGCGCTGATGAATTACGGCGTCGATCGGTACAAACGGCCGCAGAAACTCTCGCTCGCGAAGGAAGCCGCGATGCGCCGCGAGCGCGAGGCGTATCTGCAGTCGCAGGTAAATGAACTGTGGCGCACCCTGCCGAAGGGCAAGGCGCAGACCGCCGAGGAAATCGAAAGCCGCTATCCGCCGGAACCACAGGAAAACCTGCTGTACTTCGCGGAGAAGAACGCGCCTTTGCTGGAGCCTTGGGAGCGGGAAGTGATCCGCATCGTGCGCAAGGTGGGGCAGTATTTCTACCCGCAGCGTCAGACGCAGGTGATGAACGAAGGCTGGGCCACGTTCTGGCACTACACGCTGCTCAACACGCTCTATAACGAAGGCCGGCTCGAAGACGGCTTCATGATGGAGTTCCTGCATTCGCACAGCAACGTGGTGTATCAGCCACCGGTGACGAAGCCGTATTACAGCGGCATCAATCCGTACGCGCTCGGCTTCTCGATGATGAGCGACATCCGCCGCATCTGCGAGAACCCGACCGATGAGGATCGCGAGTGGTTCCCCGAACTCGCCGGCAGCGACTGGCTGGAAGCGCTGCACTACGCGATGCGCAACTTCAAGGACGAGAGCTTCATCGCGCAGTATCTGTCGCCCCATCTGATCCGCGAGATGCGCCTCTTCTCCATACTCGACGACGACATGCGCGACGCGCTCGAAGTGTCGGCGATTCATGATGGAAGCGGATATCGGTATGTGCGGCAGGCGCTGTCGCGTCAATACGACATGCATCATCGCGAGCCGAACATCCAGGTGTATTCGGTGAACACGCGCGGCGACCGCAGTCTCACGCTGCGTCACTTCATGACGGATAACCGGCATCTGTCGAACGATAGCGATGAAGTGCTCAAGCACATGGCGCGGCTGTGGCAGTTCGATGTGTATCTGGAAAGCGTCGATGAGAACGGGACGGTGAGGAAGCGTTTCGACTGCAGATATGTGCCGCGTGAGGCGCGGTGAAAATTGATGACAAATAAAGAACCGGCTCTCAGGAGCCGGTTTTTCATTGGGACGCGGTAGTTACAAATCCGGCCCCGTCTCCTCGCCCTGCGCGAACAAATCCCAGCTCGCCATGAAAAGCGCCGCCACCAGCGGCCCGATCACGAAGCCGTTGATGCCGAAGAGCGCCATGCCGCCTAGCGTCGAGATCAGCACGACCCAGTCGGGCATCTTCGTGTCCTTGCCGACGAGAATCGGTCGCAGCACGTTGTCGACCAGTCCGATCACCACCACGCAGAACACGATCAGGATCACGCCGCGCCAGATATCGCCCGTCATCAGGAAATAGGCAGCGGCGGGCGCCCATACGAGCGCTGCGCCGATCGCAGGCAAGAGCGACAGGAACGCCATCAGCACGCCCCACAGGAGCGACCCCTGGATGCCGAGAATCCAGAAGATCAGTCCGCCGAGCAGCCCCTGTACCGCCGCCACCGCGATATTGCCCTTCACCGTCGCGCGCACGACCGTCGTGAACTTGGCGATCAGATGCATCTTGTGCGCTTCATCGAGCGGCAGGGCGCGGCGGATACGCCGGCCGATTTCGCCGCCGTCGCGCAGCAGGAAAAACACGAGGTAGAGCATCACGCCGAAGCTGATCACGAACTGGAACGTGTTCTGCCCGATGCTGAGCGCCTGTTCCGCGACGAACTGGCTGATCTGCGCCGCGCCGGCGGTCAGACGGCGCTGGATGCCGGGGATGTCGTCGAGACCGAAGCGGCCGAGCAGACTCTGCACCGACGACGGCAACGCGTGCACCGCCTGCTGGAAGTAGCCCGTGAAGTTCGGCTGGCCGGACTTGATCTGCGTGTACGCGAGCGTGATTTCCTGCACGAGCGTGCCCGCGACCAGCGCGAGCGGCAGGATCACGATGAGGATGGTGATCGCGAGCGTCGTCAGCGCGGCAAGGTTGCGGCGCTTGCCGAAGCGCACCGTGAGCCAGCGCTGCATAGGTTGGAAAAGGATCGCCAGAATCGTGCCCCAGAAGACCGCGCCGAAGAACGGCAGCAGGACCCAGGCGAATGCAACCGTCACAACCAGTAGCAGAAAATGAAAGAAATGCTGATGAACGGAGTTGTTATCCATTATGTCCAGGGAGGTCAGGGCGATGCGGTGGCGGATGCCGTCGCTGCACCGCAAAAAACAGGCCGGGGAATGCTAACACGCGCGTTTTTCGCCTCGGTTTGAGCGTGAGGAGCAGCAAACGGTTCGCGCGGCGCCACAAGCGTGATTAGGGGAAACACACTCGAGTCGACTAAAATCCGACACTTCCGCGCGACGAGCCTTACAACGTTGCCGCTCGTCCAGAACCGTCTTTCCGCCCAAACCAAAATGAATCCAGGAGTCGTCTACGCATTCTCGGCGTTTGCCATCTGGGGACTTTTCCCGCTGTATTTCAAGGCGCTGCATTCGATCGGCGCGGTCGAGATGCTCACGCACCGGATGGCCTGGTCGATGGTGTTCCTGTTCATCGTGCTGACGGTGCGCCGTCAGTGGAACTGGCTCTGGCCCGTCATGCGCAACCGGCAGCAGCTCCTGCGGTTCGTGGCGAGCGCGGTGCTCTTGTCGACGAACTGGGGCATCTACATCTGGGCGGTCAACGATGGCCGCATCGTCGAGGCGAGTCTCGGGTACTTCATCAACCCGCTGATTAACGTGCTGTTCGGGATGGCGTTCCTGCATGAACGGCTGCGGCCGTTGCAGTGGGTGTCGGTCGCGATTGCGGGGGCGGGGGTTGCGTGGCTCACGTGGGTGAACGGTGCGCCGCCGTGGATCAGTCTTGCGCTCGCGCTCACGTTCGGCGGATACGGATTGCTGCGCAAGACCGCGCATCTCGGGGCGCTCGAAGGGCTCACGCTCGAGACGATGCTGCTTTGTCCGCTCGCGGCGGTCTACTTGCTGTTTCTCGGGATGCATGGGACGAGCGGATTCGGGCATGCATCGGTCGGGGTGCAGATTCTGCTGATCGCAGCCGGGCCGATCACGGCGATTCCGCTTTTGCTGTTCGCCGCCGGCGCGCGTCGCATCCCGCTTTCGATGCTCGGGCTCATTCAGTACATCACGCCGACGCTGCAGTTGCTGATCGGCGTGGTCGTGTATGGAGAGCCGTTCGGGCACGACCGGCTGATCGGGTATGGGGCGATCTGGGCGGCGCTGGCGGTTTATTCGATGGAAGGAATCTGGCGGGCGCGACTGACAACCCCGCGCTCACCGTCCGGAGCCGACGTTCGATGAAAGTCCTTCTTTTTGGCGCAACGGGCATGGTCGGGCAGGGCGTCCTGCGCGAATGCCTGCTCGACGCCCACGTCACCGAGGTCGTGACGCTCGGCCGCACGCCGACGGGCGTCGCGCACCCGAAGCTGCGCGAAATCGTGCATCGCGACATGTTCGATTACGCGACGCTGGAAAGCGACCTTACTGGTTTCGATGCGTGCTTCTTTTGTCTTGGCGTGTCGTCGTTCCGGATGAGCGAGGCCGAGTACACGCGCCTCACCTACGACATGACGATGGCTGCGGCAAAGACGCTCGCGCGGCTGAATCCGCAGATGACTTTCGTCTACGTGACGGGCGCCGGCTGCGACAGCACCGAACAGGGTAGCAGCATGTGGGCGCGCGTGAAGGGCCGCACCGAGAACGCGCTGCTGCGACTGCCGTTCAAGGCGGCGTTCATGTTCCGCCCTGGCGCGATCGTCCCGCTGCACGGCGTGCGCTCGAAAACCGCGCTGTATCAGACGATTTACTCGCTCACGCGCCCCGTGCTGCCGCTCGTGCAGCGCATGTTTCCGAACGCGATCGTCACGACCGAGCAGGTCGGGCGCGCGATGCTCGCAGTCGCGAAGCAAGGCGCGCCATCGCCTATCCTGGAAAGCCGGGACATCGCGCGGTACTGAGACGACTCAGCGCGGCGCATCCCCCCACCGATACTCGTCCGTAGCCTCATCGAGCTTTGCCTTGACTTCAGGATCGAGCACGAGATCGATTGCGGCGAGCGTATCGGTAAGCTGCTCCGCGCGGCTGGCGCCGATGATCGCCGAAGTCACAGCCGGATTCGCCAGCACCCAGGCAAGCGACGTCTTCGCCAGCGTCTCTCCCGTCTCCGCAGCGATCGCCTTCAGCTTCTCGATCGTCTGAAACTCGCGCTCGTGCCAGTAGCGCTGCGTGTACATTTCGCCGGCCTTGCCGACCGTCGCGGTAAAGCGACCTTCGGAAGGCGCCGCATCATGCCGATGCTTTCCGGTCAGCAACCCACCCGCGAGCGGGTTATAGGGGATCACTGCAAGCTGCTCCTCGGTCGCGAGCGGCAGCAACTCACGCTCGATCTGCCGGAACAGCAGGTTGTAACGCGGCTGCACCGACACGAAGCGGGACACCCGCAACGCATCCGACCGCCCGAGCGCCCGCGCCAGCCGATAAGCCAGAAAATTCGACACCCCGATATAGCGCGCCTTCCCTTGCCGCACGATGGTATCTAGCGCTTCGAGCGTCTCGTCGAGCGGCGTCTCGCGATCGTCGGAATGCAACTGATACAGATCGACGTAATCGGTGTTCAGCCGCTTGAGCGACGCGTCGATCGCATCGAGCAAGTGCTTGCGCGACGCGCCCTGGTCCCACGCCGACGGCCCCATCTTGC
The DNA here is from genome assembly GCF_001544515.1 of Caballeronia terrestris. Lineage (GTDB taxonomy): Bacteria > Pseudomonadota > Gammaproteobacteria > Burkholderiales > Burkholderiaceae > Caballeronia > Caballeronia terrestris. Next base: position 10,556 of record NZ_FCOL02000008.1, read on the forward strand.
CGACTGCCTTCGTCGCGAGGATGTAGCGGTCGCGCTTGCCTTTCAGCCAGCGCCCAACGATTTCCTCCGTGCGTCCAGCCACCGATTCAGTGCCGCCGAGCGGATAGACGTTGGCGGTATCGATGAAATTGACGCCGGCGTCGGCGGCCTTGTCCATGATGCTGCGCGACGCGTCTTCTTCTGTCTGCAAGCCGAACGTCATCGTGCCGAGGCACAGGCGCGAGACGGTGAGACCGGTGCTGCCGAATTTGCGATATTGCACGATGTGGCTCCGTTAGCGGTTAGTGGCGACGGACAAGGATAGCCGTCTCGGCGCGAGCCTGCAGAGTCACTGCGCCGTCGCCGGGCGGGGCACCGGTTGCGGCGCGGCGTCGAGCCTGCGGAACACGAGCGCCGAGAGCAGCGTAATCACGCCCACGCACACGAAGCTCAGCCGGAAGCCGAGCGCAGCCGAGCCGGACTGGCCGTCGAACACTTGCACGAGCCCGCCGCCGATCGACACGCCCAGCCCGATCGCGAGCATCTGCACCATCGAAAAGAGACTGTTGCCGCTGCCCGCGTCCTTGATCGAGAGGCCCTTGAGCGTGACGCTGTTCATCGCGGCGAACTGCATCGAGTTGCACGCGCCGAACACGGCGAGGATCGCGATCTCGATGACGAGCGGCGTCGCCGGCGAGAACGCCGCGAAGCCGACGATCGACGCACCTACCAGAATCGTGTTTACGAGCAGGAACGTGTCGTAGCCATAGCGCTTGACGAGCGGCGCGATCCAGCCTTTCGCGATGGTGCCGGCGAACGCGGCGGGCAGCATCATGAGGCCGGAATGCAGCGGGCTGTAACCGAGTTCGAGCTGCATCAGGAGCGGCAGCAGGAACGGCACGGCGCTCGATCCGACGCGGCACAGCAGGTTGCCGATCAACCCGACGCTGAAGTTCGGCTCGCTAAAAAGCGCCAGTTCGAAGAGCGGATTCCTGCGCCGCCGAGCGTGCGGGATATAGGCGAGCGCCGTGATTGCGCTGATCGCGAAAAGACCAACGGCCACGAGCCCGCGATGCTCGTGCACCGGACTATCGAGCGCCAGGGAAAACGAGACCATGCACAGCGACAGCAAGCCGCAGCCGACGAAATCGAACGGCGGCGCATCGGCGATGGCGTCGTCCGGCAGAAAGCGTTGCACGGCGAGGAGCCCGAGCGCGCCGATCGGCACGTTGATCAAGAAGATCCAGTGCCACGAAATCGATTCGACGAACCAGCCGCCGAGCGTCGGTCCCAGGATCGGGCCGACCTGTCCGGCGATCGAAATTACGGCCAGCGCCGAGACGTAAGCCTCGCCCGTCACGCTGCGCAGCACGGCGAGGCGCCCGATCGGCAGCAGCATGGAGCCGCCGATACCTTGCAAGATCCGGGCGATCACCAGTTGGTTCAGCGTATGCGCCCCCGCGCAACACAGCGAGCCGATGACGAACAGCAAAATCGCGACGAAATAGACGCGCCGCGTGCCGAAACGGTCGGCGAGCCAGCCAGAGGCGGGCGTGAGGAGCGCCATCGTCAGCGTGTAGGCGACGACGATCGACTGCATCGCGAGCGGATGCGCGTTGAGGCTGTGGGCGATCGAGGGCAGGGCGGTGTTGACGATCGTGGTATCGAGCGCCTGCATGAAAAAACCGACGGCGACGATCCAGAGAAGGGCCGTGTGGGAGGACTGTCTGGTCATGGGAAGTGTAAAAAGGCGTGGGCGGCGCCTGAAAATGCCATGTGTGAAATGTTAATGACTGTTGAAGCTATCGGGAACCCCGCTAACCACATTGACTACGATCGGCTAATCCGATCACAATTGCCGCATGCTCAATCCCGTCTGGCTGAACACCTTCGCGACGGTGGCCGCGTCGCACAGCTTCACCGACGCCGGGCGCCAGCTCGGCCTCACGCAGTCAAGCGTGAGCGAGCACATCCGTCGGCTGGAGGAAAGCGTCGGCCGGCGCCTAATGACGCGCGATACCCACTCGCTCGCGCTCACCGCCGACGGCGAGGCGATGCTCGTCCACGCGCGCGTGATCCTGGAGGCGATGTCGCACGCGGAGTCGCAGTTCCGTTCACCCCGTCTGCGCGGCCGCGTGCGCCTCGGCTCCTCCGACGATCTCGCGCTCGGCCCGCTGCCGAGCGTGCTCGCCGCGTTTCGCAACACCCATCCCGACGTCGAGCTCGAAATCACGATCGGGATGACGGGCCAGCTCTATCAACTGCTCGATGCCGGCTCGATCGATCTTGCGGTCGGCAAGCGGCGTCTCGGCGACGCGCGCGGCACGCGGCTGTTCAGCGGGCGGCTGGAGTGGCTCGCCAAGCCCGGCACCGTGGTCGATCTGGACTCGCCGCTGCCGCTGATCCTCGTCGCCGAGCCTAGCGTGACGCGCGCGGTCGTCCTCGATGCGCTCGCGATGGCAGGCGCGCGCTGGCAGATGGTCTGCACGAGCAGCAGCCACGCGGGCTGTATCGCGGCCGCGCGCGGCGGACTCGGACTCACGGTGCGCTCGCATTTCCTGGCGGGGCGCGGGCTCGCGGCGCCGGTCAATCGCGCGGCGCTGCCGGATTTGCCCGAGGTCGAGTTCATCGCGCTCGGAGCGAAACATCTGAGCCGGCCCGCCGAGACGTTGCTGCAGCTTTTGCAGGACAGCGACCTCAGGGGCGAATGGGACGGCGAATAAGAAACGTCGAAACGCGCATATCGTTAGCAAATTTGCTTCGTTGTGTGCGGGATGGCGTCGAATTTATGCTCTTTCGATACTGTTCCAAAGTGGAGAAAGCACATGACAACGACCCAGGCGCCGCTTGGCGACGCGCAATTGCTCGAGCGCTTCTCGGAGGTGTTCGAGCACATCGCGGCGGGCGCGGTCGAGCGCGAGCAGAAGCGCGAACTCGCGAACGATGCGGTGCGATGGCTCAAGGAGTCGGGTTTCACGGCGCTGCGCGTGCCGCGCGAATACGGCGGCGGCGGCGTAACACTGCCGCAGTTCTTCCGCCTCCTGACACGGCTCGGCGAAGCCGATTCGAACCTGCCGCAAATCCTGCGGCTGAACTTCGGCTTCATCGAAATGCGCCTCGAAAGCGACGACGAAACCGCCCGCCGCCGCTGGCTCACGCGCGTCGCGGAAGGCGAGACGGTCGGCGCGGCGATTTCCGAGCGCACCGGTTCGACGCATAACACGGTCACCGTGACGCGGGACCACGCGAGCGGCGAGTGGCTGCTGAACGGCGAAAAGTACTACAGCACGGGCGCGCTCTATGCCGACTGGATCAATGTCACCGCGCACGATGGTGACCAGGACGTGCATCTGCTCGTGCGCGGCGACGCGCCGGGCGTCACGCGCCTCGACGACTGGGACGGCTTCGGCCAGCGGTTGACGGCGAGCGGCACGACGCGTTTCGACGACGTTCGCGTCTCCGACGATCAGATCCTGCATCGCTTCAAGGCGTCGGAGCCGCGCCGCAACACGCTCGTGACGGCGTTCTATCAGACCGTACACCTCGCGACGCTCGCGGGCATCGCGCGCGCAGTGCTGCGCGATGGCGTCGCGTTCGTGCAGGGGCGCACGCGGACGTTCGGCGTGCCGGGGCGCTCGAGCCCGCGCGATAATCCGCTCGTGCATCGCGTGGTCGGGCGGCTTGCGAGCCTCGCGTTCGCGGCGGAGAGCATCGTCGATTCGGTGTCGGCGGCACTGGAGAACGTGCATCGGGCGCGGGCCGAGGGCCGGGCGACGACCGAGGATTACATCGCGCTCGACATCCAGGTCTACAAGGCGCAGCAGATCGTGATCGAGCAGGTACTGGAGGCATCGACGCTACTGTTCGAGGTCGGCGGGGCGAGCGCGACGAGCGAAGCGCGGCGCCTCGACCGGCACTGGCGCAACGCGCGCGTGATCGCGTCGCATAACCCCGCGATCCAGCGGGAGGCGGCAATCGGCGCGTTTCATCTGAACGGCACCGCGCCGAACGAGCGGTTCAGTCTCGCGCATACGAAAGACGAGGAGGGCGCGCGGAATATATCCGGCGCGCGGGAGGCGTATCTCGATGCGGCGTTGGCGGAGAGCGGGCGGTAAGCGGCGGCCGTTACCCCGAGCGGCCGGCGGCTATCTGGCGCCAGAAGGATTCTTCGCGGGCCGTTCCGTCTCAGCCCGCGATCAAAAAGCTGATGTCAGAAATTGTGACCGTCGATCGGATGGAACCGCTCGGCCATGGCTGTCGCTGAACCGTAGCGATATTCAATGTCAGTCCCTGGTCGGGACGTACTTCAACACTACGACACGCTCCTGACCATTCGCGTCGGTGAAGCGCACCTCCCTCGGCTCGAAAAATTTGCCCGTTGTCACGAACGAGCGGAGCGCAGCGAGCCCGTTGGGGAATCTTCATCGCTCGAATCGTTTCACTCATTTTCATCTGCGTCGACACCCTCCCTTACGGATTGCTGCACGACTCAAGCATATCCAGACGAGCGCACCGCCGCTATTAGCTGGATGGCCATGTTTGCGGGCAAGAGACCGACTGCGATTCGCATTCACCAACGCGATCCGTAAGACATAAAGAGAAACGCCTTACAGATTGCTCCCTCTGAAACTCTTCTTATATATTGAGCGGCATTCCGTCCCCGTCATTCCATAACGCCGCCGCCGAGCGCCGCATACCGTGCACGAGACTTGCGCCAGCACCGCGTACCCAGCGCCCGTCAGCGAACTACCCGTGACCCCCATCGCCGCTTTTTCGCGCCTCGTGTTCGTTTTACTTTTTGCTTGCGCGCTTGCAGCAAGCCAGCCGGCCCGCGCCGCCTCCTATCTCACAAAGCACTGCGCCGACCTCGAAGGCAAGACCGTGCCGCCCTCGATCATCGGCCTGCCGACCCGCGGCGCCGTCATCTGGTCTGCCTCCGTCGTCAAGGCCGCCGCGCCGGGCAACCGCAACGGCGAATACTGCCGCATCGTCGGCGCGATCAAGCCGATCGAGGACAGCACGCCCGACATCCGCTTCGAAGTGAACCTGCCGGCCCGCTGGAATGGCCGCGCGCTGCAGATGGGCGGCGGCGGTTACAGCGGCGTCGTCGTGAGCGGCACCGAGCCGATGTCGTTCGCCCCCGACTCGACGCCGCTCGCGCGCGGTTACGCGACCTTCGGCTCCGATTCGGGCCACGTCGGCAACGCGGGACGAGCGGACTTCGCCGCCAACGACGAAGCGATCCTCAACTTCGGCTTCGGCCATCTGAAGAAAACCCACGACGTCGCGCTCGCGCTGATCCAGATGGGCTACGGACGCGACCCCGAAAAAACCTACTTCGCCGGCGGCTCGACGGGTGGTCGCGAAGGCTTCACGGTGATCGAGCGCTATCCGCGCGACTACGACGGCGTAATCGCCAACGCGCCCGCGATCAACTTCGCGGGCGTCCGGCTGATGGGCGTGGCTGTCGGGCAGGCGTCGTATGGGAAGCCGGGCGGTTACGTCGGGCTAGCGCAGCAGCGGCGCGTGTTCGATACCGTCCTGCACGAATGCGACATGCTCGACAACGCCGCCGACGGCATCGTCAGCAACGTGGAAGCGTGCCGCAAGCTGGAGCCGCAGATCATCGCGGCCGTGCGTTGCGCAAACGGGCAGCGGCCTTCATTGCGCGACAGTTGCCTGTCGGATGCGCAGATCGCGACGCTGGACACCCTGCGCGACGGCCTCAACCTGCCATACATGCTCGCGTTCGGCGTCGATACGTATCCGGGCTACAACGTCTATCAGGGCGTCGACTTCTCGGGCGTGCTCGGTCTCGGCGACTCACCGACGCTCGTGTTCCCGCCGGCCTTCAGCGTCAACGGCTATCTCTTCGCGCAGGGCGATGCGTACATGAAGCATTTCGTCACGCGCGACCTGTCGTACAACAGCATCGGCTTCGACATCGGGAATCCGGGACGCTACGGGCGGCGTCTGATGGCGCTCTCGGCGGCGGTCGGCGCGATGAACTCGGATCTTTCCCAGTTCATCGCGCGCGGCGGCAAGCTGATCGCGATGCACGGCCTCGCCGACGAAGTCATCAGCCCGAACCAGACGATCGCGTTCTACCGGCGGCTCATCGCGCGCTACGGACAGGACGGCGTCGATTCGTTCATGCGCCTCTACATGGTGCCGGGCTTCCAGCACGGCAACGGCGTGTTCATCCCGTCGTGGGACGAACTCGGCGCGCTCGACCGCTGGGTGACGGACGGCATCGCGCCGGAGACGCTTGTCGGCACCGACATCGCAAGCGCAACGAACGGACGCTCGCGGCCGATGTGCCGTTATCCTGCCTATCCGCGCTATGTCGGCCGAGGCAACGTCAACAATGCGGCGAACTTTCGCTGCGTCTATCCGGGACCGTGAGCCCGTCCTCGAGCTAGAACGCACTCGCGTTGCTGCCACGTGCGACGCGCGGCCAGAACCTCGCGAGCCAGCGTCCGAACTGCGTCATGCCGGTGCGCCGGTACGTCGGGAGCGACACTTCGAGTGGCCCCTGCGCATCCGACGACACCCTTACGCGCTCGCCGCGCGCGAGACACGCGACATCGCCGGGCAGGAGCCAGTAGTCGTACGGATCGCCTTCGCGCGTGAGCCACACCGACGCTTCATCGACGCGCAGTTCGGCATCGCGCGCAACGCGCCATGAGAGCGTCTGGCGCGGCTGCACGTCGAAATACTCGACGGTCCTCGCCTTCGAACCGCGCGCAACGCGGCTTTGTTTTTGGGATTGCTGTGACACTTCGGACATCGCGCTTCTCCAGTTGTGAGCCGAGGAAGACGGAGTCGCACGCATAAAACAAAAGGCCCCGTCTTTCGGCGGGGCCTTCGGAAATCGAATGTGTTTGCTCAGGTGTTGCTAGCGCACGCGTTCTCCCGATGACCCGCCAGTGGCGTTCATTGGGAAATTAATCGGGACGATGGAGAGAAGGCGGCTTGCGTGCATGAGTCACAGTATGCTGCGGGCGACGATTCGCTGTCAATAACAAGATAGCGGGGATGCGTGGGGCAGTTGCTGCATCGAACGCTCCTGCTTTATCGGGACAGCGCTCAGACTTTCTTCAGGAATGCGGTCTTCAGCACGAGTCCCTTCACCTTGTCGACGTTGCATTCGATCTCTTCGTCGTCGTCCGTCAGGCGGATGTTTTTCGCGATCGTGCCGCGCTTGAGTGTCACCGATGTGCCCTTGACCTTCAGGTCCTTGATCAGTTGCACGGAGTCGCCGTTGGCGAGCAGATTGCCGTTGCTGTCGCGAACGGTTGGCGTGTCGTTGTCGTCGGTATTGCTCATGATCAAGTCCTGTTGCGATGAAAAATGCGCGCCATTATAGAAAAAGGCCCGGAGCATGGATACGCTCCGGGCCTTCGAGACCATCAAGCAACAATTAGCCTCACGAGCCCGTATAGCCCACCGGCTTCGTCGAGTTGTTCTTCGCGACGTCGGCGTTCGTCGACACCACGTACTGCGGCAGCTCCGTCAGCGTCACCGTCACGACGCCGTTGCTGTACGGCACGCTCGACGGATTGCCCATCGCGTCGATCAGTTGCACCGTGCCGCTCGTACCCGGCGCATCGACGCTCAACTGGTACGCCTTGCTGTACGTCGTGCTGAAGCCGACGCTCGCGTCCCACACCGCGTTGTTGTGCGTCCAGAGCGCGGTGACCACCTTGCCGCCGCTGCCGCGTTGCTGGAACGAGTAGGCGTAGACGCCCGTCGGCGTGTTCTTCACGGGGCCGAGCGTCGTCGTGCCGTCGAGGATGCGCGTCATCGCGGCGACGGTCATCGCGGCCGGCTTCGGGCTGATGTTCGTCGTGCCGAACGCGGCCTGCGGGTTGTCGAGATCGAAAAACGTGCCATAGCCCGTCTCGCCCGGGAAGTCTGGCCCGAAGAACACGTAGGTCTGGTCCGCGCCTTCGCCGAGCAGGATCAGGTGCGCGCGCGCCACGACCGCGCCATGCGCGAACAGCACGTTCGACGTCGGATAGCTCGGGTTATAGGTCGATCCGAGGTCATAGCTGATGCCGGTTTCCGTCACGAAAAGCTTCATGCCCGGCTTGTAGTCGGCGGCCATTTCCGCGCGCAGGTTGCGCATCTCGTTGATCAGCGAGTTCGCGGCATCGGCGGGATTCGGCTCGGTGTGGCGGCGCTCCGGCGGATGCGACGGCGACGTGCCCGCGTCGTAGTAACCATGCGTCGCGATGCCGTCGATGTAGTTCGCATAGCCGAGCGGCGCGAGTCGCTTCAATCGATCGGTCGTGAGCGACGGGAACGGCTCCGCCGGGCCCATTACAACGGCGTTCGGGTCCTTCGAATGCAGGCCCTGGTAGGCGGCCTTGTAGAGCGCGACGAAGTTCGCGTCCGTATCCTTCCAGAGGATGTACGGCTCCCACGTCACCTGATAGTAGTTCGACTGCTGCGTCGAGTAGTAGCGCGCACGGATCGCCTCGGTTTCGGCGCCGACGCGGCCCAGGTAGTTCGAGAAGTAGTTCAGGTCGACGGGGACGTAGCCGTAATCCGGCGACAGTCCGTGGCCGCTCGCCCAGCCGGGGATGCCGTCGAGGCGCACGAGGCGCATCACCTTTCCCGACGTGTAGAACGGATCGAGATTGTTCGCCGATGCGTTGAACGTGTTGCGGCCGCTCGGCTCCATCACGGACATCTGGCGGTCGTCGATCGTCGACGAGATGCCGAGTGCCGCGAGCGCCGGGCCGTTGCCGTTGAAGCCCTGCATGCCGAAGCGATGCTGTTCCTGATGCGCGTAGCTGGGCGCGGGGAGCGTGCCGGAGAGGTCCGGCAGCACGCCGAACGTCGTGAAGCCATTCGGCCGCGTGCCCGACGTCTGGATCATGCCGCCGCCCTTCGCGAGGTTCGCGGTGACGGCGAAGAAACCCGCCATCGTCGACGTGCAGGTGAGGGTGGTCGTCGTGGCCGATGCGGGCACAGCGAAGCTGCCGCTCGCGACCGTCTTGCTGACGGCCGTCGAGATCGTCCAGCGGAGCGTGTCTGCGCTGCCGGCCCGCGTCGTGATCGCGAGCTTGAAGGTACTGCCGGACGGGTAGAGACGCGTCTTGTCGGCGCTGATGGTGTCGGCGGTGATCTTGCCGCTGCCGGACGTTGCCGCCGACGACGACGGCGACGCACACGTAATCTTCTGCGGCGTGGCGGCGTTGGCCGTCGCCTTCAGATTGGCGGCATCGCCGGATGCGTTTTGCGTGTTGGCCGTCGAGGCGAGGTCGGAACTGTCGGAGCCGCCGCAGGCCGTGAGCGCGCTGGCGATGGCGATGGCGAGCGCGATCGAACAAAGGAATAGGGGATGCTTGTTCATCGGATATCGGTTTCGTACGGACTGGCGCCCGGTGACGCTCGTGAGACGCGCGTCGAATTTCACAGCAGGCGGAGACCCGGTTCGGAGGGACAGGTCGTCAGCCGGCGGCATGGACCGTTCGCAGCGGCGATCAGGCTTGGGAGACAAGCCAGGAAACCGGTAAGGGCAAACGATTGCGGTGCCGCCCGGTTGGACGGCTCGTGATAGAACTTACTTGTTTCGGCCTCGATACTCGGGTGGACGAGCAATTTCGACCGTTTTTGTCTGTACAGACGATTCTATTCCGGTAAAAAATAACGGAAAAGCGTTGTGGTCGAATGGTACTAAGGAAGCCGGTAACAGTACGTTAAAGGCCGTAACAGACAGTAACAACAATCGGAAGAATTATTCGTCTTAAGAAAACGTAGAGCGCCGGCATGATTGCTTGACGACCATCGCCGCGCTACCTTGAGGCTCGTTCATAAATTTTTTGGAGGCGCCGTGAGTTATCTGCTTTTGATCGTGGAACCACGCGAGCAACGTGGTCTTCGTAGCGAGGAAGAAGGGCGGCGCGTGTACGCGGAAATGCTCGAATTCGCGGGGGAATTGCAAGCGCGCGGCGTGCTGCAGGCGTGCGAATCACTGGCATCGGACAAGGAGGGCGTGCGCGTGCAGAAGCGCGGCGGCGAGCCCCGCCTCACCGACGGACCGTTCACCGAAGCGAAGGAGATGATCGGCGGATTCTTCCTGCTGAGTGTGGAGACGCGGGGGGAAGCGGTTGCCATCGCCGAAGAATGTCCGGCGGCGCAATGGTGCACCGTTGAAGTGCGCAAGGTCGGGCCTTGCTTTACGTGAGCGGATTTTTGTCCGTTTCATGTCGATTCAGTAAAGGGCCGATCGTCGTTCAAATAACACCCACCCGAGACCTGAAACATGCATAAGCAAATCTTCGTGAACCTGCCGGTCAGCGATCTCAAGCGGTCGATGACGTTCTTCAAGGCGCTCGGCCTCTCGTTCAATCCGGCGTTCACCAACGATCAGGCGGCGTGCCTCGTCATCGGCGAGAACATTTACGCGATGCTGCTCGTCGAGGACTTTTTCAGGACTTTCACGTCGAAAGAAATCGTCGATGCGAAACGCAGTATCGAAGTACTCGTGTGCCTGTCGTGCGAGAGCCGCGCTGAAGTCGACGATCTCGTCGCGAAGGCGATCGCGGCGGGCGGCATTGCGCCGCGCGAGCCGCAGGATCACGGCTTCATGTACGCCCATGCCTTCGAGGACATCGACGGCCATGTCTGGGAACTCGTGCACATGGCCCCGGAAGCGGCGTGAGCGGCGACGCAGCAAAACAGGCGACGCACCGCGCGATCGAAGCGGTATGGCGCATCGAGTCGGCAAAGGTGATTGCGGGCGTCGCGCGGATCGTGCGCGACGTCGCGCTCGCCGAGGAGTTCGCGCAGGACGCGCTCGTCGCGGCACTCGAGCGCTGGAGCGAGACGGGTGTGCCCGACAACCCGGGAGCGTGGCTCATGACGACAGCGAAGAACCGCGCGTTCGACCGCCTGCGACAGGAGGCGCTCCACGCCCGCAAGCACGAGGAACTCGGGCGCGAACTCGACGCGCTGGAGAAGCACGTCGTGCCTGATTTCGTCGATTCGCTGGATGCCGCGCGCGAGGACGACATCGGCGACGATTTGCTGCGGCTCGTGTTCACGGCGTGCCATCCAGTGCTGTCGATCGATGCGCGCGTCGCGCTGACGCTACGGCTGATCGGCGGCCTCACCACCGATGAAATTGCGCGTGCGTTTCTGGTGCCGGAGCCGACGATCGCGCAGCGCATCGTGCGGGCGAAGCGCACGCTGTCGGCGGCGCGCGTGCCGTTCGAGGTGCCGAAGGCCGATGCGCGCGCAGCGCGGCTGTCGTCGGTGCTCGAAGTGATCTACCTGATTTTCAACGAAGGCTATTCGGCCACCGCCGGCGACGATCTGCTGCGTCCGGCGTTGTGCGAGGACGCGTTGCGGCTCGGGCGGATTCTCGCCGAGCTCGCGCCCGAAGAAAGCGAAGTGCACGGGCTCGTCGCGCTGATGGAGATTCAGGCGTCGCGGATGCGGGCACGCGTCGACGGGCAAGGGCGGCCGATCCTGCTGCCCGATCAGGATCGTAGTCGCTGGGATCCGCTGCTGATCCGGCGCGGGCTGGCAGCGCTGCGGCGTTCGGAAGCGCTGGGTGGCGCGCGCGGCGCGTACGCGTTGCAGGGGGCGCTTGCCGCGTGTCATGCGCGCGCGCCGAGCGCCGACGTAACCGACTGGCCGATGATCGTCGCGCTCTATGACGCGTTGGCGCAGGTGGCGCCGTCGCCGGTCGTCGAGCTGACTCGGGCGGTCGCGGTCGGGATGGCGTTCGGGCCGCAGGCGGCGCTCGATATCGTCGACGCGCTCGGGGCCGAGGCGAAGCTCACGAGTTATCACTGGCTGCCGAGCGTGCGCGCGGATCTACTCGCGAAGCTCGGACGGCGTGAGGAAGCGCGCGAGGAGTTCGAGCGCGCAGCGGGGATGACGCGAAATTCCAAGGAGCGGGATTTCTTGCTTGCGCGTGCGCGGGACATGGGATGACACGGTCGTTCGGGTTGATGCCTTTGGTAGCTACTCAACTTTGATAATTTAACATAAGATAAATTATCGACTTTCAAATTATTCAGCAGTTAACTAGAAAATATCTCTCTCAGGCCGTCTTCGCGACATCCGGATTCGGAGCTGCAAATGGCGACGGACTTGATCGCCACACCAGCAGTGATCCATGCCGCCGCGCGACCACGCGACCATTCGCCGAACCCATCAAATAATCATCGCCCCGCGATCGCTCAGCAACCGCCGCAAGATCCCGCGATGACAACGGCGCTCATCCTCGCAATAGCAGCCGACCGAAAAGTTCGACGTCGCCGAGAGCGCGGCTAGCAAATCCAGCACCTTGCTCGCATCGCCCGCGTTCATCTCCGCGCGGTATTTACGCTCGAACGCGGACCATTCGGCATCGTCGGCGGCGTTGCGTCCCTGCGGCATCAACTCGGCGCTCGGCGCCAGAATCGGCAGCCATACGTCGTAGTAATTGCGCGTGCCGAATTCGGCCTTCGGCACGCCGCGCGGCGGCCGGCGCACGGTGCCGATGCGCAGTCCTTCGTCGGCTGCGCGCTCCGTTCCAAGCTGGACGATGCGAATGCTCATGCGTCGTGGTCCCCGCCACACCCTCGGAACAGCGCTTCGAGCACAGAACAGAGGTCGATTACTCCGAGCCGCCGCGGGCACCCCCGTGCGCAAAATCGATCCCCGCGCGACGCGCCCCACGCGCCTGCGCGCGGGAAACGATCGCATCGACCGTATGGCGCGCAGCCGCCTGACGATTTTTCTTCGCGACACGTCCGAGCCGTCGCGCGCTATCGGGATGAAACGCCCAGTAAAGCGCGGCAAACCACCCGACGACCGTCCACCCGAACAGCAGATTAAACAGCGCCAGCAGCAACACCGACCGGCGTTTCGTGCGATCGGCGAGGATCGCGGGCAACAGGTAAATCGCGATCGCCGCGACGGCTATCAGCACTTCCAGCAAAACTTTCAGCATGTTCGCTCCCGGCGCCGTACAAGCGGCGCGTCATAGGGAAAATCCTAGGCACGGCAGGCTCGTCGATCAATGTCGTTTGCAACAAAAGATTATTTGCGCGAGCGGGGCTCATCCCCCAGCTCGCTCCTCCCCGCTCGACTCCCGCCCGCCCGACGCGCGCCAACGCGCCGGCGTCACGCCCGTCTGCCGCTTGAAAACCCGCTGAAACGCCGCGTCCGACTGATACCCCACCGATTCGCCGATTTCCGCCACCGGCGCGCTCGTCTCCACGAGCGCGCGTCCCGCCATCGTCATGCGGACTTCGGTCAGCACGTCGGTGGCCGAGCGACCGATCGCGTCCTGGAATTGCCGCACGAAGGTCGCCCTCGACATGTTGCAGAGCGCGGCAAACTGATCGAGCGTCCACGGCTCGCCGGGCCGCTCGAACATCGCCGAGAGCGCCGCCTGCAGACGGGGCCGCGCGGCGAGCGCGAGCAATCCGTGCGGCGGCTGCGATCCCTCGCTCGCGAAGCGCAGCGTCAGCGCAAACAGCGCCGCCGACAGATGGCCGACCAGCGATTCGCTGCCCGGCCCTTCGTCGGTGGCTTCTTCGCGCATCAGGCCGATCAGCCGGGCGAGCCGCGAGCCGCTCGCGGGCTCCGACGAATCCGCCGCCGCGCTCCTCACGACGAGCCGCCCTGGCAAGTGGTCGCGCAGCAATCGGTCCGGCATGGCGCCGAGGAGAAACCGGCCGCAAAGGAGATCAGCAGCGTCGCCCGAGGCGCCGTTGCCCGCGATCTCGAACGCGGGGCCGGGGCGCTTGACGACCGGAACTGGCGGCTTGCCGCTGCCATCGTGCAGACGATGGGCGCCGCCGCCCGGAAACATCACGATATCGCCGGCGATCAGCGGTTGCGGCGCGCCGTCGGCGTCTTCGAGCACCGCCTCGCCCGACAGGAGGATGTGATAGTGAATCTCGCGCACGCCCGCGACGCCGTGCGCGATCTCCCACGGCGCGCCGAAGCGACAGCGCACGTCGAGTCGTCCGCTGACGGTCATCAGCGACAGAAGCCTGCTCAAAAGGTCCATTTGAATCGCGCGGTTAGGGGACGGAACATACGCTAGCAAACCTCGCCGGGAATGTCAGTCGCCGTCGATGTGCGGCGCGGCACGACTGATGCTGGAGCAAGCTTACGAACCCACAACATGGAGACAGTCATGAAACATATCCCGATCCTGCTCGGCGCCCTCGTCCTCGCCGCGAGCACCAGCGCGTTCGCCCAGAACGACGCGAAAACCCCGCCGTCGCCGCAGCCGGGCGCCCAAGCGGGCAAAGCCGATGCAGGCGCAAACAGCGCGGGCGGCGGCACGCTGATGCAGCAGCGCGAAAAAGGCATGTCGCCGGAAGGGGCGTCGGATGCGGCGGCCGGGAAAGCGACCGGCAAGATGAAGCAGTAAGCGGAGCGGCTCACGGCCCGATGAACGCGTCGATCATCCGGCCGAGCTGGCGCGGATACTGGAACATCAGCGCATGCCCGGCGTCATCGACGATGCGCAGCCTCGAACCCGCGATCAGCCTGTTCAGCGCGACTGCGTTGGCGTCGGCGAGGACTTCGTCGTCGGCGCCCGCGACGATCAGCGTCGGCAGCCGCACGCGCCTGAGCGCCGTAACGGTTTCGTCGTCAGCAAACCAGCGCTCCATCGCGCGATGCTGCTGCGCGGTGACTTCGTCGGGGACTCGTGTCTCCTCGTAGCCGGACGGCGCGAACATGTCGGCGACGAAGCAGCGCACCGCGTCGCTCGTCGCGTTCGACGGGAACAGCACGCCCATGACGTTCGCAAAGGCGTCCGGTCCGCCGCCGCCCGACAGCACCTTGTCGGTTTCGGCCGCGAGCGGCACCGCCAGCGCGCCAGGCGGCGCGGTCGAAAGCAGCACGAGGCGGTCGAAACGGCGACCGGGCATCGTAACGAGCTGCTGCGCGATCATCCCGCCCATCGACCAGCCGACGATCGTCACGCGCCGAAGATCGAGCGCTGCGATGAGATCGGCGGCATCGTCGGCCATGTCCGGGATGCCGTAATTGACGCCGTAGCGCCCCGCAACGCCCGCCGAGCGCCCCACACCGCGATTGTCAAAAACGATCACTTCGTGATGTCGTGCGAGTTCGCCGAGAAAGTACGCGTTCCACTCGGCGATGCTCGCGCGGTAGCCCGTGATCAGCACGACCGGCGTGCCGCGCCCGAAGCGGTAGTAGGCGATCGGCCCGTTTCTCCCTTCGACGACGTTTTCCTTGAGTGCCGCCGCATTGCGGTCGGGCCGCGCCGATTGCATCCCGCAGACCTTGCTCTGCCCGAGCGAAACCTGCTCGGCATTGGCGGCGAGCGCTCCGCACGAGAGCACGATCGACGCGCACATGCAGAAGAGCACCGACGTTTTCATCGCAGACTCCGGGTGATTGTTCTTCAGGACTTCGCGGGCCGCCGCTCGAGAAAGCATCTCATAATAAGCAGTGACCCACATCCAAGGAACCCGACGATGAAACCGACCGCCCTCCTGATCGCCGCCGTCGCCGTTCTCCTGTGCGCGTGCACGCAGACCGGGCCGGTCGAGTTGTCGCTGGGCGGCGGCGCGCCACCATCGGGTCTCGCCAGCGACAACGCCGATTTCACCGGCATGGACCGCACGATGGACGGCTGCAAGCAAGCCGCGAAGAGCGCCGGCGCGGGGCGCTGCACGCAGGTCCGCGCTTACGAGGCGTGCATGAAGACGAAGGGTTACATCACGGTGCTCGGTCCGGAGAATCCGCCCGGCTGCGGCCAGCCCGCGTGGGAGGAAGACGTGCGCAAGTGGCTGCAATGAGCACGGCCCGGTCGACTAAAGTCTGCCCGCACCCTGCCGATAATCCTGACATGAAAAAGAAACGTGTCACCTCTCGGGATATGCACGACGCCTTTGCCGCCGCTGGCGAGACGCTCGCTCTGATTTGCCGCCTGCGCGGCATCGATGCCGTTGACCTCGCGCCGAGCGAAGTCGACGCATTCTGGAACATGGCGCTCGATGTCGCCGCGCAGAAGGATCTGGTCCCTGACGAAGCCCGCCGGAACTGACCGCCACACGCACCCGCGGTGCAGAAATTGCTGCAAGAGGCCACTATTGTCCGAATGCCGCGCGAAACCCGCGCGGCGCCGAAGACGGCCGCCCTGACGGCCTTCGGCCCCGGCGGAGGTCTCATGTGAAAGTCGTATGGAAAATTCTGGGTCCGAACGTCCAGAACATCGCGAGCCATCCGGGCACCTTCGTCGTGCAGACGTTGAAGGCGTTTCGCGCCAATCAGGGCATGCTGCTCGCGGGCGCGGTCGCCTATTACGCGCTGCTCTCTATCGTCCCGCTCCTCATCCTGATCGTGATCGCGCTGTCGAACGTCGTCGGGCAGCAGACGCTTCTCGATAACCTCGCGCGTCTCCTCGAATGGCTCGTGCCAGGGCAGGCGCGTGCGGTCGTTCGGGAATTGTCGAACTTCCTCGCGCATCGTGCTGTCATCGGCTGGCTATTGCTGGTTACGATGATTTTCTTCAGTTCGCTCGCCTTTACCGTGCTGGAAAACGCGATGTCGGTGATCTTCGTGCACCGCGTCGCGATCCGGCGACGGCATTTCCTGCTCTCCGCCCTGCTCCCTTACTGCTACATCCTGTGTCTCGGTATCGGCATGCTAGTCGTGACGATCGTCTCGAACGGCCTGCAGGCGATGGGCGACAGCAGCATCGACCTCTTCGGCGAGTATGTATCGCTGAAGGGGTTTTCGCGCGCGCTGCTCTACCTCCTCGGCCTCGCGGGCGAGATTTTCGTGCTGACGTCGATCTATCTCGTGATGCCTGTCGGAAGGCCGTCGCTGCGGCATGCGCTGATCGGCGGCGTCACGGCGGCGCTCTTGTGGGAAATCACGCGGCATGTGCTCGTTTGGTACTTCGCGACGCTCTCGCAGGTGAGCGTCGTCTACGGGTCGCTGACGACGTCGATTGTCGTGCTCTTCAGTCTCGAAGCGCTCGCGACGCTGCTGCTCTTCGGCGCGCAAGTCATCTCGGAATTCGAACGCTTCGGCACGGCGGTCGATGAAGCCGAGCCGGAGCCGTTTCATACGGGTTGATGCGGCCGGAAATCCGCCGTTGTTCGCGTCGTCGGCCTACATTGGAAGTGTCGCCTTCCATCTCGCCGCCCTCCCCGGCCGCGACGCCCATGCCGCGCACGCGAACCGCCCTGCTGACCACCGTTGCGATGTTCGCTTTCGCGGGCAATTCGCTGCTTTGCCGGCTGGCGCTCAAGGGCACGGCCATCGATCCTTCGACGTTTACGCTCGTGCGGATCGCGTCGGCGGCGCTCGTGTTGTGGGTGATCCGCCGGACGCGCGGCGTTGGCGGCCGACTCGGCGGCAACTGGGCGTCGGCGCTTGCGCTGTTCGTGTACGCGGCGGGATTTTCTCTGGCTTACGTGCATCTCGCGGCTGGAACCGGCGCGCTGCTGCTCTTCGGCGCCGTCCAGGCGACGATGATCGGCTATGGCGTCGTCAACGGCGAGCGAATGCGCGTGCGGCAGTGGATGGGGCTGCTGATCGCGCTGGCAGGCCTCGTGTGGCTCGTGCTGCCGAGGGCGGTTTCCGCGCTGTCGACGCCGGTCGGGGTATCGATGCTGATGCTCGGCGCGGGCGCCGCATGGGGCGTCTACTCGCTGCGCGGACGCAGCGCCGCCGATCCCGTCGCGACAACCGCTGGCAATTTCCTGCGCGCCGTGCCGTTTGCGGTTGCGCTAAGTGTCGCGACGATCAGCAGTGTTTCGTTCGATGGCGTCGGATTGGCGTATGCGATCGTGTCGGGGGCGTTGACGTCGGGCGCGGGTTATATCGTGTGGTACGCCGCGTTGAAACAATTGACGGCGTCGAGCGCGGCGTCGGTGCAGTTGAGCGTGCCGGTGATTACGGCGGTCGGCGGGATCGTGCTGCTCGGGGAACCGTTGACGGTGCGGCTCGTCGTCGCTTCGGTAGCGATTCTCGGGGGCGTCGCGCTGGTAATAGCGCGGCGGACGGCACATTGACAAGCGACGCGCTTCGTCCAGTGCTGCTTGGTCGGGACCGAAGTTTGCTGACAATTTTGGGCTGAAAGCGCCGAATCCGCGACCTTGCGCAGACGCTTTGACGAGCCGTGACATCCGTCCAACAAGGGATTACCCGCTGTCCACTTCGCGCAACGGCGCACCGGGCTGACGGAATATGCATTACTGGCGCCGCTTTCTCGTTAAAATCTGTTGAATAAGCTCGAATCGGATTCTGTCAGACGAGTCCGAAATGGTTCCGCTTTGCCGTGAAAGCGTGTCTGTGCCCAAGCGCCCCCGGCGCATCAACGTCTGACGAACCGTTTCGGAGACGCTGACATGACAAGACACGACATGCCGCCGACCTCCGGCAGAGGTCTGCTGGACGCCGACATCGATTATTCCGACGATGGCCTGCCCGTGCCGCCACCGCCGCGTTTCGGGCGCCTTGCGCTGTGGGTCGTGTCGGCGAGTGCGCTGGTGATGGGCGTCGCGGGGACGGTTGCGTATCGCGTCTGGTTTGATCACGAGCAGACTGCATACGTCGAAGCGCTGTCGAGCGCGCGCACGACGCTGGGCATGTCGCAGGCGACGTTGGCGCAGGCTTCGTACGGAACCGTCGATGCATCGCGCGGCGTCACGCCGGCCGCTGCCGAAACCGTCACCCCGGTCGCCCCGATCACGCTTGCCAGCGCAGACACATCACCCACGAGCGCTCCGCTCGTCTTGCCCGCCGCGCCGGGCCGCGCAGGCACGCCGGCCGCCGCCGCGAACCGCGCGCAGCAAACGGCGCAGTCAAAGGCGAGCCGCGCCCAGACGACGCAAAACACCGCCCAAAACCGCCGCCACACCACGCCGCGCGCCAAGCCGAACGAGAGCCTGTTCGCCCGCATGGGTTCATTTTTCCACCGCGTGAGCTATCGACAGAATGTCAACGGAAGCCAGCGAGACGAATATTCCCGTCCCTGAAGGCCGGCCGGCGCTGCGTTTCATGCCACGGCTGCCGGGACCGGCGCCGATGGCGGGCGCCGCCCTCCTTTGCCTGTTGATCGGCCTGCTGTTCCTGGCCGTCCAGGTCCGGTCTATTTTCTCGGCGCAATTGCAGCAGGAATACATCGGACTCGTGCTGGAAGCCGTTGATCGCGCGGAAAGCGCCCGCGATGCCGCTACGACCCTCTCAACCCCGCCAGCCACGGACGCTTACCGCCGCGCCCGCATCGACCTCTCCACGCGCCTCGCCACGCTCGACGCCCTCGTGAACGCCAGCCCGCAGCCGGCGCCGCCGCTTCCGAAAGACTCGTTGTTACCCACCGCCAGTCTCACCACCTTGAGCGCATCACTCGATGCGACCGCGTCCTACTGGCGCGCGCAACGTGAAAACGTGAGCGCCGCGATGCGCGAGCGCATTTCGCGCGTTGCGGATACGTTGATCCTGCTGTCCGCGATCGTGTTCGGCGTCTTCGTCACTGCGCTCGGCATGTACGCGAAGCGCAACCGGCAACTGGCCGGTATGTCGCACGAATTCGAGCACGCCGCGCTCCACGACGCCATGACGGGCCTGCCCAACCGGCGGCGCCTGTTTGCCGCGCTGGAGGCGACGGCGGCGGCATCGCCGGAAACGGGGCGCAAGATCGCCGTGCTTTACATTGATCTGGACGGCTTCAAGCGCGTGAACGACACGCTCGGCCACCGTATCGGCGATGAGTTTCTGATCGCGGTGTCGCGGCGTTTCAGGCAGTCGGTAAGGAATGGGGATGTGGTCGCGCGGATCGGAGGCGACGAGTTCGCCGTGCTCGTCGCGCGCTTCGAGACGGACTCGGAACTTGCCGCGATCGCGCAGCGGCTGATCAACTGCGTCGCGCAGACCGACGAGCAGATGGGGCTCGGGCTCGTGCGCGCAAGCATCGGGATCGCGAGCTTCCCGGATCGCGTCGACGATTACTGGCGGCTCGTCGCAGCAGCCGATGAAACGATGTACGAGGTCAAGCGCAACGGGAAGGATGGGTTCGCGTTCGCGCAACGCGGGGAGTGAGGGCGTGGGACGCGGGCTAGCGTTCGACACACCGCGGCGGATCGTCGCGATTGGACAATGCGCGCGGCCACGCGCTACGAAGACTGGTTCGCACAGCTCGCCGCGCGCACAGCGCGCTGAGTGAACGACGCGGCGCGCGGCCTCGGCGTTGACACACCGGCGGCTCGCCGCGACTAAACAATGCGCGCGGCCACGCGCTATGAATCTGGCTCGCGAGGCACGACGAAGTACGTGAATTACGCGGCGAGCAGATCACTGCCTGAGCGCGATTGCAGTACCCAGGCGGGCGCAACCAAGACCGGACGCGCGTTCGCGCACCGATCCCAAAGGACGTCCTACGCCGCCTGCTCCACCACCCTCTCCGCCTCCCCGCCCAGCGCATCGGCGAGATCGACAAAAAGCCGCCCCAATTCCGCCGTCATCAGCACGAAATCCGACTCGAAACGCTCCTCGTCGTTCTGCGCGGTCGGATCGGACGCTTCCTTCAGCACGTCGAGCGGGGTCACGCGCTTGATCGTGAGCGACGGCGTCAGCACGAACGACACGCGGTCGTTCCACGTCATCGCAAGCCGCATGCATTGCTTGCCGCCTTCGATGTGGCGCCGCATGTCGTCGGCGTCGAGCGCGTGGCCGACGTAGCGCACCGTCGCGTTGCCTTCGCCCGTCGAGCGCAGTTCCGTGTCCTGATCGAGTGAGAAGCCGCTGGGCGCATCGCCCGACAGGAGCCATTCCGTCATCGCCGACACCGGCGAGCTCGCCACGCGCACGCTCGCGAGGGGCAAGCGGTCGATCGACTTCACCAGCAGGCTGCGCACTTCGTCCGCGAGCGTCGGCGATGCCGCGTCAATCACGAGCCAGCCGTTCACCGGATCGATCCACACGCGCGTATCACGGCGAATGCTGAACGCGCGCGGCAGGAGTTCGTCGGTGACTTGCTCCTTCAGCTCGCGCAACTGCTTGCGGCCGGGTTTGAAGCCCTGCTGCTCTTCGAGTTCGACGGCGCGCGCCTTCGTCACCTGATTGACCACCGACGCCGGCAGCAACTTCTTCTCCGCACGATAAACAAGCAGCATCTGCCGATTGGTCGAATAGACGAGCGCGCCGTCATCGCGCGGCGAGGCCCAGCCGTGCGCCTGCATCTCGACGGTGTTCCCCGGCGCGAACGCGTGCGGCGCAAGCCATGTTTCGATCTGCGCGGGAGTGACGGCCCAGTGAGCCGGAAGACGATGAAGCTGAAGGTTCTTGAACCACATGGGAACGCCCTGCGTTTGAGCAAAGCGCGCCATTCTAACCGAGCATCGCGGGCATAGCGCGTTCAGTTCGCGGTCGCGCGCCGCGCCGGCACGATGCGCCAGCCGAGATTGACGCCCGCCGCCGCGAGCAGGATCAACACCGCGCCCGCGACCTGCAGCCACGCGAGCCGCTGCCCGAACGCGATCCAGTCGACGACGATCGCCACCACCGGATAGATGAACGACAGCGCGCCGGTCATCGCGGTCGGCAGCTTCTGGATCGCGCCGTAAAGCAGCACGTACATGAGCCCCGTATTCACGACGCCGAGCACGACGAGCTCGATCCACCCGGACGCCACTGCCGGCAACTGGTCGAATCGCACGAAGGGACTGAGCATGATCACGCCGAGCGAAACGTGCAGCAGCGCGATCAGATGCGGCGGCGTTCCCTTCAGGCGCTTCGTCACGATCGACGAGATCGCGTACAGGAACGCCGCGCCGAGCGCATAGCCGATGCCTTCAAGATACTGACCGGGCATCGCGAGCACGGCGGGCTCGACGCGCACCACCATCACGAGCCCGGCGAACGCGATGCCGAGCCACGCGATCGTCGACATCGAGACGCGCTCGCGCAAGACGAGCACGCCGAGCGCGACGAGCATGAACGGCTGCGTGTTGTAGACGGTCGTCGCCATCGAGATCGAGGCGCGCGAATAGGCCGCGAACAGCAGCAGCCAGTTGCCGACGATCGCGACGCTGCCGAGCGCGACCAGGAGCAGCATGCGCCACGAGAAGAACTGCCGCCGCAGCACGCCGAGCACAGCGCAGGCGGCGAAGAGCGTCGCGCCACCGAACACGCAGCGGAAGAACACGACGTTAAACGGCGTTTGCCCCGAAGAGACGACGAGCCAGCCGATCGTGCCCGACATCAGCATGGCGAGGCTCATTTCGATTGCGCCACGGCGCGTTTCATCGGTATGCATGATTGCGTTGATGTCGAGTTTCGATGCGATCAAGTCTATCGGCGGCGAACGCGCCAAACCATGCCTAAAATTAGGCGTATCGATGAATTTGCCTTTTGAAAGAAGCTCACCATGTCGAAAAACCTTACATCGCAACCAGGCCTCGACGACATCGACTGCGAGATGCTCTCGATCCTCGCCGACGACGCACGCATCGCCATCACCGAACTCGCGCGGCGCGTCGGCCTCTCCGCGCCGAGCACGGCCGAGCGCATGCGGCGGCTCGAAGCGCAGGGCGTGATCGAAGGCTTCGAGGTGCGGATCGCGCCGCGCGCGCTCGGCTACACGCTGCAGGCGATCGTGCGCGTGAAACCGCTGCCCGGGCAGTTGCACCTGGTGGAAGAAGAAATCCGCCGCATCCCGGAATTCGTCGAGTGCGACAAGGTGACCGGCGACGATTGCTTCATCTGCCGCCTCTATCTGCGCTCGATCGAGCAACTCGACGCAATCCTCTCGAAAATCACGGAGCGCGCGGAAACGAGCACGGCGATCGTCAAATCGACACCGGTCGCGCGTCGGCTTCCTCCCCTCAGCTAGGCGGCGCGCGGCTCGGGCGGCCGCCCTACAAACGGCGCGGCAACAGGTCTACACTGGGTGGCGAATCACCAGGAGGAACACCATGCCCGATATCGACGCCAACCGCACCTTCCGCGGGCTTCCCCTGACCGAAGAACAGGATGCCGAAGTCCGCCACTACATCAAGAAGAAAAAGCAGCACGGCGAGCCGTGGGACACACCTGAATTGCGCGAGATGCTGCGCGACATGCTCGAACCGCCCGGCGACGACGACCTCGCAGCCGACGACTCCGACGACGAAACCCGCGCGGCATCGGAGCGCGCGTCCGCCTTCATCGACGAAGCGATGGACCCGATCGAAGCCAGCGAGGAATGGCACGCCGCGATGGAAGCCGAAGCCATGAAGGGGCCGAAGCGCTGACATTCGCGCCTGAGTCGCGCAAAAAGCATGTAACGCCCGCGGAAAACAAAACCGCCGGCGCGTAGGGCCGGCGGTGGGCCGCGTCGCGCGGCCGAGTGAGTACCACTCGGTTGCTAGTGCTTGTGCTTCATCCAGTCGCGCAGCGGATGGGTGTCGAGCCAACGCGCGTTCGTGGCATGCGGCTCTCCCCTGTGTTCGGCGCGGCGACGCGTCACCAGCACGACGGTGATGCAGAGCACCACCACGATCCCAACTATCAAGCTGATCATCGACTCAGTCATGGCAGCCTCCTCCGAGGTCAGGGCCATGCTTACATTGTAGGTGAGCCGCGGATAATCACCAGCCGCACCTCAGGCGCCGAGGCAGATCGCGCCCGCCGCGATCACGCAGCACGCGGCGATGCGCCGGAACGTCAGCCGTTCGTTGAGGAACATGCGCCCGATCAGCGCCGCGAACACGACGCTCGTCTCCCGCAGGGCGGACACCGCGCCCATCGAGCCAAACTGCATCGCCCAGATGACGATGCCGTACGCCGCGATCGACACCATCCCGCCGCCCGCCGAGCGCCCGATGTCCGCGAGCGGCGTGCGGAGCGCCGCGACGCCGCGCACGGAGATGAAAACGAGCGGCATCAACAGGAAAAACGCGAACATCCACGCCGTATAGCCGGCAGCCGATCCCGCGACGCGCACGCCCATGCCGTCAATCACCGTATAGACCGCGATCGTCGCGCCCGTGAGGAACGCGACCGCCGCGCCTTTGCCGGACACGCGTCCGCGTTCGAGCGCAAGCGACACGATGCCGCCGGAGACGAGCAGGACGCCCGCCATTGGCAAGAGTCCCAGGTGCTCGCGCGCGAAAAGCGCGGCGCCGAGCGCGACAAGCAATGGCGACGAGCCGCGCGCGATTGGATATGTTTCGCCGAGATCACCGCTGCGGTACGCGTAGACGAGACTCACGCTGTAGACGATATGCACGAGCCCCGACGCGACGATGTACGGAAACGCGGGCGCGGCGGGCATCGGCAGGAAAGGGATCGCGATGACCGAGACGAGGCCCGTGCAGGTGCTCATCCACGTCATCGAGAGGAAGCGGTCGCGGTTGCCGTGCAGCATGGCGTTCCATGTCGCATGCAGGATTGCGGCCAGCAGGACAAAACCGCCTACGTAGGTGAACATTTCGATGCGTCTCGCGCGTATCCTGGATCGCGATGATTGAATTGCTTAAACCAGTGCGGGTCAAGGCTTTTTTGCGGCCGGCTCGCGCTGCAATGCCACATCCGACGCCCTGACAGAATCCTTGCGCTGAGCGCAACGTCATCCGCGTGCGTGTCCTATAGTGCAAACACCACCCCGAGCAACTTCGTTGCATGGGATCAGAGTAAGCCTAAAGCGCCAACTCTGATCGACAGCGCCAACTCTGTTCGACAGGAGAAACGAATCATGGCGACATGGAGACCGGACCCCAGCTTCTACCCTTCACCCCGCTTGGCGGCCCAGGCCCCGCCCGAACAACTCGCCTACGTCGCAACATTCGATCCCGAGAGGAAGCAACCCGACGCGCTCGCAGTCGTCGACGTCGATCCGCAATCGCCGACTTACACGCAAATCGTCAGCCAGTTGGCGATGCCCAATACCGGCGACGAACTGCATCACTTCGGCTGGAACGCGTGCTCGTCCTGCCTGTGCCCGAACGCGCCGCACCCGCATATGGAGCGGCGCTATCTGATCGTGCCGGGGCTGCGCTCGTCGCGCATCCATATCGTCGATACGAAGCCGGACCCGCGCAACCTGAGCATCGTCAAGACGATCGAGCCGGAAGAATTCGCCGAGAAGACCGGCTACACGCGCCCGCACACCATCCACTGCGGGCCGGGCGGCATCTACGTGACCGCGCTCGGCAACGCTGAAGGCAAAGCGCCGGGCGGCATCGCGCTGCTCGACCAGCAGAGCTTCGATCCGCTCGGCCGCTGGGAAGTGCAGCGCGGCCCGCAGCAACTCGCCTACGACGGCTGGTGGCATCTCGGCTACGACACGGTCGTCACGAGTGAATGGGGCACGCCCGACACGTTCGAGAACGGCCTCGTCCCCGAAATCCTGCTTGGCGGGAAATACGGCCGCAAGCTCCACTTCTGGGACATGACGCGCCGCAAGCACCTGCAGGAAATCGACTTCGGCGACGAATACCAGCTCGTCTTCGAACTGCGTCCCGCGCACGATCCGACCAAGCCCTACGGCTTCGTCAATTGCGTGATCAGCCTGAAGGATCTGTCGTCGTCGATCTGGACGTGGTATCGCGACGGCGACAAGTGGGCCGTCAAAAAGATCATCGACATTTCCGCCGAGCCCGCCGATGCTTCCGTGCTCCCGCCGATGCTCAAGGGCTTCGGCGCGGTGCCGCCGCTCGTCTCCGACATTGATCTCTCGATGGACGACCGCTTCCTCTACGTGTCGTGCTGGGGCACGGGCGACCTGCTGCAATACGACGTCTCCGACCCGTTCGCGCCGAAGCTCACGGGCAAGGTGCGCATCGGCGGGATCGTGTCGCGCGAGACGCATCCGGGTGCGAAGAATGGCAAGCTCAACGGCGGCCCGCAGATGGTCGAAGTAAGCCGTGACGGCCGGCGCGTCTATTTCACGAACTCGCTCTACGGCGCGATCGACGACCAGTTCTATCCAGATGGCATCGACGGCTGGATGGTCAAGCTCGACGCCGATCCATCAGGCGGGTTGTCCGCCGACAAGAACTTCTTCATCGACTGGCCGAAGGGACGCCGTCCGCATCAGATCCGGCTGCAAGGCGGCGACTGCTCGTCCGATTCGTATTGCTACCCGTAGGCGCTTTTTGATGGAGCCCGGTTCAACCACGATGTGGCTTAGCGCCGCCGGCCTCGGCGCTTTCCACGGCATCAATCCGGCGATGGGCTGGCTCTTCGCCGTCGCGCTGGGGTTGTACGCGCACAGCCGGCGCGTCGTGCTGATCTCGCTTGTGCCGATCGCGATCGGGCATGCGGCGTCGGTCGCGCTCGTGCTCGCGGGCGCGCTCACGCTCGGCTCGCTGATCGATCACGCGTATCTGAATCGTGCGTGCGGCGCGTTGCTGATCGGCTGGGGCGGGTGGTGCGCGGTGCGCGGGCATCGCGGAAAACCGGTGATCGGGATGCGCACGGGGCTGGCGGGGCTCGCGGTGTGGTCGTTCGTGATGTCGAGTGCGCACGGCGCAGGGTTCATGCTGATCCCGGTGCTGCTGCCGCTGTGCGCCGCGGCGGGACCGGCGGCCAGTTTCGCAGCGACCGCGAAGACGCTGCCGCCCGCCGCACTCGTGCTCGGCATCCATACGCTCGCGATGCTCGCGGTAATCGGCGCGATCTCGATGATCGTCTACGACCGCGCGGGTGGACTTGGCTTTCTGCGCACGGGATGGATCAACATCGATCTCGTGTGGAGCGCCGCGCTCGTGCTGTGCGGCGCGGCGCTGATTCTCCTGTGACTCGGGCTTAGCCGAACTTCTCCGCGACGATCCTGGCCGCCGATGCAAGCACGTCGTCGCGTGCCTTTGCGTCCTGCTCGCGCTGCGTGAAGTAGATCACGAGGACGATGGGCGGCTTCGCGGGCGGCCACAGCACGGCGATGTCGTTCGACGTGCCGTAGTCGCCCGTGCCGGTCTTGTCGGCGACTTGCCAGTCGCGCGGAACGCCGGCGCGGATGCGCTTGTCGCCCGTCGTGTTAGCGCGCATCCAGGTTTGAAGCTGGTCTCTCTGCGCGACGCCGAGCGCGTTGCCCAGTGCGAGGCGCTGCAAGGTGAGCGCCATCGCGGCGGGCGTGGTCGTGTCGCGCGGATCGCCGGGGATCGCCGTGTTGAGCTCGGTCTCCATGCGGTCGAGCCGGAATTCGGTGTCGCCGATGGAGCGTGCGTACGCCGTGACATCCGCGGGCGACTCGCCGTGCAGACGAATCAGCAGGTTCGCCGCCGCGTTGTCGCTGTACTGGAGCGCGGCGGCACAGAGTTCGCCGACCGTCATGCCATCCGCGACGTGTTTGCTCGTCACCGGCGAATTCGCGACGATGTCGCTTTGCCCGTAGCGAATGCGACGCGCGAGCAGGCCCTCGTCGCGCGCGCTGCGCGTGAGGATCGCCGACGACAGCACCACCTTGAACGTGCTGCAGAACGCAAAGCGTTCGTCCGCGCGATAGTCGATGCGGGAGCCGTCGGCGGTGTTCAGCGCGGATACGCCGAGGCGTCCCTTCGATGCGTCTTCGAGCGCTTTCAGCCGCGATGCGGCCGAGGCATCGGCCGGTGACGACATGCAAGCGCTCGCAAAAGGTATCGATATGGCCGCGGCCAGCCATGCGCGGCGAACGGGTGAATGCGTCATCTGTGCTTTTCCTCCTTTGCTTAACAAAGGAGGCAATTCTATGCCGCTTCGCGCAACTGCAGATACAACGCATGCGCAATGGCCACATCCTCCAGCCCGAGCCCGATCGACCGGAAGAACGCGTGCCGCTCGTAAGAAGGCGCACTGCACGCGCCGCTCACGAGTTCCGCGAGATCGCCGTGGATCGCATCGGGCGACCAGCCGCTTTCGCTCGCGATGACCATCTCGCCGGCACTCGACGGCGTCGTGCGCCGATAGTCGCAGTACACATCCATCGCGGGCAACGCTGCCGGATCGACTTCATGCGCCCGCGCGACGTTCGTGCTGACCGACGTGACCAGCGCAGGCTTCGTCAGATCGCCGAACTCAAGAACAGGCGTCCCCGACGACGTGCACAGCATCACGACATCGGCATCGCGCACACACTCGGCGCTCGTCTCTGCGATGCCGATGCGCGGATCGATCGCGCGGAGTTCGGCTTGACGCGCGGCATCGTTTGCGAGGCGCGGCGAGTACACGCGGATGCTCTCCCACGCGCGCAGCGGCGCCGTGTGCCGCAGATGCGCAAGCGCCACCGCGCCCGATCCGATCACCGCGAGCCGCGTGCTGTCCTTCTTCGCCAGATAGTCGACGGCGAGCGCCGTCGTACCCGCCGTGCGCTCGGTGGTGAGGAGCGTGGCGTCGCACCACATCAGCGGCTGGCCGTTTTGCATCGACATCAGCGCTGTCCACGCGGTGATCACCGGCGCGCCCGGCACCGCGATGTACGGCGAGAGCTTCGCGCCGAACACTTTCTCTTCGGAGAGCACGCCGAGATACGTGATGAAGTCGCCCGCGCCTTGCGGGAAAAGCGTGAGGGTCTGCAGCGGCTGGACCGCTTCCGCGCGAGCGAGCGAGGCGAACATGCGTTGCAGCGCGCCACGCACATCAAGCTTGGGCAGCGCCGCGCGAACCTCTTCCTCTCCGACGACGACCGGCGCCTCAGCGCCCCGATTAAGCGATTCGTTCATTCCGAGCCTCCTTTCCATTGATGGACATTTTCGTCCATTCTAGACTTTTATTTTATTTTTAGTCTATATTGCGGTGGCGGCCTCGTCTCTCACGACCCGCGCCGCGATGATCGGAAAGCGCACTTACAACATACGACTACGGTGACAACGATGAAGTGGAAAACGATCTGCTTCGCGGGCGCGGCGAGCTTCGCCTTCGCGCTCGGCGCGGCGCACGCCGACACTCAGCAAGCCCTGCGATTCGGCGTCGAGGCGGCGTATCCGCCATTCGAGAGCAAGACGCCGTCGGGGCAACTGGAGGGCTTCGACATCGATATCGGCAACGCGGTTTGCCAGCGCATCAAGATGAAATGCGTGTGGGTCGAGAACAGTTTCGACGGCCTGATTCCGGCGCTCCAGGCGCGCAAGTTCGACGTGATCAACTCGGCGATGAACATCACGACCAAGCGTCGCCAGGCCATCGATTTCACGCCGCCCATCTACGTGATGCCGATCCAGCTCGTCGCCAAGCGCGGCTTGAACCTGCTGCCAACGACCGCGAGCCTCAAGGGCAAGTCGATCGGTGTGTTGCAGGGCTCGACGCAGGAGGATTTCGTGCGCAAGCACTGGGCGAAAGAAGGCGTGCAGGTCGTGACGTACCAGAGCCAGGACCAGATTTTCGCGGACCTCTCCGCCGGGCGGCTGGACGGCGGCGTGCAGGAAGTGCAGACCGCCATCGACGGCTTTCTCGCCAAGCCCGAAGGCCGCGACTTCGATTTCGCGGGCCCGCCCGTCTCCGATCCGACGACGCTCGGCGAAGGCACGGGCTTCGGTCTGCGCAAGAACGACGCCGCGCTCAAAGCGAAGATCGCCGCCGCGCTCGACGAGATGAAGAAGGACGGCACGCTCAGCCAGTTGTCGCAGAAGTACTTCAAACGCGACATCATTGCGAAGTGATGCTGTTTTTGCAAAGGACGATATGGCAAAGGACGTGATCGTGCTTGGGGCGGGCATCGTCGGCGTGAGCGTGGCGTTGCATCTGCGACAGCGCGGATTCGACGTCGTGCTCGTCGACCGGCGCGCGCCCGGCGAGGAGACCAGCTTCGGCAACGCGGGGCTGATCGAGGCGTCGGCGGTGGTGCCGTATGCGTTTCCGCGCGACTGGCGCACCGTGCTGCGCTACGCGCGCAACGGCTCGACCGCGCTGCGCTACGACGTGCGCTCGCTGCCGTCGTATGCGCGCTGGCTCGCGCGCTTCTGGTGGGAGTCCGCGCCCGGCCGTCTGCAGGCCGCCGCGCGCGACATGCTGCCGCTCATCGGGCGCAGCGTCGCGGAGCACGAGGCGTTCATCGAGCGCGCGGGCCTCGCCGATCTCGTGCGGCCGACCGGCTGGCTCGAAGCGTATCGCGCGGCCGATGCATTCGAACGCGAGGCGCTCGATGCGCAACGCATCGCGGCGACGCATGGGCTGGATGTGCGCATCCTCGATCGCGCGGGCTTGAGCGGTGCTGAGGCGTCACTCACGAGCGGCTATGCGGGCGCGATCCACTGGACCGATCCGCGCAGCGTGTCCGACCCCGGCGCGTTGACGAAGGGCTACGCGCGGCTCTTCGAGCACGAAGGCGGCCGCATCGTGCGCGGCGATGCGGCGACGCTCGAACAGCGTGGCCAAGCGTGGCGCGTGCAAACGGACGATGGGCCGATCGAAGCCGAAGCGGCCGTCGTCGCGCTCGGCGCGTGGTCGGATCGCGTGCTGCGACCGCTCGGCTATCGCGTGCCGCTGATGGCGAAGCGCGGCTATCACATGCATTACGAGAGCACGGCGAAGGCGCCGTTGCTGCGGCCGGTGGTCGATATCGAGGGCGGGTATGTCGTTGCGCCGATGCGGCGCGGGCTCAGGCTGACGACGGGTGTCGAGCTGGCTACGCGAGAACGTCCGCCTAATCCGGTGCAACTCGATCTGGCGGAACGCGCGGCACGGCCGGTATTCGGGCTCGGGCGGCGACTCGACGACAAGCCGTGGCTCGGCCTGCGGCCGTGTACGCCGGATATGCGACCGGTGATCGGGCCGGCGGAGCGGCATCCGGGATTGTGGTTCGCTTTCGGGCACGCCCATCATGGACTGACGCTCGGTCCGGTGACCGGACGATTGCTCGCGGAAATGATGACGGGAGAGACGCCGTTTACCGATCCGGCGCCGTATCGGGTGGGGAGGTTTTAGGGCGTCGCGAGTGTGCGAGGATCACTCCCCCTTCGACACCCGCAACTCTCCCGCCGTCCACCCTCCCCCCACCGCCTTAACGAGCGCGACACTCGCCGCCATCCGCCTGCGCTCGATGCTCACCGCCGCGCGCTGGTCATTGAGCACGATCGCCTGCGTCACCACGACGCTCAAGTACGTGATCGCCCCGTTCTCATAGCGATTGCCCACCTTGCTCAACGCGCGCTGCGCCGCATCGACGGCTTCGCGCTGCGCATCCAGCGCCCGCCGCAGCACCTGCAGCGCGTTGACGTTGTCCTCCACCTGGCCGAATGCCGTCAGCACCGTCTGCCGGTAGTCCGCGACGCTCTCGTCGTAGGCTGCGCGCGCCGCGTCGCGGGCCGCCGCGCGTCCGCCGAAGTCGAGCACCGTGAACGCGAGCTGAGGCCCGAGAGACCAGAAGCGGCTCGGCGCCATCAGCCACGAGCTGAAGTTCGTCGCTTCGAGACCGCCCGT
Organism: Caballeronia terrestris; assembly: GCF_001544515.1. GTDB lineage: Bacteria > Pseudomonadota > Gammaproteobacteria > Burkholderiales > Burkholderiaceae > Caballeronia > Caballeronia terrestris. The sequence goes on from NZ_FCOL02000008.1 coordinate 41,858, forward strand.
TGCCGCGAGCAGCAGATTCGGAAAGAACGCCGCCGTCGCGACACCCACGCGCGCATTCGCCTCCGCGACGCGCCTTTCCGCCGCCGCGATGTCCGGCCGGCGTTCGAGCAGCGTCGACGGGATGCCGAGCGGCAGCGCATCGAGCGCGGCGCCAGGGTTCGGCACGTTGCCCGCGTTCAGCGGTGAAACGTCGAGCGTGAACGACGACGGCGGCTCGCCGATCAAAATCGCGATCGCGTTGACGAGGCGGCTTTTCGTGGTCTCGAGGTCGATCAGTTGCGCCTGCGTCGACTTCAGTTGCTCCTCAGCCTGCGCGACGTCCGACTCCGCCGCGATGCCGCCCGCGAAGCGGTCCTTCGTCAGCGTGAGGGCTTTTTGATACGCCTGCAAGGTCTCGGCGAGCAAACGCTCTTCCTCCACCGTGCCGCGCAATTCGAAGTAGTTGGTCGCGAGTTCGGCCTGCATCGACAGGATCGCGCTTTGAAGGTCGGCGGCGCTCGCGGCCGCCTCGGCGCGACCGCCTTCGACCGCCCGCGAGATGCGGCCCCACAAGTCTGGTTCCCACGTGATCTGCGCGTTGAGCATGTAGTCGGGCAGCGTCACGCCCGCGCTCGACTTGTACAGCACGTTCTCCGATGCCCGCGACTGGTTGAACGCGACGTTCGCCGTCACGGTCGGAAAGTACGCGGCGCGCGATTGCGCCACCGCCGCCTGTGCGCCGCGAAAACGCGCAGCGGCGGCGGCCACCGTCTGGTTCGCCGCCGCGACTTTTTCTTCGAGCGCGTTGAGTTGCGGATCGCCGTAGATTTCCCACCACGGCGCGCGCGTTTTGGCGTCGGCGGGTTCGGCGGGCTTCCAGTCTTTCGACGCCGCATCAGCAGATTTAAAAGCCGCCGGCACACTCACGTCAGGCCGCACATAGTCTGGGCCAACAACACACCCCGTCAGCGCAAGACTCAAAGCCGATGCCACGGCCAAAGCGCGCATCGCGATCATGACGCCTTGCCCTCCGGCGCCTTAGCGTCCTTTTTGGCGACGCGCACCGCCGTACCGTCGATGATCGAATCGGGCGGATTCAGGATCACGCGCTCATCGCCGGTCAGGCCCGACACGATCGACACCCGCGTGCCGTAATCGGTGCCGAGCACAACCGGCAGGAGCTTCACGCGGCCGTTCGCATCGACGGTCGCGGCGCGCACGCCGTCGGGGCGGAAGAGCAGCGCGTTGCCCGGCAGCATCAGCCCGGGATTCGCGCTCGTGAGCTTGAAGCGAACCTGCGCGTACGCGCCCGCGAGCAGTTCGCCGCCGGGGTTTTTCACCTGCACCTCGACGCGCATCGTGCGCGCGACCGGATCGACGGCGCCCGCCGTGCGCACCACCGTGCCTTCGAACTTGCGATCGCCCTGCTCCGTCAGCAGCAGTTCGGCGGGCAAGCCGACCCGCACGAGCCGCGCATACGCCTGCGGCACGTCGACGAACACGCGCAACGTCGTCGGGTCCTGGATGTGGAACAGCTCGCGCCCGGCCGAGGCGCTGCCCGCATCGATCAACTGGCCGACATCGGTATTGCGCGCCGTGACGACGCCGTCGAACGGCGCGTAGATCTTCTGGAACGACACGAGCTGCGTGAGCCGCGACACATTCGCCTGCGACGCGTTGAGCGCCGCCTGCTTCGCGAGCATGTCGCCGTTCTTTTCGTCGGTCTCCTGGCGCGAGACGGAGTTGTTCTTCTGCATCTGCGCCCAGCGATCCGCCGTCGTCTTCGCGAGCAGGTAATTCGCGCGCGCGGTCTGTTCGTCGGCGCGGGCCTGGCGGAGCTGATCGTTGATTTCGGGCGCATCGATTTCGGCGAGCAATTGCCCCTTCTTCACATGCTCGCCGATATCCACTGTCCAGCGCTTCAGATAACCGTTCGTGCGCGCGAAGATCGGCGCATCGGAGAACGCGCGGATGTCGCCCGCGAGGATCAGGTCCTGCGTGGCCTTCATGCGCGTCGGTGCGATCACTTCGACGGTCTGCACGCTATAGCGATCGACATCGCGCTCCAGCTCGGCATGCGCCGAACGCCGCGACACGATGCCCTGCACGATTAGCGCGAGCACGACCACCACCGCGAGCACGAGCCATAGCCTGTTGCGTCGCGGTTGAATCGGCCGTTGCGGTCCCTGCTCTTCCATTTACGCTCCGAATAATTCTGCCTGCTGCTATTGAGGCTATTGCGGCGCGGGTGCGCCCGCGTCCGTCTTCTTTGCGCGCGCTTCGAGCCGCGTGTAGATCATCGAAAACACGACCGGCACGAAGAACAGCGTCGCGAGCGTGCCGACCATCAGCCCGCCGATCACCGCGCGTCCGAGCGGCGCGTTCTGCTCTCCGCCTTCGCCGAGGCCGATCGCCATCGGCACCATACCGATCATCATCGCGAGCGCGGTCATCAGCACCGGGCGAAAGCGCGTGAAGCCCGCTTCGAGCGCCGAGCGCACCGCGTCGCCGTGCTCCTGCAACGCGCTGCGCGCGAAGCTCACGACGAGAATGCTGTTCGCCGTCGCGATGCCGATACACATGATCGCGCCGGTGAGCGCGGGAATCGAGAGCGTGGTGTGCGTAAGGAACAGCATCCAGACGATGCCCGCGAGCGCGCCCGGCAGCGCCGTGATGATGATGAACGGATCGAGCCACGACTGGAAGTTCACGACGATCAGCAGATACACCAGCACGACCGCGAGGATCAGTCCAAACGCGAGGCCGTTGAACGACGAGTTCATCGTCTCGACCTGGCCACGGATGCTGATCGACGAGCCCTTCGGCAACTGGCCGCGCGCTTCGTCGATGATGCGCAACACGTCGTCCGACACCGCGCCCAGGTCGCGCCGCTCGGTGGTCGCGTAGAGGTTGATGCTCGTCTGCGCGTTGTAGTGGTACACGACCGCTTCGCGCGAGCCGCGCGAAAGCTGCGCGAGCGAGCCGAGCAGGTTCGTGCGGCCGGTCGACGACGTCACCGGAATGTTCGCCACCGATTGCAGCGAATCCATGTCGTATTGCGGCGCCGACGTGATCACGTTGTAGCTCACGCCGTTGGCCGGATTGAGCCAGAAGGTCGGCGTCGTCTGCTGGCTGCCGGAGAGCGTGATCAGCAGATTGTTCGCCACATCGCGCTGCGTGAAGCCCGCTTGCAGCGCCTTCGTGCGATCCACTTCGACGTTGATCGTCGGCAGGTCGGACGGCTGCTGGATGCGCGCATCGACGAGCCCCGGCACGCCGCGTATCTTCGCGAGCAGGCGGTTCGCGAACGCGCGGTTGCCCTGCACGTCGCGCCCCACGATCTCGATGTCGATCGGCGCGGGCACGCCGAAGTTCAGGATCTGGCTCACGATGTCGGCCGGCAGGAACGAGAACGCGACACCCGGAAACTCAGCGGGCAGCTTCTGCCGCAACTCGTGGATGTAATCGGCGGTCGGCTTGTGGTCTTCGCTCAAGCTGATGAGCACGTCGGCATCGGCGGAACTGATCGTGCCCGTGTTGCTGTACGAGAGGTTGATGCCCGACACCGGCAGGCCGATGTTGTCGATGATCGAATGCACTTCGTTCTTCGGGATCAACTGGCGCACGCGCTGGTCGACGCGATCGGTCAGCGCCGCCGTCTCCTCGATGCGCGTGCCGGTGCGCGTGCGCAAGTGCATCGCGATGACGCCGGCATCGACGGACGGGAAGAAATCGCGTCCGAGGAACGGCGCGAGCCCGAGCGAAAGCAGGCAGCACAACAGGAAGATGAGCGCGAAGCGGCCCGGGTGCTTCAGTTGCGCTTCGAGAAAGCCGCGATAGCGATGACGCACCGACTCGAAACGCCTTTCGAAGCCGAGATGGATGCGCACGAACGGATTTTTCGAGCCCTTCATGCCCTCGACGTCGCCGCCCATGTGCTCGTGGTTGCGCAGCAGGTATTTGGCAAGCGTCGGCACCAGCGTGCGCGAGAAGAAGTACGACGCGAGCATCGCGAACACGACCGCTTCGGCGAGCGGCACGAAGAGGTAATGCGCGACGCCCGTCAGCAGGAACATCGGAATGAACACGATGCAGATGGCAAGCGTCGAGACGAGCGTCGGCACGGCGATCTGCTGCGCGCCGTCGAGAATCGCCTGCTCCAGTTCCTTCCCCTGCTCCAGATTCTGGCTGATGTTTTCAATGGCGACGGTCGCATCGTCGACGAGGATACCCACCGCGAGCGCGAGGCCGCCGAGCGTCATGATGTTGATCGTCTGGCCGATCGCGGAGAGCATCACGATCGACGTGAGCATGGAAAGCGGGATCGAGATCGCGATGATGAGCGTCGCGCGCCAGCTCCCGAGAAAGAGCAGCACCATCAGCGCGGTCAGGCCGGCCGCGATCACCGCTTCGCGCAGCACGCCCGACACCGACGCCCGCACGAAGAGCGACTGGTCCGCGACCGGCTCGATTTTGAGCGACTCGGGTACGAGGCCCTTCAGCGTCGGCAGGAGCGCCTTCACGCGCGAGACGATGTCGAGCGTCGACGCGTTGCCGCTCTTGTTGATCGTGAGCAGCGATGCGCGCGTGCCGTCGAGGCGCACGATGTTCGTCTGCGGCTGAAAACCGTCGCGCACGTGCGCCACGTCCTTGATGTAGATCGTGCCGTTCGGGCCAGTGCGGATCGGGATGTCGTTGAGCCCTTCGATCGAGTTCGGGCTCGCGTTCAGGCCCACCGAATATTCGGTCGGACCGATCTTGGTCGTGCCGGTCGGCAGGATCAGGTTCTGCGCGCTGATCGCGTTGACGACGTCGGTCGGCGCGAGGTTTTTCGCCTGGAGCTTGCGCGAGTCGATGTCGACCATGATCTGGCGCTGCTTGCCGCCGTATGGCAGCGGCACGGAAGCGCCCTGCACGGTCGCGAGCTGCGTCTTGAGGAAGCTGTTGCCGAAGTCGTAGAGCTGCTGCTCGGTGAGCTCCATCGACGAAAGCGCGAGCCGCAGGATCGGCACCGTCGACGCGTTGTAGCGCAGGATGTTCGGCGGCGTGATGCCGGGCGGCAGCGCGCGGAGCTGCGTCTGCGAGAGCGCCGTGATTTCCGCGATCGCTTCATCGACGTTCGCGTTCGGCTGGAAAAAGATGCGGATCACCGCGATGCCCGGCAGCGACTCAGATTCGATGTGTTCGATATCGTTCACCGCCACCGAGAGCCCGCGCTCGTAGTTGAGCGTGATGCGCCGTTCCATCTGGTCGGGCGGCAGGCCGTTGTACGACCAGATCACGGAGACGACGGGGATGTCGATGTTCGGAAAGATGTCGGTCGGTGTGCGCGCGATCACGAGCGGACCGATGATCAGCAACAGCAGCGACAGAACGATAAACGTGTACGGGCGCCGGAGCGCGAGTCTGACGATCCACATCGATTTCGCTTGCCCGTATGTTTTCCGTGTCTGACGGTTATTGGATTTTCAACGCTCTATAACATGACACAAAAGAAGCTTACAAAACAAATCGCGCAAACGCTTGCGAGCGTTTGCGCGCGCGATTTCCGCTGAGGAATTAATTCAAAATATTACGGGGCGTTTCTTTCGATCACGCTAGTTCGCGGGAATCGTCACGATCGGCGCCTTCGAATCCTGCGTGACTTCCGCGAGCGCCATCAGGTTCTGCACGACCGTGAACGCGTACTTCGAATCGAAATCGCTGCGCTCGATCCAGTACTCGGACTGCCCGTACAGTATGTTCACGTAGGCATCGGGCGGCGCCTTCTTGCCCGTGCTGACGATGATCGTCGGACGCGTCTCCCCGCCGATCAGTCTGATGGTCGGCTGCGTCGAGCCGCTTTTGACCTGCTCGTCCGGCACGTTCACCTGTGCGCCCAGGTCCGTCAGGATGCCGAGCACCGAGCGCGTGACCATCGGAATGTGGTCGCCGCGCTGCGCGGACTGCCCGTAGACGATCTCGTAGGTCTTCGTTTTTGGCGAGAGCTTCAGGAGCTTGCGCACGCTCGCGAGATCGGCGGTGGTTTCCTTCGATGCACCGCTGGAAGTCGCGCCGATCGTGATGAACACCCGGCCGACGTGCTTCTCGTCGCGCGATTCGATGTTCAGCTCGCCCGCCATTTGCAGCCGCCTCAGCACGCGCAGGAGCTGGAAGAACTCCGGCGCGCCCGAACTGTTCGGGCCGCCGAGCGCGGTGCCGTTCTGCAACCCGCCGATCGACTGCGCGGTGATGCGCAAGAGCAGATCGATCGGCATGCCGCTTTCGGCGAGCGGCATCACGAGTGTCGGCGCTAGCGGACGGATATAGGCGCTCGCGTAGGCTTCGCCTGTCGTCGGGGTGAAGGTGAAGGTCGGGTGGTTCGAGTAGGACACGGCGCCCGTCGCCAGCGCGTAGTTCGGCTGCGAGCCGGAACCGGCGTTGAGCGTCGCGCCGGTGGTGGCATCGAAGGTATAGGCCGCGATGATCTGGCTCACGGTCAGGAACGCGGGGGAATCCGCGAACCTCAATCCGATGATGGCTGCAAGAATCTCACGCTTCTTGGCGTCGCCGAGGGCGCGCGCGTAATCGACCTGATCGGCCTTCAGCCGGTTGGGTCCGATCATCGAGCATCCCGCTGAAAGGCACGCCAGGCCGAGCACCGCTATCGAAATTGCCTTCCTTGTCATAGCCCTTGTGAGTCTGGATCAGTCGGTCAGGCGGACAGGAAGCCCGCCGCGTCGGGGCGGGGGTCGCAAATTTCATACCTTTGTTGATGTTTTGTTGCGGGAGAACGGCGGTTTTGGTCGCCCGTCGACGTTCGCGGGTTCTCGTGGAGTGATCGGCGGTGGTCGTTTGAGGGGCCCACTGGCGTCTGCGGCGCTTTTGCCGGGAGCCGACTACCAAAGGCCGGTTGTCCGGGCCATTGCCGTTCGCCACGCGTGCTGATCGCGCATCCGGCTCGGGAATCTGCGGACGAACGTCCTCCCGCGCTCACCTCGGGCGCGCTTCGACTACTTCGCCTGACTTCAGTTTGTCGCGCCGGGCGCCTGCGCTGCGTCGCCCTTAGCCGGAGCCTGCCGGTCCCTGATGTACCGGCTCGCGTCCGCGTGCTGGGCGACGAGCGTATCGAGGCGATCGGAGGCGAAACGCGGGCCGTCGTCGCGCGCGAAGGCGGGAGCGGCGAACGAGGACGCAAAGGTCAGCAACGACGCGGTCAGAAGCAGTTTCTTCATCATTCGCTCCATAGGTCACGCAGACACGGAGACACCGGACGACCAGGAGGCGCAAACGCGCCCCAAGGTCTATTTGATCCCGCCCTCGCCACGCCGTTCAACCACAAACCGGCCCGTCGTGATGCGGACCGCACAAACGCGCGCAAGTCGAGGCGGACGCTGCGCCCTCGCCTTCTTCCGACGATCTCCAGCTAAAACCGCACCGTCGTGCGTCGCGACCTTGAATCGCGCCACGACATTACCTATGCCTTACAAAAGACCGATGAAAGACCGATGAGAGACCGCACCCTGCACTCATATGGAGACAGCCGAAATGAACTTCGCGATTTTCTTCGACGGCACCTGGAACGAACCCAACGACCGCACCAATGCCTGGCTTCTGTTCCAGAAGACGCCGGTGACCGCGCAGCAGAAAACGTGCTACGTGCAAGGCGTCGGCACGCAGGGACAGGGCCTCTTCGCGCTCGCGGACAAGTTGCTCGGCGGCGCATTCGGCGACGGCCTCTCCGACAACATCAAGTCCGCCTACGCGTGGCTTTGCGAGCAATACGAGGACGGCGGGCGCATCTATATCTTCGGCTTCAGCCGCGGCGCCTATTCCGCGCGCAGCCTGGCCGGCCTCATCCGCAAGTGCGGGCTGATACGCGACGCGGGCAAGGAATCGGTCGCCGAGGCGTACAAGCTCTATCGCGACCGTGACCTCGGTCCGAACGACGACCAGATCGTCGAGTACCGCCGCCGGCATTCGCGCGAAGTGAGTATCGAGTACGTCGGCGTGTGGGATACGGTCGGCGAACTGGGGATTCCGCTCGGCGGCCTGACGATTCCAGGCTTTTCCAGCTACTACGCGTTTCACGACACGACGCTCTCCAGCACGACAAAAGCCGCCTTCCACGCGCTGGCGGCGAACGAATACCGCTCGCTCTACAAGCCGACGCTCTGGACGCCCGGCGCCAACCCGCGCGGAGACTTGCCGCTGGAGCAGCGCTGGTTCGCGGGCGCGCATGCGAACGTCGGCGGCGGCTACGTCACGCCGCCGCGCAACCCCGAAGACCTGCTGCCGCTGATCCCGGCCGAGTGGCTGCGCCAGAAAGCGGAGGAATGCGGGCTCGAAACCGACGGCCCGGTCGATATCCCCGCTTCGGCGTATACATCGCCGCTCGTCGATTCCTATGCCGAATTCACCGAGCACCACCCCTTCCTCCAGCAAGTCTGCAACCGGGAGGCGCGCGCGGCGGGCGGCGCGCTGAACGAAACGATCGACCAGAGCCTCCTGATGCGCTTCGACGACCCCGCTTTCCTCGCCGATTTCGGCGAATATCGCGAACAGTTAAGGGCGTTGCCGCTGGGGAAGTAAGACAGACCGCATTTCTGTGCGATCGCACGCATACGGTCCGACGAATCGCCGCCTAAAATCGATTTAGCAAACGTTTGCTGACACACGAACCGGGCCTGAATCGACAGCGGGGGTGACTGGCATGAGTGTTCCTTCGTCGCAGGGCCTCGCCGCCGAAGCGGACTCCGGCGACGCCGACGGCTACCCCGGCCCGCGCGTCGCGAAAGACGTCGCGAAATGCGAAGGGCTCGTGTCGCACGCGGCGGAAACCGGCACGACGCTCGACAAGGCCGACGTCGACGCCGTGCGCGACGCCCGCCACGCGCTCGATCTGAACAAGTGGAACAACGCCGTCGACGGCAGCTTCTACTCCGCGATGAGCCGCATCGCGGCGGCGGTGCAGTATCCCGGCAAGAAGCTCGCCGAGGACCTGGATCACTGCCGCGACATGGTTTCCTACGCGGCGCAGAACGGCAAAGTGCTCGACGAAAACGACGTCGGCTCGATGTCCAGGGCGCGCGATGCGCAGTTGAGCCACTCGTGGAATCCGGCTATCGAAGGCGCGTTTTACGCGGCGATGAGCCGCATCGCGCACGCGGTGACGCCGGTCGTCGCGGAAACCGCCGGCGACGATGCGCGTCACGGTGCGCGCCGCGCGATCCGCATCTACACGCGCTCGGCGATCGCGTTGACGGTGCTCGTCGTGCTGCTGTCTTGCGTGCTCTTCGTGGTGAACCAGATTTCCACCGATATCGCGATCGTCGTGAAGGACAACGATGCCGCCGCGCTCTCGCTGCACAACCAGTTGCAGTCGCACGCGGTCGCGATCACCGAGGCGAAGGTAAAAGGAGTCGACGCGGTGATCGCGTTGCAGAATTCGCAACCTGCGCTGCAGATCAAGCAGGAATTGCAGCAATTCGCGACCAACAACCGCCAGCTTTTCGCCGACGTGAGCCGGATCAGCTCACTCACGACAAGCATGGGGCTGGGCGTCGTGCGCAGCCCCTACAAGCCGCCGTGTCCCGGCGAAGAGACGGTGCTCAATTTCCCGAGCGCGTACGCGACGTCCCACTCGACCGGCTACATCGTCCGCGAGGAAAAGGACGACTGGCAATGCAATCTGGCGATCGCGCGCGAGGTGCTGGAAATCACGCTGCCGCTGCTCGCGAGCCCACGAGCCCAAGCCGGCGACAAGAACCCGCCCCCGCCAGAGGACGCCGTCGCGCAAGGGTTTCAGAAGATCGCGGTGTACCAGGACATCCGCGCGATGGCGCTTTACGTGAACGACATCATTCTGTCGATTGTCGGGGCGGTGACAGGGTTTTTGCTGCCGGTGCTTTACGCGTGGCTCGGTGCGTGCGCGGCGATCTTGCGGCAATTGAGCGCCGATTCCGCCGCCAACACGTTCCATCCCGAGCACTCGAAAGTGGCGAACCGGGCGCATGTGACGAGCGCGGTGATCGTCGGAATTTCGATCGGGCTCTTCAGCGAACTGCTGCAGGGCGGCAAGGAAGTGTCGCCGCTCGCGATCGCGTTTATCGCGGGCTACGCGTCCGACAAGTTCTTCCTTTTCGTCGACCGGCTGGTCAGCGCGGTGTTTCCGGTGCGTGCGCCGGACAAGCCGGAGAAGCCCGGCGCGGGTCATGGCAGCGGTGGCGCCGGCCGAACGTCGCATGGAGCGGCATCGAAGACGACGGGCGGGGATGATGGCGCGGCGGCGTCGCGACAGACGCCGTGAGTTGATGCGGCCTGTAGCCAAAGCGGTGGCACGCGACTGATACCTGGTGCTGCCGGGCCGATGCTTCGCGTGGCGAAACTCGGTGTTCGGAAAGTCCTGCAGGTGCCAGGCCACCATGCTTCGCCCTCGCCCGTAACGAGCTTGCCGTAGCTTGTGGGCGACGCGGCGCTGCGCAACCGGCGCCGTGGCTATATGGCATGCGACCGCTACGCTTCGTCCAGCGAGAACTCGACGTTCGGAAAGTCCTGCAATCGCCCAGCCACCTCCGCTTCGCCCTCACTCGTAAACAACCCGTCGAGATAATCGAACGACAGCTTCGGCACGAGCGCTTTCAGCGCGAGCTCCGCGCTCCGCTTCGGCTCGACGACGATATCGTCCACGTCCAGCCGCACGCAGAATTCGCCCGCCTTCGCTTCCATCGCGCCGATGTCGATCACCTTCCCGTCGACGTTCTGCGCCAGCACGCGCTGCTCCACGGCGAACAGCCGGAACGGACGTTCGAGGCGCGGGGCGGCATCTTCCTTTTCACTCGTGGCCATCGTCACTCTCCTGGCTCAACCCGCCTCGCCCACGCCCGCCGGGTCGGGCAGTTCCGGCTTGCCGCGCGTGGGCTCGGGCGGGTCCGGCTCGCCCGTCGATGACTGCTTCTGCTCTTCGCTCAGGCGGCGATCGGCGACGTTCGGGTCGCTCGTCGTCTGCTGGGGCGGCGTCGGGCGGTCGGTTTGAGTGTCGTCTTTTGGGTCGGTCATGTCGATATGTCCTTTCGATGTGGATTGCTGGCAAATCGTTCGTAGCACATCGCGCGCCCGCGCCAGCTCCTTACCAGACCTCGCGCGAACTCGTTGACGCCGAATCCGGCCGGACTTCGCTGACGCGCGTCCAGTCGGTGCTGGAATCCTCGCGCGGTGCCGCGACGAGCGTGGCGTCGAACGCTTTCGCGGCACCGCCCTGCATCGAGCCGCTACGGCTGAACCATGCGCTGCCCCACGGATCGGCGACGGGATCGCTGCCGGACGGCACTACCCGCGCTACGGGAAGGATCGGCTGGCTGCGGCCCAAAGTGGCGCCCGCCGCCGTTTCCGACGCCGTCACTATCGCCACGCCAGCTACCGTGCTATGAAGCTGGGCCGGCGCCGCGACGCGTTCGGTCAGCCGCGCACCCGTGACGCCCGCTGCCGCCGCCCGGTCCGGCACAGGCGCGAGGCCGAAGCTCGCCGACGCCGCCATTTCACCCGCCGGCGCGCCCGAATCGCTCGACGAAGCCGCGCTGCGCGACCATCCGTCATACGCTGGATATGCCGACTCGGCGATCGCCGCCGCCGATGTCCAGTCGTCGAAGATCGGCTGCGGGCGCGGCTCGGCATTCACCGGCTTCGCGATTGCGGACATCGCCGCAATAGGCATCGCAACAGTTTCCTGTTCGCGCACGATGCGGCTCGCGACATCGGTCACCGCGACTCGCGGCTCGGACGCCCCACGAATCTTCGCTGAGGTCACGTTGAACCCGCTGCGCGGCGCCGTCCGGCGACGCGCAACCGACGTACGTTGCACGCTCGCCTTCGCTTGAGGACGCGCCGGCCGCTTGACGCGCGGCGCCTGGTACGGCTCTTCGATCAGCACGGAATCCATCATCTCCGTTTGATACGGCTCGTCGGCTTGCGTCGACGCATGCTTGACAGTGCCCGTTGCGGCGGAGGCAAGCATCGGCGCGACGCCTGCGAAGATCAGCGCCGCCTGCCGCAGCGAGGGGGCCCGAGCGGCTTGCTCGGAAGTGGCTGCGCCCGCAGCGAACATGACCTGGAGAGGACGAAACGCGAGGCGATGGCGGAAGTTCATTTTCGTTGGCATCACTGATTGACCAGCTTCGGAACATAGCGGAAGAAGCGAAGCATTAATGTCAACAATTGTTAGGAACTCGCTGAGTGACGCCAATTCGGGTTTCGGTCGCGTCGACGCAACATAAACCGCACGAACGTTTCATTTAAATGAAAACGATTCGCATCTGCCCATATAATCCGGCGCTCTTCCAAGAGCCGGCTTACCACGCAGCAACGGCGCGACCGTCGCAACGAACGACTACCACTCCGCTTCGAATCCAGACATGCACGCTTTCTCCATTTCGCGCGTTTCACCGATCAGCGCCGCCGCGCGCTTCTCCTTCCTGCTCGCGGCGGCCAGCCTGCCAACGATCGCGGCCGCGCAAGCCGAGCCGGAAAACACCCTCCCCGCCGTCGAGGTCACCGCGAGCGCCGACGCCCTGCTTCCCGGCGACTTCGCGCCCACCTACGCGGGCGGCCAGGTCGCGCGCGGCGGACAGTTCGGCATCCTCGGCACCCAGAAGTCGATCGACGTGCCGTTCAGCATGTCGAGCTACACGTCGAAGCTGATCGAAGACCAGCAGGCGCGCACGATCGCCGACGTCGTCGAGAACGACCCGGCCGTGCGCACCGCCTTCGGCTTCGGGAATTTTGCGCAGGTCTTCGTGATCCGCGGCTTCGCGCTCACCGGCGACGACATCTCGCTCAACGGCCTCTACGGCGTAACGCCGCGCCAGCTCGTCGCGACCGAGGCAATTGAGCGCGTCGACGTCTTCAAGGGCGCGAACGCGTTTCTCAGCGGCGCGTCGCCGACGGGCTCGGCGGTCGGCGGCGGCATCAATCTCGAACTGAAGCGCGCCGACGACAAGCCGCGCACCCGCATCACCGCCGAAACGAGCGGCTCGGGCGAAGTGGGCGCGCATCTCGACGCCGGCCGGCGCTTCGGCAGCGACGGCCAGTTCGGGATCCGCGTGAACACGGCGCTTCGCGGCGGCGAGACGAGCATCGACGACGAACACCGCCAGAGCGGCGTGACTGCCGTCTCGCTCGACTGGCGCGGCGACAAGCTGCGCCTCTACGGCGATTTTCTGTACCAGCGCGAAAAATCGACGAAGGCCGCTCGGTCGTCTACGTGACCGGGCCGGGCGTGCCGACGGTCCCCCCGGCGACGCACAACTACGCGCAATCGTGGACCTACAGCAATCTGGAGGACACGGTCGGCATGGTGCGCGCGGAGTACGACTTCCTGCCCGCGTGGACGGCGTATGTGTCGGGCGGCGCGCATCACAGCAACGAGCACGGCGATTATTCGTCGCCGAACTACAACGCCGACATGGGCACCACGGCCTATCGCCTGGGCGTGCCGCGCAAATCCGACGCGCTCGCGGCCGAGGCCGGCGTGCGCGGCCATTTCGCGACGGGCCCGGTGACGCATCAGATTGCGGCGGGCGCGGCGTACACGCATATCGAGGACCGCTCGGCCTACGACTTCTCCGGCACCTACCCGACGAGCCTCTACGACACGGCCCAGGTCCCGCGCCCCGCCGCCGTCATCACCGCCGGGGACTTCGCGGACCCGCCCGTCACGGCGCGCACGATGATGAAGAGCGTCGCGGTATCGGACACGCTGGGGTTTCTGAACGACCGCGTGCTCTTCACGATCGGCGCGCGGCATCAGCAGATTCACCAGAACGGCTACTCGAGCGCGACCAGCGCCCTCACCGATTCCTACGACGACTCCGTCACCACGCCGATCTTCGGGCTCGTCGTGAAGCCGTGGCAGAACGTCGCCTTCTACGCGAACCGCTCGGAAGCGCTCGCAAAGGGCGAGACCGCCCCGGCCGATGCGGTCAATGTCGGCCAGACGCTCGCGCCGTATCGCACGAAACAGGTCGAATTCGGCGTGAAGTACGACACGACACGCATGGGCGCATCGTTCGCGGCGTACCAGATCGAGAAGCCGACCGCCTATACCGACGCCGACACCCGCATCTTCAGCACGAACGGCAATCAGCGGCATCGCGGGCTGGAGGCGTCGGTTTACGGCGAGCCGTATCGCGGCGTGCGGCTGATCGCGGGCGCGTCGCTCATCAAGGCCGAGCAACTCGACACCAACAACGGCGGCGCGACCGACGGCAACCGCCCGGTCGGCGTCCCGGCGTTCCTCTTCAACCTGGGCGCCGAATACGACGTGCCGATGCTGACGGGCCTCACGCTCACCGCGCGCTACGTCCACACGGGCAAGCAGTATTTGGACGCGGCGAACACGCTGTCGATTTCATCGTGGAATCGTTTCGACCTGGGCGCGCGCTATGCAACCAGCGTCGCCGGCCACGACACGACGCTGCGCGCCAGCGTGCTGAACGTAACGAACAAGGCGTACTGGGCCTCGACGATGGGAGGTTATCTCGCCCAAGGCACGCCGCGCACGCTGCTGCTCTCGGTGACGTCGGATTTTTGATTCCGCGACGCAGGCGAAAAAAAACCGGGCGCCGAGGCGTCCGGTTTTTTCTTGCAGCGCCAGAAGAAGGCGCGGCGTCGATCGTCGATCAGAAGCGGTGGATGATACCCACGCCTGCTGCGAACATGCTGCGCGAGGCCGACGGTGCGCTCTGGAAGCCGTCGCCGATTGTCGCGTTGGCCGACGTCTGACGATTCACGCCAGTACCCGACGGCACGGCGAGCGTGTTGCCGTTCGCGCGCTGGAACGCTTCGAGTGCGTACAGGCCCGTGCGCTTGGACAGCGAGTAGTACTGGGACAGGTTGAACTGGTGGTACGACGCGGCGTCGTTGATGCCGTTCGCCTTGCTCGCCCACGTGTAGCTGTAGCCTGCGCCGAAGTCCCACGTCGGCGATGCCTTCCAGTGCAGCACGGTGCCAGCCGTGTTGAAGACCGCTTCGCTGGTGAAGAGCGAGTTGAGGCCCGGGATGTACTGAACGTTCGTGTACGTGAAGGAGACGTCCCACGCGCTGCTGAACGTGTAGCCGCCCGCGACCGCGAAGCGCTGCTGCGCCTGCGCACGCTGATACCCGGCCGTCACCGCCGACACGCCCGGCTGGCCTGCGCCCGTGGTGCTCGTCGTGTCGTTGATGGTCGTCGAGCTGCCGCTGTAGATGCCGCCGCCGTTCGCCGCGTTGTTGATGCGCGAGAACGCCACAGCGAGGCCGACCGGGCCTTGCGCGTACTGCGCGCCAGCCGACCACGTCGAGCCTTGGTAGACGCTGCCCGGCACGCCGGCGAACGAATACGAGCCGCTGACCGTGACGCCGTAAAGCTTCGGCGACGTATAGACGACCGAGTTGTTTGCGCGGTAGATCGTGTCGAGGCCGTCCAGGTCGCCCGGGTGCGCGCCGAAGTAGCCGGTGAGCCAGTTCGTCGGGCTATACGGCGAGAGCAGCGTGTAGTACGACGTGTACTGACGGCCGGCGGTGAACGTACCGTAGGCGGGGTTCGTCAAGCCGACCCAGGCCTGGCGGCCGAACATCGCATTCGTGAACTGCTGGCTGCCGCTGTTGATGTCGAAGCCCGATTCCAACTGGAAGATCGCCTTGTAACCGCCGCCGAGGTCTTCAGCGCCCTTCAAACCGAAACGGCTGCCCGCCCAGATGCCCGACGCCATCTTGACGTTCGAGCGGCCCGGATTGGTTTTGGCAAGGTTCGTCGAGCTGCTTTGGTAGACGATCGAATCATCGACGATACCGTACAGCGTCACGCTGCTTTGCGCGAAGGCCGGCGCTGCCGTCAATGCGGCGCCGGCGATCATCGCGGCCTTGGTTTTCTGATAACGCTTCATTCTTTTCTCCTCTGAACGGTTTTGGCGGATTCTTGGGCGGAGCTGAAAGCGGCACTGTGTACGTCCGTGCAGTTTTGGTCCACTTCGTTACATTTTGTTGCTCGCAAGTTTAAGGGCTTACAGACGGAATGCGGAAGCATCACGAAATGCGAGTGTCGTTTTTTTTCACTGTCTGGTTAACGAGTATTTCCGCCGCCGTTTGGATGGGGCGGGTGGTGTGCTGGCACAGGCTGGGAGGCTTACGGAGCATGCTCAAAGGCGGCATTGCGCCGCCTTACATCGTGTAAGCAGAAGGGTTGGAAATCGCGCGCCGGGGGTGGCTGCCGGAATGTCGAAATGTTCGACTTCTCAATCGATCAGGCGCCGCTGGATGAACCCGACATCCAGCGGCGCCCGGACCTTCTTTAAACCATTCCTGCAGACATCACTGACGCTTCGACGCCTCCTTCTTCACTTTCTTCGCTTCCTTCTTTTCCTTGGGCGTCTTGGTCGCGACTTTCTTTTGCGCCTTCTTGGCGTCCTGGGCTTTACTCATGATGGCCTCCTCTTACGATAGAGCTCTTATAGTGCCCGACGCCGCGCGAATTGGCGAGGCTATAGGCACCGCCTCCTCCTCAACCCCAGGCATCAGCGCCTCTCGTACTAATCGATCTTCGCGCGCAACTCGCGCGCCGTCTCGAGCAATCCCTCATACCCGGACCGCGCATGGGCCGGCAAATCCGGATCACCAACGAGCGTACCGAGCGTCTCGATGATGCTATACAAAATGCCCTTCGCCGCGCCCGCGGCCATCCGGCCCGCCGCGACCGAATCGTCGACGTGCGCGAGCGCCGCATCGAAATGTTCGAGCTCGGGCTGCGACGCTTCGGGCGTCGTGGTGTCGTCGGCGGATGGGTCAGTCGAGTCGCGTGTCATGGTCGCACCTCCTTCGTGTGGAGCATCCCTTCTGTATAGCGCCGCCGCGCGTTTCGCGCCAGTGGGCCATGCCCGATGCGCGGCGACGTGCACGCCTTATGACGCCGGCGGCAAGTCCGTCACCGGCTGGATCAGATGCACGCGTCGGCCGTCGAAGCCATGCGTGGTCGCATCGCGCTCCGGCGCCCCGCGTTCCGTCAAAAGCGCGCGCAATTCGTTGATGACCGGAAACACCTCGTGATTGTGATCGGCGCCCTGGCGATCGTGCGCTTCCTGCTCGCGCTCGACGATCCACCGATCCTCCTTGAAGATGCGCTCGGTGAACCACACGAGCAACGGCCACGCGGCATCGAGCACGAGCGGTACTTTCGGGCGGCGGATCGACAACAGGCCGAACGTGCGATTGGTGCGCTGCTCGCGATCGAGCGGCACGTAGGCGATCCACAGATCCATCACCATCGTGTCGTCCTTGGTGTGGATCTTGAGCGTCTGGTACGGATAGGCGGTGCGGATCGTCATGACGTCCTTGTGGGCGTCGTCCGGACGGGTGCTGTTGTTGCCCCGCTTCTGCCCGAACACGAGCGCCTCGCCGATCGGCTGCTTGCCTTCCTCGCGCGCGAACGTGTAATCGACTTCGACCCAGTCCTCGCCGCGCCGGCGCCCGAGCGAGCGCGCCTTCATCTGCCCCATCTGCTTGCGGTGCAGAAACTGATGGTTCATGTCCATCAGGTTTTCATGCATGAACGAGTAGTGGCACTTGACCGCGCGGCCGAAGCGGCGCGTCTTGTAGGCCTTGTCGCTCGCGGAGGCAAGTTCGGGGAATTTGGCTTGATCGGCGAGCAGCGGATCGCCGGTGAACACGAAGACGAGTCCCGCTTCCTCGCGGCACGGATACGAGCGCACGCCGTTCGGCAGCCGCTCGCGGCCGAGATAAGGGACGTCGATGCAGCGACCGGTGCAGTCGTAGGTCCAGCCGTGATAACAGCAGCGGATCGATTCGCCATCGACGACGCCAGCGTGCAGCGGCACCTGCCGGTGCACGCAGCGGTCTTCGAGCGCGAAGACGCGGCCCGAGTCCGTGCGCACGAGGACGATCGGGTCGCCGGCGAAAAAGACGCCGTGCGTCTTGCCGCGCTTCACCTCGCGCGACCACGCGAGCGGATACCAATGATCGGGATGGATGTCGACGCGGCGCAGGTCGCGCGGCGTCTGCGACGCGCCTGCGTCGCTGGAACCGGCGCTCTGCTCCGTTTGCTGCGGCAACGCTGCATGCATGAACGATGCCTCCGTATGAGGAAATCTGTTGGGCCGCGGCCTTCGGGCGCGGCGTGTCGAACGAGCATTCGCAGTCTACACGGCGACGCTGTTTTCGGCTCGAAGTCGATGATCATTGCGTGAACGACGGCCTCCCCGGCCTTCTGCTTCGGCGCGTTACTGTCCGTTCGTTTCTGTCGAGGCGATGTAATCGACCGCGCCGCTCGTGCCGACGGCCGGTGCGCTCAAGCCAGCCGCTCCGCCAAAAAATCGATCAGCGCGCGCACCTTCGGCGGCAAGAAGCGGTTCGGCGGATAGAGCAGCCAGACCGGTCCCTGATACGCGCGCGCTTCGAGGCTCCAGTCGTCGAGCACGCGCGTGACGGCGCCGGCCGCGAGCGCGTCGAGCGCGGCGAATTCCGGCAAGCTCGCGATGCCGAGGCCCGCCTGCGCCGCCTCCAGCCGCGCGCCCGCGTGATTCGCGACATAGCGGCCGCGCACCGCCACGCTCGCCGTCTCGCTGCCGCGGCGGAACTGCCAGCGGTTGTCGTCGGCGGTTTCGCCGAGCCAGATGCAGTCGTGCGCCGTGAGTTCGCGCGGATGCGTGGGCGTGCCGCGCTCGTGCAGATACGCGCCCGATGCGCACAGCGCCCAGCGCACGCGTCCGAGCGGCCGCGCGGCGAGCCCCTGCGGAGGACGCTCCGTCACGCGGATCACGAGATCGAGATCGGTATCCAGCGGATCGATGTCGTGGTCGTCGAAGCGCAACTGGATGTCGACTTCGGGATAGGCCGCGAGAAACGCCGGCACGAGGGGATGAATCACCGATTTCGCATACGCCGACGGCGCGCTCACCGCGACCCGCCCCTGTGGTCTCCCGACGACGCGCCCCGCCGCGTCGACCGCTCCCGACGCGGCCGCCGCCATGTCGCGGCAATAGCGGTAGACCTGCTGGCCCGACTCCGTCACGCGGACCTTGCGCGTCGAGCGTTCGAGGAGGCGCGTGGCGAGCGCGTCCTCGAGACGCTTGATCTGGCGGCTGACCGTCGATGGCGTGCTGCCAAGCTGGCGCGCGGCGACGGAGAAGTTGCCGGCATCGACGACGCGCGCGAACACCGCCATATCGGGCAGCAACGCGAAAAGTTCAGATGGATTCATTTGTGCGCGTGACGCAAAAAGGTTGTGCACGCGTTCCCGATTATCGCGGCCGATACATCATTCGACAATGGCGGCTCGACTCCCTACCGGCTGCGCCATGACAACCGACACCAAGCGTCTGCAATTTCTCTCGGACCTGATGTTGCTCGGGGTCGCCATCGTGTGGGGCAGCAGCTACGGCGTCGTGAAGGAGGCGCTGGCGGTCTATCCCGTGCTCGCCCTCCTTGCGCTGCGCTTCGGCATCACGTTTTGTTTACTGTCGCCGAGTCTGCGACACTTTCGCCACGCCGATGCCGCCACCGTTCGCGGCGTGCTGACCGTCGGCGTGCTGCTTTTTGCGATCTTTCTCGCGGAAACCTTCGGCGTGATGCAGACGCGTGCGTCGAACGCGGCGTTCCTGATCAGCCTGTGCGTCGTGCTGACGCCGATCGTCGAATGGGCGTTGTTGCGGCGGCCGCCGAGCCGTATCGAATGGCTGGCGGTCGCGGTGTCGCTCGCGGGCGCATGGCTTCTCGCCGGCGACGGCGCGTTCGCCTTCAACCCCGGCGACGTGCTGATCCTCGTGGCGGCCCTGCTGCGCGCGCTGAACGTCTGTGTGACCAAGCGCGTCATGCGCGGCGCGGCGGGCCTGCCCGCGCTGTCGATCACGGCGGTACAGGCGGGTGTCGTCGCGATCGGGAGCGTGGTCGTCGCGCTGGTTTTCGCGCCGGGGCAGTTGCGCCACGCGCCCGCGTTCGCCGGACATGGGCTCTTCTGGGGATCGGTGATCTATCTCGTCTGCGCGTGCACGCTGTTCGCGTTCTTTGCGCAGAACTTCGCGATCGGCCGCAGCAGCCCGACGCGCGTTTCCCTGCTGATGGGCAGCGAACCCGCGTTCGGCGCGCTCTTCGCGAGCGTGTGGCTGGGGGAAACGGTGTCGGCCGGCGGGTGGATCGGCGGCGGGATGATCGTCGCGGCATCGGTGATGGCGACAGTGCGGTGGGAAAAGCCGGTTGCGGTGGCGGAACGTGGCGTCGGCGTGAGGACTTGAGGCTTCTTGGAAGGCTTGCCGCCCGTGAAGAAGCGCGGTGCGTGCGGCGCAATTCTGAATGCTTTCTGACCATCGAGCGCGATAAGTACCGCCGCGCCGAAACGCGTGAAGCCACGAAACGCTCGATTTGATCAAACAGCTTGCCGCCCGCGACTTGGCGCGGTGCGCGCGGCGCAATTCCGAACGCTTCCTGACCATCGAGCGCCATAAGTACCGCCGCGCCGAAGCGCGTGAAGCGACGAAACGCTCGATTTGATCAAACAGCTTGCCGCCCGCGACTTGGCGCGGTGCGTGCGGCGCAATTCTGAACGCTTCCTGACCATCGAGCGCGATAAGTACCGCCGCGCCGAAGCGCGTGAAGCGACAAGTGTCCGATTTCATCAACAGTTTGCCGCTCATGACCTAACTCGTTGCACGCGGCGCAATATCGGACGCTGTCAGACCGTCGAACCCTTCCGAAACACCAGACTGAAGTTGTTCGCCGGCATCGGCACGACTTCCTCCAGCACGAAACCAGCGCCGTGTCCCAGCGCTTCCGCCGCTTCCATGTCACGCACGCCCCAGCGCGGGTCGGTTGCGCGCAGTTGCGCATCGAATGCTTCGTTGCTCGGCGCCGTGTGCGCGCCGTCGCGCTTGTACGGGCCATACAGATAGAGCACACCACCCGCTCCAATCAACCGCCTGGCGCCGTCGAAAAGCGCCTCGGCCGCTTCCCACGGCGCGATGTGGATCATGTTCACGCAGACGATCGCCGCTGCCGATTTCACGTCCCAGTCCGCCGCGCGCACATCGATTGCGAGCGGCGTCTTCAGGTTCGCAAGCCCTTCGTGAACGCGCCACGCCTCGATCGACGCACGCGACGCAGCATCCGGATCGCTCGGCTGCCAGTCGATACCCGGCAGCGCCCGCGCGCAATGCACGGCGTGCTGGCCGGTGCCGCTCGCGATCTCCAGCACGACGCCGCTCTTCGGCAACACGCGCGCGAGCACGGAGAGGATGGCGTCGCGATTGCGCTCGGCGGCGGGCGCCTTGCGGCGTACGGCGATGTCGGAATCGGTCATGTGAGCGGCTCCCTTCAATCGATGGATTGCGCCGAGCGTAAGTGCGCGCGACATCGCGAGTCAAGCACGCAAGCACCCACATGGCGCGAATCGTGCTGACGTGCAGCCCGCGCGAGCAAACCTGTATCCTTCAACCTGCGCTTTCGACCTGCACGCAGTTCGACGCTTGAGGGAGCAACCCGCCCGCCGCGCATTTCACCCGGCAGCCGAGACGGAGCAAGACCATGCAAGAACCCGACAACGAAAAACCCCAAGGCCCCGACGAAGACATGATCGCGTTCGCGAGCGAAGTCTTCGACGTCGCCCGGCGCGGCGATGCGGCGATGCTCGACGCCCTGCTGTCGAAGGGCCTCCCGCCGAACCTGCGCAACGACCATGGCGACACGCTCGTAATGCTCGCGAGCTACCACGGCCACGCCGACGCGGTGCGCGTGCTCCTCGAACACAAGGCCGATCCCGATCTGCGCAACGATCGCGGCCAGACGCCGATCGCGGGCGCCGCGTTCAAGGGCTACATGCCGGTGATCGAAGTGCTGCTCGCGCACGGCGCGGATGTCGAGGGCGCGTCGCCGGATGGCCGCACGGCGCTGATGATCGCGGCGATGTTCAATCGCGTCGAACTGGTGGAGTATCTGATCGCGCACGGCGCGAACCCCGGGGCGCGCGACGCGAACGGCTTCTCTGCGCGCGATGCCGCTGAAAAGATGGGAGCGCCCGATTCCGTCGCGCGGCTCGCCGCGGCAACTGAAGCGCGTTTAAACCCTTCGGGCGACTGAAGCCCCGCAGCGCGCGTTCACTT
This sequence comes from Caballeronia terrestris, assembly GCF_001544515.1. GTDB lineage: Bacteria > Pseudomonadota > Gammaproteobacteria > Burkholderiales > Burkholderiaceae > Caballeronia > Caballeronia terrestris. Next base: position 63,952 of record NZ_FCOL02000008.1, read on the forward strand.
CTCAATCCGCCCCGGCCACGCAGGCTCAGTCCGGGGCGATCTGACCCAAGGCAGGCGGCCCGGACAATGGAGCTTTTGTGATGACTGGCGGTTTCTCGCGTCGAAGTCGAAATGGTTCAGCCCGAGATCTGTCGTTGCCGGCGATGCTGGCGCTTGGCCTTGCCGTGGCGGCGCTCCTTGCCGCGTGGCAGCGCCGCGCACGGCTGAGTGCCCTCGCCGCGCTCTGTGCGTTGTCGGCGTGCAGCCTCTTGCCGCAGCAGTCGCCCGTGCCGATCGTCGAGCACTCGTACCAGCCGCCGCCGAGCGAAGGCGAAGCCGCCGATGCCGAGGAGCCGTCGTCGGCGGTGGTCGTCGCCGAAGCCGAGCCTGCGTCGCAAGCGAAAACGCCGCCTCCGCCAAAGCCGAAACGCCGTGTCGTGAAGCCGAAGCCCGTGGCGCCGCCTGCTCCGCCGCCGGTGGAAGAGCCGGAGCCCCCGCCTCCGCCGCAGATCATCTCGACGCGCATCCTCCAGCACGACCAGCTCCACGGCCTGCTCGACAGCGAAGTGCAGCGTCCCGACGGCAAGGTGATCGGCCGGGCGATCGACCTCTTCGTCGACAACGCCGCGAAGCCAAAGCTGATGATGGTAAACCTCGCGGGCTTCCTCGGCGTGGGCGATCGCAAGGTCGTGTTTCCGTGGACGGCGTTCCGCTTTACCCCGGCCGCGAAAACCGCCGCGATCACGCTCGGCGCGCCTCCGCCGGGCACGCCGAAACCGAAGACCGATGCCGTGCCCAAGCCGCTGCCGGTCAAGGACGTGCCGCCGAACCTCGCGCAGCTCGTCGATTCGACGGTTCTCGCGAAAAACGGCGGCCGCATGGGCCGCGTGGTCGACGTGCTGATCGACTCGCAGGCGCAGCCGCAGGCCGTCGTTGTCGACCTGAGCGATTCGCTCTCCGGCGACAAGCGGCACGTCGCGGCGAACTGGGGCGACTTGCGGCTCGTGACACGCAACAAGGCGCTGCAATTGCAGATGGATTTCACCGACGCCCAGTTGAAGGCGTCACCCACTTACGGACCCGAACAACCGATCAAGATCGTTTCTCCCGTGGTGCCCGCGCCGGCTTCCGCCACCGCTGCCGCTTCGGCCCCCGCGTCCGCCGCGTCGTCTTCGTCGGGCGCCGTCGCGACCGGCGCGGTGGCGTCGGGCGCGTCGGGCGCGTCGGGGGCCGCGGGCGTGGCAGGTGCGGCTTCAGCCGCGCGCTCCTCCAGATAACGACAACGAGACCGATCCACAACAATGGTAATTGCACGAAGTCTTCGCGCGCTCGACTGGCTGAACTTCTTCGTCGCCAACGTGCAGACCGGCTTCGGCCCTTTCATCGCGTCGTACCTTTCGGCCAACAAATGGACGCAGGGCGAGATCGGCCTGATGCTCTCCGTCGGCACGATCAGCGCGATGGCGAGCCAGTTGCCGGCGGGCGCGCTCGTCGACGCGATGCGCAACAAGAAATTCGCCGCCGCCTCCGCGATCGTCGCGATCATCGCGAGCGCGCTCTTTCTCGCGGCGAGTCCGACGTTCGTGATGGTCTTCGCCGCCGAAGTGCTGCACGGCTTCGCGAGCTGCATGCTCGTGCCCGCGATGGCGGCGATCTCCTACGCGCTCGTGTCCCGCGCCGATCTCGGCGACCGGCTCGGACGCAACGCGCGCTGGGCGTCGATCGGCAGCGCGCTCACCGCCGCCTTGATGGGCGTGTTCGGTGAGTATTTCTCGCTGCGCTCGGTGTTCTTCCTGACAGCCGCGCTCGCGCTGCCGGCGCTCGTCGCGCTCTCGATGATCCATCACGAGATGGCGCCGAAGCTGCCGCGCGGCAGCCCGAAGGAGAAAAAGCTCACCGAGACCGGCGAGGAGCGTGAGACCCTGCGCGAGATGCTGCAGGACAAGCGGCTCCTGATCTTCGCGGCGTGCGTCGTGCTGTTTCACCTCTCGAACGCGGCAATGCTCAATCTCGCCGCGGGCGAAGTCACGGCGCACATGGGCGACAACGTTCAACTCGTGATCGCCGCGTGCATCATCGTGCCGCAGTTCATCGTCGCGGCGCTGTCGCCGTGGGTCGGGCGGCAGGCGCAGCGCTGGGGACGGCGCCCGGTGCTGATCCTGGGCTTTTGCGCGCTGCCGGTGCGCGCGCTGTTGTTTGCCGGCGTGAGCAGCCCGTACCTGCTCGTGCCGGTGCAGATGCTCGACGGCATCAGCGCGGCGGTGTTCGGCGTGATGCTGCCACTGATCGCCGCCGACGTCGCCGGTGGCAAGGGCCGCTACAACCTGTGCATCGGCTTCTTCGGGCTGGCGGCAGGCGTCGGCGCGACACTTTCGACGGCGGCGGCAGGCTTCGCCGCCGACCGCTTCGGCACGTCGATGAGCTTCTTCGGGCTTGCTGCGGCCGGCGCGCTCGCGGCCGCGCTCGTCTGGCTCGCGATGCCGGAAACGCGCGAGGCGGCGCTTACGAAGGAAGCCGAGAAGCCGCCGGTCGAGGCTTGAGCTTATTTGAGCGGCTTCAACATGCCGAGCAGCGTCGGGATCAGTTCGCTGACGGTCGGATGGATGTGCATCGCCTGTTGCAGCGTCGTGTAGGGCGCGCCCGCGTTCATGATGTCGACGAACGTATGGATCGCTTCATCGCCTTCGATGCCGTGGATCGCCGCGCCCAGAATCCGCTTCGTCTTCGCGTCGACCAACGCTTTCATGAAGCCGTCCGTCTCGCCGCGTTCGCGCGCGCGCCCCACGCGTGACATCGGCATCCTTGCGATCAGCGCGTCCAGGCCCGCCGCGCGCACTTCGCTCTCGCTCATCCCGACACGCGCGAACGGCGGATCGACGAACACCGCGTAGGTCATGATCCGCGTATCGACGCTGCGCGCTTCGCCGTCGAGCAGATTCGCCGCGACGACCTCGAAATCGTTGTACGACGTATGCGTGAACGCGCCGCGCCCGTTTACATCGCCGATCGCCCAGATGCCCTCGACCTTCGTGCGCAACTGGCCGTCGACTTCGATCAGGCCGTGCTTGTCGGTGGCGAGGCCCGCGGCGTCGAGGCCGAGGTCGTCGGTATTGGGCTGGCGGCCGGTCGCGAAGAGCAGATGCGAGGCGTCGATCGTCGCTTCGTTCAGCGTGATCCGCACGCCGTTGCCGAACGGCTCCAGGCGTGTCGGCTCCCCGCCGAAACGGAACTCGACGCCCTCCTTCGCCAACACCGCCTGCACGCTCTCGGCGAAATCGGCGTCCTCGCGGACGAGCACTCGCTTGCCGCGCACGAGCACCGTCACGCGGCTGCCGAAGCGGCGAAACATCTGCGCGAATTCGAGCGCGATATAGCTCCCGCCGACGATCACCAGATGCTCAGGCACCTCGGTGAGATCGAGCAGCGTCGAGTTGGTCAGATACGAAATGCGCTCGATGCCGTCGATGTCGGGAATCGTCGGGCGCGTGCCGGTGTTGATGAAAACCGTATCGGCTTGCAGGTCGTGCTGTTGGCCGTCGTTCCCGTCGATACGGATCGCATGCGGCCCGGTGAAGCGCGCGTGGCCGGTGAAAACCGTCATGTTGGGCGTATCGCGCAGCCATTTCTCGACGCCGTTGCGCGACTGGCCGATCACCTCGTCCTTGCGTGCCTTCACGCGCGCCATGTCGATGCGCACGTCGCCCGCGATCATCACGCCGTACTCCGCCGCGTGGCGCGCGACGTACGCGGCGCGCGCGCTCGCGACGTACGTCTTGGTCGGCGTGCAGCCGACGTTCACGCAGGTGCCGCCGAACAGATGCCGCTCGATGACCGCCGTCTTGCGTCCGCTTTGCGCGAGGCGCACGGCGAGCGGCGAGCCGCCTTGTCCGGTGCCGATCACGACGGCGTCGAAATGCTGTGACATGGGAACCTCCCGCGATTGCGTTGCATTGCGTTGAACGAGGGTCGTCACATCTTACGCGTCGCGGGCGCCGATTGCGTGCACCAAAAGGCGCGACGGGCATGGGCCGTGCTACCTTGATTCATCTTCCGGCCACAGAAAAAACGCCGGCCATTTCCCCTCAGCAGACAGGTTTCCATGACCGAGACGATGTGGTTTCTCGTCGTTGGCGGTGTACTCATCCTCATGGGACTTGCCAGTTCGACGTTCAAGCATCTGCCGATCAGCACAGCGATGTGCTACCTCGCGATCGGCTTCGGCCTCGGGCCCGCGGGCGCAGGCCTTCTCTCCCTCGATCTCCTCGCCGATGCGACCGTGCTGCGCCGCATCACCGAAGTCGCGATGCTCGTGTCGCTGTTCGCGATCGGCCTGCGCCTGCGCGTTCCGCCGACCGATCGCATCTGGCTGCTACCGCTGCGGCTCGGGGTCGTAGCGATGGTGCTGACCGTCGCCGCGCTGACGCTCGTCGGCGTGTATCTGCTCGGCCTGAACTGGGGCCCGTCGCTGCTGCTCGCGGCGATGCTCGCGCCGACCGACCCCGTGCTCGCCCACGACGTGCAAGTCGAGCGTCCCGGCGACATCGACTTGCTGCGCTTTTCGCTGACGGGCGAAGGCGGCCTGAACGACGGCATCGCGCTGCCGTTCGCGCTGCTCGGCGTCGCCGTGTGCAAGTACGAGGCGTCGCCGGGGGAGGCGCTCTCGTGGGCGTTCACGGGCGAGGCGCTGTGGGGCGTCGCGGGCGCGCTCGCGAGCGGCTGGCTGCTCGGTGATCTCGCCGTGCGGCTCGTCGCGTTCCTGCGCACGCGCCACGGCCAGGCGCTTGGCCCCGAGGGCTTCTATGCGCTCGGATTAATCGCGTTATCGTACGGCGTCGCACAATTGCTGCACACGTACGCGTTTCTCGCGGTGTTCGCGGCCGGCCTCGCGATGCGCCGCGTCGAGCAGAAGGCGAGCGGCGACAAGTCGCCGCGCGAGGCAATGGGCACGATCGACGCCGACGACGTCGGCTCGGTTGCGTCCGATCCGGAGCGCGCGCACGCGTTCATGGCGGAACGCGTGCTCGGCTTCACGATCGAACTGGAACGGATCGCGGAGGTGGCGATCATGCTGATCGTCGGGGCGGTGCTCGCGAACTACTGGCAGCCGATGTTGACCTGGCACGCGGTGATCCTGATCGTCGCCCTGTTCGTGGTCGTGCGGCCGGCGGCCGTCGAGGCGTCGCTCGTCGGATCAATGGCGACGGGGCCGCAGCGGCGGCTGATGAGCTGGTTCGGGATACGCGGCGTCGGCTCGTTCTATTACCTGATGTTCGCGCTCGAACACGCGCCGAAAAGCGCCGCCGGACCGCTGATTCCGCTCGTGATCGCGGTGATCACGGCGTCGGTGATCGTGCACGGCATCTCTTCGACGCCGCTGATGAAGTGGTATCAGCGCGGACGGTCAACCCTATGACACATCTGATTTTCTTCTGCGGCCACGCCGGCACCGGCAAGACGACGCTCGCCAAGCGGCTGGTGCCGCGGCTCATGCGCGCGACTGGCGAACCGTTCTGCATGCTCGACAAGGACACGCTCTACGGCGCATACAGCGCCGCCGCGATGGGCGCGCTGACCGGCGACCCGAACGATCGCGACAGCCCGTTTTTTTTGCAGCACTTGCGCGATCCCGAGTATCGATCGCTGATCGATACCGCTCGGGAGAATCTCGAACTCGGTGTATCCGCGGCGGTGGTCGCGCCGTTGTCCCGTGAAGTGCGCGACGGGCGGATTTTCGAGCGCGCGTGGCTCGGCATCGGTGATGAGGTGACGCTGCGCGTCGTCTGGGTTCATGTCGATGAAAACGTGGCGCGTGAGCGGATCGTCGCGCGTGGCGATCCGAACGACGCGTACAAGCTCGCGCACTGGGACGAGTACAAGACGCGCCGCTTCGTGCCGGGTGGCGACTCGTGCCGCGATCTGCTGGCGTTCGACAACTCCGCGCCGTCGGATGAAGCTTATGAGGAACTGCTGAAGCGCCTTACGTAGTGGCTTGAGTCGAGGAAGCCACGCACTGCGACACCACCGGCGCTTTGCTCGTTTTCGCCACTCGGCACGCTGACCGGAGAACCTGCACCAAGCCATCCCGCCTGCCCCGGCGCACAAAAAAGGCGCCGAAGCGCCTTTTCGTCTCTCAGGTTTTTTGTTTTTACGCCGCCGCAAGCCGCCGCGTCGCCTGCACCACGCTCTCCCCTTCGTACAAACGCCCGAAGCGATTGCTCAGGAACGCATCGAGCGGCACCTGCTCCTGGCGAATGAAGCCACTTTGCGGCAAGACGCCCTCGCGGAACAGATCGAGTTCCGCGCAGATCGCGCCAGCGGTCGTGATCTGGATTGCGCTCATCGGCACGCCGCAGACATCCTTCGCGAAAATCTTGCGCGTGAACACGTCCTGCACGAGCTGGCCGCCCCGCATGCCTGTCACCGTCACGAAGATCAGCACGACGTCCTGCGCCGTCGACGGCACCGCGCGCTTCAGCATCGCCTTCAGGCCGTCGCGATCGGTGGACATGCGCAAATCGTCGAGCAGGAACTTCATCAGGTCGCGATGACCCGGATAGCGCACCGACTTGTAGTCGAGCGTCTCGACCTTGCCCGCGAGCGTCTCGCACAGCGTGCCGAGCCCGCCCGACGTGTTGAACGCCTCGTATTCGGTGCCGTCGAGCGAGAAATGCTCGACGCCTTCGAGCGGCTGGACCCATTGCGTGCGACCGTCACGGATCGCTTCGCACGGCTGGCAGTACTCGTTGATCAGGCCGTCAATGCTCCACGTCAGGTTGTACTTCAGCGCGTTGGTCGGAAACTCCGGCAGCGCGCCGACGCGCATTTTCACTTCGCGAACGTCGTCGAGGCGCTTCGCCAGATCGTGCGCGACGATGCCGATGAACCCCGGCGCGAGGCCGCACTGCGGCATGAACGCCTGCTGCGAGTCGTCGGCGATCGCGCGGATCGCGTGGGTCGCGCGCACATCTTCGGTGAGGTCGAAATAGTGGACGCCCGCCGCTTTCGCCGCCGATGCCACGTTGATCGCAAGGTAGTACGGCAGCGCGTTGATGAGCGCGTCGAAACCTTGCAAGGCGTGGCGCAAGGCGGCAGTATCGGCGGAATCGACGCGGCGCGTCTCGATGCCCTGCTCGTCGAGCAGCGCGAGCGCAGCGGTATCGCGGTCGAACGCGACGACTTCGAAATCGCCGCTTTCACGCAGCAGGTGGGCGATGCTTTGACCGATCAAGCCGGCGCCTATCAGGGCTACTTTCATTCTTATCTCCTGTCGAACAGAGTTGGCGCTGTCGATCAGAGTTGGCGCTTTAGCGCTTACTCTGAACCCATGCGCCTTACTCCGGTCCCATGCAACGAAGTTGCGCTGTTTAGTCAGTCCTTCTTACACAAGTTTAGGAGCGCATGAATATTGATCATAGACACAAAATGATGCGTATCGACGATCGTTTTCGTCATTTCGACTTGGATTAGCTACGAATCGTCGAAACCTACCCGCCGCGGTCGATTTTGCGCGCGAGAATGATCGACGTCGTCGTGCGCTCGACGCCTTCCAGCGCGCCGATTTCGTCGAGCAGATCATTTAGGCGGTCGGGAGAATCGGCGCGCAGCCACGCGACGTAATCGAACTCGCCGCTGACTGCGCAAAGGAGCTGGATCTCGGGCATTTTCGCGAAACGTTTCTGGACGTCGCGGCCGTACTTCGGCGCGAGCTTGATGCCGACGTAAGCCTGGATGCTCGCGTCGAGCACGTCCTGGCCGAGGCGCACGCCGTAGCCCGCGATCACGTTGTTCTTTTCGAGCCGCGCGACGCGCGCGATGACAGTCGTGCGCGCGACGCCGAGCTGGCGTGCCAGATTCGCGACGCTCTCACGCGCGTTCGTTTGCAGGAGCGCGACGAGGTTGCGGTCAATGTCGTCGAGTTGATCGAGGCGCGGCGGTCTCATGCGGTGGCGTTCCGGGGCGGTTTCAGGTTCGCGCATTATTAACACATGGCCAAACCGCCGTCATCCGGGCATTGAGTCCGAGCCTAAGATCCGCTCAAAGAACGCTCTCGCTCAATTCGACCATCACGACTTCGCCGCGCTCCTGCGAGCGGCCGGTGAAATCGATGCCCGATCGCTCCATGATTTTGCGGATCTCCTGCGGGACGCGCTCGCTTACGCTGGCCGCGACGATCGGCCGGTCGACGTTGCTCAGGAACTGCCGGATCCCCGGCGCGGGCCAGAAGACGAACACGTTCAGCGGATACGACATTCTGGCGTCGGCGGCGCGGTGCGCGGTGATGTGCAGTCCGACGGTCGGCGCGACGTGCATCAAGCGCGGCATTACGTGGAAGTCGCGCCCGAAGCTGGAAGTGACGCTTTTGACGAGGAACGGCAGGCATTTGTCCCCGAACACCCGGTTTTCTGCTTTGCTCAGCGCCATGTCGGTCTCCCGTTCTTCGATTGCTCTTGGCAGGAATCGCACGGTGAGCGTAGTGCCGATGCGGCGAGCGTTGTGTGGCGCGGGACACATCGCGGGGCAAATTGGCGGAGGCTGGCGGCTCGTGGCGCGATCAACTGGCTGCGCCGTCGCGAATCAGGCGTCTGATGATATCGACGATGCTGGGATCGTCGGGCTCGCCGGCCTGGCACCACGTCCAGTAGGCGTTCATGTCATCCGTGAACGACGGCATGCAGCGCGCCTTGCGGATCACGTCGAGCGATCCGATCAACGCGCTGCCCCGGGCGATCAGCTCGTGGATGTCGGGGTCTTTCGCGGGAGAATAGGTTTCGCGGGGCATGCCGGTTTTGACGGCAGGGTTTGTCAAAACTTGAGCGCGCGGTTTCGCGCCTTCTGCTTAATTCATGTGCGTTTCTGCGCTTTTGTGCAAAGAGTTTTCAAATGACAACTTGGCATATGGGTCTCGCAAAGGCGCGCCAGCCTTGACGATTCTAGGCCGATTCGCTTTTGCCTTACCGCGCGGCCTATTCCAAAGCCGCCTCCGGGCACACACAAGCTCGATCGACAAATAGTACGATTCTTAAAGTAAGCCGTTTTAAATTGACTTAAAGACAAACCGCCCAGCCCGCGTGACTCTTTGAAAGAAGGCGCATGAAAGCAATTCCTCAGCCGAAGACCGAACAAATCGTGGAGAGAATCAACGCTCTCCAGACGGCCTCGCCCTATTACATCGATCCGTCGACGGTGACGCCGCTCGTCCGCGAGTGGCGCGCGATCAAGCGGGAAATCGATGCTCTTATGACCGTCGATGCGTGCTCCGCCTGGGAACTCACAGGCGCGTGGAAGGGGCTGACGGGCGATTTTGATGACACGGAAGAGGCATTCAGGAACAGCGTCGCGCTGGGGAACACCGGCACGAATGAAGTGAACCGGATGATTAATCGCTTGAACCTCGGCAAGTTCCAGGCGGGTCAGGACATCTATGCCCGAGTCGGCGCGCCGGAGCTTGGTCAGTTCACGCTGGCGCTTCGGGAAGGATTTGCGGCTGGCGCAATCGCTCAGGCGGCCCGCTTCATTGCGCGAGCCGAAAAAATGCAGATCGAATGGGACATGGAGGAAGCGGACGATCTCCTGCAGGCGCACGCGATTTTGCTCGATGCTGGCATTTCAGACGAACAGATCGCGAGTCATCTCGACGTGGCTGGCACAGTGCTTCGCCGTCATAGGATCCGCCCGATCATTGTGCCTCTCGTCACCTCCGCTGATGGTTTATTCCATGGCGTGACGTATTCGCTGACCGTTCCTGTCCCGGCACTCGAAGCATTTGAAATGAACGTCGAACTCGCCGAAGCGGAAAATCAGGCGGGTCTCAAGAAGGATGTAACCTTCGACGTGGTCTTCGAGGAGGTCCGGGTATGAGCGCGACACCGAGAGAACTCGCCACCTGCGCAGCCGAATTATTGAAAACTGCCGAGTCGGAACCTCACTACCGGGCGGTCTGCAGTCGCTCGTACTACGCGGCGTTTCATGCCGCAAAGGCTTTTCAAAAGGCTTCGGCCCCTGTTCGACGCACGAGTCAAGGCCGACTATCACATCGATGTCGAAATCGATCGCGGACTGGCCGCCCACGCAGTAACCGGCGCGGACACGATACTCAGAATGACCGAATAGCGTCACGCGCGCTTACTCGTGCGATCAAGGTTCGCCTTGCGGGACTTTTTCACTCGACGACGCAGTTTCCGTCGGCTTCACACCGCGTGCGAAATGCGGCAGCGAAACCCGATTCAACGCGATATATCAACTGGGAAAAATGCCGACCTGGCTTGAGAAAAAAACTTGGGGTGGCTGATGGGACTCGAACCCACGACGACAGGAATCACAATCCTGGACTCTACCAACTGAGCTACAGCCACCACTGACAACCTGATTTACTGCTCTCGGGCTTACCAAGAACTGGCTTGCCGATCGAGAAGCGAGATTATACGAATAAAGATTCCGTTTGCCTAGCCCCCGCGCGAAGCGATTCGTCAATCAGCCTTCGGCTAGTTCGACCGCTTCGCGCAGATGCGTGCGCGCGTCGTCGAAGATGGAGAGATCGCCGGTCGCGAGACGCTTGCTGTCCGACAGCACCCGGCGCCAGCCGCGCGCCCCCGCGACGCCGCGATACAGCCCCAGCGCATGCCGCGTGATCGCGCCGAGATACGTGCCGCACGCAAGCTCGGCGCGTGCGTAGTCGATCAGGCGGGCTTCGATCTCCTCGCGCGTCGCGACCGGCGACTGCGCGCCGTAAAAGCGCGAATCGACGCCCGCGAGCACGAACGGATTGTGATAAGCCTCGCGGCCGAGCATCACGCCATCGACGTGTTTCAGGTGCTCTTCCACCTCGTCGAGCGTCTTGATGCCGCCGTTGATCAAAATCTCGAGCTGCGGAAAATCGCGTTTCAGCCGATACGCATACTCATGTTTCAGCGGCGGAATCTCGCGGTTTTCCTTCGGGCTCAAGCCCTTCAGGATCGCGTTGCGCGCGTGCACGATGAACACCTCGCAGCCCGCCTCCGCCACCGTGCCGACGAAATCGCGCACGAACTCGTAGTCCTCGATCGTATCGACGCCGATGCGATGTTTCACCGTCACGGGAATCGCGACGGCATCGCGCATCGCCTTCACGCAATCGGCGACGAGCTGCGGCTCGTTCATCAGGCACGCGCCGAACGCGCCGCGCTGAACGCGCTCGGACGGGCAGCCGCAATTCAGGTTGATCTCGTCGTAGCCCCACTGCTCGCCGAGCTTCGCGCTCTTCGCGAGATCGGCGGGTTCGCTGCCGCCCAGTTGCAGCGCGACGGGCGCCTCGGCGGGCGTGAACGCGAGATGCCGCGCGACGTCGCCGAAAAGGAGCGCGCCGGTCGTCACCATTTCGGTGTAGAGCCACGTATCGCGGGAAAGCAGACGGTGAAACGACCGGCAATGGCGGTCGGTCCAGTCCATCATCGGGGCGACGGACACGCGGCGCGGGCTGGGTTCGGAAACTGCTGACATGGGACGCGGGATCGATTGCGTGGGGCGCCACGCCGGTGCGGCAAAAACGGCGCCGAATCCGTGATTTTACAGGATGAGGACAAATTCGTTCGTGGGGCGGCCGAACGCTGATCTCCGCATTCGAACGGCTAACGAGCCGTTTAAGATCATTCAGCGGAGGTACACACCTTCGTGGCGCAGCCGCAGTCGCGCGACCAGCAACGACGAACTTCCACTTTAACCGTCCAGTGGGCCGTTCAAATCATTCGGGAAAAAGTGCGGACTTTCGAGACGTCAGCGCCCGCGCAGGGCTCGCGAACGCTGATTGCACGGTCGAACGGCTGGCGAGCCGTTCAAGATCATTCAGTGGGATGCGCGGTTTCGGAGCGGGGCGGGAAGTTCGTGCGGTTCCTGACCGAGTGATTTAGGTCCCCATTCCGCGTCGACGCCAAATGCCAGTCACACAAAATGCTTACCAAACGCATGCCAAACCGCCCGCCATCCGAGGGACAAAATCATGAAAACGCTCGCCGCCCTGCTCCTTTGCGCCGTCTCCACCGCCTTCGCCCAACAAAAACCGCCATCCGACGCCGCCGCCTCGATGGTTAAGCCGCCGGCTGCCGCGGGCGCCAGCACGGTGCGCCCCGACAATCCCAACAATCCGGACAACATGCCGATGAAGCGTCCGACGCCGCCGCCCAACAGCGACCGCATGATCCACAGCAACCCGGCGAGCGACGCCATCGCGAAATAAAGCGAAATAAAGCGACTCAAAGCCGCGCGATCGACACCTCCGTCGACTTCACGAGCGCCACCACTTCCGAGCCGACCTTGAGCTCGAGCTCGTCGACGGAGCGCGTTGTGATAACAGACGTGACGATGCCGAACGGCGTATCGACGTCGACTTCCGACACCACCGACCCGCGAATGATTTCCTTGACCTTGCCCTTGAACTGATTGCGCACGTTGATCGCGGTGATGCCCATTGTGAGTCTCCAGAGTGGTGAATCGATTGTCAGACTTGTCAGATCGCCCAGCGGACCGCAAGCGGATGTGAATCGCGCGACGGCTCCACGCCAGGCGTCGTCCCGAGGACGCGCGTCAAAACCGCTTCCTCAAGCGCGGCAAAACCGGCCGACGCACGCGAGCGCGGCCGGGCAAGGTCGATCGCGGCATCGAAGGAAATGCGGCCTTCCTCGATCAGCACGATCCGGTCGCCGAGCACCACCGCCTCCTGCACGTCGTGCGTGACGAGCAACGCCGTGAACCGATGCTCGCGCCACAAACGCTCGATCAGCGCGTGCATCTCGATGCGCGTAAGAGCGTCGAGCGCGCCGAGCGGCTCGTCGAGCAACAGCAGATCCGGCCGATGCACCAGCGCGCGAGCCAGCGCGACACGCTGCCGCTGTCCGCCGGAAAGCTGTGCCGGCCAGTCGCCCTCGCGCTCGCTCAAACCCACTTCGGCGAGCACGGCGCGCGCATCGCCGCGTGCCGAGCGCGGCAGGCCGAGCATCACGTTCTGGAGCACGGACTTCCACGGCAAGAGCCGCGCGTCCTGGAACATGATGCGGGTCTGGAGCGCGCTGCCTTCGCGCGCCGCGTGCCGCGTGAGCGTGCCGCCGCTCGTCGCTTCGAGTCCCGCGATCAGTCGCAGCAACGTGGATTTCCCGCAGCCGCTGCGTCCGACGATCGAGACGAAACTGCCCCGCTCGATCGCGAAATCGAAGTCCGAAAGCACGGACCGGTCGCCGTAATGCTTGTCGACGTTGCGCAGCTCGATCGCGAGATCGGCGCGGCCTGGGCCCGCTGGCTGAGCCTCGCGAAAGAGCGGTGCGCGGGCGCCGGGGATGCCCGCGAACGCCGTCGAGGAAGTGATCGCGTTCATCGCTTCGCTCCTTTGTGTTGATAAGCGGGATGCCAGCGCAGCGTCACGCGCTCGATGCCCTTCGCGAGCATGTCGGCGAGCTTGCCGAGCAGCGCGTAAAGCAGGATGCCGACGACCACCACATCCGTTTGCAAAAATTCGCGCGCGTTCATCGTCATGTAGCCGATGCCCGACTGCGCGGAAATCGTTTCCGCGACGATCAGCATCACCCACATCAGCCCGAGCGCGAACCGCACGCCGACGAGAATCGACGGCAGCGCGCCTGGCAAGATCACGTCACGATACAGCGCGAAGCCCGACAGCCCGTAGCTGCGCGCCATCTCGATAAGATTCGCATCGACGGAACGAATGCCGTGGAACGTGTTCACGTACACCGGAAAAAACACGCCGAACGAGACCAGGAACAGCTTCGCCTCCTCGCCGATGCCGAACCACAGGATCACGAGCGGGATCATCGCGAGCGCGGGGATGTTGCGGATCATCTGGATCGTCGAATCGAGCGCGGTTTCGGCGGGCCGGAAAAGCCCCGTCGCGAGCCCGAGCACGAAGCCGATGCCGCCGCCCACCGCGAACCCCGTCACTGCGCGCAACGAACTGACCTTGACGTTCGTCCACATGTCGCCGGAGAGCACGAGCGACCACGCCGCTTTGACGACCGCGAGCGGCTCCGGCAGCACGCGCGCCGACAATCCGCCCGTGCGCGCAGCGAGTTCCCACGCGATGAACACGGCGAACGGCACGAGCCACGGCGCGGCCTGCACGAGAAAGCGCCGGAAGAATTGCCCGCCGTCCGGGGACTGCGCGGCGCGCTGGGAGGCGCCCGGCTGGGCGATATCGATATGAGACACGTTCGACGCTCCTCGCTGTCAGCTTTGCGACGCGCGCGGCAAATACGAATTGCCGACGATCTCGCCGAACGGCCCCGATAGCGGCCCGGAAACGCGTTCCTTTTGCTCGCGCGGCAAAAGCGGAAAGACGAGTTCGGCGAAGCGGTACGACTCCTCCAGATGCGGATAGCCCGACAGAATGAACGTATCGATGCCAAGCGCCGCGTATTCCTTCATCAGCCCCGCGACCTGCTCTGGATTGCCGACGAGCGCCGTGCCCGCCCCGCCGCGCACGAGCCCGACGCCCGCCCACAGGTGCGGATAGACCTCGAGCTTGTCGCGCTGGCCGCCGTGCAGCGCCGCCATGCGCCGCTGGCCTTCGGAATCCATCTTTGCGAAAGTGGCCTGCGCACGCTGGATGGTGTCGTCGTCGAGCTTGCTGATGAGCTTGTCGGCGTCGGCCCAGGCTTCCTCCTCGGTTTCGCGCACGATCACATGCAGGCGAATGCCGAACTTGATGTCGCGGCCCTTCTCTTTCGCACGCTTTTTGATGTCGGCGAGCTTTTTCTCGACGTCGGCGGGCGGTTCGCCCCACGTGAGATACGTGTCGATGTGATCGCCGACGATCTCATGCGCCGCCGGCGACGATCCCCCGAACCACAGCGGCGGATGCGCCTTCTGCACCGGCGGATACAGCACCTTGCCGCCCTTCGACGTGAGGTGCTTGCCCTCGAAATCGATCGAATCGTTCGTGTGCGACGTTTCCAGTAACTGACGCCAGATGTGCAGGAACTCGTCGGTGACTTCGTAGCGCGTGTCGTGATCGAGGAAGACGCCGTCGCCTTCCAGTTCCGCCTGGTCGCCGCCTGTCACGACGTTGATGAGCAGCCGTCCGCCGGAGAGCCGGTCGAAGGTGGACGCCATGCGCGCCGACAATCCCGGCGACGACAGCCCCGGCCGGATCGCGACGAGGAACTTGAGGCGTTTGGTCGCCGGAATCAGGCTCGACGCGACGACCCACGCGTCCTCGCAGGAGCGGCCGGTCGGCAGCAGGACGCCTTCGTAGCCGAGCGTGTCGGCGGCGACGGCGATCTGGCGGAAATAATCGGCGTCGGCGGCGCGCGCGCCTTGCGTCGTGCCAAGATAGCGGCTGTCGCCGTGGGTCGGAATGAACCAGAAGACATTCATCGGAAAACTCCTGCGAGACGATCTGTATGGAAATGGCGTGCAGCGGCGCCGCCGGACGATGCGTTCAGCGGGCCTTGGAAGATTCTTAAATAACGGTCAGGTCGCGCAGGGCACGAGTCCGGCAAGCGCGGGCGCTGGCGCAACGGCCGCTTTCGAGCGCCATTCGCGCAACTGCGCCTGTTCGCCGAGCGCGTGCGCGAGTGCATCGGCCGAGGCGATCACGCGCTGCGCGGTCTCGGCGTGCACGGTGTAGCCGGTGTCGCTCCTCGGCATGTCGGCGTCGGAGGCGAAGACATTCGTCAGATGATGCCGCGCCCCGAGCGACGACAGCACCGGCTTCAGCGCGTAATCGAGCGCGAGCAGATGCGCGAGCGAGCCGCCGGTTGCGATCGGCAGGACGATCTTGCCGGCGAGACCCGTCTGCGGCAGCAAATCCAGCAGCGTCTTGATGAGGCCGCTGTAGGACGCCTTGTAGAGCGGCGTCGCGATCACCACCGCCTGCGCGTGTTCGATCAGTTCGAGCGCCTCGCGAATCGCCGGATGCGCGAAGTCGGCGTGCATCAGCGCGGCGGGCGGCAACGCGCGGGCATCGATGCGTCGCACCGTCAGGCCGCGCGAGCGCAGCGCGCTTTCGGCAAGCGAGAGCAGCCAGGTGCTGCGCGACTGAACGGCAGGACTTCCGGAGATCGACACTACATAGGACATCGGTGCTGTTTCCTTGTGCTCGCGCTTGATGTGCCGAGGCTGCGCGTTTTACGTGAGACGGCCGCTCCGTCTCGCTCTGGAAACAGTCTATGGATGCGACTTGTCGATTAGAACGATTTTTTCCAGCTTAGGTTTTCCACTTTCGTGATTAGGCCGACGCTGGAGCAGCCATGCGCCGACGCTTTTTCCACCGCTTTTTACAGACAGGCGCCCTCTATAATGGCGCTCATCTTAAAAATGCGGCGGCTAGCGCCCTACGCGGTCCATTCAATGCAAAAAGTCATACTGCCGTTCGTTTCGGGTTTTCTCGCTGCCCTGTTTTTTCGCGAATCGACTCTCGCACTGCTGCATGCCGCCGGTCTCTTCGAGCCGGCCGGCTTCTCCACCGACCCGTTCCTGCCGCTCGGCATCCCGACGTTCCTCGCGAACGCGCTTTGGAGCTCGGTGTTCGGCATTCTGATGGCGTGGCTTTTGCGCGTTTCGCCTGAGCGGCACGCGCCGTGGGTGGGCGCGCTCGTGTTCGGCGGCATCGTGCTGACGGCGGCGAGCGTGTTCGTGGTCGATCCGGCGCGCGGCATCTGGCCGAGCGGCAACATGCTGCCGCGCCTCGCGCTCGGTTTCGTAACCAACGCGATGTGGGGCTGGGGCGCGCTGGTGTTCATGCGCGCCTTCATGGCGGGCCACGCGGAGCGCTAATCCTTCAAGAGCCTGAGCGGATGGTGCTCGCGCGTCCACGGACTGTCGAACATCCGCTTCACCCCGTCGCGCGTCACGTCCTCGATGCGCGGCACTTTCCACACCGGCTGGTTGTCCTTGTCGACGATGCGCGCGCGGATGCCTTCCACCACGTCGCCGTGCTCGAAGATGTTGTGCGTGAGGTCGAGATCGCGCCGCAGCGTGTCGGCCATCGTCGAGAGCTTCGCGCGATCGACGAGTTCCAGCGCGATTTCGATCGATAGCGGCGAGCGTTCGCGCAATTCGGCGATCGTTTGCGCGGCCCAGTCGGCCGAGGCGCCGCCGTCAGCTTCCTTCTGCAATGACGCCAGGATCGCCGCGCCGTCGCCGGTCGCGAAGTGCTTGTCGATCTGCGCGCGCGCGGCGGCGAGCGGGCTCGCGTCCGGCGTCGGCGTGACCTTGTGTTTCACGCACGCGGCTTCGATGAAACGCACCACGTCGACGGCGTCGTTCAGGCGCTCGCGCTTGAGCGATTCGATCAGTTCGGGGAGCGCGGCGTCGTCGAGGTATGCATCGGCGAGACGGGCGTAGAGCGCATCGGCGGCGCCGATCGTCGCGCCGGTCGCCGCCATGTAACGCCCGATCGCGCCCGGCGCGCGCGCGAGAAACCAGCTCGCGCCGACGTCCGGAAAGAGCCCGATGCGCGTTTCCGGCATCGCCATCTTCGTCGAGCCGGTCACGATGCGCAGGCCGCCCGTGTGGTGCGCGCCCTGCGAAATGCCGACTCCGCCGCCCATCACGACGCCGTTCGTCACCGCGATATACGGCTTCGAATAGGTGAAGACGGTATGGTTGAGGCGGTATTCGTCGGTGAAGAACTTGTCGATGGCAGCGCGCTCCCCTGCCTTCGCCAATTCATACAGATAGCGGATGTCGCCGCCCGCGCAGAACGCGCGCGGGTGCGGGCTGTACACCACGACGGCACGGATCGCGTGATCGTGGCGCCAGTCGCCAAGCGCGTTGCGGATCGCGTGGAGCATGCCTGTCGTCAGTGCGTTCAGCGCCTGCGGCCGGTCGAGCGCGATGAAGCCCAGTCCGTTGGCGGTTTCGATGCGGATGTCGTCGGTTCTCATCGGTGGATAGGGGTCTGTTCGGGTTTCACGCCACGGACTGAAAACGCGGGTTCGGCGGTTTCAGCGTCGTGGCCGAACCACGCGTCGAGCGAAAGCTCGGCGAGCGTTTCGGCCGGCGCTGCACCGAGCGCTTCAGGCAGCGCGGCGTGCGTGGAATGACTGGAACCGGGTAAATGCTGCAAATAGGCCGAGCGCGCGAGCGCCAGCGCGACGATGCCGTGCAGGTTCGCCCACAGCGCCTCCGCGCAGGCGGCCGCCGGCGCGCGCGCTGGCGAGCGGCCCGCCGCGCGCAGTTCGACGAAGGCATCGGTCATCAGAGCGTGCGCCGCGGCGGCGTTCGGGAAATCGGGGGTATCGGCGGGGCTCGACGGCTCCATGAACATCAGACGATACGTCTCGCCGTGTTCGAGCCCGAATTCGACGTAGGCGCGCCCCATCGCTTTCAGACGCGCGGCGGGATCGACGATCGTCGAGTGCGGCGCAAAGGCCGCGAAGAGCTGCGCGTGGCCCTCCGCGCGCAATGCCTGGGCGATATCGGCGCGACTCTTGAAATGCAGGTATAAGGCGGCGGGCGAGTAGTCGATCGCCTCCGCGATCTTTCGCATGGAAAGCGCGGCGAAGCCCTCGCGCCCGACGATGTCACGCGACGCATCCAGGATGCGTTCGCGCACCGCCTGCCGCTGCTCGGTCCGTCGTTCCTGGATTCCCATGCGGATCACTCTCGAAAGTGAGTCCGGGCTGACGGTCGTTCAGCCCGGCCGAACGCTCAGACGATCATCTTGCGTTCTTCGTCGGCTGCTTGCGTGGCGCCGTGAAGCGGCTCTTCCGGATCGCTCGTGATGGCGGATGCCACCACGATGCAAACCGCCAGGAACAACAAACCGACCGCCGCCCAGATCAGCCAGAAAGCGCTGAACTCGACGAGCGAACTCATCAAGGTATGAAACATGACAACCCCCGCGCGATTTTTATATTTGAGCTTCCGGCCGCCAAGCGAATCCCGGCCAGCAAGCGGCGTGCCGCGCCAATCGCATTTTCGCGGCGCACTGTTCTTGAATGGTAATCGCAAATTAGGCCGCGCGTTGAGACGGTGCGGGGGTTTTGCTAAGGATTTCTGAAGTACGGTCGGATGTGCCCGACGCGGGATAAACGGCTTACACGGTGGTGTAATCCTTGCCTATGCGACAACTTTTCCGGGAGGAAAGTGGCCACTCTTCAAAAGCACCGGCGAGCCGTTGCTCACGCGCAGATGTTCGCGTGCGACTGCTTCGATGCGCGGGCGGCCGGAATCGAACGCGCGGATCCAGCCGTCGCTGTCGCAGCTCGGTGTATCGAAGTGATCTTCGAGCGCTTCGACCGAGATCGCGCACGTTACGCGCTCTCCATCGACGAGCGCGGCGAAGACGATCGTCAGGTTGGAACCGTGGTAATCGGGAGCGTCCGGGGGAAACTGAATGACCATGATCGCCTCGTGACTCGACGCGGATACAACTACGTCGCATGGGAAGTGGCGCATATGGTACTCGCCAGCGCGCGGCGCGGTCTACCTGTTATGCCTCGACCGGCGCCGCCGGGACGTCGACCACGAAGAGCGACGTCGCCGTCGGATCGGCGTAATCGAAACGCAGATGCCGGCTCAATTCGCGCACGCGGTTGCACATCGCACGCCGGGCGTCGTCGGTGAACTCGGGGCCGGCGCGCAGCACTTGGGGATCGAAGCGGTAATGCACGCCCCAGGCGACGTTACCCGGATGATTCGCGACGCCGCTCGTGCGCCAGCTCATGAAGAGCGACGGCGTCTGTTCAGGGCCGACTTCGCTCACATCGGCGCTGCTCGGAAAGAGATCGAGCAGACATTGCGCGATGTCGTGCAGGAGCGGGTGGCGAACGTGCAGATGTCGCATCAGGAAGACGGCAACAGCCGGTCGATATACGCGCGCGCGGCTTTTTCGACGTGCGCGAGCGCCTCGTCGACGGTGGCGAAACGCTGTTCGCTGCCGAGATCGATGAGCGCCTCGAAGCGGTGGGCATCGTCGGGGCCGTGCTGCGCCACGCTCACCGAGCCGACGTAGATGGGCGCTTCGTCGCCTTTGCCCTGCAGGCCGTGCGGCTGTATCAGCCGCGCCGACGCGCTGATGTAATAGCCCCGGTACGGGCCGCTCACTCGTTCTGCCATGACATTTTCCTTATGTATGCTTCGTTGATCCTCGTCAATCGGCAAATATTTCTGTAAATAGCGTACATATTGCCGATCAACGCCCGTTCATGCGTTGTCTGGCACCCCGCAAACCGCGCGCCTGCGCTAACAACCGCTTACGGGTCGCGTAAGGCGCGTGTGGGAAAATACGGCCTTTCCGCACCGAACATCCACGAGGTACACATGAAGGAATTCGCGCGGCGCATGCGCCGCACATCGTCGAGGCTGCCGCTTTGCGCCTCTTTGCTCTTGGCTGCCGGCCTTGCAGCTTGCGCGTCGTCGAACAACGCGTCGCTCATCAATTTGCCCGACGGCCAGACCGGCTACGCGATCAACTGCAGCGGCGCTGATGCCGGATCGAGCTGGGGAAGCTGCTACGTGCTCGCCGGCCGCGCGTGCGGCGCAACGGGCTACGACATCGTGTCGAAGGACAACGAGGAAGGCGGCCCGACGGGCGGCGGCATCACGAACGTGATTTCCGCCAACGTCAAGAACCGCTCGATGGTCGTACGCTGCAAGTAAGCGCTTTTTATGTCGATCGAAGGAGGCGCTTTTGGTTTTAGTGCGCGCTCACCTTCGAGAACACGTTCAG
The DNA here is from genome assembly GCF_001544515.1 of Caballeronia terrestris. Classification (GTDB taxonomy): domain Bacteria; phylum Pseudomonadota; class Gammaproteobacteria; order Burkholderiales; family Burkholderiaceae; genus Caballeronia; species Caballeronia terrestris. The sequence goes on from NZ_FCOL02000008.1 coordinate 84,587, forward strand.
CACCACAACTCCCGCGACGATCAGGCCCATGCCGAGAACAGCCGGTAAATCGGGCACCTGCTTGAAAAGAAACGCGGCGACGGCCGTGATCAGCACGATCCCCGCGCCCGACCAGACCGCATAGACGATGCCGACCGGCAGCGAGCGCAGCGTGAGCGACAACAAATAGAACGACAGCCCGTAGCCCGCGACGACGATCAGCGACGGCACGAGCCGCGTGAATCCATCCGACGCGCGCAACGCGGACGTCGCCACGACTTCCGCGACGATCGCCACCGCGAGCAGCCCATACGCGAACGAGCGCATGCGGCCTATTCCCGCGAGAGCGCGAGCGCGCCGAAATCCTTGCCGAGCACGGCGCTGAGCGCCTCGACGACCATCTGATGATCGTCGCGCTGCGGCAGCCCCGACACCGCCACCGAACCGATCACGCCGACGTCCGCCACCGTCAACGGGAAGGCGCCGCCGTGCGAGGCGTAATCGGCGGCGGAGAGGCCGTATTTGTCGGTGAGTGTCGTGCCTTGCTGCTGGAGCTGGAGACCAATCGCGTAGGAACTGCACCGGAAATGCTCGACCGTGCGCGACTTGCGTTCGATCCACGACGCGTTGTTCGGCGTCGTGCCATCGAGCGCGGCGAAGAAGAGATGACGGCCGAACATGCGCACGTCGATCGCGACAGCCGCGCCGCGCGCATAGGCCATCTCGCGCAATTGCGAGCCGATTTGCCAGGCGCGGTCGCAGTCGAACTGCGGGAAGACGAGCGTCTTTTCCTGGTGGGCGATGGCGTGGAGGTCGTGGGGGATGTCCATGATGTCCAGTCGATTTTCAATTGACGGTGATTGAAAGAGCGCTGGCCGTCGTACACCCGCGCCTGGAGCCACACATTTTGACATGACCACGAAAGCCGGCAAGCCGTAAATCCACGCGGACTTGCCTTGGAACGACTTCCTCTGCCGTTTCCATCAGTTTCATGTGCAAAGCCCGTTTGTACTCTGCCGGTCAAGAATGATCGGATTCCGAACCACCGCGAACCGCGAATAGTGTCGAAGGCCGCCTCACAGGGCCAGCGGGAACAGCAAGCGTCATGAACCAGACCGATCAACAGGCTTGGGTGTCAGCCTGATGTTATCGGCGGGAAATGCCTTCTCGCTTGCCGTGTATGAACTAGCACGCTCTCTTCCTCGACTCTGACGGCGATGCGAGCGTATTGGTCGTGAGCGCGGCCTCGGCGATCCGGCGAACGCCTCCTGGAAAAACGCGAGTTCTCTCGATATCCCATGAGATGTCGAAGCGACACTCACCTGGCACCTCAGTGCAATCTCGAAAAGCTTGCGGTGAACGTTGCACCGCGCTATAATCTTTTCTTCGACGGACGCGGGGTGGAGCAGTCTGGCAGCTCGTCGGGCTCATAACCCGAAGGTCGTAGGTTCAAATCCTACCCCCGCAACCAAGTAAGATTTCAAGGCAAAAAGCCCGGCTCAATCGAGTCGGGCTTTTTGTTTTTTGCTTGTCGTGACATGCGTCGATCCATCGCATGTGCTCATCAAGCGGCCCTTGCCTCGCGTGGCATAATCGGCCGCTGGTTCTGCACACGGTGTCCCACGCGATCATGCGCAGCGTTCTGATACGGAAGATCGGCGGTATCGTCGGATTGCTTGCGATCCTCTTGACGACGCTCGTCCCTGCCGCATCGCAGATGATCGAACGCGGTCGCATCGAGTCGACGCTGGCGTCGTTCTGTTCCACCGATGTCTCCTCGAACGCGAAGCAGACACCAAACGATCACGCCGCACATTGGCAAGCGTGCGGCTATTGCAGCTTCACCGCGCATACGCCGTTCATGGCGCCGCCGAAGCACGCGCAGCGCGTGGGATCGATCGAAGGTTCCGCGCGCATTGCAACGGGACGCGTCACCACGACGCCCTACGCCCCGATGCTCGCCGCCAAGCCCCGCGCCCCGCCCTCCTTCGCCTGAATCCGCTCCATGCGCTGCGTCGAGCAGCCGCTCTACAAACCTCGTATCAGGCGAGAACACACATCATGAAAACGCAAGTCCTCCGCGGCGCACTTGCCGCGAGCCTCATCGTCGCCGCGCCGTTCGCTTTTGCGCACGCCGTGCCGAAGCATCAAGTCCCCGCTGCCGACTCCACCGTCAGCGCGCCGCACGAAGTCGCGATCGATTTCGGCGAGGCGCTCGAACCGTCGTTCAGCAAGCTCGACGTCACCGATGCCGCCGGCAAGCCGGTCACCGCGGCCAAATCCGCCGTCGATGCCAGCGACAAGAAGCATATGAGCGTCGCGCTCGGCGACCTCGCGCCGGGCACGTATCGCGTGAGCTGGACGGCCGTCGCCGCCGATGGCCATCGCACGCAGGGCCATTACAACTTCAAGGTCAAGTGAGGTCAGCATGAAAAAGATCATCGTCCTCGCCGGCGCGCTGCTCGGCGCGCCGTTCGCTCACGCTGCAACGCTCACGGTCAGTGACTGCTGGATTCGTTCGATGCCGCCGAACCTGCCGTCGTCGGGATACTTCGTGGTGTCGAACGGCGGCGACAAGGCCGTGTCCCTCGTCGGCGCCGAGACGCCCGCGTTCGGCATGGCGATGCTGCACAAGTCCGAGACAAGCGGCACGACGGCGACGATGTCGCACGTCGAGGCGGCCGAGGTGCCCGCGCACGGCACGTTGCGATTTGCGCCGAAGGGCTATCACCTGATGCTCGAAGACGCGCCGAAGCCGCTCGCGATCGGCTCGACGGTGCCGCTCACGCTCTCTTTCGACGACCACTCGACGATCAGCACGACCTGCACGGTCAAACCAGCCTCCGCGCTCGGGAAATAAGACCGCACAATGAAAAGCGCGCCGCAGTCTCCTGCGGCGCGCTTTTTTTTCGTCGACAACAAATAAGGTCAGTGCTTGCTGAACAGATCCATGATCTGCTTGCGCTCGTCGGAATCGACGTTCGGCGCCTGCATGCCGCCCGGTCCGACGCCACCTGAAGTCGTCGTCACGGCACCCGCCGGATCGGCCGCATCCATGCCGATGCTCGCGATGAAACCGCTGCCCGGCAGCCGGTCGGCGTAGAAAAGCTCGCCGTCGAAATTGCTGATGCCGTCGGGCTTCGGCATCTGCTGCTGCGCGACACCCTTGAGCGCGCGTCCCATGAAATCGACCCAGATCGGCAACGCGAGCTGCGCGCCGAATTCCTTGCTGCCGAGCGTCTTCGGCTGGTCGTAGCCCATCCAAGCGACCGTGACGAGCGAGCGCTGATAGCCTGCGAACCAGCCGTCCTTCGCGTCGTTGGTGGTGCCGGTCTTGCCCTGCAGGTCGTTGCGCTTGAGCGCGTTGGTGCCCGATCCGGTGCCCGAGGTCGCGACCGTATGCAGCAGGCTGTTCATCATGTACGCGTTGCGCGGATCGAGCGTCTGCGGCGCGTTGCGGCCCGCAGTCAGCGGATCGGTGCGCGAGATCACGGTGCCGCGCGCATCCGAAACTTCGGCGATCAGGTACGGATTGATGCGATAGCCGCCGTTCGCGAACACCGAGTACGCGCCGCTCAACTGCAGCGGCGTGACGAGCCCGGCGCCGAGTGCGAGCGGCAGATACGGCGGCGTCTTGTCGACATCGAAGCCGAAGTTCTTCGTGACGAAATCCTGCGCGTACTGCGTGCCGATGTACGACAGGATGCGGATCGACACGAGGTTCTTCGAGCGCTGCAGGCCGGTACGCATCGACATCGGGCCGTCGGGCTGGTCGTCGTCCTTCGGCTCCCAGGCCTGGCCGCCGGGGGTGGTCGGCGGGAAATAGAGCGGCGCATCGTTGATGATGGTCGCGGGTCCCAGGCCTTTGTCGATAGCAGCCGAATAGATGAACGGCTTGAAGCTCGAACCCGGCTGGCGCCACGCCTGCGTGACGTGGTTGAACTTGTTCTTGTTGAAATCGAAGCCGCCGACGAGCGCGCGGATCGCCCCGTCCTGCGGCACGAGCGACACAAGCGCGCCTTCCACCTGCGGCAACTGCGTGATCTGCCAGTTGTCTTTCGCGTCCTTCGCGAGCCGCACGATCGAGCCGACCTTGACGCGCAACGCCGCCGACGCATTGTTGCGCAGCCCCGGCGCGGCGAAGCGCAGGCCGTCGCCGGAAATGTTCACCGGATCGCCGCCGACGAACTCCGCCGTCACCTGCTTGGCGCTTACGGCCGTCACGACGGCGGCAACGAGATCGCCGTTGTCCGGATGACCGACTAGCGCGTCTTCGATCGCCTGATCGCGGTCGTCGGCGTCTTTCGGCAGGTTCACGAAGCCTTCCGGCCCGCGATAACCGTGGCGCCGCTCGTAATCCATGATGCCCTTGCGCACGGCGCGGTAGGCGGCGTCCTGATCGGCGGAATCGATGGTCGTCGTGACCGTGAGGCCGCGCGTGTAGGTCTCTTCCTTGTACTGCGCGTACATCATCTGCCGCACCATTTCCGCGACGTATTCGGCATGCACGCCGTACTCCGTCCCGGACGACTTCGTGTGCAGTTCCTCCGCGACCGCCTGCTGATATTGCTCGGGCGTGATGTACTTCAGGTCGAGCATGCGCTTCAGGATGTATTGCTGGCGGATCTTCGCGCGCTTCGGGTTCACGACCGGGTTATACGCCGACGGTGCCTTCGGCAAGCCCGCGAGCATCGCTGCCTCGGCGAGCGTGATGTCCTTCAGGTCCTTGCCGAAATAGACGCGCGCCGCAGCCGAAAAGCCATAGGCGCGCTCGCCCAGATAGATCTGGTTCATGTACAGCTCGAGAATCTGATCCTTCGTCAGCGCCTTCTCGATCTTGTACGCAAGCATCATTTCGTAGATCTTGCGCGTGTAGGTCTTCTCGCTCGACAGAAAGAAGTTGCGCGCGACCTGCATCGTGATCGTGCTCGCGCCCTGCGAGGCGCCGCCGTGCATCACGTCGGTGACGCCCGCGCGCAGGATGCCGAGGAAATCGACGCCGCCGTGATCGTAGAAGCGATAGTCCTCGATTGCGAGCACGGCTTTCTTCATCGAGTCGGGGATGTCCTGGAAGCGCGCAAGGCTGCGACGCTCCTCGCCGAACTCACCGATCAGCACGTGATCGGCCGTATAGACGCGCAGCGGCACTTTCGGCCGATAGTCGGTGATCACGGTGAGCGACGGCAAATTCGGCCCCATCACGACGAGCGCATAGCCAATGATCAGTGCGCCGAGCACCGCGCCGATCGCAAAGAGCCCGGCAATCCACTTCACGACGGCTCCGGGGAACGAGCGCCGCTTTGGCTCGTCGCGGCCGCGGCGGTCATTGCGATCGTTTCTGTCATTGCGGTCGTTGCGATCGTTGGAATCGCCGGGGCCGATGTAATGGCGGACGTCGCGCGAGGGGTTCGAAGGGTTCGGTCGTTTGATGATTGGCATTGACTTCGATGGTTCGGCGCCCTGCGGGGCGCGTAATGCTGGCACTCGAGGCTTGCGCCCCGCGCTTCGCGCAGCTGCGGGCCGCGCGAGCGATGAATGACGGTGAAGGCGCGCAGTGGTTCACTCGCAGTGGTTCACTGATAGACAGTGCGATGCGCTATGAGTGCGGCCGGAGACCCGAGACTTAAAGCGAGCGCTTGTCGGCCCACGCGCAGGGTAACAGCGCATTTTAAAGAATTCGAGCGACGATCTACCGGAAGCGTCCGATTTTTTTGTAAGCAAATGACTTTCCCGGTGCGACTGCGCACGGACGAGTTACCCACACATTCTGTTGAGCACGCTGTGGACAACCGTATGAGAAAATGCCCAAGTCATTGAGCGCGCGCGACTTTCGCCTCATGACGCGTTTTCGTCGCAAAACGGCGGCTCACCACGCAGAAGCGCAAAACGATATGATGGATGCGCCGTTCAGCGGTCGAACGAACTCGCCCGGCGCCGCCCTTTGCGGTAACTTTGTCGCATCGCTTCTTTGCAATCGCCTTACTGTTTGCGAGCCGCTCATGTCTACCAAACCCAGCGAACGCATCGTTGTTTTCGTGACACCCGCGCAAAAACTCGCCATCAGCAACACGGCCGATGGCCTCGGCATCAGCGTGAGCGAGCTCATGCGGCGGGCCGTGCTGAACTACAACGCGACGAGCGAGCAGATCAAGGTCGCCGGCATCGTCGACCGTTTGCGGGCGCCCAAAACGCCCGATGCACTCAATGTCGCGTTGCGTCACGTCGCGGAAAAAGCGGCCGCACGCGAGGCGAAGGCGGCAGCCGTCAACGCGGCGGTCAATGCGGCGGCCGCGCAGAAGGCCGCGGCGCTCGCCAAGGCTCCCCGACCCGAATCCACGCCGGAATCCGACGAATCCACCGAATCCGGCGATACCGGCGAAGGCGCGTCGATAACCGGCGGTCATTCGAAGTAATTCGAGGCCTTTGTCATCCGCGTGTCACGGCGCGAACCTTGCAGAAACCGCCACCGCAGCCGCCGATGCCACCGCCGTCGCGAACGCGCCCCAGGCGATATCGACGATGACGATTGTCGTGCTCCAGCCCTTGAGCGTCGCGAGGTTGGTGAGGTCGTAGGTCGCATAGGCGATCGCGCCGAACAGCACGCCGTTGATCAGAGCGCGCGCCGCACTCGATTCGGCGATGCCTGGCATCACGCAGAAGTACGTCATCGCGCCGATGTACAGCACATAAAAGACCGCTGCCGCGCCGAAGTTCGGCTGCTCGAGCAGCAGCGCGCCGATTTCGCGCTGATAAAGACCGCGTCCGATCACCCCGAGCCAGAGACCGTCGAGCACGAGAAACACGACGGCCGCGACCGCAAACGCAACGACGAGCACCTTCGACATGATTGTTCCGCTGATTGTGTTTGTCACGATGGCAAGGGCCGTCCGCCGTTACATTCCTTAACGCTGGCCCGGCGTCGGGTTAAGACCCGCTTAAGCCGCATCGTGCTCTAATAGAAGACGCAAGATAGCCGGCAAAAGCGTGAAATATTGAAGCTCGTGCTTGCAATTCGCGCGCCCGGCCCGAATTTACGTGGCGCGTCAGGAAGACGCGCCGCACGAACGGTTCGCCATCACGCAACGCGCGAACGTCCGCCTTCATCAAGGAGAAACACATGTCGCTATTGGATTCCATCACGCGTACCGTAAAAGGCCTGTTGAACGACGCCGCCGACACCATGCAGGACCCGACGCGCGATTCACGCCAGATCGTGCGCGAACTCGATGACAGCATCGCCAAGGCGGAAAACGCGCTGATCGAAATCGAGGCGCAGGTCGCGACGCAGCAAAGCAAGCGCGACGTCGCCGCCGAGAAAGCGAAAAAGTACGAAGACGGCGCGAAGCGCGCGCTGCAATCCGGCGACGAAGGCTTGGCGCGTGAAGCGCTCGCGGCACAAGCCAACGCCGAAACCGAACGCGACGCGCTCGCGGGCGAGCTCGCGACACTCGTGCCGTCGGTCGATCATCTGAAGCAGCAGATCACCGACATGCGCCAGCGCCGCAACGACCTCAACGCGCGCTCCAACATCCTGCAGGCGAAGCAGCAGATCGCGCAGGCCAAGGACGTCGCGGCGACGGCGCTCGGCGGCATCGGCGGGAAGAATCTGTCCGAGGATTTTCAGAAGCTGGAAGACAAGGTGCAGCTTGCCAATGCCCGCTCGGACGCGCGGCTCAATTCCGCCGACCAGAAGTCCGGCAAGGCGCTCGACGACAAGCTTGCTGAACTCCATCGCGGCCCGTCCGTCGAGGACCGGCTCGAAGCGCTGAAGAAGCAGTTGAACACGCCTGCGCAGTAACCTTACCGGGCGGTCGCGGCGAACTTCCGGGCTTGCCGCGCGTCGCACGGGAATGTGTCATCGATTGGAGACGGGCGTTTATCGCGTCCGGTCCGCATCATGAAAAAACTTTTGACGGCTCTCGCGGCGTCGCTGCTGCTGGTTACGTCGTCGGCCGCGTTTGCCGTGCCGAGCGCCCAGCAAATCGAACAGGCGATGACGCAGGGCAACTGGCAGAAAGCCGACGCCGGCCTGACCGAGGTCCTGCAGGCGCATCCGGATAACGCGCATGCGCACTATCTGTACGCGCAGGTGCTCGATCGCGAGGGCCGCTACGACGACGCCCTCGCCCACTTGCGGCAGGCGAAATCGCTCGATCCGCAGCTCAAGTTCACCGACCCGATGCGCTTCGCCGCGACGGAAGCGCGCATTCGCGGCGACGCGAATCGCGCGGGCGTCGTCGCGAACGTGCCCGGCGGGCAGCAGGCGAACACCGGCAGCGTCGCGCAGAAGCCGTTCAACCCGGCGCCGGCGCCCGTGCAGGAGAAGCACGGCGCATCGGCGGCGGCGTGGATCGGCATCGTGCTCCTGTTCGGCGCTATCGCGCTCGTGCTGCGCTGGGGCCTGAAGCGCGCCCGCGAGAAAGACGACGGCCGAGCGACCGACGATCGTCGCGCGCAACTGAAACGCGCAACGGAATTGCTCAACGAAGTGCGCACGCTCAAGCTCGACGTGCGGCTTTCGACCGCGCCGGGGCACGAGGCGTTGTTGAAGGAAGTCGAAGGTGTCGAGGAGCAGTTGCGCGAGCTGGTCGAGGGGCTCTCGAATGCCAAGAATCCGGTCGCGCCCTATCAGGTCGACGATCTTGCCAACCGCGTCGAAAGTTTGAAGGCGCGCGCGGAAGGCCGGGTCGATTCGAACGCGGCGCCCGCCCCGCGTGAAGGCGATTCCGTGTACGCGCAGGAAGCCGAGCGCTTCGGGCGCAACCCGCAGGGGCAGTATCAGCAAGGGCCTTATCCGCAACAACAGCCGCAGCAGCCCTATCCCCAACAACCGTATCCGCAGCAGCAACCGCCCGTAATCATCCAGCAAGGCGGCGGTTTCGGAGGCGGCATGGGTGGCATGGGCGGCCTGCTCACGGGCGTGCTGCTCGGTCAGGTGCTTTCGCATGGTCGCGGCGGCCCCCTGTCCGAGCGTGATACGCCTTCTGCCGACAATCCGTTAGGAGCAGGCGGCGCCACCGGCGGTGGAATCGACAACGGCACGGGCGGCCTCGACCTCGGCAACGGCTCGAACGACTGGAACGACGGCAGCGGTGGCGGCGGTCTTGACCTCGGCAGCAACAACGACGATAGCTGGCGCGATACGTAGAAGCGCTTCTGGCCTCGCAGCGCTCAAATCGAACCCCGTCGCGAAAGCGACGGGGTTTTGTTTTTTAGCGCCTGCACACAGGCCTCTGTGCTCCGTTCATGCCGAGATGCATAGCCTCCTGTATTGCCTCTCGCGAAATGAGCAATGATTCAATCGAATCGTTTGCCGGACACGATGCCTAGCGAGCGAACGCGTTATCGAGGCGACGATCGCACATGAACTGAGCCACTTCGCGAATATCGGCGGCACCAAGGACCGTGGGTACGGGCCCGGCGCCGTGCAGCTGCTCGCGAGCAACAATCCGTTTATCGCCACGCACGGCATGTTCATCCGCGCACAAACGGCTGCGTGACGGCGCGTATCGGACCGCTGGTGCGATACAGCGCTCACCCGCCGCCGAGAAAACGCAGCAGCGCCCACAGAAACTTGAAGAACCCGACGATGAACTCCCACACGCGCTCGAGCTGATCCCAACCCGCGACGCGTGCTATCGCGTCGAAAATCATGTCGCTCCGATGAAGCGGGCGCGGTGTGGCGAGTTCGTTTCGTTCATCGTCCGGATGGCGGTTGTGGGAAAGGGAGACGGACCCGCATCATGCAGGGCCCGCCATCCGCTCTTCAGCCCTTCGGCGCATCGCCTTCCGGTTCTACTTCGTCCGTCAACGCTTCTTCCAGACGCTTGAAGATGCGCTTGGTCGCGCCGCGCGCATGCAGCGCGAAGAGCAGCAACGAGCGCCCCGTCACCTGATACACCGCGCCCGAATCGAAGTCTTCGAGTTCTTCGCGGATCGGCGCGTTCGTATCGATTAGGCAGCTCCACTGGTCGCTGCCCGGCACCTCCGGCAGCGTGAAATCGACGACATCGTGATGGGCGTTCACCACCACGAGCAGCGTCGCGTCCGATGCGGGCCGGCGGATGCCCGTCGCCTGCGCGCGACCGTCGATGACGAGGCCGAAGCAGCGCATCGACGGGTCGTCCCATTGCTCGGGCATCAGTTCGTCGCCGGACGGGCTCAGCCACTTCACGTCGGCGACCTGCAAATCTTCGTGATATTCGCCGGTCAAAAAGCGCCCGCGACGCAGCACCGGCAGCGTGTGGCGCAGCGTCGTCAGCTTGCGCATGAATTCGATCAGCGCGCGGCCGTCATCGTCGATACCTTCCCAGTCGACCCAGCTTATCTCGTTGTCCTGGCAATACGCGTTGTTGTTGCCCTGTTGCGTGCGGCCGAACTCGTCGCCCGCGAGAACCATCGGCGTGCCTTGCGAGAACAGCAGCGTCGCGAGCATGTTGCGCTTCTGACGCTCGCGCAAAGTGCGGATTTCAGGGTCGTCGGCAGGACCCTCGGCGCCGCAGTTCCACGACTTGTTGTCCGAATGGCCGTCCTTGCCATCCTCGCCGTTGGCGTCGTTGTGCTTGTCGTTGTACGAGACGAGGTCGTTCAGCGTGAAGCCGTCGTGCGCGGTGATGAAGTTCACGCTCGCCCACGGACGACGCCCGCGATGGTTGAACTTGTCGCCGGAACCGGTGATGCGCGTCGCGAGCTCGGCCGCGACGCCGTCGTCGCCCTTCCAGAATTCGCGGACGGTGTCCCGGTATCGGTCGTTCCATTCGGCCCAGCCCGGCGGGAAGCCACCCACTTGATAGCCGCCCGGGCCGCAATCCCACGGTTCGGCGATCAGCTTGACGCTCGAGAGTATCGGGTCCTGGCGGCAACTGTCGAGGAAACCGCCGCCTTCGTCGAAACCGTACGGCTCGCGGCCGAGGATCGTCGCGAGGTCGAAACGGAAGCCGTCGACGTTCATCTCCGTCACCCAGTAGCGCAGGCTGTCGGTGACCATCTGCAAGACGCGCGGATGCGACAGGTTCAGCGTGTTGCCGGTGCCGGTATCGTTGATGTAATAGCGGTTTTCCTCGGGCATCAGGCGGTAGTACGAGGCATTGTCGATGCCGCGGAATGACAGCGTCGGCCCGCGCTCGTTGCCTTCGGCCGTGTGGTTGTAGACGACGTCGAGGATCACTTCGAGCCCCGCTTCGTGCAGCCGGTCGACCATTTCCTTGAACTCGGCGACCACACCCGGACCGCGCGCGAAAAAGCGCGGATCGGCGGCGAAAAAGCCAATTGTGTTGTAGCCCCAGTAGTTGGTCAGGCCACGGTCGGTGAGATGGCTGTCGTTGACGAACGCATGGATCGGCATCAGCTCGACCGAGGTCACGCCGAGGCTCTTGATGTGCTCGATGACTTCCTTCTGCCCGAGGCCCTCGAACGTCCCGCGCATGTGCTCGGGCACGGCCGGATGGCGCTTCGTGTAGCCACGCACGTGGGTTTCGTAGAAGATCGTGCGTTCCCAGGGCACGCGCACGCGCGTCGGGTGGGTCCACTGGAACGTCTGGTCGACGACCTGGCACTTCTGCATGAAGGGCGCGCTGTCGCGTTCGTCGAAGGTGAGATCGTCGCCATCGGCGTTGAGCGTGTAGCCGAAAACGGCCGGGTCCCACTTCAGCTCGCCGACGTGCGCCTTCGCGTACGGGTCGAGCAGCAGCTTGTTCGGATTGAAGCGGTGACCGGCTTCGGGCTCGTACGGGCCGTGCACGCGATAGCCGTACACCGTGCCCGGCTTCAGCCCGCGGACGTAGACGTGCCAGACTTCATCGGTGTATTCCGGAAGTTCGATGCGTTCGATTTCCTTCTCGCCTTTTTCGTCGAAAAGGCACAGTTCGACTTTGGTCCCGTTGGCGGAAAAGAGCGCGAAATTGACGCCTTCGCCGTCCCAGGTGGCGCCGAGCGGAAACGGCGAACCTTCGGCAATGCGGATATCGTTCGGCATGTAGTGGTGGTTCTCGGTGATGGTGATGCGCCACGCTTCTCTTGCGAAGCGCGGCGGCGAAAGCGGGCATGAGGATTCGCTGCGGCGGTAAAACACCGCGCGCGGACTCAGGCCGTCGATATAAGCAGGTTGTATGCCCGAAGGCGGTCGCGCGTCAGCGCGTTGTTCTCGGCGCGTCTATCGCATGCGCGGTTAGGCCCGGTGTAAAACGTACAGGTCGAACGGAGCGACGGGCCCAGCCGCAGCAAGCCTGAAATTTTCAACGCGTCAAAAACCGCGCGCGTCATGGGGACCGATTAGCTATCATGACTCTGCTCCACCCGCGGATGCAATAAGGAGGAATATTCGTCCGCTTTAACTTTGGCACAAGCTTTGCTGCCTGTTTGCGCCAATCGTCGCGAACTTTTTACTGGAGGAAGCCGCGCATGAGCATGATTCAGGAATTCAAGAATTTCGCCCTGAAGGGCAACGTCATGGACCTGGCCGTCGGTGTGATCATCGGTGGCGCGTTCTCGACCATCGTGAACTCCATCGTCAAGGATCTGATCATGCCGGTCGTCGGGCTCGCGACAGGCGGGCTCGACTTCTCGAACCTGTTCGTCAAGCTCGGGCCCATACCGGAGACGTTCAAGGGCAATATCGGCTCGTATAAAGACCTGCAGACGGCGGGCGTCGCCGTGTTCGGATACGGCTCGTTCATCACGGTCCTGATCAACTTCATCATGCTGGCTTTCATCATCTTCCTGATGGTCAAGTTCATCAATAACCTGCGCAAGCCCAACGAGACGGAACCCGCTGCGACGCCCGAAGACGTGCTGCTACTGCGCGAAATTCGCGATTCCCTGAAGAATTCGCCGCGTCTCTGAGATTCGCCCGCACGTACCGCCTGTGTGCGTATCGCCAACGACCCGCGCTCCGCCGGGTTTTTTGCATCGGCAGGCGATTTGCCGAGGCATATTCGTACGCTCCGCAGCTTTTTTCTTCGAGATTTTTCGTCGCGCGCGGAATTGCGGGACTATTATTGAGACTGATGCCAAGCGAGCCGCCGCAGGTCTTCGGCACGATTCGTGCGCGCCGTGCATCGTCCGGCGGACGGTTAGCCGGCGACGTGCAGCGTCCCACCGAATCGCGGTGAACCGACCACTTCGATGTGCTATAAAAGATCGACGTGCCAAGATCAAAGTCCGGCCCGCAAGACGGGAGTGGCCGCATGAGGACGCTGCGTTTCTTGCAATTCTTTTTCAGGCGAATTTTTATGTCCTTCCCGAAAAAGCGTAAGCGCGTGAAGGTCGACGGGGACGAGTCGTTCCTCGCGGTCCTTCGACATTTCAAGGCGTTCGGCCAGCTCGACACCAAGATCGCGCGCGCCCGCGCGCAGGACGAGCCGGTACTCTATGCGCACGTCCTGCCCGGTCTGGACGTCCTGCTATGCAGCGTGCGCGGCGCCCAGCCGCCCTATCCGGCGACCGAGGAACTGCATCGCCGCTGCATCGAGTCGATCACGAACGCGCTCGAACAGCCGCTCGATGGACTGGAGAACGGCGGCTACTGGTACGAGGCGAACGGCTTCGGTTTCCTTGTGTTTGCGAGCCGCGCCCGCACGCAGATCCTGAGCGAATTCGGTGCGACGGTCTCGGCGCGCACGCGTCGCGGCACACGCCGGCAGGACGCAGGCGACGCCGCCTCGCGACCGCTGCGCTGATCTTCAATGCCCGGGCATCCTCTGCCCGGGCGATCCCAATCCCTCGATCACCGCCTGCGCCTTCAGGGCAGCAGCAGCAAAACGCGTCAGTGTCTTTCCGACTTTCGGCGCTGCCCCTTCATGTCCTTTAATTGATTGCACCCACGCTCGCGCGCCGAACCGTGGCGCATGTCTTGCTGCAACATCGTGGCAAATCGAAAGCCACGTCAATCCGCCTCAATCCAAGGAGAACATCATGTCGGAACACGTATACAAGATGATCGAACTTACCGGCTCGTCGACGCAGTCAAGCGATGACGCCGTGCGTGTCGCGCTGACCAAGGCGTCCAAGACCCTGCGCAACATGCACTGGTTCGAAGTGATAGAGACCCGTGGGCACATCGAGGAAGGCAAAGTCCTGCACTGGCAGGTTACGCTGAAGGTCGGGCTGCGCCTGGAAGAGTGACGCGCGCGGTTTCAAGCCCACATGCAAAAAAGGCCGCGCTTCGCAAGAAGCGCGGCCTTACTTTTCGATCCAGCGCGCTACGAGAGCTTACTTCGGTAGCGACCCGTCCACGCCTTCCACGTACCAGTTGATGCGCTGCAATTCCGGATCGGTCAGCATCTTCCCCGCCGCGACCTTCTCCGCGCCCGCCTGATCCTTGATCGGACCCGTGAACACGTCCCACTTGCCGCCGTGCAGTTCGTCACGCTTCGCCGCGACCGCCTGCATCGCCTTCGCGGGGATCGCGCCGCTGTTCAGGTCTTCCAGATCGACCGCCTTCTGCGGCATGCCGAGCCACACCGGGTCATTCTTCCACTTGCCGTCCAGAACCTGCTGGATCACTTCGTTGTAGTACACGCCCCAGTGCGCGACGACCGAGCCCAGATGGGCGCTCGGGCCGAACTTCTTCATGTTCGAATCCCAGCCGAACGCAAACACCTTCTTTTCGGCGGCGGTCGCGAGCGTCGCGTTCGAATCGGTGTTTTGCAGCAGCACGTCGGCGCCCTGGCCGATCAGCGTTTCCGCCGCCTGCTTTTCCTTGCCCGGATCGAACCAGCTATTGATCCAGATGACCTTCGTATGGATCTTCGGATTCACGGAACGCGCGCCCATCGTGTACGCGTTGATGTTGCGGATCACCTCGGGAATCGGCACCGATGCCACGAAGCCGAGCGTGTTCGTCTTCGTCACGTAACCCGCCGCGACGCCCGCCAGATACGCGCCCTGGTACATCCGCACGTCGTACGTGCCGAAGTTCTTGGCCTTCTTGAAGCCGGTCGCGGTCAGAAAGATCGTGTCGGGAAAGTCCTTCGCGACCTTCAACTGGAAGTCCTGGTAGCCGAAGCTCGTCCCGAAGATGACCTTGTTGCCCTTGTTCGCGAGATCGCGGAACACGCGCTCCGAATCCGCCGATTCCGGCACGTTCTCCACGCGCGTGATCTTGACCTTGTTGCCGAATTTCGCCTCCGCTTCCTTGCTGCCCGCGTCGTGGGCGAAGGTCCATCCCGCGTCGCCCGGGTTGCCCAGATAGACGAACGCGATGCCCGGCGCATCCGCCGCCCGGGCGCTCGCTGCCGCGAGCGTCGCGGACAGCGCGACCGCGGTACCCGCAGCCGTCAGCGCGTTCAGCCATGATTTTTTCATTGTGATTCTCCTGGTCGATGTTGTGAAAAGCGGAACCGTCTGTCAGTTTGTTGTGTCAAAAATGGGAACGGAACCCGTGAGCCGCGCCGCGCAGCCGATGTACAACACCGCGCCCTTGCAACGCCTTCAGCTCGCGGCGAAAAACGGCTTGCCGAGCGAGGCAGGCGCGTTTAGCTTGATCGTGTTCGGATTGCGCGAGATCAGCACGAGCACGACGATCGTCGCGATGTACGGCAGCATCGCGAGGAACTGCGTCGGGACCGGCACGCCGATCGCCTGCGCGTAGAACTGCAGCGCCATCACCGCGCCGAAGAGCAGCGCGCCGATCATCAGCCGCCCCGGGCGCCACGTCGCGAACACGACGAGCGCGAGCGCGATCCAGCCGCGGCCCGAGGTTAGTTGCTCCTGCCAGATGTGCAGGTAGACAATCGAGTAATAGCCGCCGCCGATGCCCGCCATCGCGCCACCGAAGAGCGTCGCGCCGTAGCGCACGCCGACCACCGGAAACCCCACCGAATGCGCGACCGCCGGCGACTCCCCGACCGAGCGCAGCACGAGCCCGGCGCGCGTGCGGTACAGGAACCAGCCGATCACGCCGAACATGATGAACGCGAGATAGCCGAGCGGCGTGAGCGAGAAGAACGCGGGACCGACGACCGGAATCGACGAGAGGCCGGGAATCGGCATCGCCTCGATCGACGCGCGCACCGCCGCCGACGTGTAGGGCTTGCCGATATACGCCGAAAAGCCGATGCCGAAGATCGTGAGCGATAGCCCCGTCGCGACCTGGTTCGCGAGCATCGTGATCGTGAGAAAGCCGAAGAGCAGCGCCATCGCCATCCCGGCGAGCAGCGACGCGCCGATGCCGAGCCACGGATTGCCCGTGATCGCCGTGACGGCATAGCCCGAGACGGCGCCCATCAGCATCATCCCTTCGACGCCGAGGTTGAGTACGCCCGACTTCTCCGCGACGAGTTCGCCCGCGCCCGCGTACATCAGCGGAATCGCCGCGATGACGGCGCTCGTGGCGAGGTTGCCGGCCTGGTTGATGTCCATATTGTTCGAGCCTCGCGAAGAAACCTAAGGAAATCAGGAATGCGCCGCGTGATGCACCGTCCGGCGCCGCACGCGATAGTTGACGAAGAGATCGCAGCCGAGCAAGCAGAACAGCAGCAGGCCTTGAAACACGCCCGCGAGCGCCTGCGGCAGTTGGAGCGACGTCTGCACCGCTTCGCCGCCGAGATAGAGGAGCGCCATCAGGAGACTGGCGAGCACGATCCCGATCGGATGCAGCCGTCCGACGAACACGACGATGATCGCTGTGAAGCCGTATCCCGGCGACCAGCCGGCCTGCAACTGTCCGATCGGCCCGGCGACTTCGCCCATGCCGGCCAAGCCCGCGAGCGCGCCGGAGAGCAGAAGCGACGTCCAGATGGTTTTCTTGTCGGAGAACCCGGCGTAGCGCGCGGCGAGCGGCGCGAGACCGCCGACGTTCATCCGGTAGCCCGCGAAACTTTTGCGCATGAAGATCCAGACGAGCGGAATCGCGATCGCCGTCAGGAAGACCGACGCGTTGATCCGCGTGCCCTTCAGCCACGCCCAGTGCCAGTCGCCGTAGAGGCGCGGGAAGAGCGCGTCGTCTACAAACATCGCCGAGATCGGGAAGTTCATGCCCTCGGGATCGCGCCACGGGCCGCTGACCAGATAGATCAGAAGCTGCGTCGCGACGTAGGTGAGCATCAGGCTCGTCAGGATTTCGTTCGTGTTGAAGCGGCTCTTGAGGAGCGCCGGGATCGCCGCCCACGCCATGCCGCCCACGACGCCGCCCGCCATCATCAGCGGCAGCGTCCACCAGCCGGAGGTGTCGCCTAAGTGGATCGCGATCCCGCCCGCGACGATCCCGCCGAGCAGCATCTGCCCTTCCGCGCCGATGTTCCACACGTTCGCGCGATAGCCCACCGCGAGCCCGAGCCCGATCAGACACAGCGGCGACGCCTTCAGCACGAGCTCCGACCAGCCGTTCACGTTGGAAAGTGGCTCGACGAAGAACGCGTGCATCGCGCGGAGCGGGTCCTGCCCGACGAGGCTGAAAATCAGGAAGCCGATGACGAGCGTCGCGACCGCCGCGACGGCCGGAACGGCAAGCTGCATCGCGCGGGACGGGCTCGGGCGCGCTTCGAGTCGGTAGGGAAAGATCATCGGGGTTATTTGTTGATTGAGTCGATGGCGGCGGGCTCGGCGCGCTTGCCGTCGAAGAGGCCCGCCATGAAAAGGCCGATTTCTTCGGCATTCGTGTCGCCAGTCGCGCGCACGGGCGAGAGCTTGCCGCGCGCGATCACGGCCAAGCGGTCGCAGATGTCGAAGAGTTCTTCCAGTTCCTCCGAAATCACGAGGATCGCGACGCCGCGCGCCGCGAGGTCCAGCAACTGCTGGCGGATGAACGCGGCCGCGCCGACGTCGACGCCCCAGGTCGGTTGCGCGACGACGAGCACCTTCGGCTCCTGCAAAATCTCGCGTCCGACGATGAACTTCTGCAGGTTGCCGCCCGAGAGGCTTTGCGCGAGCGCCGTGTTGCCGCCACAGCGCACGTCGAACGACTGGATGCAGCGGTCGGCGAACGCGCGCACGGCCTTCGCGTTGATCCAGCCGCCCTTCACCATGCTTTCGCGATGCGCAGTCAGCAAGCCGTTCTCCGCGAGCGACATCGCCGGCACCGCGCCGCGTCCGAGCCGCTCTTCCGGCACGAAGGCGAAGCCGAGCGAGCGGCGCGCGCCAGCCGACAAACGCCCGGCGGGCTTGCCGCAGATCGAGACGGCATCGGCGGCGACGTGCCGGTCGCGGATTTCCCCCGACAACGACGCCAGCAACTCCGCCTGCCCGTTGCCCGAGACGCCCGCGATCCCGAAGATTTCGCCGGCCTTGACCTCGAACGAGACGTTTTCGAGCGACGTGCCGAACGGGTCGGGACTCGCCACCGAAAGGTTCTTCACGACGAGCCGTGCATCGCCCGGCGTGTGCGCGCGGCGCGTGTAACCGGGCAGCGAATGGCCGACCATCAATTGCGCGAGCGACGCGTGCGTCTCCTTGCGCGGATCGACGTTGCCCGTCACGCGGCCACCGCGCATCACGGTCGCGGTTTCGCAGAGCGCCTGGATTTCGTCGAGCTTGTGGCTGATGTAGAGAATGCTGCAGCCCTCCGACGCCAGCCGTCGAAGCACCGTAAAGAGCTTCTTGACCGCTTGCGGCGTCAGCACCGAAGTCGGCTCGTCCATGATCAGCAGGCGTGGGTTCTGCAAGAGACACCGCACGATCTCCACGCGCTGCCGCTCGCCGACGGTCAGGCTGTGTACGTGCCGCTGAGGATCGACGTCGAGCCCGTAATCCGCTGACACCTCGCGGATGCGCTTGGCCAGCGTCTTCAGATCGAATTTGTCCTCGAGCGCGAGCGCGATGTTTTCACCGACGGTGAGCGTCTCGAACAGCGAAAAGTGCTGGAACACCATGCCGATACCAAGCTTGCGCGCAGCCGCCGGGCTGCCGATCTCGACTAACTCGCCTCCCCAGCGGATCTCGCCCTGGTCCGGCCGCACGGCGCCGTAGATGATCTTCATCAGCGTCGACTTGCCCGCGCCGTTCTCGCCGAGCACCGCGTGGATTTCGCCGGGCGCGACGATGAGCGTGACGTCGTCGTTCGCCTTGACGGCCGGGTATTGCTTGCTGATGCCGGAAAGCGACAGGCGCGGCGGCGGATTGGAGGTGAGAGTAGCGTCGCCCATGAGCTCAGTGAGTGCGCAAAGCCGTAAGTCGAAAGGCCGGAAAGCCCGAGAGGCGCATGAGGCAAACCGGACCGCGGGCAGAAGATACCGAATTCAAAGCGTTCCGTCGATAACTCAAAAAAGCCGCCGACGCCTCGCCGAGCCGGCCTTTGCGGGTATCCCCACCTTGACGCAATCGTTGAGTCATATTAAAACTGATATGGTCCACACAGTCGTCGATCAGCCAGAACATATACCGGAGATAACATGAGTCAGCAGCGCGAGGCGATCGATACTTACTTATTGCGCGTCTTGCACACCTTGCTGATGGAGCGCAGCGTCACGCGCGCGGCCGTCAAGCTCAATCAGTCCCAACCGGCCATCAGCGCGGCGCTCAGGCGTCTGCGCGACATCACCGGCGACCCGCTCCTCGTGCGCGGCAAGTCCGGGATGGTCCCCACCGAATACGGCCTGCGCCTGCTCGAACCGACGCAGAACGCACTGCGCGAAATCGAGCGCATCAAGGTTCAGCAACACAACTTCGAACCGTCGACCTCCGTGCGGTGCTATCGCATCGGCTGTCCGGATTACCTCAACGTGCTCTTCGTGCCGACGGTCGTCGAGCGGTTTCGCATCGCCGCGCCCAACGCCACGCTCGAATTTCATTCGCTCGGTCCCGCCTTCGACTATGAACTCGCGCTGGAGGACGGCAAGCTCGATATCGTCGTCGGCAACTGGCCGGAACCGCCGGAGCAACTGCATCTGTCGAACCTTTTCGTCGACAAGATCGTGTGTCTTGTTTCCAATACGCATCCGTTCGCGAAGCGCGGCGGGCTCACGCTCGACCAGTATCTGAACGCACCGCATCTCGCGCCGACGCCCTACTCGGTCGGCCAGCGCGGTGCGATCGACGTGCATCTGGCGCGCGAGCGGTTGAAGCGCCATGTGGTCGTCACGCTGCCGTACTTCAATCTTGCGCCGTACGTGCTGATCAAGTCCGATCTCGTCTTCACGACGACGCGCCTTTTCGCGGACCACTACGCGCGCTTCCTGCCGCTCGCCGTGGTGCCCGCACCGCTCGACTTCCCGCCGATGCAGTACTACCAGCTCTGGCACGAGCGCTGCCATTACTCCGACGAAGTGCGCTGGCTGCGCGGGCTCGTCGGGGAAGCGACGCGCTCACTCATCGACCAGCCTTGATCTGCTTCGATACGGCCAGCGCGGATGCGTTGGCCGCTTACTCCTCTATTTAAGCCGCGTTAGCCAGTTCCCCCGCCAGCCGGTTGTGCCGCTCGACGAGCGCACCGAGTTCGAGCGTCGTCAGCCGCCCTTCCCGCACGACCACCTTTCCATCGATCACGCTCGTCGACACCTGCGACGGCGCGCAGAACACGAGCGCCGCGACCGGATCGTGCAGCGCGCCCGCGAACCCGTGCTGCGACAGGTCGAACGACACGAAATCGGCCGCCATGCCGGGTGCGAGCGCGCCGATGTCGTCGCGGCCAAGCACTTTGGCGCCGCCGAGCGTCGCGATTTCGAGCGCTTCGCGCGCGGTCATCGCATCCGGACCGAAGCCGACTCGCTGCAGCAACAGCGCCTGGCGCACCTCCGCGACCATCTGCGCGCCGTCGTTCGACGCCGAGCCATCGACGCCGATTCCCACCGGCACGCCCGCATCGCGCATCGCGCGGATCGGCGCGATGCCGGAGGCGAGCCGCATGTTCGAGCACGGACAATGCGCGACACCGGTCCCGGTGCGCGCGAACAAGTCGATGCCCGCGCGGTCAAGCTGCACACAGTGCGCATGCCACACGTCGTGGCCGACCCAGCCGAGGTCCTCGGCATATTCAGCGGGCGTCATGCCGAACTTCTCGCGGCTGTACGCGACGTCGTTTACGTTTTCGGCCAGGTGCGTATGCATCGACACGCCGTACTGCCGCGCGAGTACCGCCGAATCGCGCATCAACTCACGGCTCACCGAAAACGGCGAGCACGGCGCGACGACCACGCGCAGCATCGCGTAGCGGCCTTCGTCGTTGTAGGTCTCGATCAGGCGCTGCGTGTCTTTCAGGATCGCGTCTTCGTTCTCGACGACCGAATCCGGCGGCAACCCACCGTCCTTCTGCCCGACGCTCATGCTGCCGCGCGCCGCGTGAAACCGCATGCCGATCGCGCGCGCGGCCGCGATGCTGTCGTCGAGGCGGCTGCCGTTCGGATAAATGTAGAGATGATCGCTCGACGTCGTGCAGCCCGAGAGCAGCAGTTCGGCCATCGCGGTCTGCGTCGAGACGGCGATCATCTCGGGCGTCAGGTTCGCCCAGATCTTGTACAGATTCGTGAGCCAGCCGAACAGCTCGGCGTTCTGCGCGGCGGGAATCGCGCGCGTCAGGCTCTGGTACATATGGTGATGCGTGTTGACGAGGCCCGGAATCACCAGATGGCCGCGCAGGTCGAGCACTTCGTCGGCGGTAGCGGGCAGTTCGTGCGTCGGGCCGACCGCGACGATGCGGTTGCCTTCCGCGTACAGGCCGCCGTCGGCGATCTCGCGGCGCGCGCCGTCCATCGTGACGAGCACCTGTGCATTCTTGACGAGCAGCGTTCGTGAGCGTTGTTGTTTTTCCATGGCGTCGATCTCCGTTTTTGCGTAGGTAAGGGGAAGGAAAATCCCGGTTACCCAGCGTCGATCGCCGTCTTCGGGACGCGCAGCCGCACTGCGCGAGGCCTCAATGTCGGTAGCCAAAATCCCGCTGGCAATGCGAACGCCGCCATAGTCGCCTTCACGTCCCCAATATATTCGCGAATTTTGGCGCGGGTAGCATCGCCCGGTAGCCGTGTACGTTTGAAGCGCATAGAGAACGCATTGGAACGAATGCCAGCTTACGTGCCGCTGTCATGTGCTGGGGATTATCTTTCCTATCGCGGACGCACGGCGGCGTGCAAGTTTCTAAAATGCTGTACACGGCGCGCATCTGATCACGCCGACGGGTATGTAGCCACTCACGTGGAGCCTCGATCCGCCGCTGCCGCACAGGTACTGGATCGATGCGCAGCCGTTCATCGCACAACACAAGGAACATGCGAATGGGCAAGCTCACAACCCATGTGCTCGACACCGCGCACGGTCGTCCCGGCGCCGGCATCAAGGTCGAACTCTTCGCGCTCTCGGGCGATACCCGCCGCGCGCTCAAAACCACGCTCACCAATGACGACGGCCGCTGCGACTCGCCGCTGCTAGAAGGCGACGCGCTCGTCACCGGCGAATACGAACTCGTGTTCCACGCGGGCGACTATTTCGCGGCCATCGGCGTGGAGGTGCCGGAACCGCGTTTCGTCGATCGGGTGGCGCTGCGCTTCGGCATCGCCGATTCGGGCTCGCACTATCACGTGCCGTTGCTCGTGTCGCCTTGGGCTTACAGCACGTATCGCGGTAGTTGAGACGGATCGAGCATCGCACCAGACCAGTACATCGCGCCTGTCCCCATGCAACGAAGGTTGCAACCATAGCGACGATGTGCGCATAACGAATCGGTAGTGGAGGAGAACATGGAAGGTTTTGTCACCGACTGGCTCAATCTCGTATTGCGCTGTCTGCACGTCGTCGTTGCAATTGCGTGGATCGGCGAGTCGTTTTACTTCGTCGCTCTCGACAACAGTCTCAAACCGCCGCAGGACCCGAATGCCCGCAAACGCGGCGTGTTCGGCGATTTCTGGCACGTGCACGGCGGCGGTTTTTATCACATGCAGAAGTATTCCGTCGCGCCGCAGGACATGCCGGAAAGCCTGCACTGGTCGTTCTGGCCGTCCTACACCACGTGGATGTCCGGCTTCGGCCTCTTCTTCGTGCTGTACCTGCTCTCGCCGAGCACGTATCTCATCGACAAGAACGTGCTCGACATGGGGCCGGTGGTCGCGGTGTCGTCGGCGCTCGGCTTCCTGATGGCGGGCTGGATCGTCTATGACTCGCTGTGCCGCACGCTCGGCAACAACGACAAGCTGCTCGGCATCTGCGTGGGCATCTACGTCGTGGTCGCGGCGTGGCTCGCGTGCCACATCTTCGCGGGACGCGCGGCGTATCTGATTTCGGGCGCCATGCTTGCGACGATCATGTCGGCTAACGTGTTCTTCGTCATCATTCCGGGACAACGCAAGATGGTCGCGGCGATGCTGAAGGGCGAGACACCGAACGCGATCTACGGCAAGCGCGGCAAGCAGCGCTCGGTGCACAACACGTATTTCACGCTGCCGGTGGTGTTCGCGATGCTGTCGAACCACTACGCGATGACTTACACGCACCAGTACAACTGGCTGATTCTGCTGCTCATCATGCTGGCGGGCGCGCTGATCCGACAGTTCTTCGTGATGCGCCATCGCGGCCAGCAGTTGTGGTATCTGCCGGTGGCCGGCCTCGTGCTCGTGCTCGGCGCGTTCAGCTGGACGATGCCGAAGCCCTCGCCCGCGCAGGTTCAAGTGGCAGGCGCCCCCGCGATCAAGGTCGCCGATATTGCGCCGATCATCCAGCAGCGTTGCGCGTCGTGCCACTCCGCGCATCCGACGATGATGGGCAGCGCCCCGGCCGGCGTGATGCTCGATACGCCCGACGAGATTTCGCAGAACGCCCAGCGCGTGCATCAGCAGGCGGTAACGCTGAAGGCGATGCCGCTCGGCAACGTCACGCAGATGACCGATGCGGAGCGCCAGAAGATCGCCGCGTGGTTCGATGGCGGTGCGGTGAAGTAAGCGGTTTTTCTTGGCTCCAATGCAAAGAGGCCATGAATGCAAATTCATGGCCTCTTTCTTCGTGCGCATACGCTTGTTATATCTTGCGCCAGTAGTCGGCGCGCATCATCTGGAACCACGTACCGTCGTCCATCAGGATGAACGACGTGAGCGTGCGGTGATCGTCATCGATCAGTTCGATCACGTCCTTGTACTTCGTGTACTTGCCGGGCTCCGTGAAGACCGGGCCTTCGGTGTTGAGCGTGAGCACTTTTTCGTCGGCGTCGAGTGCGCCTTCGTAGATCCACATGTGCGTCATCATCGACGCCACGAAGTTGCCGACGTATTCCTTGATCTGCGGATCGTAGCCGATCGTCATCACCGACGTCATGACGCTGCCGTCCTTCATCTCGCCGCGCCCCTCGCACAGCACCCACAGGCCGCCGAGCGAGCGCACGTGCTCCGTGGTTTCCCACGTGTCGGGCGCGGCGCCGGGTTCGCATATCGCCTCGCCCTTCGAAGTCCAGTCGCCGCACAGCTTCATCAGCCAGGCGTGTTCTTTCTGCGGTTCCGTCATCATCGTGATCTCCTTGAGCCGGGCGCCGTGCGTTTTTTTAGTCTGCGCCCAGCCAGCCCGCGCCGCGAATCGGCACTAGAAAGCCGATTGTAATACCGTCGAGCCGCTCGATCCGGCACGTTGATTCAGCGATCACTACATATGACAAAAAGGACCAGTCGCCTGGTCCTTTTCATGTTGCCGCTGTGTGCTTCGCCGTGTCAGCGCATCGCTTCTTCAGTCAGCCACAACGATTCGCGCAGATCCTGCTCGTTGAGATTCAACCCATCGCCACCGCGATCGACGACGATGAAATCGCTCACGTCATCGAGCGCGATCAGCGGATGGTGCCAGACGCCCTTCGCGTAATTCACGCCCTGCCACCCGCGCGTGACGAATGCACGAATCGCGCCTTCATCCAGGTCGCCAGCCGGCGCCACGACGACCAGATACGGCTTGTCGTTCAGCGGCACGAACGCCTGGCTGCCGAGCGGATGCCGTTCGAGCATCTTGACTTCGAACGGCAGCATGCGCGGCTCACCGCGAAAAAGGTTCACGAGCGGCCGGCCGTTTTCACTTTCGACGTCGATGTTCGCGAGATCGTGAAAACGGATTGTCGTGCCGAGGTTGATCGGGATCTGCTTCGCGCCATCGAGCTCGATGACGTCGCCAAAAGGCTTGAACGCAGCACGCGTCAACGGTTCGATAGCGAGCTTTTTCATGCGAGCGTTCCGAAAAGACGCAGACGCGATACGCCGCCGTCCGGGATGATGTTGAAGCGCACGTGCGTCACGGGCCCGAGCGCCGCCAGTTCCGACTCAAAGAAATGCTGCTTGTCCATCTGCAGCTTCTGCTCGCCGAGCAGCACCGGCCAGAACATCGCCTGCGTGATGAGCGAACTGTCGGTGCCGCCCGTCACGTATGCCGCCTGCAGTGAGCAGCGATCCGGATAGTTGCCCTTGAAGTGCGCGGTATCGACTTCGATCTTCTTGATGATGCCCGGCTGCGCGAGCGCGACGATACACCAGTCGTTGCCCGGCTCGCGGCGGCGGCGCGTTTCCCAGCCGTCGCCCATGTTCACGCCACGGCCCGGCATCAAAAGCGTCGAGGCGAGCCCGAAGTGCTGGTTGTTCGTGTTGACGAGGTACGCGCCGTTTTCCATCGCGGCGAGGTCGAACAGTTCGTTCTTGCTCGCGGCGCTCCAGTCGAGCTGCGGCTGGCCGTACACCCGCAGACGCGCGATACCGCCGTCCGGATAAATGTTCACGCGCAGGTGCGTGACCGGCTGCTCGACGTTGACGTCGAGATAGTGGTGACTGTTGCCCTGGAGCGTGGTCGACGGGACGATTTCGGTCCATTTCGTCGACTGGTTCGGTGCCGCGCCATCGGCGACGTGCGCGCCTTCGATCGATGCCGCCGGCGGGAAGTTGCCGGTGAAGTGGCTCGTGTCGAGATCGATGCCCTTGATCACGCCCGGGCGCGCCAGCTTGATCACGCACCAGTCGTAGCCGGTCGAGCGCTTGCGGCGCGTTTCCCAGCCGTCCATCCACTTGCCGTGGTCGTCGAACTTGCCGGGGATGAATACTGCCGGCTCCGGGTTCAGCATGCGCTCTTTCGGCGCGAAGAAGTCGTCGCTCGCCTCGAGCGCCTGCGCGCCGAGACGCGGGTCCGCGAGGTTCACATAACGGCGCGTGAATTCGGGCGCGTTGGGATCGAGTGTCGGGATTGCCATTGTCTTCGTCCTTGTACTTTCTGCGGTGAAAAACGGATTCAGGCGCTGATCAGGTCATCGAGCCTGAAGCGTGCGATCCGGTAGATCTGATCGAGACTGGTGCGAAGCTCGTCGGCGCGGCTGTGATTCACGCGCTCCTCGAAGTTCGCGATGATGCCGTGGCGGTCGTAACCGCGTACGGCGAGGATGAACGGGAAGCCGAACTTCTCGCGATACGCAGCGTTGAGCGCCTGCAAGCGGTCGAATTCTTCCTGCGTACATAGGTTGAGGCCCGCGCCGCTTTGCTCGCGAGTCGATTCCTCGGTGAGTTCGCCGCGCACCGCCGCCTTGCCCGCAAGCTCCGGGTGGGCGTTGATGAGCGCGAGCTGCCGCTCGTCGCCCGCCGCTTCCACCGCGCCCGACATCATGACGTGCAAGGCATCGACGCTTGCGAACGGCCGTTGCGGTGCTGCTGCTTCAGCCACCCACGGCGAGTGCTCGAAGATGCCCGAGAGCACGGTCACGAACGTTTCAGTGGGCAGTGCGTTGAGTTGATCGAGTGTGTAGTGCATCGCCTTCATGCCGTCGTCCCGTTGGTTTGTTTGCCGCCTTCATAAGGGTGATGTTCGCGCCAGTGCCGCGCGATATCCACGCGACGCGTCACCCACACGCGGTCATGTTTTTCGATGTGATCGAGAAAACGCTGCAAGCCGCGAAAACGCCCCGGGCGTCCGAGCAGGCGGCAATGCATGCCGATGGAGAGCATCTTCGGCGCTTCGTCGCCTTCTTCGTAAAGGACGTCGAACGCATCGCGCAGATAGGTGAAAAAGTGCTCGCCCGTGTTGAAACCCTGCGGCGTGGCGAAACGCATGTCGTTGGTGTCGAGCGTGTACGGCACGATCAGTTGCGGGCAATTGGCGCCGCCCGTTACTTCGACGTCCATCCAGAACGGCAGGTCGTCGCCGTAGTTGTCGGAGTCGTAGAGGAAGCCGCCGTGTTCCGCCACCAGCCGGTGCGTGTTGGGACTGTCACGGCCGGTGTACCAGCCGAGCGGCCGCACGCCCGTCACGCGCTCGATCGCGTCCATGCCGAGGCGCATATGCTCTGCCTCGCGCTCCGGCGACATGTCCTGGTAATGGATCCATCGATAGCCATGACACGCGATCTCATGCCCCAGTTCGACGAACGCCCGTGCGAGTTCGGGGTGCCGCTCGATCGCCATGCCGACGCCGAACACCGTGAGCGGCATGTTGCGCTTCTCGAACTCGCGCAGGATGCGCCAGACGCCCGCGCGCGATCCGTATTCGTAGATCGACTCCATGCTCATGTGACGCGACGGGTACGACGCCGCGCCGACGATCTCCGACAAAAACTGCTCCGAGCCCGGATCGCCGTGGAGTACGCAGTTTTCGCCGCCCTCCTCGTAGTTCAGGACGAACTGCACGGCGACGCGTGCGCGTCCCGGCCAGTTCGCCTGCACCGGGTGGCGGCCGTAGCCGATCAGGTCGCGCGGATAGTTCGGATCGTTGGACATAGCGATAACAAGGTTGAAAACGGACGGTGGATCGATGGTCCAGTGTAGCGAAAACACCCCGGTGCGCCCATATGGCGGCGCAGATAATGCGGGTCACTTGCGGTGTATATGGCTCTCTCTCGGGCTGTAGTCGGCGAGTACGCCGTCGTAGCGTTTTGGCAGCGGCCGTGCGAAATCGCCGCGTTTCGACGTGTGCAACTTCAGCGCGATGAGCGCCTCGGCCCATTTCACGGCGGCCGTCACGCCCTCGACGACCGGCGCGCCGATCGCATCTTCGACTTCGTGGCAGAACTCCGCCATGCCCGCGCAGCCCAGCACGATCGCATCCGACCCGTCCTCGTCGAGCGCGCGGCGGCATTCGTCGATGATGATGTTGCGCGCAGCCGACCCCGGCACGTCGAGATCGAGCACGGCGACGTCCGTTGCCCGCACGTTCTTGCAGAAGCGCGTCATGCCGTAGCGCTCCGCCAGATGCCACGCCATGCCGCAGGTGCGCGCCAGCGTCGTCACGACCGAGAAGCCCGGCGCGATCACGCTCGCCGCGTGCATCGCCGCTTCCGCGATGCCGATCACCGGCCCGCGCGCCAGTTCGCGCGCCGCGTAGAGCGCGGGGTCGCCGAAGCACGCGATCACGTAGCCGTCGAAACCCTCGCGCTCGCCCGACTCGATCTCCGCCAGCAAGCCGAGCGACGCGATCGCCTCGTCGTAGTAGCCTTCGATCGAAGGCGGCCCCATCGTCGGACTCACGGCCACGATTTCCGTGCCGGGCGATGCCACTTCTTTCGCGCAACGCCCCATCGACTCGGTCATGCGCTGCGTCGTATTGGGGTTGATCAGTTTGATTCGCATGGTCCTGCTCCTTCGGATTTCGTTTTCTGCAACGCCGGCACCGCTCATGTGCACGCGAGGGGCCGGCGCTGTGTATCGCTAAAGCTTAGTTCGAAGCCTTCTTGTCTGCCAGGAACCAGTAGAACACCGCGGCGAGGCCCGCGCCGATGAACCACGAGAAGTTAGCAGCGCCTTCGAGCGACGGAATCATCACGCAGAGCACCGCGATCAGCGCCGCCGGCAACAATGCCGCGACCGCACGGCGATTCACGCCCTTCGTGTACCAGTAGCGGCCCGTTTCCGACACCGTGTACAGATCGTCCACCACGAGCTTGCCGCGCTTGACGAGGAAGAAGTCGACGATCAGGACGCCGTAGAGCGGTCCGATGAAGCTGCCGAGCACGTCGAGCGTGTAGTGGATAACGGCCGGGTTGTTGAACAGGTTCCACGGTGTGATGAAGATCGATGCCACTGCCGCCATCATCCCGCCCATGCGCCAGCTGATGTGACGCGGCGCGACGTTCGAGAAGTCGAAGGCCGGCGACACGAAGTTCGCCACGATGTTGATGCCGATTGTCGCAATCGTGAAGGTCAGCGCGCCGAGGATCACGGCCGTCGGGTGATCGATGCGGCCCACGGTTTCAACCGGATCGGTGATCAGTTGGCCGAACACCGGCAGCGTCGCGGCGGTCGTGATGACGGTGACGAGCGAGAACGCCAGGAAGTTGACCGGCAGGCCCCAGAAGTTGCCGCGCTTCACGCTGCGATAGCTCTTGCAGTATCGCGAGAAGTCGCCGAAGTTGAGCATCGGGCCGGAGAAGTACGAGACCACAAGCGAAATTGCCGTGATCATGACCGGCACGACTTCCATGCCGTGGTACTTCACGCCGCCGAGGTTCAGGCCGATGTTCTTCAGGCCGGCGCGCCACACCATGTAGCCCGCGAGCATGAACATTACGACGTAGACGGCGGGGCCGGCGAAGTCGATGAACTTCTTGATCATCTCCATGCCGCGCCAGAACACGATGGCCTGCAGCACCCAGAGCAGCATGAAGCCCGCCCAGCCGAGCGCCGACAAGCCGACGAAGCCGTGCTGGTGGACGTCCGCGTAAGGCATCCATTGCGGGACGAACTTGAGCACGACTATCACGAGCGCGCTCGAAGCAAGAAACGTCTGGATTCCGTACCATGCGACCGCGATCAGCCCGCGCAGCACGGCGGGAATGTTGGCGCCGAGTACGCCGAAGGTCGCGCGGCACGCGACCGGATAGGGCACGCCGGCCTGCTGGCTCGGTTTCGCGATCAGGTTGCAGAGCGCGTTCACGAGTCCGATGCCGATCAAAAGCGACACCAGCACCTGCCAGCTCGTGAGACCGAGCGCGAAGAGACTGCCCGCGAACACGTAGCCGCCGACACTGTGCACGTCGGACATCCAGAACGCGAAGATGTTGTACGCGCCCCAGGTCTGTTGCTTGAGCGGCGCGAGGTCCTCGTTATAGAGACGATCGCTGTAGCCGGCGGGCATGTGCGAATCGTGGGCGGATGCTTCGCCGTCGTACGGTGGCAGCGAGGATTCGCTGGACGTAGCACTGAACTGGGCCATGACTTCTCCTTCGATGAGAAAGGCAAATGGGTAATGAAATTCGACCAATGCGCGGCTCGACGCGGGGTGCGCCGATTCGGATACCTTGGCTTTTTACGCGCAGTACTTGCGGACTTGCGAGACTCTCCTGGCGGTGTATCGACGGGCCATGCTGCTGGCCAGCCCTTGATACGACGCCCGGACGGCTTTCATTTCGCGCTCAAGCAGAGCGCCCTGTTCAGTGATGCCGTTGCTGCGTCTTTTCGCGCGCAATCGGCTGAGTGTCTTGCTTCGTGTGCTGCTTGCGTGTCCTCTGGCGGGGCACGGTCTCCATCTGATCTTCGGTCGGTGCCGGTCCTGGCCGGCTTTCCGTTACTGCACACCGTGCTTCGCGTCTCTCAACGCTCGGCAGGCTTCGCAAATACTTCGCGCAGATCGACCGCGCCACGCGCCGGCCGCTCCAGCATCTTCAATTCGACATCCCGCAGATGCCGCGACATCAGTTCGGTGGCCTTCGGGGCATCGGCGGCATCGAGCGCGGTGAGGATCTCTTCGTGATCCTCGAACGAGCACGAACTCTTGCCGAGTGATTCGTACAGCGCCGAGATCAGCGTCGAACGCGCAACCAGACCGGACAGGCATTCGCACAGCACCGTGTTGCCCGTCAGCGAGGCGAGTTCCGTATGGAACTCGCCCGAGAGCCTGATCCACGACGAAAAATCGTGGCTCTCGAAGGCGCGTCGTTCGCGTCCGATGGTCGCGCCGATCGACTTCAGGCGTCGCGTGCCGTGTCCGCTGCAGATCCGCTCGACTACCGCCATTTCGATGATCCGGCGCATCTCGAACACTTCATGCACTTCCTGCAGCGACGGACTCGCGACAAATGCGCCGCGATTCGGCTCCAGATCGACGAGCCGCTCGCCTGCCAGTTGCGCGAGCGCCTGCCGCACCGTGCCCCGCTTCACCTCGAACACTTCGCAGAGTTGCGCTTCCGTCAGCTTCGCGCCGGGCGCGAGGCGATGCTCGAGGATCGCGGCGCGGATGTTCTCGGCGATCGACTCGGCATTCGCATTGGCACTGATGACGACTGCAGCAATCGGTTTCGGGTCGGACATGATGTGCTCACTCGCATGTTGTACATCTTAGAAGCGACATAAAGATTGTCAACAATTCAATTTAGGAATTGTCGGCAATCGTGTTTGGAATGAAATGAGTCGGCGTGCAAGCCAATGGTGAAGGGCCTCCGCGCCTATTTCTAAACATTTTGTCATCATTGACCGCACTTTTTTGTCGACAAAGAGGTTCGTACGGGCAACTTGCGGGTTAACTCGGAGAGATTGAATATAGACCGTTAGTTGCGTGAATGAAGTTGTAAAAAGCGCCCCGACCGGGCGCCCGAAAAATCACAAAACTTACGCGAGATGCGGATAGTCGCTCAGCTTCATCGTGAAGCCCTGCGCACGCGCGACGAGATGCGCCGTCGCGCCGAACGGCAGCGTCAGAAGATTCTCGACGTGTCCGAACTGGAGGCCCGTTACAACCGGAATGCCGATCACCGCGCGCACCTGCTCCAGCATCGTGTCAAGGGAATAGCCGTTGTCGTAGTCCGAAAGGCGTCCGCCGGAGAATTCGCCCATCACGAGCGCCTGCTGCCGCCCGAGCACGCCCGACTGGTGCAACTGGTAAATCATCCGTTCGATACGGAACGGATGCTCGTTCACGTCCTCGATGAACAGGATACCCCCCTCCACCGGCGGCATATACGGCGTGCCGACCAGCGACGCCAGAATCGCGAGATTGCCGCCCCACAGCATGCCGGTTGCATCGACCGATTGCTGTTGTGGCGTGTTGCCCGACACGGTGAACGCCGGGCGCGTGATCGCGGTCCAGAAGTTCTGCATGGTGAACGTGCTCGGATGCTCAGCGCCGAAGTCGCCCGCGAACATCGGTCCACCGAAGCTCTTCAGCCCGGCGCGGGCGTAGAGCGCGCACTGGATCGCGGTGAAATCGCTGTGGCCGACGATCGCGATCGGGCGGTCTTCCAGGCGCCGTTGCAGACCGTCGAAATCGAGGCCATGAAGGATGCGTGACGCGCCGTAACCGCCGCGCACCGCAAGCACGATGTCCGGCAGCCGCCGCGCGGGGTCGGCGAGACGGTTCAGATCGGCGGCGCGCTCGCTGTCGGTGCCGCCGAAGCGCTGGAAGCGCCGCTGCGTCGCGTGCAGGTTCTCCAACCGATGTCCCTGCGCCCGCAGCCGCTGAAGTCCCCGCTCGACGGCCGCAGGATCGTGCGGATAGCCGGAAGGCGCCACGAAATCGATGGTGCGGGGCTTGACGATCATGGAGTATCTGAAGAAGTCGGGAGAGTGAACGCCACTTCGCGCGCGCGGCGGGCGTCGCGCTCCTCGCGTGCGAGCTGCCGGCGTTCGGCGAAGAAATTGCGCAGCGCGTGGCCGCATTCGTCGGCAAGCACGCCGCCGACGACGGTCGTGTGGTGATTTAGCCGCTCGTTGGCGAACACGTCGACGACGCTGCCGCACGCGCCCGTCTTCGGGTCCGGCGCGCCGAACACCACCCGCGCGACGCGCGCATGCATGATCGCGCCCGCGCACATGAGGCACGGTTCGAGCGTAACGTAGAGCTCGCAGCCGGGCAGCCGGTAGTTTTCGAGCGCCCGCGAGGCCGCGCGCAACGCTACCATTTCCGCATGCGCCGACGGATCGTGCCCGCCGATCGGATGATTGAACCCCGTCGCGATGACTTCGTCGCCGCGCACCAGCACCGCGCCGACCGGCACTTCGCCGGCCGCGCGCGCTTCATTGGCGGCTTCGCGAGCTAGCGCCATGAAATAGCGATCGCGTTCGTCGGACGGGGGTTCGCTCACTTCGGCTGCTCCGCCGCGCGGTTCTGCGCACGCTCGGAGAGCCGCTCGGCAATGCGCCGACGATATTCGTGCGGCACCGTCGAGCCGCCGCGCAGGGATTCCAGCGCCATGTCGAGCGCAAGCATCTTCGCTTGCAGACGGCAGCGCGCCGCCGGATCGGTGACTTTGTCGAATTCGTCCTGCAGGTCGCGCAGCGCCCGCAATTGCTCGACGGCCGGCGGCACGAAACCGGCGTTTTTCAGGATCCGGTTCGCGACGCGAACTTCTTCGGGCACGAGGGCGTCGTCGTCAAACTGGAGCGGCGCGCCCGCGCCGGGCAAATCGTCGAATTCGCCGCGCGCGGCGGCAGCGCTGATCCGCTGTTCGACTAAGGCATCTAGCAGTTTCATCGGGGATTACGATCGGCCTACGGGCACGAAGCCCAGCCGGTCTTTCGCAATATCGTTAGGGCGGCCGCTCGGGGCCGGAACACCGTCCGCGACGCTTGTCGCAAAATTGCAGGACGGCATCGGAAATCAAGCCAGCCATTCTATCAGCGAGTTCCGAAAACGATTTCTTCCAAACGCACGAGCGTTCGACGCGAGTTCCGTTTATGCAACAGGCACAGAATTCCGCTTCATAACGCCGTATCGACCCCGATCGCCTCGGCCACCTTGCGCTTGTAGCCCTCCGTCGCGAGCAGCAGGCTGCGAGTGTATTCGTGCTTCACGTCGCGCGCGCGGACGGCGTCGATCGAAAGCTGCTCGACCACTTCGCCGTTACGCATCACGGCGACCCGCTGACAGAGAAAGCCGACGACCGCGAGATTGTGGCTCACGAGGATCATCGTCAGCTTGCGTTCGCGATGCAGCCGCCGCAGCAGGTTCAGGATTTCCGCCTGCACGGAGACATCGAGCGCGGAGGTCGGTTCGTCGAGCAGCAGCACGCGCGGCTCGACGATCAGCGCCCGCGCGATCGACACCCGCTGCCGCTGCCCGCCCGACAACTGGTGCGCATAGCGAAAGCGAAACGCCGGTCCGAGGCCGACTTCGCGCAACGCGTTCAGGATGCGCTCGTCCTCCTCGCCGATGCCGTTGATCGCGAGCGGCTCGCGCAGCGTCTGATCGACCGTGAAGCGCGGATGCAGCGAGCCGTACGGGTCCTGGAACACCATCTGCACGTCGCGGCGGAACGCGCGGTCGATCTTGCTGCCGAGCGAATGCGTCGCGACCTGCATCGCGCCGCCGGCGAGCGGCACGAGACCGGTGAGCGCGCGCAGGATCGTCGACTTGCCCGACCCCGATTCGCCGACGAGCCCGAAGACCTCGCCTTCATCGACGTGGAACGACGCGTCGCGCACGGCGTCGGCGTAGCCTGTGTTCGTCTTGAAGCGGATGTGCGCGTTCTGAACTTCGATCATTGCGCGGCTTTTTCGTCGGTGAGCGGTTCGGTAAGCCACGCGGCGTCGCGGCGCAGAGTCGGCAGCTCATCGGGCGGATCGGTCAGCGGCGGATTGGCCGCGAGCAGCCCGCGCGTGTACGGATGCTGCGCGTGCTGGAGATCGCGCGCGGCGCACGTTTCAACCACGCGCCCGCCGTACATCACGACCACGCGGTCGCAGAACGACATCACGAGCGGCAGGTCGTGGCTGATGAAAATGAGCCCCGTGTCGTGCTTCTCGATCATCTCGTCGAGAACGGCGAGGACCTGGATCGAGACGAGCACGTCGAGCGCGGAGGTCGGTTCATCGGCAATGAGCAGGCGCGGCCCCGCCGACACCATCATCGCGATCATCACGCGCTGCCCCATGCCGCCCGATAGCTCGTGCGGATACGCATCGGCGACGCGCTCCGGATTGCGGATATGCACCGCCGCCAGCGCCGCGACGATCCGCTCGCGCATCGCCCGCGCGCCCAGCTTCGGCTCGTGGGGCCTGAACGCTTCACGCATTTGCTGTGCGACCGTCATCACCGGATTGAGCGAATACTTCGGGTCCTGCAAGATCATGCTCATCTGCGTGCCGCACAGGCGCCGCCGCTCCTTCGGACGCATCGCGAGGAGGTCGGTGCCTTCGAAGCGCAGCGCATCGGCCGACCATTGCGCCGACGGCGGCAAAAGCCCGAGCAGCGCGCGCCCCGTGAGCGACTTGCCCGACCCCGATTCGCCGACGATGCCAAGCCGCTCTCCCCTTTGCACCGCGAGCGAGATGCCGCGCACGGCGTCGGTGAGCGTGCCGTCGTGGGCCGGAAAGCCGATCCGCAGGTTCTCGATCTCGCACAGCGGCGCATTCGATGGCGTCTGCATGTCAGCCTCCGTGGCGGGGATCGAAAACGTCGCGCAGACCGTCGCCGAGCAGGTTGAACGCGAGGCTCACGAAGAGGATCGCGAGGCCGGGGATCGTCGCGACCCACCATGCGTCGAGCAGCACGTTGCGGCCCGACGCGACCATATAGCCCCATTCAGGACTTGGCGGCTGGGCGCCCAGACCGAGAAAGCCGAGCCCCGCGACGGCGAGGATGATGCCGGCCATGTCGAGCGTCGCGCGCACCAGCACCGACGACGAACAGAGCGGAACGATATAGCGCAGCAAAATCCGCATCGACGACGCGCCCTGCAACCGCGCCACGTGGATAAAGTCCGCCTGCACGAGCCGCAGCGTTTCGGCGCGCGCGAGCCGCGCGTACGGCGGCCACGCGGTGATCGAGATCGCGATGACCGCGTTGAACACGCCCGGCCCGAGCGCCGCCGCGAATGCGAGCGCGAGCACGATCTTGGGGAACGCGAGCGCGACGTCCGTGAGACGCATCAGCACCGTATCGACGAAACCGCCGCAAAAGCCCGACGTCGTGCCGATCAGCAAGCCCACGGGCACCACCAGCACGACGACGAGCATCGCGATGCTCAGCGTGAGACGCGAGCCATGCACGAGCCGCGACAGGATGTCGCGGCCGAGCTGATCGGTGCCGAACCAGTGCGCGGCAGAACCCGGCTGCATCAGGCGGTCGGAGAGCGTTTGCTGCAGCGGGTCTTGCGTCACGATCATCGGACCGACGGCCGCCACCACGATCAGCAGCACGAGAATCGCCAGGCCGAACATGCTGAGCGGATTGCTCGAAAAGCGCCGCCAGCGCCGATACGCGCGGCCGAGCGCCGCCTGTCTCCGCGACGCGGGAGTATCGGTGAGAAGCCACGCCTTGAGATGCCCGCGCTGCTTGCTCATGGGCCAGTCCTGGGTCGAATCTTCGGTTGATTGAGGCATGGGCATCCGACGTCAGCGCGCCCGCGGATCGAACACGCGATAGAGCGCATCGGTCAGCAGGTTCAGCGTAATAAAGGTGGCGCCGATCACGAGTGTGCTGCCGAGCACGGCGTTCATGTCGGCGTTGAGGAGCGCGCCCGTCAGATACGAGCCGATGCCGGGCCACGCGAACACGATCTCCGTCAGCACCGAACCTTCGAGCAGGTAACTGTACGCGAGCGCGATCACCGTCAGAAGCGGCACCGCGATGTTGCCGAACGCATGCCGCCAGATCACGCGCTGTTCGGAAAGACCCTTCGCGCGCGCGGTCGTCACGTATTCCTGGCTCAACTGGTCGAGCATGAACGAGCGCGTCATGCGGCTCAGGTACGCTATCGAATAGAACGCGAGGATGCCCGCCGGCAGCACGACATGCGAGAACGCGTTGGCGAACACGTCCCACTCGCCCGCGATCAGTGAATCGGCGAGCAGGCTGCCGGTGCGCGTCTCGACCATGCCGTCGTACATCGGATCGACGCGGCCCGGGCCGGAAACCCAGTGCAGCCGCGCGTAGAACAGCAAGAGGCCCATCAGCGCGAGCCAGAACACCGGCACCGAACTGCCGATCAGGCCGACGAAGCGCGCGACGTGA
This sequence comes from Caballeronia terrestris, assembly GCF_001544515.1. Classification (GTDB taxonomy): domain Bacteria; phylum Pseudomonadota; class Gammaproteobacteria; order Burkholderiales; family Burkholderiaceae; genus Caballeronia; species Caballeronia terrestris. The sequence continues at coordinate 121,304 of NZ_FCOL02000008.1, forward strand.
TCGATCCACCGGTTGTGGCGCACGGCCGCGATCACGCCGAGCGGCACGCCGATCGCAACGCCGACGATGATCGACAGCGTCGCGAGTTCGAGCGTCGCGGGGAAGACGCGGCGAATGTCGTCGATGACCGGATTCGCCGTCAGCAGCGACACGCCGAGCTGGCCATGCAGCACGTCGCGCGAATAGATCAGGAATTGCTCGATAAGCGGCTTGTCGAGGCCGAGCCGCAGGCGCGCGGCGGCGTACGCCGTCTCCGATGCGCGATCGCCGAGGATCGCGAGCACCGGATCGATCGGAATCTTGCGGCCGATGAAGAACGTGATCGCGAGCAAGCCCGTGAACGTGATCAAGAGCATCGTGATCCAGCGCGCAAGCAGCAGTATCCAGCGCACGCCGCGCCGCCGCTCCGAAAGCGCGCGGATGCGGTCGAATGTCGAAAGCGGCGTCGACACTTATTGCTTCTTCAGGTCGCGATACGAAACGAGGTCGTTGATCGGCCCGACTTCGAGGCCCGTCACGCCCGGCCGCGCCGCCACCTGCGACACCTTCTCGAACATGATCACGAAGGGCGACTTCGCGAGCATCTCCTTTTGCATCGCCTGATACATCTGCGCGCGCTTCGTCGTCGACGATTCCGCGAGCGCCGCGAGTGTCTCCTTCGTGAGTCCGGGGATGTCCCACGAGTTGCGCCACGCGAGCATCTTGTAGCTCGACTTATCGGAGTTGTCGGGGTTCCACGCGAAGCCCTGCGCGTTGCTGTGCGGATCGATGTAATCCGCCGACCATTCGCCGATGTAAATGTCGTGCTGACGCGCGCGATAGCGGCCGAGCGTCTGCTTGTTGTCGCTCGGCATCAGCTGGACCTTGATGTTGCCGAGCGCGAGGTTCGCCTGCACCGCCTGCGCGATCTCGCTGTACGGATAGTCGTTGCGCACGTCCATCCTGACGGTGAAGCCATCGGCAAGACCGGCCTTCGCGAGCAGCGCCTTCGCCTTCGCGACGTCCTGGTGATACGGGTTCGTGTTCAGCGTGCCGAGGAAGCCTTCGGGCAGGAACGTCTGATGAACCTTGTAGGTCGTGCGGATCACGTTCTTCTGAATGCCCTGATAGTCGATGAGCCACTTCATCGCTTCCTGCACTTCCGACTTCGCAAGATTCGGGTTCTTGTTGTTCAGGCCGAGATACATCAGCGTCGCCTGAGGCACCGACGTGACCTTGATCTTGCCCGCCTTCGAGAGCGTGTCGCGGTCGTCGGGGCTCAGGTCGCGCGCAACGTCGATGTCGCCGTTCTCGATCATCAGGCGCTGGCTCGCGGCTTCCGTCACATGACGCAGCACGATGCGCTTCATCGCGAGCGGCAGACGATAGCCGTCGAAGCGCTGCAGGACGATCGAATCGTTCGCGGTCCACTTCACGAGCTTGTAGGCGCCCGAGCCGGCTTCGTTGGTCTTCAGCCACTCGTTTCCGAAGTCGGTGTCCTTCTGGTGCGACTCCGCGAGCTTGCGGTCGATCACCGACGCCGGCCACGCGCCGAGCACGTTGAGCACGAAGGTCGGCGCGTACTTCTGGTCGGTGGTGATCGAGACAGTGGTGTCGTCGATTTTCTTCACGTTCTGCAACGCGTTGGCCTTCGTCAGGCCGATGCCCGCGAGCACGGCCGCTGCGCCCTTGTCGAGCAGCGCCGTGCGCTGGATCGACCACGCGACGTCATCGGCGGTGAGCGGGTTGCCGGAATGGAACTTGAGGCCGGGGCGGATCTTGAAGGTGAACGTGAGGCCGTCGGGGCTGACCGTCCACGATTGTGCGACGTCGCCATTGAACTTCGACGGGTCCTTCAGATCGACGCGCACCAGACGATCGTAGGTGTTCGCGACGTATTCCTCGGGGACGAGTTCGTAGATTTCGCCGGGGTCGAGGGTGGTGAATTCGTCGAGGAGCGTGGCCATGACGAACATGTCTTTCGGGGTTGCTGCCTGCGTTTGGCCTGGCGTCAGTGTCAGTGTCAGCGTGGAGGCGACAGCGAGTGCTGCAAGTGTTGCGAGTGCGTTGCGCAAAACCAGTTTCATATCGCGTTCCGTTTTTTTGGGGTGTCGTAGGTTGCTGTTCGGCTTACATCAGGCGCAGCGGGCCGCTTTCGCTGTTGTCGATCACCGGGCGTTCGCGCGATCCCGGCAGCTCGTAATGCCACCATTCGCTCGCGATGTGCGTGAACCCTGCGCCGTGCATCACGCCGAGCAGCAGCGTGCGGTTTTTCTGGATCTGCTCCGGCAAGCCGGGGTGGAAGTGCTCGGAGGCGGCGACCATCGCGTCGAAACCCGTCCCCATGTCGAGTTCGGCGCCGCTTGCATCGACGAGCGTCAGGTCGATCGCCGTGCCCCGGCTGTGGTTCGAACCGCGGCCCAGCTCGGCGATGAAGGTCGGATCGGGGAGGAAGTCCCAAAGGACCTGCTGAGCCTGCGGCGGGCGGTAGGCATCGAATATTTTCACCGTCATGCCGATGGTTTTCGCGATGTCCACGGCCTTGCGCAGGGCGGCTTCGGCAGGCTCGAGCAGCAGGCAATGCGCCGCTTTGTAGATCGGCTTGCCGGTGAAATTGCGATCGGTCGCGTACGCGAGGTCGATCTGGACGTGGTGGGTCTGGGGAGTGATTTCGAGGAGGCGGGGATGGGTCATCGTCTACGGCTGCGGGTGAGTTGCGTGATCGCGGAATGCGGCACGGCGCGGGGCGCTTGATTCGTTAGCGAGCGGTTTGTCGCGTGCGCGATGACCGCGGCGTTGCGCCTGTCGCGCCACGGTGATCCGGTGGTACGTGCTGCTGGTGTCTTCACAAGGGAAGTCGGCATCGGCGCGTCGGTTGTTCGTCCGTTATTTTGATCGCAAATATTAGACCGAGCCAAAATTGTGCAGGCAGCTAATAAAACTTATTGATTCGACCGTTGTGATTGGTAAAGACACCGATCGAGGTCAGTCAATCAGCTGCCAGCGCCCAAGCGGCACATATTGCGACCGCCCGAGCAGACTCCGCACCAGGACGAATTCACGCACGGTCCACGAGATCGGATCGACGGTTTGTTCGGAAAGATGGTGCTCGTCGTAGAGCAAGGTCACGTGCGGGGTGTAATGCGAATTCGCCTTGATCGCGAGGCCGGCGGTTTGCAGTTCGACGCCCAACCCGGTGTAAAGGTCGAGCAATCCGTTGGCTATAGCATCCGGGGCCGTGCGCAGGACGAATGGCCTTTTGCTTCGTCTGCCCGGGAAACTTGAAGTGCGATCGAACGCGATGCCAACCGGCGGCAATGCGATTCTCGACGCGGCGTCACACGCGACCATGACCACGTCTTCAGGTACTCCCGCGAACGCGCCCAGATGATGCAAGGTGACGTGAAAACGATCAGGAGCAGCGGGCTTGCCCTTCAGGCTGTGCTCGGCGCGCACGCGCTCGGCGAGCCGCGACAGCCGCTCGGCGGCCGCGGCGTCGGGGTAGATGGCGAAAAAGAGGGAGTCGGTCAGAGCGGGCATTGCACTCTTACGCGCAGTTCAAGGCAACGCAGACGGCCCCTCACTCCCACTCAATCGTAGCCGGCGGTTTCCCCGAAATGTCATAAACCACCCGATTAACGCCCCGAACCTCATTGATAATCCGGTTCGAAACATGCCCGAGCAGTTCATGCGGCAGATGCGCCCAATGAGCCGTCATGAAATCCAGCGTCTGCACCGCCCGCAGCGCGACGACGTATTCATAGGTCCGCCCATCGCCCATGACCCCAACGCTCTTCACCGGCAAAAACACCGCAAACGCCTGACTAGTGAGGTCATACCAGGATTTCCCCGTCTCTTTATCGATCGTAGTGCGCAAAGTCTCGATAAAAATCGCATCCGCGCGACGCAGCAGGTCAGCAAACTCCCGCTTCACCTCACCGAGAATCCGCACGCCGAGCCCTGGCCCCGGAAACGGATGCCGATACACCATCGCCGGCGGCAGCCCGAGCTTCACGCCGAGCTCACGCACCTCGTCCTTGAACAATTCGCGCAGCGGCTCCAGCAGCTTCAGGTTCAACGTCTCCGGCAAGCCGCCCACATTGTGATGGCTCTTGATCGTATGCGCGCCCTTCTTTCCCTTGCCCGCCGATTCGATCACGTCCGGATAAATCGTCCCCTGCGCGAGCCACTTCGCATCCTTCAGCTTGTTCGCCTCGGCCTGAAACACCTCGACGAATTCCGCGCCGATGATCTTGCGCTTCGCCTCGGGATCGGTCACGCCCGCGAGCTTCGACAAGAACACCGTGCTCGCATCGACGTGGATCACCTTCACGCCGAGATGATCGGCAAAAGTCGTCATGACCTGCTCGGCTTCCTTCTGGCGCAAAAGGCCGTGATCGACGAACACGCACGTCAGCTGATCGCCGATCGCGCGATGCAACAGCGCCGCCGCCACCGACGAATCCACGCCGCCCGACAAGCCGAGAATCACATGCTCGTCGCCGACTTGCGCGCGAATCTTCTCGACGGCTTCGTCGATGTAATGCCCCATCTCCCAATCGGGCGTCGCACCGCACAGCTCGAGCACGAAGCGATCGAGCATCGCGCGGCCCTGCACCGTGTGCGTGACTTCCGGGTGCCATTGCAGGCCGTAGAAGCGGCGCTCGTCGTCGGCCATCGCGGCGATCGGGCACGACGGTGTCGATGCCATCAGCCTGAAGCCGGCCGGCATGTCGGCCACCTTGTCGCCGTGGCTCATCCACACCTTCAGCATGCCGTGGCCGGAGTCATCCTTGAAATCCTCGATGTCGTTCAGGAAGCCCGTGTGGTTGTGCGCACGCACTTCCGCATAGCCGAACTCGCGCAGCTTGCCGAGCTCGACCTTGCCGCCGAGCTGGTCGGCCATCGTCTGCATCCCGTAGCAGATGCCGAGAACCGGCACGCCCAGGTCGAATACGATCTGCGGGGCGCGCGGGGAGCCGGCTTCCGTGACCGAATTAGGCCCGCCCGACAGGATGATGCCCTTGGGCGCGAACTCACGGATGAACGCCTCGTCGACGTCGTACGGATGGATTTCCGAGTAGACGTGCGATTCGCGGATGCGTCGCGCGATCAACTGGGTGACTTGGGAGCCGAAATCGAGGATCAGGATTTTGTCGTGCATGGCAGCGGCCAAAGGCGAAGTAAACGGTTGCGGTAATGGGGGCGCGGGGTCGGCGTCATCGCGACGTCCGGCTCCCGCCAAAAAATCGACGGCCGGCGCGAAGGCCGACCGCTGGAGTACAGGTCATGGCGAAACGCCCGGTTCGGTTGAGGCGCGCTTCGCTCATGCGGTTTTCATCGCGTATCGGGGCGCAGCGGGTCCGGCGTCAAACGCGGTTCCGTGCGCTCGCCCGTCACAGGGTCGATGGTTCTGCCGGTGGCGGGATCGATGGTTCTGGCAATCGTTGGCTCAATCGTGCGGCCGGTCACGGGGTCGATCGTGCGGCCGGTGACCGGATCGATGCTGCGGCCGGTCGCAGGATCGATCGCTGTGGCTGCCGGCGCTCGCGCCGCGGGCCGCGTTCCGACATCCAGCGCCTCGCCCGCGACAGGCTCGCCCGCCAGCGGATCGACGCGACGGCCAGCGGGTGTCGTAGCCGTAGCAGGCGCGGGCGTCGCGCGAACATCCTCGCGCTTTACCGCCGCGCGCTTTTCAGCGCGATCCGCCGCCACCGCGCCCGCCGCCTGTGCCCGCTCGCGCCGGCGCACCGCGCCCGCGAGCCGCACGCTGCCGAGCCCGAGGATCAGCAGGATCACGCCGGTCAGCGCGGAGACCACCTGCCCGAAGCCGGCGAGTTCCGGCGTCCGAAGCCCGAGCAGCCACACGAGCATGACAACGCCCGACAGCCATTCGACATGCCCCGACACCCTTGCGGCCGTCACCGTCAGCGCGCCGTTGACGGCCGCGTGAAACGACAGCCACGCCAATCCGACGAGCGCGATGCCGAACAGTTGCCCGGCGAACGCAGGCTGCACCTGAACGAGTTGCAGCGCGCTGTACAACGCAGCCCAGGGCGTCAGCAGGAACAGCACGCCGAACGCGAGAAAAATCAGGGCATTGACGACGAGTACGGCTCGCAGCAACGGTTTCATGGTTTAGTCCACGTGGTAGTTGGGCGCTTCCTTGGTGATCTGGACGTCGTGGACGTGCGATTCGCGCATGCCCGCCGCCGTGATCTGCACGAACTCGGCCTTGTCGTGCATCTCCAGAATCGTGCGGCAGCCGCAGTAGCCCATGCTCGCCCGCACGCCACCGACCACCTGGAACAGGATCGCGTTGACCGAGCCCTTGTAGGCGACGCGGCCTTCGATGCCTTCCGGCACGAGCTTGTCGATGTTCGCCGAGTTGTCCTGGAAGTAGCGATCGGCGGCGCCGTCCTTCATCGCACCGACCGAGCCCATGCCGCGATACGCCTTGTACTGGCGGCCCTGGAACAGGAATACGTCGCCGGGCGACTCTTCCGTGCCCGCGAGCATGCTGCCCATCATGACCGCGTTCGCGCCGGCGGCAAGCGCCTTCGCGACGTCGCCGGAGAAGCGCACGCCGCCGTCGGAGATCACCGGCACGCCGCTGCCCTTCAACGCTTCCGACACGTTCGACACCGCCGTGATCTGCGGCACGCCGACGCCTGCGACGATCCGCGTCGTGCAGATCGAGCCCGGGCCGATTCCGACCTTCACGCCGTCCGCGCCGTACTCGACGAGCGCCTTGGCAGCTTCGGCCGTCGCGATATTGCCGCCGATCACTTCGATGTGCGGATACTTCTGCTTGACCCAGCGCACGCGCTCGAGCACGCCCTGGCTGTGGCCGTGCGCGGTATCGACGACGATCACGTCGACGCCCGCCGCCGCCAGCAGCTCGACGCGCTCTTCGTTATCGGCGCCGACACCCACCGCCGCGCCGACGCGCAGCTTGCCGTGTTCGTCCTTGCAGGCGTCCGGGTGTTCGGTCTGCTTGGTGATGTCCTTGACCGTCATGAGGCCGCGCAGGTCGAACGCGTCGTTCACGACCAGCACGCGCTCCAGCCGGTGGCTGTGCATCAGCGCCTTCGCTTCGGCGAGCGGCGTGCCTTCCTTGACCGTCACGAGGCGCTCGCGCGGCGTCATGATGTTGCGCACCGGCTCGTCCATGCGTTCTTCGAAGCGCAGGTCGCGATTGGTGACGATGCCGATCAGCTTCGGCCCCTCGACGACCGGAAAGCCCGAAATGCCGTGCTGCTGCGTCAGCGCGATGACGTCGCGCACGCGCATTTGCGGCGGCACGGTGATCGGATCACGCACGACGCCCGACTCGAAGCGCTTCACTTTCGCGACTTCGCGGGCCTGTTCGGCAGCGGTGAGGTTCTTGTGGACGATGCCGACGCCGCCCATCTGGGCCATCGCGATGGCGAGGCGCCCTTCGGTGACGGTGTCCATGGCGGCGGACACGAGGGGCATGTTGAGGGAAATCTTGCGGGTCAGCTGGGATTTAAGGGTGGTGTCGCGCGGGAGAACGTTGGAAAACGCGGGCACGAGCAGCACGTCATCGAACGTGAGTGCTTTCTGGATCAGACGCATGGCAAATCCTATGGGCGCAAAAGCAGATTATACCGATAGTTCCCCGGTTTTTCACTGACCGAACATTGGCTTACGTGAATCCGTCGCAATTTCCGGGCCTATTTTCCACCCTCATTTCGCTTTTCTTTTCGCGTCGTTTTCGGCTGATTTTCGGTTTGGCCTTCCGCGCTATCGGCTCGCACGCGGGGTCGAAAACGGCATCGGAGTGCAGCTTTCGACAAGACGAACCGCCCCTGCCCCGTGCTACTCTCCGCGCCTTCAAGAGCCAAGACAGGAGCAGACGATGCAGCGCGGCGTGGCATATGGGGTAATGGCAGGGGCAATCTGGGGCTTCATTTTTCTCGCGCCGCGACTGCTGCCCGATTTTTCGCCGCTCCTCCTGAGCAGCGGCCGGTACGTGATGTACGGACTCGTCTCGCTTGCGTTCGCGCTGCCGTTCGCGCGGCGGCTCGCCGCAAAACTCACACGCGCGGACCTCATCGCGCTCGTCAAGCTGGCGCTGGTCGGCAACCTGCTCTACTACATGCTGCTCGCGACCGCCGTGCAGATGGTGGGCGTCGCGCCCTCCTCGCTGATCGTCGGGATTTTGCCCGTCACCGTGACGCTCGCCGGGCGGCGCGATCACGGCGCGATCGACCTCAAGCGCCTGTTCTGGCCGCTCGTGATGGTTATCGCCGGCATCGCGTGCATCAACATCGACGTCTTCAGCGACGCCGGCGGCAACGCCACCAGCGTCATGACGAAGCTCGGCGGCCTCGCGTGCGCGGTGGGCGCGCTCCTCTCGTGGACGTGGTACGCGGTCGTCAACGCACGCTACCTGCAGGCGAACACCCATTTCGACGGCAACGAGTGGGCGATCCTGTGGGGCATCGTGACGGGCGTATTGGGGGGCGCGCTATGGCTCGTCGTGCTGATGCTGCCCGCGGGCACCGTGCAGGCGAGCGTGCCGGCCGGGCGCTGGCAGACGTTCTGGATCGTGAGTTTCGCGCTCGCGCTCGGCGGTTCGTGGCTCGGCAACACGCTCTGGAATGCGGCGTCCAAACGCCTGCCGCTGACGCTCTCGGGACAGATGATCGCGTTCGAAACGCTTTTCGCGCTGCTTTACGCGTTTGTCTACGACGAACGGCTGCCGCGCGTGCCCGAGGTCCTGGCGATCGTGCTGCTGCTGGGAGGCGTGAGCTGGTCGGTGCGCCAGCACGCGGTTGCGAGGCCATCTACGCGGGCGGAACTGGAAGCGCCGGCGCACTGAAGGCATTCAATGCGCCGGGCAACGCTCAAATTTCGATCTTCGTGCCCAGCTCGACCACGCGATTGGCCGGGATGCTGAAGAAATCGGTCGGCTTGGCGGCGTTCTGGTGCATCCACGCGAACACGCGCTCGCGCCACACCGACATGCCCGGCAACTCCGTCGGCACGACCGTTTCGCGCGCCATGAAGAACGACGTGTCCATCAGCTCGAAGGTCATCGCGTGCGTGCGGCTGATCTGCTCGAGCACTGCCTTCACGTCCGGCGTCTCGTTGAAACCGTAGGCGGCCTTCACGAGAAAAAGCCCGCCACTAATGTCCTTCACGTCGAGCCGCTCCGAATCGTCGACGTACGGGATGTCGCGCGTCACGAAGTTCAGGAAAATCGTCCGCTCGTGCAGCACCTTGTTGTGCTTCAGGTTGTGCAGGAGGCTCACTGGCACGAGCGAGTCGCTGCCCGTCAGGTAGATCGCCGTCCCCGACACGCGATGCGGCGGGTGCGCCAGCAGCCCCTGCAGGAACGGCATCAGCGGGATACCGTCGGCGGCCGTGCGGTCCTTCACGATCATGCGGCCCTTGTACCACGTCATCAGCAGGAAGAACAGCGCCCCGCCGACGCACAGCGGCAGCCAGCCACCCTGCTCGATCTTCAGCAAACTCGCGCCGAAAAACCCGAGATCGACGAGGAAAAACACGCTGATGATCCCCGTCACGACCGCCTTGTTCCAGCCCCAGAGCTTGGTCATGACGACCGAGGCGAGCATCGTCGTGACAATCATGGTCGCGGTGACGGCGAGGCCGTACGCGGCAGCGAGATTCTCCGAACTCTTGAAGCCGATCACGATGCACAGGATGATGAAAAGCAGCATCCAGTTGACGAGCGGAATATAGATCTGCCCGATCGCGAGTTCGGACGTGTGCAGGATCTTCATGCGCGGCACGTAGCCGAGCTGGATCGCCTGGCTCGTCAGCGAATAGGCGCCCGAGATGACCGCCTGCGATGCGATGACGGTCGCGATTGTCGAGAGAATCACGAGCGGCAGCAGCGCCCAGTCCGGTGCGAGCAGGAAGAACGGACTCACGCGCGCTTCCGGCGAATGCATCAGAAGCGCGCCCTGGCCGAAGTAGTTCAGCAGCAACGACGGCATCACGAAGCAATACCAACCGAGGCGGATCGGCTTCGCGCCGAAGTGGCCCATGTCGGCGTAGAGCGCTTCGGCGCCCGTCAGCACGAGCACGACCGAGCCGAGCACGATGTACGCCTGCAGCACGTGCTGCTGCATGAACGAGAACGCGTAATACGGATTCAGCGCGATGATCACACGCGGCTCGAGCACGATGTGATACACGCCGAGCACGGCGAGCGTCGCGAACCACAGCACCATGATCGGGCCAAACAGCCGGCCGACAACCGCCGTACCGCGCCGCTGGATCCAGAAGAGCATGATGAGGATGACGATCGTGATCGGCAGCACGTAGGGCGCGAGCTTCGGCGTGGAGATGGTGAGCCCTTCCACCGCCGAGAGCACCGACATCGCCGGGGTGATCACCGCGTCGCCGTAGAACATGCACGCGCCGAAGATGCCGAGCATCATCAGGATGCCGGACATGCGCCCGGTGTTGCTGAAGGTGCGCAACGCGAGCGTCATTAGCGCGAGCACGCCGCCTTCGCCGTTGTTGTCGGCGCGCATGACGAACAGCACGTACTTGATCGCGACCACGATGACGATCGCCCAGAAGAGCAAGGAAATGACGCCGAGGATGGAGGCATCGGTCAATTCGATGCCGTGCGACGTGCTGAACGCCTCTTTCAGCGCATACAGCGGACTCGTGCCGATATCGCCGAACACGATGCCGATGGCGGCAAGCGCCAGCGTCGGAAGAGGCTGCTTGCGCTCTTGCGCGTGAGTCAGATTGGTCATAAACGCGAGGTATCCGTTTGAGGCGGAAAAAACGAACGCCATTCTAACGTTGCAGGCAAACCGCCGGTTCCCTGTTGTCCGAGCACCACGCGAGGCGGGAAGAGGCAGTTTAGCATTGCGTCGAAATGGCGACGGTGCATCGGCGCGGTGCTTCTCGAACACGCCATGACTTTCAGTGCACCAAGAAAAACGCCGTTCGGCCATGCCCGAAGGCATGAGCGAACGGCGTCGAGCCGGGCTTGTTCGATGATGCGTGTCAGCCGCGGCCGTTCTGCATGCCGCGCTTGATCCATGCGCCGAGATTGTGCGGACGCACCGTATCCCACTCCTCGAACGGCTGATGAATCCACGGGTTCGTTTCCAGAAACTGAACGTGATAGTCGGGCTTGACCTTCGAGCACGCCTTGTACCAGAGCACCGCCGAGCGCACCGCCGTGACCGCCGGATAGCGTTCCTTCAGATGCTCCTGCACGCGCGCGAGCGTGACACCCGAGTCGACCAGATCGTCGACGAGCAGCACGTTGCCGGTCAAATCGCCGCGCGTCATCGTGATGTACTGCGCGATGTCGAGCGCACCCTGCTCCGTGCCGGCGGCCTCGCGGTACGAACTCGTCGAGAGGATCGCGAGCGGCAGGTCGTAGATGCGCGAGAGCTGGTCGCCCACGCGCAGGCCGCCGCGCGCGAGGCACAGGATGTTGTCGAACTTCCAGCCGGACTCGTGCACGCGCAAGGCGAGCAGTTCGATCAGCCGGTGATATTCATCCCACCCGACCCAGAGGTTCTTGTCGTCGTTGCGCGGGTCCGTCATCGCGATCATGGTAAGACTCTTTCAAATGCGTACTGCGGTTATATACGAAATGTGGCCGCTCAGTGCGGCCACATTTTTTGAAGCGATCGGTTCAGGCGAGCCGATTGAGCCGAAAACGCGCGCTCAGACCTTGAACGGATGGCGCAGCAGGATGGTTTCGTCGCGGTCGGGACCGGTCGAGACCATGTCGATCGGCACGCCGGCCACTTCCTGCACGCGCGTCAGATAGGCGCGCGCGTTTTCCGGCAGGCCGTCCCATTGCGTGATGCCGATCGTGCTTTCCTTCCAGCCGCCGAACGTCTCGTAGACCGGCTCGCAACGCTCCACTTCCGACGCGCCGCGCGGCAAGATGTCGACGGTCTTGCCATCGAGCTTGTAGCCGACGCAGAGCTTTACTTCCTCGAGGCCGTCGAGTACGTCGAGCTTCGTCATGCACAGGCCCGAGATGCCGTTGATCTGGATCGAACGGCGCAGCGCGGCGGCATCAAGCCAGCCGGTGCGGCGCGGACGGCCCGTCACCGAACCGAATTCCTTGCCGACGGTGGCGAGCGTCAGGCCGACCTGCTCCTGGCGCTCGGCGTTGTCGGCGTCGTACAGTTCGCTCGGGAACGGACCCGCGCCCACGCGCGTGCAATACGCCTTCGTGATGCCGAGAATGTAGTTCAGCTTTTGCGGACCAACGCCCGCGCCCGCAGCCGCCGCACCCGCGACGCAGTTGCTCGACGTGACATACGGATAAGTGCCGTGATCAATGTCGAGCAGCGTGCCTTGCGCGCCTTCGAACAACAAGTTGCGGCCGGCGTGGTTCTCGTCGTAGAGACGGCGGGAGACGTCGGTGACCATCGGCGCCAGACGATCCGCGTAGCCGAGCATCGTGTCGAGCGTTTCCTGATAGTCGACCGCTGCAGCGCCCAGATATTGCGTGAGCACGAAATTGTGGAAGTCGAGCGTTTCGCGCAGGCGTTCGGCAAACACGGGCGCGTCGAACAGATCCTGCACGCGCAGGCCGCGACGGCCGACCTTGTCCTCGTAAGCCGGGCCGATGCCGCGCCCCGTCGTGCCAATCTTGCTCGCGCCGCGGCGCGCTTCGCGAGCCTGATCGATGGCGACGTGATATGGGAGGATCAGCGTGGCCGCTTCGGAGATGAACAGGCGCTTCTGGACGTCGATTCCCGCCGCTTCCAGCTCGCCGATTTCCTTGAAGAGCGCTTCCGGAGACAACACGACGCCATTGCCGATGTAACAGGCCGTGCCCGCGCGCATGATGCCCGAGGGAATCAGGCGCAAGATGGTTTTCTTGCCGCCGATGATGAGCGTGTGGCCCGCATTGTGACCGCCCTGGAAGCGCACGACGCCCTGGGCGTGGTCCGTCAGCCAGTCGACGATCTTGCCTTTGCCCTCATCACCCCACTGGGTGCCCACCACGACGACGTTGCGCCCGGGGTTCACATTCACTGCACTGGCAGACATGTTGATTCGTTAGCTGGTTAAAAACGCATTTTACCTATGTTCGCGAAAGGTTCCGAGTTTTTCGGGACTTTCATGAACCCGTGTCGATCGGAAACGCCTTAAAAAGCCGTTGCCGATCAAAGGTATGGCATTTGGCTGCTTACTTTCGCGCTTCCACGATCCATGTGCCGTCACGTTCGACGAGCACGCGATCGAACGCGAATTCGTCGAGATCGTGGTCGTGGCCCGGGAGCGCCTGGATCACCACTTCGCCCTTGTCGCGCAAGGCCGCGACGGCCGCACGCAATGGTTCGTCGTGCTTCCATGGTGCGACGATCGCGCTGCCGCGGGCATCGACCGGGGAAATGCGGGCGACTTCGCGCAGGTCCAGCGAAAAGCCCGTCGCCGGACGCGCACGGCCGTACGCAAGGCCGACGTCGTCATAACGGCCGCCGCGCGCGACCGCGTTCGGCACGCCGTCGACATAGGCCGAGAACATCACGCCGCTGTGGTACGCGTAGCCGCGCAAATCGGCCAGGTCGATCATCAGTTCCGCGCCGTTTGCTTGCGATGCGAGGAACGCGAGGTCGTCGAGGGCACGAGAGATCACCGGCAGGTTCGGCAGACGGCCCCGCGCGGTGTCGAGCACCGACGCATCGCCATACAGCGACGGCAGCGCGCGCAACGCCTCGCGCGGCACCTGACCGAGATGCGCAGTGAGTTCGTTCAGACGCGGCACGTCCTTGCTGGCGAGCGCATCGAAAAGCGCTTCGCCCAGCGATGCCGCCGCTGGTTCCATTTCGAGCAGCGCCGCGAGCACACCGGCATGGCACAAATCGAGACGCACCTTGGTCAAGCCCGCGAGATGCAGCGAATCGAGCATCAGCGTCTGAATTTCGAGGTCCGCTTCGAGGTCCGCGTGGCCGTAGATTTCAGCGCCGATCTGGATCTGCTCGCGCGTCGCGTGCAGGCCGCGCGGACGCGTATGCAGCACGTTGCCTGCGTAACAAAGACGCGTCACGCCCTGCCGGTTCAGCAAATGCGCGTCGATACGCGACACCTGCGGCGTGATGTCCGCACGCAGGCCGAGCGTGCGGCCCGAGAGCTGGTCGACGAGCTTGAAGGTGCGCAGGTTGAGATCACTGCCGCCGCTCGTCAGGAGCGACTCGATGTATTCGAGCATCGGCGGCATCACGAGCTCGTAGCCGTACGAGCGGAAGCGGTCGAGCAGCCGCCGGCGCAGCTCTTCGATCTTGCGGGCCTCCGACGGAAGCACGTCGGCAATATTCTCGGGGAGTAACCAGGTCGACATCGAAACGATTCCTACGGGGTGTTTGAGCGACCTTCGGGCGCTCTTATAAAGAGAGAGGGCGCGCGAGGCGCCTCAGGTCGCGATCAGGAGCAGGATGAGTCCGAGCCCCATCGCGATCAGGCCGCCGATGCGGATATGGTTCGTCGGCCGCTCGGCGATCCGGCGGAACGTGTCGCGCCATGCCGTCGGGAACACGAACGGAAACATCCCTTCGATGATCAGCATCAGCGCAAGCGCAAGCAGTAACGTCGCGGCCATATCCATTCGAATGAAGGTGCCGGAGCGTTCGCTCAGGCACGCGCACAATCAGCGCTTGAGCGCGGGAGCCACATCCGCGAGGCCGCCGTTCGGGCCGCGCATGAAGCGGAAGAAGTCGCTGCTCGAGTCGAGCACCATCACGTCGCCCGGCTTGAACGTCTTCTTATACGCTTCGAGGCTCTGATAGAACTGGTAGAACTGCGGATCGCGTCCGTAGGCATCGGCGGCGATCGCGGCGGCCTGGCTGTCGCCCTCGCCCTTGATCGTCTGCGCCTGACTGTACGCTTCCGCGAGCGTCGCCTGCTGCTGGCGGTCGGCGTCGGCCTTGATCTTGTCCGCTTCGGCCGTGCCCTTCGCGCGCTCGTCGGCGGCGGCCTGCTGGCGCGCCGCGATCATGCGTTTGTAGACCGAATCGGCGACGGCCGGCGGAAAGTCGATGCGCGTGAGCTGCAGATCCACCAGATCGACACCGAACGCCGACGCCGACTGCTCGATCGACTTCTGCGCCTCGCTTGCGAGCGCCTGCTGCTCGGCGAGCGCGTCGTTGAGCGAGCGCTTCGTGAACGCGCTCGCGAGCGCCGTGCGGGCGAGCGCGGTCAGGCGTTCCTGCGCGCTCTGCGTGTTCTTCTCGTTGCTTTCGAAGAGCTTGAGCGGATCGGTCACGCGATACTTGATGACCGTGTTGACCAGCACCTCGCTTTTATCCGACGTCGTGAAACGGTCCGAGCCGGTTTCGTCGATGGTGAGCGTGCGGGTGTCGATCAGCGTGGCCGTCTGGAACGGCGGCGGCAGCTTGAAATGGAGGCCGGGGCCGTAGAGCTTCGGATTGCCTTCGCCGTGCGCCGACACGACGGCGGCATGCCGCTCGTCGACGACGAAGATCATCGACGAACCGATGAAGAGCACGATGACGACGGCCACGACGAGCGCAATGATTCGATTCATGATCGCGCTCCTTATTGCAGGTCGTCTTGACGGGAACGCGAACGGAACGCGTCGCGCGAGCGCAGCGGGTCGTTCGCACCGCTCTGGCTGGCACCGCTCGCCGCACTCGCGGGCGTCGCGGCCGATGCCGGTGCCGGCGCGGGCGCCGCAGTTGCGGCAGGGCCGGAAGCCGGTGCCGGCGCCACGGCCGGCGCCTCGCTGACAGCTTCACCCGGACGCTGGCGCGCCGCTTCCGCGAGCTTGTCGAGCGGCAGATACAGCACGTTGTTGCCCGCCTTGCTGTCGACGAACACCTTCGTCGCGCGCGAATAAATCTGCTGCATCGTGTCCAGGTACATGCGTTGACGAATCACTGCCGGAGCCTTCGAATATTCTGCGTAGACCTGCTTGAAGCGCTCGGCATCGCCTTGCGCCTGCGTCACCACGCGATTGCTGTACGCGGTGGCCTCGTCGATCGTGCGTGCCGCGTCGGACTTCGCGCGCGGCAGCAGTTGTGCGGCATAGGCGCGCGCGGTGTCGCGGGCGCGCTCGTTGTCCTGGCGCACCTTCGCCGCTTCCTCGAACGCTGCCTGCACCTGCGCCGGTACCTGCACGCTTTGCAGCGTGACGCCCGTCACCTGGAGGCCGGTCTTGTACGCGTCGAGCGAGCGCTGGATCGTATCGATGAGACGCGCGCGCAGCGATTCGCGATCGTTGTAGAGAAGGTCGTCCGTTGGCTCCGCGCCCGCGATTTCGCGGATCGCAGCCTGGCCGGCCTGCGTCACGCTCTGATCGGGATCGAGATTGCGGAAGAGATAGTCGGTCGGCGACTTGATCTGATACTGGACGGCGAACCGCACGTCGACGATATCGGCGTCGTGCGTGAGGAGCGACGCGTCGCGCACGTTCGCCTGCGTGAGCGCGTTGTTGCGGCCCACTTCCACCGAGCGGATCTGCGCGGTGTTGACGATTTCATGCGTCTGGAACGGATAAGGCAGGCGCCAGTGGATGCCCTGGTCGGCCGTGCCCTTGTACTTGCCGAACTGCGACACGACGCCGACATGTCCGTCCTGTACAACGAACACGCCGCTGCCGAGATAGATCGCGATCAGAACGCCGACGACGATCCCGAAACCGATCTTCGCGCCCCGGCCATTGTCCGCGCGCGGCGCGCCGTTGCCGGGCTTCTTGCCGAAGAGACCGGCCAAACGTTTGTTGAAGTCGCGCCACATTTCATCGAGATCGGGCGGGCCGTCGCCTTCCTTGCCGTTCGGACGCTTCGGGTCCTGCGGACGCTTCTGATCGTTCTTGGTGCCGCCATTGCCGTCGCCCCGCCCCCAGCGCGGGTCGTCAATCGAAAAGACGGCATGCGAATGCTGCCGGTTACTCCGCTCGTTGTAGTCGTTCACTCGGTGATTCACCATTAGACAGCCGGGTCAATGCAGATCGGAACAGCTTCAGTGCCCGTGCTCGGGGACCTTGCGGTCGTCGTGTTCGTTCGGTTCGCTGGCTGGCCGGTGGTCCTCCGGCAGCGCGGCTTCGTCGTACGACGAGGATTGCGTTGATTCGGGTGATTCAGCGGATTCCTCAGGTTCGGTGAACTCGGGAACCGCGTTGAGTTCACTGGAATCCGATGCAGCGATTTCGGCGATGGCAGCGCGCAGCGCGTCGAGACCTTGCCCCGTGCGTGCGCTCAAAAAGACGCGCGAAATATTACCATACTCGTCCCTTTCAACCGCGTCGCCGCGGGCCGCCAGCTCAGGCACCGCGTCGATCTTGTTGAAGACGAGAATCTGCGGAATCGTGTCCGCGCCGATGCCGCGCAGCACCTCGTTCACCTGATCGATCTGGTCGAGGCGCACGGCGCTCGATGCATCGACGACGTGCAGCAACAAGTCCGCGTGGATCGTTTCCTCGAGCGTCGCGCGAAACGCTGCGACCAATTGGTGCGGCAACTCGCGGATGAACCCGACCGTATCCGACACCACCACGTGCCCCGCTTCCTCGCCGAGGAACACACGGCGGGAGGTGGTATCGAGCGTCGCGAACAGTTGGTCGGCTGCATACGCCTGCGCCTTGGTCAGCGCGTTGAAGAGCGTCGACTTGCCCGCGTTCGTATAGCCCACGAGCGACACCGACATCGTCCGGTTGCGCACGCGCTGGCGACGCTGCGTGCCGTGCTGGCGGCGCAGTTTTTCGAGCCGCGCCTTGAGCGCCTTGATGCGCTCGCCGATGAGGCGCCGGTCGGTTTCGAGCTGGGTTTCGCCCGGGCCGCGCAGGCCGATACCGCCCTTTTGACGCTCGAGGTGAGTCCACGCGCGGATGAGCCGCGTCGACAAATACTGGAGCTGCGCGAGTTCGACCTGCAGCTTGCCTTCGTGGCTTCGGGCGCGCTGCGCAAAAATATCGAGGATCAGGCTGGTGCGGTCGACGACACGCCGGTTCAGCGCGCCTTCCAGATTGCGCTGCTGCGCGGGCGCGAGGGCGTGATTGAAAATGACGAGTTCGACGTCATTCGCTTCGCACGCGAGGCGCAACTCTTCGACTTTGCCGCTGCCGACGAACATCTTGGCATCGGGGCTCGAACGGCGGCCGGTAAGCGTGACAGCGGGATTGGCGCCCGCACTTTGTGCGAGCAGGCTGAGTTCTTCAAGACTGGCTTCGAAATCGATTTTGCCGAAGTCGATGCCGACAAGCGCTGCGTTGATCAAATTGAGGTATTGGTTTTGAAGCGACCGGCGAGTAACTTTTTATCGACGTTGGTTCACCGGCCGCGACTTGGTTTAGGACGTTTCAGCGTCCGGGTGGAAATTCACCGGACGGGCCGGCACGACCGTGGAAATGGCGTGCTTATAGACCATCTGGGTAACCGTATTGCGGAGCAACACGACGTACTGGTCGAACGATTCGATGTTCCCTTGAAGCTTGATGCCGTTGACCAAATAGATCGACACCGGCACGTGCTCTTTACGCAGTGCGTTCAAAAACGGGTCTTGTAACAATTGCCCTTTGTTGCTCATAGCAAACTCCGTGTTTTTTTGCAGGTTGAACGTAATTGTGGAGGAAGAAAAAGAGATCCGCCAACAATCGCTACACTATAGCCGATTTTCTTTTCCGCACCAGCGCCCCCACAGGTGCCAAACGCTTGGTGCGCGCGGGACTCAGCCTTTATCCGCGTAAGGGTTCGTGCTCGAGCGGAACTCTATGCGCAATGGAGTCCCGGCCAGCCCGAAAGTTTCTCGGAAGCGCCCTTCGAGGTACCTTTTATAGGTGTCCGTGATCGCGTCGAGCGCGTTGCCGTGCACGACGATGATCGGCGGATTCTGCCCACCCTGGTGCGCATAACGCAGCTTCGGACGCACCGGACCGCGCCGGCGCGGCTGCTGGAATTCCACGGCGTCGATCAGCGCGCGCGTCAGCTTCGGCGTCGGCAATTTGGCCATCGCGGCAGCGTATGCGTCGTCGACCGATTTCATCAACTGGCCGATGCCAGTCTTCTCCAGCGCCGACACGTAGTGGAACTTGGCGAAATCCAGGAACTTGAGCTTGCGCGTGAGATCGCCCTTGGTCCGCTCGCGCGTGTGCGAATCGAGCCCGTCCCACTTGTTCACGCCGACCACCAGCGCCCGCCCCTGCTCGACCACGAATCCCGCGATGTGCGCATCCTGTTCGGAGATGTCCTGCTGGGCATCGAGCAGCAAGATGACGACATTCGCGTCCGAAATCGACTGCAGCGTCTTCACCACCGAAAACTTCTCGATCGCCTCGAACACCTTGCCGCGCCGGCGCAGACCCGCCGTGTCGATCAGGGTGTATTTGCGGCCTTGTCGCTCGAAATCAACATAGATCGAATCGCGCGTCGTGCCGGGCATG
Source organism: Caballeronia terrestris (assembly GCF_001544515.1). Taxonomy (GTDB): domain Bacteria; phylum Pseudomonadota; class Gammaproteobacteria; order Burkholderiales; family Burkholderiaceae; genus Caballeronia; species Caballeronia terrestris. The sequence goes on from NZ_FCOL02000008.1 coordinate 140,673, forward strand.
TCGAACGCGATAACGCGCTCCTCGCCGATCAGCGCGTTCACGAGCGTCGACTTGCCGACGTTCGGCCGCCCGACGATCGCAATCTTCACGCCGTGCTTCGCCTTTTCGTCGTCGTCCTCTTCCGTCTGGCCGGCGTAGGCGATTTCGAGCGCGTCGCCGATCATTTCGCTGACGCCGTCGCCGTGCGCGGCCGAGATCGCGCGCGGATCGCCCAGGCCGAGTTCGTAGAAATCGCTGGCGACGGCGCTGTACTTCATGCCCTCCGCCTTGTTCACGACGAGAAAGAGCGGCCGGCCGGTCTTGCGCAGATAGTCGGCAATCGCCTTGTCCTGCGGCGCCAAGCCATTGCGCCCATCGACGATGAACACGACCACGTCCGCTTCCTCCACCGCCTGACGCGTCTGGCGCGCCATTTCGTGCAGGATGCCGTCCTTTGCGACGGGCTCGAAGCCGCCCGTATCGACGACGAGGTACGGCCGGTCGCCTACGCGGCCCTCGCCGTAGTGGCGGTCGCGCGTGAGTCCGGGCAAGTCGGCGACGAGCGCGTCGCGCGAGCGCGTCAGGCGGTTGAAAAGGGTCGATTTCCCCACATTGGGGCGCCCCACGAGGGCAATAACGGGTTTCATCAGATGTTGTTCACAGTTGAACGCAAGGCGGCCGACACCGGCGCACGGAACGCCAAGGCCACGGAAACGCCGCGATAAAGCCTGCGTTTGTCGAAAATTAGCATGGATTCGGCATGCGGCACGTCGGAGTGCTTCGCATGCAAGAGACTTGCCTCGGCGGTGGCGCCGATTTGCGGCGGTTTTTCGTCTGCCGCCTGGCTTCATTTCACGAGTGTGCGCTCATGCTTTGCGCCTCGCTTCTACTTCTGTTCGATACTGCAGTGTTCGGCCGGTCGACCGGTGGCGCGAATCTCGCGCCGATAAAGCACGCGAGCCGGCAGCGCCGGCTCGCAGATCAGGTCACTTCGACAAATCAGCGGGGACGGAACCCATAGAGGTCGCCGTCATGCGTCTGCACGACGAGCGTGTCGCCCGCAAGCACCGGCGCCGCGGTGATCGCACTGCCATCCGTCTTCGCGCGGCCGATGAGTTCGCCGCTGCTGGCTTCGAGGAAGTGCACATAGCCTTCGAAGTCGCCGACGACGACTGCGCGTCCCAGGATATAAGGCACGCTGACCTGACGGTTCTTCAGCTTGTCGCTTTTCCAGAGTTGCGTGCCGTCCGACGCGCGAAACGCGTTCACCACCGACCAGTCGTCGCCGGCTGCGACGACTTGCGCGTCCTGCGCCAGGCCGCTGTCGCTCGAAAACGCTTTTTCCCAGACGGGACGGCCGGAATTCGCATCGAAACAGCCGAGTCTGCCCTGGAACGTCACCGCGCAAGTCTGCGCGCCGACGAGCGACGGCGCGCCGGTCACGTCGTTGATGCGCTCGACTTCGGTCACGCCTTTCGGGAACGAGACGGGCGCTTGCCAAAAGGCGTCGCCGGTCTGAATGTTGATCGCGGCGAACGTGCCGCCGGGGAAACCCGCGAGCACGGCCTGATTGCCCGCGAACGTCATGCCGGCCGCGACGCGCAGGTTCAGCGGAACCGCGCGGACCTGGAAGGTCCACTTCTGCTCGCCAGTCTGCGCGTTGAATGCGATGACCTTGCCGTCGATCGTGCGCACTATCACGAGATCGTTGCCGACGAGCGGCGGCGAGACGAGTTCACCCGGCGCGACGGCAGTCCACAATTGCTTGCCGTCCGGTCCAAGCACGTAGACCGAGCCCTTCAGCCCGCCGACGGCTGTCAGCGTACCGTCGCTGCCGACGCCCGCCGACAGATCGTCCTTCAGCTTCGTGCGCCATACGTCCTGGCCAGTCTTCGCATCGATCTTCGCGACCGTGCCGTTGACGCCGGCGGCATACACCGCGTCGCCGACGGCGACAGGCATGAACAGATAGCGGCCGGCCTTGCCGACGCTCGCCTTCCACACCTGCCCGACTTCGAGAACGGGCTTGATTTCCACGAGCGGCGTCGGAACGCGCCGTTCGTCCTTGGTGGATGAGCACGCGGCCAGCAAGGCAGTCATCGCACAGGCAAGCGGCAGGGCGTAGCGTTTCAGAAGGGTCATCGGTGGACGCAATTGGAGATTGAACATTCGATTGATCGGCGTGCGCCGCGGGCGCGCTTTTCAGCGACGAACCCGGCGGCTGGCGACGGTGCGGAGGCGGCTGAACTCAACCGCCGAGCGCGTCCAGCTTGAACTGGACCAGTTGACGCGCGGAAGTGTCGCTTTGCGGCAGTGTGTCGAGCGCCACCTTATAGGCGGCGCGGGCGTCCTCGCGCTTGCCCTGCGCCGCGAGCAAATCGCCACGACGATCCGACACGACGCCCTTGAACGCATCGAGTGGCGCGTCGGCGAGCACTTTCAGGCCGGCGTCGTAGGATTTTTCGTCGAGCAGCAGGAGCGAGAGACGCAGTTTCGCTATCTGCTTGTACTCGTCGTCCTTCGCATGGTCGACAGCCCATTGCAACTGCGCCTTCGCGGCCGCGCTATCGCCGGCCGTGTAGAGTGCCTTCGCGGCGGCGAGCGCCGTCATCTGCGCATAGGCCGTGCGGCCGAACTTGTCCTCCATGTCGGCGGCGACGCGCGCGACCTTCGCCTTGTCGTTCGCAGTGACCGCCTGCTGGACCTGATCGTAGAGCACAGCCGCTTCCGCCGCCTGCCTGCGCTGCCAGTAGTTCCAGCCGTTGAAGCCCGCCGCGACCACGAGCACGGCGAGAACGATCCACGTCGTCGCGTTGCCCCACTTGGCCCACCAGTGCTTCAGATTTTCCAGGGATTCTTGTTCGTCGTGATAGCTCATTGCCCAACCATTCCTTCGATGCCTTATTTATTGCGCGCACCGTGCCGAGTCCTCTCGATCCGACACTGCGCGCACGGTCGCTGCCTAAAATTTAATCAGCGCCGTCGTCGGCGGATGCAACCATCGCATTGATTAGAAATTCGGTCAAGTTTTCCAGCGGAACAGTCGATTGCTCGTTCTTCTGGCCTTCCCGTTCGATCGCCCGCAGCGGCTTCACACCCGCCGTGCCCTGCGCGAGCTCGTCCTCGCCAAGGATCACAGCAAAGGCCGCGCCGCTCGCATCGGCTTTTTTCATTTGCGATTTGAAGCTCGCCGGTGCGCCGTCCGGGCTGCAATGCAGGATGACGTCGAGGCCGGTGTCACGCAGACGCTCGGCGATGATGAACGCCTGTTCCGCCGCCGCCTCGCCCTGGTGCACGACGTAGACGTCGGTGCCTTCGTCCTCGGGTACGAGCTTTTCTTCCTTCAACAGTTCCAGAATCCGCTCGACGCCCATCGCCCAGCCGCACGCTTTCGTCGGCTTGCCACCGAGTTGCTCGATCAGCGGATCGTAGCGCCCGCCGCCGGCCACTGTGCCCTGCGCGCCGAGCTTGTCGGTGACCCACTCGAAAACGGTCAGGTTGTAGTAATCGAGTCCGCGCACGAGGCGCGGATTGATCTTGAACGGAATATTGTTCGCCTTCAAAAGACGCTGAACGCCTTCGAAGTGCGCGCGCGATTCGTCACCAAGGAAATCGACGAGCTTCGGCGCGTTCTGCGCAATTTCCTGCAGCGCGGGATTCTTCGTGTCCAGCACGCGCAGCGGGTTCGTGTAAAGACGGCGCTTCGCTTCCTCGTCGAGCAATTCGACGTGCTGTTCGAGATATGCGATCAGTTCCTGGCGATGCGCCGTGCGCTCATCGGCCTGGCCGAGCGAATTGAGCTCGAGGCGAATGCCGGTTAGGCCCAGGTCGTCCCAGAGACGCTGGCACATCATGATGATCTCGGCGTCGGCATCGGGCCCTGCGAAGCCGAGCGCTTCCACGCCGACCTGATGGAACTGCCGATACCGCCCACGCTGCGGACGCTCGTGGCGGAACATCGGTCCGACGTACCACAGGCGCTTCGGGCCGTCGTAAAGCAGGTTGTGCTCGATCGTCGCACGCACGACCGCCGCCGTGTTCTCCGGGCGCATCGTGAGATGCTCGCCGTTGAGCGCGTCGGTGAAGCTGTACATTTCCTTCTCGACGATATCGGTCACTTCGCCGATACCGCGCGTGAAAAGCTGCGTGTGCTCGACGATCGGCGTACGAATGTTCTGATAGCCGTAGGAGCGCAGCATCGACTTGACAGTCGATTCGAAGAACTCCCACAACGCGGCATCCTGCGGGAGGATGTCGTTCATGCCCTTCACGCCGCTCAGTTTTTCGAGCCGTTTCTTCTGTTCTGTCATCTGTCTTTAGAGTGATGCCGCGGCCGTTTCTTCGCGCTTGCCATAAGTGCGCGCGACGTACTCGCTCACGATTTTCTGGAATTCCTGGGCGATGTGCTCGCCGCGTAGCGTTTTGACCTTCACACCGTCGATGAAGACGGGTGCCGCCGGATTCTCACCCGAACCCGGCAGGCTGATGCCGATATTCGCCTGCTTCGATTCGCCCGGCCCGTTCACGATGCAGCCCATCACCGCGACGTGCATTTTCTCGACGCCCGGATATTGATCGCGCCAGACCGGCATTTCGTTGCGCAGATACGTCTGAATCTGCGAGGCGAGTTCCTGGAACAGCGTGCTCGTCGTGCGGCCGCAGCCGGGGCAGGCGATAACCATCGGCGTAAAGGAGCGCAGGCCCATCGTTTGCAAAATTTCCTGCCCGACGACGACTTCGCCCGTGCGCGCGCCGCCCGGTTCCGGCGTTAACGAAATGCGGATCGTGTCGCCGATGCCTTCCTGCAGCAGCACGGAAAGCGCCGCCGTCGACGCGACGATGCCCTTCGATCCCATGCCCGCCTCGGTCAGCCCAAGGTGCAGCGCGAAGCTGCAGCGCTTCGCCAGTTCGCGATACACGGCGATCAGGTCCTGCACGCCGCTCACCTTGCACGACAGAATGATCTTGTCGCGCCCGAGACCGAGTTCGACCGCGCGTTCCGCCGACCCGATCGCCGACTGGATCAGCGCCTCGTACATCACGCTCTGCGCGTCCCACGGCGTGGCGCGCGCGGCGTTTTCGTCCATCATGCGCGCGAGCAGGTCCTGGTCGAGACTGCCCCAGTTCACGCCAATGCGCACCGCCTTGTCATAGCGCGCGGCGGCTTCGATCATTTGCGCGAACTGCGTGTCGCGCTTCGCGCCTTGCCCGACGTTGCCCGGGTTGATCCGATACTTCGACAGCGCCTCGGCGCACGCGGGAAAATCGCGCAGCAGCAAGTGGCCGTTGTAATGAAAATCGCCGACAAGCGGCACGTTCACGCCCATCCGGTCGAGCTGCTCGCGCACGTGCGGCACGGCGGCCGCCGCTTCCGGCGTGTTGACCGTGATGCGTACCAGTTCGGAGCCGGCTTGTGCCAGTTCCTTTACCTGAATCGCAGTGCCAATGGCGTCGGCGGTGTCGGTATTGGTCATCGACTGGACGCGCACGGGCGCATCGCCGCCGATCGTCACGAGCTGGCCGCCCCAGCGGACATCGACGCCGTGCGACGCGCGGCGTTTGAGCGGCCCTCCGAACACCGGTTCGGTCGAACAAATCTTGCTGCTGATCAGGGATTGAGCCTCAGATTGCATCGAAAAACCCTCTTGCGCCGCCTCCTGAGGTGACGCTTTTGTGGAACTCTCAAACCGACGCCGCCGGGGTAGCCGGCGGCGCTCTCGATTCATGCCGCGGTGCGCGCCGGCTTGGCCTCAGGGCACGGAGAACCGTGCGACGTTGCCTTTGGCGTTGGCGTACTTGGCGGGATCGACCGGTTCGTCGTCGAGCGTGAGCGATTCCATGCCCGCCTGATTGCCGATCGTCACCTTGAAAGGCACCTCGCCTTCGACGCGCTGGGTGCTGCCGCCGCGCACGAGACCAGAGAATACTTCCTTGCCGTCTTTCTGGCGCACGCTGAACCAGCTGTCCGCCTTCACTTTCAGTTCGAGGGCGCTCGACCCGGAGCCCGCGACGGCCGGGGCAGAAGCCGATGCAGCTGCTGCGGCGGCTGCTGGCGGGACGGTTGCCGGCGCGGCCGCACCGCTCGCGGGCTGCATCGCGACGATCGCCGACGATGAAGCCGGCAGCGCGTTGGTCCCGAGCGGATGCGGCATCGGCTGCATGCCGGCAGTGGCTGCGGCATCGGTCGAGGAACCTTCGCCGGTATTGGCCGCCGCCATCTCGTCGGGAGTCGCGGCCGACGATGCCGCGCTCGCCCCGTTGTTGCCCGATACCGCCGTGCCGTTCGCGCTCGCCTTCAGGCGCGCGAGCCAGGCGGCCGAATCGCCGCCCGTGTGCCACATCGCGAGCGCGATCATCGCGACGATCACCGCCGCTACGCCCCAGAGCCACGAACGGCGGCGCCCGGCGGTGTTGAGCGGCACGGACACGCGTGCCCGCGGCAAACCGCCGCCGGCCGACGCCGGCAACGAAAGATTCTGCTCCACCGGACCATTCGCGCGGCGCATCGCCTGGGTGAACGGTGCCGGATCCGCGCCGAGCATCTTCGCGTAACTGCGCACGATGCCGGCCGCGAACGTGCGGTCAGGTAAGTGGCTCAGGTCGCCGGCTTCCAGCGCGCGTACCTTTTGCGGCGACACTTTCAGGCGCGCCGATACATCGTCGATCGACCAGCCTTTCGCCGTGCGCAGCTGCGCCAAGCGCGCGCCGACCGCGACGATCGATTCCAAGCTCCCCGCCTGATTTCCGCTCGACGCCGTCGTGCCCGACAACGCTTCGCCATCCGGAAAACTACCGGACGGACCGCCGGAATGACTGCCGTCGTGACTTCCAAACGGCGTCGGGTGCTGCGGCTCACTCATGCCAAATTCCTCGCATCGATTCTTTTATTTGACACTGCAAAGCGTCGGGTTGCACGGACCATCTGTGCACGATATAACCCTGCTGCCTGTCGCAGACCGCTTTATAACAAAATGTGCGGCTTTCCGTGCCGCATCCGATCGCTTGCTTCGTTTTTCTTTGTTTTTCGCGCCAAAAACACGCGGATTCTTCAAAAATGAGCGGCCGCCAGCTTTCGGGCAGATTTCAGACCGCCCGCACTTCGATCACTTTTGACTGCCGGCCCATGCGCTCGGCGAGTCGCGTGCGGTCCTGAACCGCGCCAGCGAGTTGCCCGCAGGCGGCATCGATGTCGTCGCCGCGGGTCTTGCGCACAGTCGTCACGATCCCCGCGTCCATCAGCACCTGTGCGAAACGCTTAATCTGATCGTTGCGCGAACGCGTGAGGCCCGACTCCGGGAACGGATTGAACGGGATCAGGTTGAACTTGCACGGCACGTCGCGCGTGATGGCGAGCAATTCGCGCGCGTGCGCTTCCGTATCGTTGACGCCGTCGAGCATGCAGTACTCGAACGTGATGAAATCGCGCGGCGCCACTTTCAGGTAACGCTGGCACGCCGCCATCAGCTCGCGCAAAGGATACTTCTTGTTCAGCGGCACGAGCATGTCGCGCAGCGGATCGTTCGGTGCGTGCAGCGATACTGCAAGCGCCACCGGCAGATCGGCAGCGAGGCGGTCCATCATCGGCACGACGCCGGAGGTGGACAGCGTCACGCGACGGCGCGACAGGCCGTAGGCGTTGTCGTCGAGCATCAGGCGCATCGCGGGGACCACGGCGTCGTAATTGAGCAGCGGTTCGCCCATGCCCATCATCACGACGTTAGTCACGACGCGTCCGCCCTTGCCCGGCCCGCCGACTTCGCGTCCGAGCGACTTGCGCAGCGCGAATTCCGCCATGCGCAACTGGCCGATGATCTCGCCCGTGCTGAGATTGCGCGAAAAGCCCTGCTTGCCCGTCGAACAAAAGCGGCAATTCACGGCGCAGCCCGCCTGCGACGAAACGCACAGCGTGCCACGATGTTCCTCGGGGATGAAAACCGTCTCGACCGCGTTGCTGTTGCCTACGTCGATCAGCCACTTGCGCGTGCCGTCGGTAGAAACGTGATCGCGGACGATTTCAGGCATCGCCATGTTGGCGCGGCCCTTCAATTTTTCGCGCAGGGATTTTGCCAGGTCCGTCATGCCGTCGAAGTCGTCGGCGCCGTACTGGTGGATCCAGCGCTGCAACTGCTTGGCGCGAAACGGCTTTTCCCCCAGGCTGCCGCAATATGCCACGAGCCCGGCGGCGTCGAGATCGAGAAGGTTGACGGTAGAGCTGCTCGTCATGTCGAATTCTGCCATTTCTGTCTTGTGCGAATTCCGGGCAGGTCGCCCGGGCCGTTCGCGCCAATTCCTGCTTGCATCCAGTGTGCCCCCGCGCGATGCGGAGGCCAAACGCAATTAGCGCGAGTAGACGTTCACTTCCGGGAAGAAGAACGCGATTTCCTGGCGCGCCGTTTCCGGAGCGTCCGAGCCGTGTACGGCGTTCGCGTCGATGCTGTCGGCGAAATCCGCGCGGATCGTGCCCTTGTCGGCCTTCTTCGGGTCCGTTGCGCCCATCAGGTCACGGTTCTGTGCGATTGCGTTCTCGCCTTCCAGCGCCTGGATCATCACCGGGCCGGAGATCATGAATTCGACCAGGTCCTTGAAGAACGGGCGTGCTGCGTGCACGGCGTAGAATTTTTCCGCGTCAGCACGCGACAGGTGAACCATGCGAGCCGCAACAACCTTGAGGCCAGCGTTTTCGAAACGGCCGTAGATTTGGCCGATAACGTTCTTTGCCACTGCGTCCGGCTTGATAATCGACAGGGTGCGCTCGATCGCCATGAAAACTCCAAAAAAATGAACGGGTTACGAATTAAATGAATCGACAATTGTAGCACGAAGGCATGTATGATTGCGATTGAAACCTTACGGATTCGTAAGGGTCGAACCAGTCGTCACAGATGGTGTCGCTGTGGTGCGGCACTATTGAATTCAGTGCAAGATAGACGCATATACGTGCCGCACGCGAACCGGCGGCGAAGAGAAAGCAAAAGCGCCGGCACGTCATACCCACCGCTGTTATGGATATCTTGTTTTCAGACTCAAGGCAAAGGCAAGGAGAAACCATGAACGAATCACCCTACAGTTTTGGCCGCAATGGCAGCGTCACGTCGGTCGAGATGCGCAATCGCGTGCTGCGCAACACCTACTGGCTGCTCGCGCTATCTATGGTGCCGACAGTGCTCGGCGCCTGGATCGGCGTCGCGACGGGCTTTTCGCTCTTCGCCGCCACCAGCCCGACGATGAGCTTCATCGCGTTCCTCGCGATCGCGTTCGGCTTCATGTTCGCCATAGAAAAAACAAAGGACAGCGCCATCGGCGTCGTCGTGCTGCTCGGCTTCACGTTCTTCATGGGCCTGATGCTCTCGCGCCTTTTGAGCTTCATCCTCGGGTTCTCGAACGGGCCGCAACTCATCATGATGGCGTTCGGTGGCACCGGCGTGATCTTCGCCGCGATGGCAACCATTGCCACGGTCAGCAAACGCGACTTCTCGGGCCTCGGCAAGTGGCTGTTCATGGGCGTGATGGTGATCCTGCTCGCCGCTTTCGCGAACATCTTCCTGCAGTTGCCGGCCCTGATGCTCACGATTTCCGTGCTCGCGATCGTCATTTTCTCGGCTTATATGCTGTTCGATGTGCAGCGCGTCGTGAACGGGGGCGAGACGAATTACATCAGCGCCACACTCGCGATTTATCTCGATCTGTATAACGTCTTCACGAACCTGCTGGCGCTGCTCGGCATCTTCGGCGGCAATCGCAACTGATCGCGGTCGCCTGAAATACGAAACCGGCCTTCGCGGGCCGGTTTTTTTCGTCTGCAGAAAAAGTTGCTGTGTTAATCCCGCTCGAAAAGCGCGATCGATTCGACGTGCGACGTGTGCGGAAACATGTTCACGACGCCCGCGCCCTTCATCCTGTACCCCGCTTCGCGGACGAGCACCCCGGCGTCGCGGGCGAGCGTCGACGGGCTGCACGACACGTAGACGATCCGCTTCGGCAGCGGCCCGTCCCCGCTCTGCGCAATGTCCGCGAGCGCCTTCGCCACGGCCAGCGCGCCTTCGCGCGGCGGATCGATGAGGAATTTGTCGAAGGCGCCGAGCGCGCGCAGGTCGTCGGCGGTGACTTCGAACAGGTTGCGGCACGCGAACGATGTATGCGCATCGACGCCATTCGCCTTCGCGTTCTCCAGCGCGCGCGTCGTGAGCACTTCGCTACCTTCGATTCCGACCACCTCGCGCGACACCCGCGCGAGCGGCAGCGTGAAGTTGCCGATGCCGCAAAAAAGATCGAGCACGCGATCCGTCTTCGATGCCGCCAGCAGGCTCAGCGCCCGGCTCACCAGCACACGGTTGATCTGGTGGTTCACCTGCGTGAAATCGGTCGGCTTGAACGGCATGCGAATCGCGAATTCCGGCAGCGTGTAGGCAAGCTGCTTGTCGAGCGGATAGAACGGATACACCGTGTCCGGGCCCTTCGGCTGGAGCCAGAACTGGACGCCGTGTTCGTCCGCGAAGGTGCGCAGAAGCGCCTCGTCGGCTTCGGTCAGCGGTTCGAGGATGCGCAGCACGAGCGCCGTCACATCCGATCCCACCGCGAGCTCGATCTGCGGCATGCGCTCGCGGATCGACAGCCCCGCCACAAGATGCCGCAGCGGCACGAGCATCTCGGAAACGTGCGGCGGCAGGACTTCGCAGCTCGTCATGTCGGCGACGTAGCTGCTCTTCCTCTCGTGGAAACCGACCAGCACGCCACCCTTCTTCTCCACATAACGCACAGTCAGCCGCGCGCGATACCGGTAGCCCCACGACGGCCCGTGGATCGGCCGGAACATCGTTTCGGCGCGCAGTTTGCTCAAATGTTGCAGATTGTCTTCGAGCACGCGTTGCTTGACGGCGATCTGCGCGCGCACGTCGAGATGCTGCATCGAGCAGCCGCCGCAAGTGCCGAAAAATTTACATTTCGGCTTCGTGCGGATCACGCTTTCGCGCAGCACCTTGACGACCTGCGCTTGCTCGAAGCTCGGCTTTTTGCGATAGCTGGAGTACGTCACGCGCTCGCCGGGCAGCGCGCCTTCGACAAAAATGACCTTGCCCGGCTCGCCGTCTTCATTGACCGTTCGGCCGACGCCGCGCGCGTCCATATCGAGCGATTCGATCTCGATTTCGGGCGCGGCGAACGACGGGTCGACGACGACGGACTTGGCCGGCGCGGCGCGGCGGCGATGCGAGGATTTTCGAGCGGATTCAGACACCTGCGGACTTCCTGACTGACGTGGCAAAGGCGAGATTGTAGTCGAACGTCGCAGCCTTACTTCCCGAACGCGGCCAGATATTGCGCCCAGTGAGGCGACGGTTCGAGCGCGAGCGCGTTTTTCACGAAGGTGATTTCATCGGCGTATTCGTCCGCCGAGAAGCCGCCGCGCATCAGCTGGAAGCGGCAATACATCAGGTACGTGTTGACGACGTCCGTCTCGCAATAGGCGCGGATATCGTCGATGCGGCCGTCGCAGTACGCCTCCCACACCTTGCCGCCATCCATGCCGAGCTTGCCGGGAAAGCCGCAGAGTTTCGCGAGGGCGTCGAGCGGCGCGTTCGCGCGCGCCTGATACATCGCGAGAACGTCCATCAGATCGGTGTGGCGCGTGTGGTATCGGCTCAGGTAGTTGTTGAACTTGAACTCGCGGTCGTCCTGGCCAGAATCCCAGAAGCGCGACGCCGCGACGCCATGCACCAGCGCACGATAGTTGAGCACGGGCAAGTCGAACCCGCCGCCGTTCCAGGAAACGAGTTGCGGCGTGTACTTTTCGATCACGCGGAAAAACGACTGGATCAGCGCCGCCTCGGAATCTTGCGGCGTGCCGAGAGAGCGCACGCGAAAGCCGTTGTTGTCGCGAAACACGCACGAAATCGCGGCGATGCGCTGCAAATGGTGCGGCAGGAAATCGTTGCCGACGCGCTCGCGGCGTGCCGCGAACGCGAATTCGGCGACTTCTGCGTCGGACAGTTCGGACGGGAGATCTTCAAGACGGCGAATACCGTCGACATCGGGAATCGTCTCGATGTCGAAAACGAGGATGGGAGTCATGAATCCTAGAGCACGGCGTCCTTGCGAACGCCGTTGGAAGCGAAAAAGCGCTTGAGCCGCACGAGCGCCTCTTGCTGGATCTGGCGCACCCTCTCGCGCGTGAGGCCCATTTCATCGGCGAGTTCCTCGAGCGTCGCGGGCTCGATGTGGTTCAACCCGAAGCGGCGCTCGATCACATGCCGGTGCTTGTCCGACAGGCGCGACAACCACAGGCGCGTGAGCGTCTCGAGTTCGCGGTGCTGCACTTCGGCGTCCGGCGACTGGCTCTGGTCGTCGGAGAGCAGATCGAGCAGGCTCGAACCCGGATCGAGGTCAAGCGGTGCATCGAGCGACGCGGTGTGTTCGTTGAGCGCGAGGATATCGGTGACTTCCTCGGGCGTCTTGCCGGTGAGGTAGGCGATATCGTCGATGCTCGCGTCGCGGCGGTCGGGCGCAATCGCCGTGTTCGAGTTGGCGGAATTTTTTTCCAGGTGGCGCTTGGCGCGCAAAACCTGGTTCAGCTCGCGGATCACATGCACCGGCAAGCGCACCGTGCGCGCCTGATTCATGATCGCGCGCTCGATGCTCTGGCGAATCCACCAGGTGGCATAAGTCGAAAAGCGAAAACCGCGCGTCGGATCGAATTTTTCGATAGCGTGCATCAGGCCGAGATTGCCCTCCTCGATTAAATCGAGAAGTGGAACCCCGCGATTCAGATAACCCTTCGCGATACTCACGACGAGCCGCAAATTACGCTCGATCATCACCTGGCGCGCTTCGAATTCGCCCGCTTTTGCAAGCCGCGAATAGCGCTGCTCTTCCTCGACGGTCAAAAGCGGCTTGACGCTGATTCGATTCAGATAATGCTGGATGGTGTCGGCGGTGAGCTCGGCCTGCAGAATCGAGCGGAAATCGTCGGCGTCGGGAACGTTATCGTTTGCGACGTCCCCCGAATCCTTCGACCGTATTTCGCCTTCGTCATCGGATGGTTCGATTTCGACGTCCACCGCGTCGGCGTCGTCTTCGTCGTGGGTCGAAGCACCGTCTTCCACCGACACTTGCATGGGTCGGCTGATCGTCTCAGTCTCGGCTTGCGGTAGGCGGCGCTTCGTTTTAGGCATGATGGTTTTCGCTTTTTATTGCGGCGGCAAGTACTTCAGCGGGTCGACAGGTTTGCCCTGACGGCGAACTTCAAAATGCAACATCACGCGGTCGGAATCGCTATTCCCCATCTCGGCGATTTTTTGACCTTTTGTTACTGCGTCACCCTCTTTTACCATCAAAGCGCGGTTATGTGCATATGCCGTGAGAAAAGTCGCATCGTGCTTGATGATAATGAGGTTGCCGTACCCGCGCAGACCGTTGCCCGAGTACACGACCCGGCCATCCGCCGACGCATTGATCGCATCTCCCGCCACGCCGCCGATGTTCAAGCCCTTGTTCTTGGCATCGTCGAACGTGCCGAGAATCGGGCCGCGCACGGGCCAGATGAACGCCGGCTGTGCAGCGGGCGCGGTGGCAGTGCCGCTGTCAACGCCTGCTCCGATTCCAGCGGCCGCGCCCGGCGCCACGCCCATCCCCGACGACGAACCGTACACCGGCGGCTGCGCCGTCGTGCCGGTCGTCACGCCCGGCTGCGGGGCACCGCCAAGCGGCTGTGCCTGCACCCCGCCGCCCACGATCGGCGCGGTGGCAACGCCCGGCGTCGTCGCGGCGAGATTCGCGCCCGGAGGCGCCACGCGCACGAGCTGACCGACTTCGATCTGGTTCGGGTTCGTCAGGTTGTTCCATGACGCGATATCCCGATAATTCTGACCGTTTTCCAGTGCAATCCGATATAGGGTGTCGCCCGGTTTCACGCGGATATAACCGGGCGGCGGCGGGCCGTTCTGCGCCGCCGCCTGCGCGGCGGCGTCGGTGCTGATCGCCCCGCCCGTGCGGTCGACGACCGGCGCCTGATCCATCCGCGTCGCACAGGCTGCCAGGACGGACAGCGCGAGAACACACAAACCGCGCTGGACCGCCGTCGGGCGGGCGCTCACGCTTCTTACTCGCCAAGCACGCAACATACTCATCGGTGTCAAATCACTCCGGATTTTAAGGGTACAAAGAAAACACGATCGAGCTGCGACTCCCGCCATTGCGTGGCCGACACGCGCTCGACGAGCGTCAGCACCTGCGACTGTGCGCTTTGCGAGCCGACCGGCGCGACGAGCCTGCCACCGATCGCCAGTTGCTCTAGCAGCGCCTGCGGCACGTCGAGCCCGGCGCACGCGATGACGATGGCATCGAACGGCGCCGCCGCCGGCAGGCCGAGCCGGCCGTCGCCGTAATGCAGGCGAATGTTCGGCACGCGCAGTGGCCGCAGGTTGAGCTTCGCGCGCTCCGACAGCGGACGCACGCGCTCGATCGAATACACATCGGCCGAGACCAGCGACAGCACCGCCGCCTGATAGCCGCAGCCAGTGCCGATCTCCAGCACTTTCGTGAGCGTCCGGCCCGCCGCGACGAGTTCGATCATGCGCGCGACCACGGACGGCTTCGAGATGGTCTGATGATGGCCGATCGGCAGCGCCGCGTCTTCATAAGCCTGCGCGGCGAGTCCGGGATCGACGAACATATGGCGCGGCACGACAGACATCGCGTTCAGCACGCGCGCGTCGGTGATACCGTTCGCGCGCAGCCGTTCGACCATGCGTTCGCGAACCCGTTCCGAGGTCAGCGCATGCGTCGTGTTCAGCGCAACATTCGGGGCGCCGCGCTTGACGCTGACGTTTGATTCACGGTGCTCGTTTTGACGCGGCGCCGCGCGCAAAGCGCCGGGCAGCGGCTTCGTCACGGGACTCGGGACCAGACTCGCCGAACGCGTCACGACCGGCTTGGCCGGTTTGACCACGGCGGCGTTCGCATCGGCGGCTTTGAGCGGCGTATTACGCGAGACTGTCGATCCGACGCCCGGCACCGAGCGCAACGCGCCGCCCGCCGGCTTCGCGCGCGCCTGATCCGCGCGGGCAACCGACTTGCGCGGCTCGCGCACGAGATCGGCGAGCGCCAGCGGAAAGCGCTTCGCGCGCTCGTCCGTCATGAGCGATGGCTCCCGGCCAGCGCCCACTCGCGCGTCTCGGTGAGCAGCTTCGTGTGAGTCAGATCGAGTTGCAGCGGCGTGATCGACACATGGCCGTTCGCGACCGCGTGGAAATCGGTGCCTTCGCTGGCATCGAGCGCATCGCCCGACGGGCCGATCCAGTAGATCGGATTGCCGCGCGGATCGGTCTGCCGGATCACCGGCTGCGACGGATGACGCTTGCCGAGCCGCGTCACCTGCCAGTCGCCCAGTTGCTCGTAAGGCAGGCTCGGGATGTTGACGTTCAAGAGCGGATGCCCGGGCATCGGGTGCTCGAGAAAATGCGCGACGATTTCAGCCGCGACGCGCGCCGCCGAATCGAGATGCAGCCAGTCGCGGCCGACGAGCGAAAACGCGATCGCCGGGATGCCGAACATGAAGCCTTCGGTGGCGGCGGCGACGGTGCCGGAATACAGCGTATCCTCGCCGACGTTCTGGCCGTTGTTGATGCCCGAGACGACGAGGTCCGGCTGCTCTTCGAGCATGCCGGTGAGCGCGATGTGGACGGAATCGGTGGGCGTGCCGTTCACGTAGTTGAAGCCGTTCGCCGCCTGATGGATCGTGAGCGGGCGCGAGAGCGTGAGCGAGTTCGAGGCGCCGCTGCAGTTCTGCTCGGGCGCCATCACCGTGACGTCACCGAGCGGCACCATGGCCTCGTACAACACGTTGAGGCCGCGCGCCAGATAACCGTCGTCGTTGCTGAGTAGGATTCGCATCCGACGATTGTAACCGAGGAAAGATGGCACGCGAACGACTCGCCAAGCGCCTCGCGGCAAGCCTGAACTACACTTACGCGACCTCATAAGGAGACGACATGCGCGCCGTTCGATGCACCCGCCACGGACCCCCGGAGACGCTTTCCATCGAGACCTTGCCCGACCTGCATCCCGCGGCGGGCGAAGTCGTTATCGACGTGAAAGCGGCGAGCGTCAACTTCCCGGACGTCCTCATCATTCAGAACAAATATCAGTTCAAGCCACCCTTGCCTTTCACGCCCGGCGCCGAGCTCGCGGGCATCGTGCGCGAAACCGGTGCGGGCGTGACGCGTCTGAAGCCAGGGATGCGCGTCGCGGCCTACACCGCGCACGGCGCGTTCGCCGAGCAGGCGCTCGCGCGCGAGGACGCGTGCGTCGCGCTCCCCGACGACGTCGATCTCGCGAGCGCCTCCGCCTTCACGCTCGCGTACGGCACGTCGTATCACGCGCTCGCGGATCGTGCGGCGCTCGTGGCCGGCGAGACGCTGCTCGTGCTCGGGGCGGCGGGCGGCGTCGGACTCGCGGCGGTGCAGATCGGCAAGGCGCTAGGCGCGCGGGTGATCGCGGCCGCATCGAGCGCGGAGAAACTCACGGTCTGTTCCGCAAACGGCGCGGACGCGACGATCGACTATTCGCGCGAGGATCTGCGCGAGCGCATCAAGGCGCTCACCGACGGGCGCGGCCCCGACGTGATCTTCGATCCGGTCGGCGGCGAATATGCCGAACCAGCATTTCGCAGCATAGCGTGGCGCGGACGCTATCTAGTCGTCGGGTTTGCGAACGGCGAGATCCCGAAGCTGCCGTTCAACTTGCCGCTACTGAAAGGCGCGAGCATCGTCGGCGTGTTCTGGGGCGATCACATGAAGCGCGAAGCCGAACTCGGCGCGGCGGGATTCGAGCGCATGGTCGGCTGGATCAGGGAGGGCAAGCTCAAGCCGCACGTGTCGAAGCGGTATACGCTCGACGAAACGCCCCAGGCGCTCGACGACATGGCGCATCGCCGCGTGACGGGGAAAGTGGTCATCGAGCCGTGAACGGCTGATACAAAAGTGGCGCGCCCGATTAATTCAGGCGCGCCATTTTTCCGCGCAATGCATCGCGGGAAGTTAGAGCTTCTCCGTCTCCCCCGTCTTCGGCTGCCACTTCATCAGCCGACGCTCGACCAGCGCGACGATGCCGTCCAGCACCAGTGCGAACGCCGTCAGCACGAGAATGCCGGCGAACACTGTATTGATGTCAAACGTGCCTTCGGCTTGCAAGATCAAATAACCGACTCCCCGCGCCGAGCCAAGATATTCGCCCACCACCGAGCCGACGAACGCCAGCCCCACCGACGTATGCAGGCTGGAAAACACCCAGCTCGTCGCGCTCGGCAGGTAGACATGGCGCAACAATTGTTTGCGATTCGCGCCAAGCATGCGCGCGTTCGCGAGCACGACCGGGCTGACTTCCTTCACGCCCTGATAGACGTTGAAGAACACGATGAAGAACACGAGCGTCACGCCGAGCGCCACCTTCGACCAGATCCCGAGCCCGAACCACACCGCGAAAATCGGCGCGAGGATCACGCGCGGCATCGAGTTGGCGGCCTTGATGTACGGATCGAGGAGAGCGCTCATCAGCGGCGCGAGCGCGAGCCACAAGCCGACGCCAAGTCCCAGCACCGTGCCGATCGTGAACGCGAGCACGGTTTCGATCAGCGTCACCCAGAGGTGCACGTAGATTTCACCGGTCGTGAACCATTCCCAGATGCGCAGCAGCACCTTCTGCGGCTCGCCGAAGAAGAACGCGGCCTTGCTGTTGTCGTCGAAATAAAAGGCCGGGAGCAGCGTCGGGCTCGTCAGCACGTACCAGAGCAGGAAGCACATGACGAGCAGCAGCCATTGCCAAAGCACCAGATTTGCGCGATTCGGGCGCAATTTCTTCCACATGATTGTCGTTAGGCCTCGAATTAGACGGCGGTGAGCTGCTGCTGATAGCCCTTCAGCACCTCTTCGCGCAGCACGCCCCAGATTTGCGCATGCAATTCGACGAAGCGCGGATGCGAGCGAATCTCGGCGACATCGCGCGGACGCGGCAAATCGATCGTGAATTCGCCGATCGGATGCGTGCCCGGCCCCGCCGACAGCACGACCACGCGGTCGGACATCGAAATCGCCTCGTCCAGGTCGTGCGTGATGAAGAGCACGGCCTTGCGCTTCGCCGCCCACAAGTCGAGCAGCTCGTTTTCCATGAGCTGGCGCGTCTGGATGTCGAGCGCGGAGAACGGCTCGTCCATCAGGATGATGTCGGGATCGAGGATCAGCGTCTGCGCCATGCCGACGCGCTTTCTCATGCCGCCCGATAGCTGATGCGGATAGCGGTCGCCGAAGCCGCCAAGGCCTACGCGCTTCAGCCACTCCTCGCCGCGTTCGCGCGCCTCGTTTTTCGGCACGCCGCGAAACGCGAGACCGGCGGTGACGTTATCGATTGCCGAGCGCCACGGCATCAGCGCTTCGGCCTGGAACATGTAGCCCGCGCGCCGGTTGATGCCAGCGAGCGGTTCGCCGAACACCGTCACCTCACCCGACGACGGCTGCAACAGCCCCGCGCCGATGTTGAGCAGCGTGGACTTGCCGCAGCCCGTCGGGCCGACCACGGATACAAACTCGCCCGGCGCGATCCGCAGCGTCGTCTGGCTGACGGCGGTGTAACGCGCGTTGCGGTCGTCGCGCGACGTGAACGTGCAGATGATGTTCTCGAGCGCGAGCGCGTAAGGCGACGTGAGGGACGTGGGCGCCATCGCTTACGCCTTGACCGTCGCGAGCGCCTTCTTGACGAAGTCGTTCGTCCACGTCTTCGACAGGTCGATCGGCTTGCCCTTCACCGTCTGGTCGAACGCCTGCAATGTCCTGAGCGAAGTCGCGGGACCGTCGGCGGGCATCAGGCCGTCCGGCGACAGCGCTTCCTTCACGTGCTGCCACGAGTCGAGATAGAGTGCGCGGTCGCCTAGCAGATAGCCTTCTGGCACGGTCGCGATCAGCTCGGACCCCGATGCCGTCTGCAGCCACTTCAGCGCGCGGACCATCGCGTTGGTGAGCGCCTGCGTCGTGTTCGGGTTCTTGTTGATGAAACTCTGCGACGCGTACAGACACCCCGCCGGCATGTTGCCGCCGAAGACGTTCTTCGTATCGGCGAGCGTACGCGTATCGGAGATGATGCGGATATCGCCCGAGCGTTCGAGCTTGGTCATCACGGGATCGAGGTTCGCGATGGCGTCGATCTGGCCGGATTGCAGCGCGGCAATCGCGCCGGCGCCCGCGCCCACGCCGATGAACGCGACGTCGCTCGCGGTGAGCCCCGCCTTCGCGAGCACGTAGCTCGCCATGATCGACGTCGACGAACCGGGTGCCGTCACGCCGATCTTCTTGCCCTTCAGGTCGGCGACGGTCTTGTAGTTCGGCATCGCCTTCTTCGATACCGCGAACACGATCTGCGGCGCGCGCCCTTGCAGCACGAATTCGCGGAACATCTGGCCTTTCGCCTGCAAGAGCAGCGTGTGCTCGAACGCGCCCGACACGACATCGGCACTGCCGCCGACCGCCGCCTGCAGCGCCTTCGCGCCGCCCGCGAAATCCGAGATCTCGACTTCGAGCCCTTCGTCCTTGAAGTAATTGCGGCGCTCGGCGATGGTGAGCGGCAGGTAATAGAACAGGTTCTTGCCGCCGACCGCGACGGCCACCTTCGGCTGCTCCGGCTTCGCCTGCGCGAATGCGAGCGGCGCGCCCGACACTACACCGCCTGCGAGCACGGCACCGCTCGCAATGAACGTTCTGCGTTTCATCGACTTCTGTCTCCGATTTCTTGTGGTCTTGTTTCTTGTGGTCTGGTCTGCCGCGGCTAAATCACCTTCGCCGCTCGCAGCCTCGCGATATCGTCAGGATCATACCCGAGCGATTGAAGGACTTCATCCGTGTGTTCACCCAGCTGCGGCCCGAGCCAGCGCGTTTCGCCGGGCGTCTCCGAGAGCTTCGGCGTGACGTTCGGCAGCGTGATCTCGCGACCGTCCTGCCACGGAAAACGCTGCAGCATCTGGCGCGCGATGTATTGCGGATCGGTGAACATGTCGGCGACGCTGTAGATGCGCCCCGCCGGCACGTCGGCAGCATTGAGCACCGCGAGCGCCTCGTCGATGCTGCGCGGCGCGAGCCACGCGCCAATCGCCGCGTCGATTTCCTGCGTGCGCGGCACGCGGCCGTCGTTCGATGCGAGCGCGGGATCGTTCGCGAGATCGTCGCGTCCGATGGCGTTCATCAGGCGCTTGAAGATCGGATCGCTGTTGCCGCCGATCACGACGCTGCCGTCGCGGCACGGATACGTGTTAGACGGCACGATGCCCGGCAGCGACGCGCCCGTGCGCTCGCGCACGAGCCCGTACACGCCGTATTCCGGCACGACGCTTTCCATCATGTTGAAGACGGCTTCGTAGAGCGCGACATCGACCACCTGCCCGCGTCCGCCGTTCACCTGCTTGTGATGCAGCGCCATTAGCGCGCCGATCACGCCGTGCAGCGCCGCGATCGAATCGCCGATCGAAATGCCGATGCGCGGCGGCGGCAAGTCGGGATAACCGGTGATGTGCCGCAAGCCGCCCATCGATTCCGCGATCGCGCCGAAGCCCGGCCGGTCGCGATACGGCCCTGTCTGCCCATAGCCGGACAAGCGCACCATGACGAGCCCTGGATTCTCCGCCGACAAGACCTCGTAGCCGAGCCCGAGCTTTTCGAGCAGCCCCGGCCTGAAGTTCTCGACGACGATATCGGCTTCCTTCGCGAGCCGCCGCACAATCTCCTTGCCCTCCTCGGCCTTGAGATTCACGGTCACGGACTTCTTGTTGCGCGCCTGCACGGCCCACCAGAGCGACGTCCCGCCGACTTCCGGGTAGAGCTTGCGCCATTTGCGCAGCGGATCGCCGCCGTTCGGGTCTTCGATCTTGATGACGTCGGCGCCGAATTCGCCCATGAAGCGCGCGGCGAAAGGCCCGGCGATCAGCGTGCCGAGTTCCAGCACCTTGACGCCGGCGAGCGGTCCGGTCGATGCGGTCATGTCGTCTCCTGTCGACCAGAGTTGGCGCTTTAGCGCCTTACTCTGGTCCCATGCAACGTAGTTGCGGTCGATGAGAGTTAGCGCTGTCGGCCTGAGTTGGCGCTTTAGCGCTTACTCAGGCCCTATGCGCCTTACTCTGGCCCCACGAAAGGTTGTTGCTTTGTTCGCGTCCGCTTCTCAGAGCGGAATGTCGAGCGCTTTGAAGCGCGGCGTGCCGTCGTCGAGCGTGCCGTTGAACATCTCGGCCGGACGCACCCACAAGCCGCGCTCATGCGGCCACAGGTGTTCGTAGACGATCATCGTCTCCTCGGTTTCGGAATGCCGCGCCACGCCGATCACGCGATACAGCCCGCCCTTGTAGTGCCGATGCGTGGCGAGCGCCTTTGCTTGTTCTTCAGTCATTCGATCAGTCCTATACAGAGCGCCGGTCCAGCATCGCGCGTGCGATCGTCCCGGCATCGACGTATTCCAGTTCGCCACCTACCGGCACGCCGCGCGCAAGACGCGTCACCTTCAGCCCCTTCGACTTGAGCGTCTGGGCCAGATAGTGCGCGGTCGCCTCGCCTTCGTTCGTGAAGTTCGTCGCGAGGACGACTTCCTGCACGATGCCGTCGTTCGCGCGGCTGATCAGCCGGTCGAAGTGAATCTCTTTCGGACCGATGCCGTCGAGCGGACTCAGATGGCCCATCAGCACGAAATAGAGCCCGCGATACGTGAGCGTCTGTTCGAGCATGATCTGGTCGGCGGGCGTCTCGACGACGCACAACAGCGCCGGATCGCGCTCCGGATCGCTGCACACTTCGCAGATCTGCGCCTCGGTGAACGTGTTGCACTTCTCGCAGTGCTTCAGGTGCTCGGTGGCGAACACGAGCGATCGCCCGAGCTTTTCCGCGCCCGGGCGATCGTGCTGCATCAGGTGATAGGCCATGCGCTGCGCCGACTTCGGACCGACGCCCGGCAGCACACGCAGCGCTTCGACGAGCGCCGACAACGCGGAAGGTTGTTTCATGTGTTCCTGCGATGGACGCGCGACGCGCCCTTAAAACGGCATCTTGAAACCCGGCGGCATCGGCATGCCGGCTGTCATGCCGCTCATCTTTTCCTGAGTGGTGGCCTCGGCCTTGCGCACCGCGTCGTTGAAGGCGGCGGCGACGAGGTCTTCGAGCATGTCCTTGTCGTCGGCGAGCAGGCTCGGGTCGATCTGCACGCGGCGCACGTCGTTCTTGCAGGTCATCGTCACCTTGACGAGGCCCGCGCCCGACTGCCCTTCCACCTCGATCAGCGCGAGCTGGTCCTGCATCTTCTTCATGTTTTCCTGCATCTGCTGGGCCTGCTTCATCAGCCCGGCGAGTTGATTCTTCATCATGATGTGGCTCCTTGCCTGGATCGGGGTAATGCAGATCAGTGACGGACGCGTCCGGTTGCGTTGCTTTGCCGGCGCGTATCTCGAGAAACTTTGCGCGCGACCCTTGCGCCTTATCGGCGGGCGTTCGATTCATCAGTTGCGGGCGCTGTCGGATCAGAGTTAGCGCTGTCGATCGAAGTTGGCGCTCTTTAGCGCTTCCTCTGGCCCCATGCGCTTATTCCGATCCCATGCGCGTTACTCTGGTCGCATGCCCGCTGCGAGCGGCTTGATCGAACCCTGGACGATGCTCGCGCCGAAGTCGCGAATCAGCGACTGCACGAACGGATCCTGCGTGATTTCCTGCTCGGCTTCCTGCTGGCGTTTTGCGCGGACGGCGGCATCGACGGCGGCGGCCGTGCGGCGCGCTGGTCCGACGGTGACGTTCACTTCGAGCGCCCGGCCGAGCTTTTCGGCGAGCGCTGCCTTCAGTTTGGCCACTTGCGCTGCGTCGGCGTATTGCGGCACGGGCACGCTCAGGGCGATCGAGGCGGCGTCGCATGCGGTCAGTTCGCTATTGAACGCGAGCTGGTAGGCGATGCCCTTCAACGGCAAGTCGGCGGCAAGCGACGGCCAGTCGCCCGCGACGCCGATCGCATCGAGCGGCACGGCAGCGGGCAGCGGGCGCGGGTCGGATTTTGGGGTTGCCTTCGCCGGCGCGGCGTTGAAATCCAGGTCGTCGGGGCCGCTGTCGAACGCGGGGACGAAGTTGTCGTCGGGCGGCATGAAGTACGCATCTTCCGACGATGCCGGCATGTAGTCGTCCGGCGGCATGTCTTCCCATGGCGGCACGGCGGAACTGGCGCGTTTGGTTTCGACCGTGGGCGACGGTGCAGCGGCAGGCGGCTGGGCTGCGACGGGCGCGCGGCGCGGTGTCGGGACTTGCACGGCGGGCGCGGCGCACATCGGCGACGCGGAGACAGGTTTCGGCACAGGCGGCGCGCCTCGCGTTCCCCGATCCGACGACACGCGCATTCCCGCGCTGCGCAACACGTCGAGCGCGGCGCTTGCGCCGGTGGCGGCGCGTGGTTTGTCGGCGGCTACCGGGGTATAGCGCGCGGAATCGGCTGCGGCTTGCTGCGCGGCTGCGGCGACGGGCGATGGGGTTACGTCGGGAGATTGCTGGCCGGACGCTGCGTCGAAATCGGTTGCAGTGATGTTGCGCTCGACGACGGGCGCAGCATGGTCATCGCGTGCCGACGTGGCGGCTTCGCCCGACTTTGTGCTTTCGGTCGTCGGCGCTTCTGCCCATGCAGCGGCATCGGGATTCGGAGCCACTCCTTCAAACGTCCCCGATCCGGTTTGCGCAGAAATATCCGTTGCACCGTCGGACGTTGCCGCGTCGTCCCAAGGCGCCAACTCTTCATGCAAAGCGGCATTCGGATGCCTTGGCGCCGAACCTTTACGCGTCGCGGTGCTTTCAGGCGTCCGTGCTCCTGCCGACGCAGCAACATTCAGAGGCGTCGTCGCGCGTTGGGAGATCGCCGCATTTTTCGGAGTAGCCGATCCTGCCAATGCAGCGATGTTCTGAGATTTCGGCGCGCCGGGAAACGACTGTGCAGCGGCATCCGGACGCTCAGGTATCGCGCCTTCGGGCGTAGCCGATCCTGCCAATGCAGCGATGTTCTGAGATTTTGGCGCGCCGGGAAACGACTCTGCAGCGGCATCCGAACGCTCAGGTATCGCGCCTTCGGGAGTAGCCAATTCTGCCGACGCGGCGTTGTTCGAACGCATGAGCATTGCGCCATCGGAAATCGCCGCGCTCTCGGATGCCGCTAATTCTGTCCGTGTAGCAGCATTCGGGGGCTTCCGCGCAGCGCTCTCATTGACGGCTGCATCAGCAGAATGAGCCGATTCGCGCGGCGCTTCCACCTGCCCGGCGGCGCTCGGCGTGGTGCGTTCCACTTGCGCAAACGCATCGACCATCGCTGCCGAATCCTGCGCGCCCGACGGTTGCGCGGGCGTCGGTGTCGAAGAAACGGTGGCCGCAACGCCACGCGCGGCGCTCGACGCACCCTCACCCGACGCCAACGCACGCGAACCCGCAACTGCAACGCCAGCGACCGCCTTCCGCGCAACCCCAGCGCCCGACGACGGCGCATTAACCACGACGCCACCACCGCCACCCGGGCCACTCGCCGGTTCAAACGCGAGCATGCGCAGCAGGGTCATGGTGAAGCCGGCGTACTCATCGGGTGCGAGGCCCAGCTCACTGCGCCCGACCGTCGCGATCTGATAGAACAACTGCACCTGTTCAGCCGACAGCGCCTCGGCAAACCGCCGAACATCCTCCGCCTCGGGCCATTCATCCAGCACGGACGCCGGTGCGAACTGCGCCCACGCGATCCGGTGCAGCAGCCCCGCAAGATCCTGCAGCGCAGTCGAAAACGACAGACTGCGCAACGCCATCTCATCGGCAACCGACAACACACCCTCGCCATCCCCCGCCGCGAGCGCTTCCAGCAGCCGGATCAGATAACTTTGATCGAGCGCGCCGAGCATTCCGCGCACGGCTTCCTCGGTGACCTGATTGGCCGAATAGGCGATCGCCTGATCGGTGAGCGAGAGCGCGTCGCGCATGCTGCCGTCCGCTGCGCGCGACAAAAGCCGCAGCGCCTGCGACTCGAACGGAATCTGTTCCTCGCCGAGAATGTGCTCGAGGTGCGAAACGATGTGGCCCGCCGGCATCTGCTTCAGATTGAATTGCAGACAGCGCGAGAGCACGGTGACCGGAATCTTCTGCGGATCGGTGGTGGCGAGAATGAACTTGACGTGCGACGGCGGCTCTTCGAGCGTCTTCAGCATCGCGTTGAACGCGTGATTCGTGAGCATGTGCACTTCGTCGATCATATAGACCTTGAAGCGCGCATCGACCGGCGCGTACACGGCGCGCTCGAGCAGCGCCGCCATCTCGTCGACCCCGCGATTGCTCGCCGCATCCATCTCGACATAATCGACGAAACGCCCCTCGTCGATCTCCCGGCACGCGCGGCACACGCCGCACGGCGTAGACGTCACGCCCGTTTCACAGTTGAGCGCCTTCGCGAAGATGCGCGAGAGCGTCGTCTTGCCGACGCCGCGCGTGCCTGTAAACAGATAGGCGTGATGCAGGCGGCCGCCGTCGAGTGCGTGCGTGAGCGCACGAACGACGTGCTCCTGGCCGACGAGCGACGCGAACGATTTCGGCCGCCATTTGCGTGCGAGAACTTGATAGGTCATGCCGAAATTGTATCAGCAACGTCCTATCGCAAAGCAGCCGCAAAGGCGATGCAACCGAGCGCCGGAGCAATGAAAAACGAGGGGGAAAACAGAGGAAAAAGCGGAAGGTGACGAGCCCGACCCTCGGCACTGGCGGAAAACGGCTGTGGCTGCTTCGTTCCCGACCTGACCAGGTTGACCGCGCCGCCATGCGAGGAGGCCCGTCACGACGAATTGTATCACCGGGCGCAGCACAGCGCGACCCGGAAGCGCCATTCATTGCCGGCGACTAACCTAAATATCCGTAGGAATACGCCTCTTGCGCTTCGTGTTTCCGGCCTCAGATGGTCCCTATCAGCACCGGGCAACGGATAGCAAAGTAGGCTAAGATGATATTTGAATCACCCGTAAGGCCCGGCCGGCAACGGCTTGGCGCTTTCGGTAGGCGAGCGGTTTCAGCCGCAGCGCAACGAAGAACTTTTCCTGTTTTGGTGTATCGTGGCGAGCATTCAAACGCGGGCCTCGAATCGATAGAGGTATTTAGACAATGAGCGAATCAATCAAGCATATCAGCGACGCATCGTTCGAACAGGACGTCGTCAAGTCGGATAAACCAGTCCTGCTCGATTTCTGGGCGGAATGGTGCGGTCCGTGCAAGATGATTGCCCCGATCCTCGACGAAGTCGCGAAGGATTACGGCGATCGCCTGCAAATCGCGAAGATCAATGTCGACGAGCATCAGTCGACGCCGGTCAAGTTCGGCGTGCGCGGCATCCCCACGCTGATCCTGTTCAAGAACGGCGCTGTCGCCGCGCAGAAGGTCGGTGCATTGTCGAAGTCGCAGCTCACCGCGTTCCTCGATAGCAACCTGTAACACGTCATACCCAAGAGAAGAGCGCTGCAAAGGCGCTCTTCTCTTTATATGCGGGCCAAACGTGCACCCGATGTGCACCAGCGTGCACGAGCCAATGTTGTGAAGCGACAACATGCGCGCAAAACCCGCGTCGCAGCGCCACCCGGGCCTTGTCCGGCGTGTGCTATGCTAGAATCACAAGACTTCAAGAAGTACAAGTCCTAGAGCGGTTCCGCTCACCTCTTCTCCCAAATCTTTCAGTCGCACCTCTCTCCCTGGCGGGAAATCCGTATGCATTTATCCGAGCTCAAGTCTCAGCACGTGTCAGCACTGATCGAAATGGCCAATGGCCTTGAGATCGAAAACGCAAACCGCCTGCGCAAGCAGGAATTGATGTTTGCGATTCTCAAGAAGCGCGCCAAGACGGGCGACACGATTTTCGGCGACGGCACGCTAGAAGTCCTTCCCGACGGCTTCGGCTTCCTGCGCTCGCCCGAGACCTCGTATCTCGCGAGCACGGACGACATCTATATCAGCCCCTCGCAGATTCGCCGTTTCAATCTGCATACCGGCGACACCATCGAAGGCGAAGTGCGCACGCCAAAAGACGGCGAACGCTATTTCGCGCTGGTCAAGGTCGACAAGGTCAACGGGCAGCCGCCCGAGGCCTCGAAGCACAAGATCATGTTCGAGAACCTGACGCCGCTGCATCCGAACAAGCCGCTGCCGCTCGAACGCGAAATGCGCGGCGAGGAAAACGTCACCGGCCGGATCATCGACATGATCTCGCCGATCGGCAAAGGCCAGCGCGGTCTGCTCGTCGCGTCGCCGAAGTCGGGCAAGACGGTGATGCTCCAGCACATCGCGCATGCCATCAAGTCGAACCATCCGGACATCGTGCTCTTCGTGTTGCTCATCGACGAGCGGCCGGAAGAAGTGACGGAAATGCAGCGTTCGGTCGCCGGCGAAGTGATCGCCTCGACCTTCGACGAACCCGCCGCGCGCCACGTGCAAGTCGCGGAAATGGTGATCGAGAAGGCGAAGCGTCTCGTCGAAATGAAGCACGACGTCGTGATTCTGCTCGACTCCATCACGCGTCTCGCGCGCGCCTACAACACGGTCGTGCCGGCGTCGGGCAAGGTGCTGACGGGCGGTGTCGATGCGAACGCGCTGCAACGTCCGAAGCGGTTCTTCGGCGCTGCCCGCAATATCGAGGAAGGTGGTTCGCTCACCATCATCGGTACGGCGCTGATCGAAACCGGCAGCCGCATGGACGACGTGATCTACGAAGAGTTCAAGGGCACCGGCAACATGGAAGTGCACCTGGAGCGGCGTCTGGCTGAAAAGCGCGTCTATCCGTCGATCAACCTGAACAAGTCGGGCACGCGCCGCGAAGAGTTGCTGATCAAGCCGGATCTGCTGCAAAAGGTCTGGGTGCTGCGCAAGTTCATCCACGACATGGACGAAGTCGAAGCGATGGAATTCCTGCTCGACAAGATCCGCCAGACGAAAAGCAATTCCGAGTTCTTCGACCTGATGCGCCGTGGCGGAGGCTGATTCTTCCTCTCGCACCCCGTCTGCACCGAAACCGCCTCCGGGCGGTTTTTTTTCGTCCATCGCATGCGTTGGTGACAACCTGTACGTGAACGTACAGGTTGAACTATAATTCGCCGCATGGCCGACGAATCGACTCCACTTCTGACCGTCCGCGACGCCGCCGAGCGTCTCGGCGTCACGCCGCGCACGCTGAAGTATTACGAGGAACGCGGCCTCGTTATGCCGAGCCGCAGCGTCGGCCGCTATCGTCTGTACGATGAAAGCGATCTCGAGCGATTCGGGCGAATCCTGCGTTTGCGATCGCTGGGGTTTTCGCTGCACGGCATCGTCGAGATGCTGAAGCGGCCGCTCGAATCGACTGAAACCGGGCGCAGGCGCTACTCCGACGAATCGCTCGACGAAATCCGCAGCGGCCTGCAGCAGCAACTCGACGCGCTCGATACGCGCATCGAAGCGGTGCGCCGCGAGTTGAAGGAAGCGCAGACGGTACGCGCGGAATTGCGGCGCGACCTGGATTACGTCGAAGGGCGCCTCGCCGGCCAGCCCGCCGACGAATTGCTGGAACAGCGCAAGAAAGCGGTCACAGCGGCAAAAAAAGCGGCGAAGGCAAAGCCCGAAGGCGCATGAATTCGCCCGCCCTCACCGCCGGACGCCTGCGCGCCGACTTCTTCCCGTGGGTGCTCGCCCTCGCGACCGGCCTCGACTACTTCGACAACGCCATCTTCTCCTTCTTCGCGAGCTATATCGCGGGCGGCGTGAACGCGTCGCCGGACGAGCTCGTGTGGTCGTCGAGCGCTTATGCCGTCGCGGCCGTGCTCGGCATTCTCCAGCAGCAATGGTGGGTCGAACGGCTCGGCCACCGACGCTATATCGCCGGCTGCCTGCTGCTCTACGCGGCGGGCGCGGCGATGTCGGCGTTGAGCGACTCGTCGCTGCAACTGATGTTCGCGCGCGGCTTCCAGGGCTATTTCATCGGTCCGATGATGGGCGCCTGCCGCATCCTGATTCAGATCAGCCTGGCGCCCCAGCAGCGCGCGAGCGCCCTGCGCGCGTTCCTCGGCATGATCATCCTGAGCAGCGCGCTCGCCCCGCTCGCCGGCGGCTGGCTGATTTCACACTTCGACTGGCGCGCGATCTTCTTCTGCACCGCGCCAGTCGGCGCCGCGTTCGCGGTGTTCGCGTTCCTCGTCCTGCCCGATTCCGGCAACGTGCAACCCGAGGCGCGCGGAGAATCGCATTTCTGGCCGTATCTGCTGTTCGCGTTCGCGCAGGGCGCGCTGCAAATCGTGATGCAGCAGGTCCGTTTCCAGCTTTTCAGCACCTCGCCGATGCTAATCCTGCTGACGGTGGCCGGCATCGGCGCCCTCGCCTGGTTCATCTGGCACCAGTGGCATCATCCGTCGCCGCTCGTGCGGCTGCACGCGCTGCGCGAGCGCACGTTCCAGGTCGGCCTCCTGCTCTATATGTTCTATTACTACGAGTCGACGGGCTTCAGCTACCTGATCTCGCGCTTTCTCGAACAAGGGCTGAGCTATCCGGTGGAGAACGCGGGACGGCTCGTCGGCGTGACGTCGCTGATCTCGGGAACCGCGCTATTCGCCTATTTTCGCTATGCGCAACTCTTGCCGCGCAAGAAATGGATCATCGTGCCGGGGTTCGCGATCGCGGCGCTCGTCGCATGGATGATGACGCGCATGTCGCCCGCGGTCGACCAGGCGGCGCTGATCCTGCCGATGCTGCTGCGCGGCCTGCTGCTGCTCTTCATCGTGCTGCCGGTCGCGAACCTGACGTTTCGCATATTCGCGATCGAGGAGTTCGCGCACGGCTATCGGCTGAAAAACATCGTGCGGCAACTGACGATCTCGTTCGCGACCGCTTCGGTGATCATCGTCGAGCAGCATCGGCAGGCGGTGCACCAGACGCGCCTCGTCGAGTGGACAAATCCGTACAATCCGGTGTTTCAGCAGACGCTGGCCGCGCTGTCGGACGGTTTCGCCGCCGCCGGCCGCAGCGCCGCCGAGGCGCATTCGCTCGCGCTCGTCAGCGTGAGCCGGATGGTCGCGCAGCAGGCGAACTTCCTGGCGTCACTGGACGGCTTCTACTTCCTGATGGGCGTCGCGCTCGTCGGCGGCATTTTCGCGTGCTGGCAAAAACAGATCGACTGACCGATGCCCAATCTCTTCTCCCGCTGGTTCGGCGCGCAACGCCGCGAGCGCACGCTGCGCAAATACGCAATCGACGACGCCGTCTGGCAAAGCACGCTCGACGCGCTGCCGTTCTTCGGCCATCTCGATGCCGCCGAACTCGCCCGTCTGCGCGAAGACGCGAGCCTTTTCATCGCGCAGAAGGAGTTTTCGACCGCCCACGAACTGGAACTCACCGACGCGATGATCGTCTCGATTGCCGCGCAGGCTTGTCTGCCGGTGCTGAACCTGAGTCTAGACCTGTTTCGGGGGTGGGTCGGCGTGATCGTCTATCCGGGGGAATTCGTGATCCGGAAGACGGTGGAGGACGAGGACGGCGTCGTCCACGAGGTGGAGCAGGACGCGAGCGGCGAGGCGTGGGAAGGCGGGCCGGTCGTGCTGTCGTGGGAAGACGCGCAGAAGACCGACGGCGCGGAGGCGTACAACGTCGTGATCCACGAGTTCGCGCACAAGATCGACATGGTGAACGGCGAAGCCGACGGCCATCCGCCGCTCTTCCGACGCTGGCACGCGCCGCTCGACGCGCAGGCGTGGTCCGACGTCTTCGATCACGCCTACGACCACTTCTGCGCGCAGGTCGACTCGGTGCCGGCGCGCCGCTGGAGCCGTTTCGAGCGCGATTCGCTGATCGATCCTTACGCGGCGGACCATCCGTCGGAGTTTTTCGCGGTGTGCAGCGAGGCGCTCTTCGTCACGCCGCATGCGTTCGAGGCGGCGTATCCGGAGTTGTATCGCCTTCTCGCGCGCTATTACCGGCAGGACCCGGCGGGCGTGGGCGCGCTAAAGGCGGTTTCGCCCTGAGAAAGCGCCTTGAAAACCTGCCAAACGACTGATTTTCTGGCATAATCGCCGTTTTTCGACCTCAGGCAAGTGACTCGCGCTTGAAAGGCCAGCTTCCGAATAGTTTGGAAGCCCCGAGCGGGTTGGCTACCGTCAGATACCCAGGAAAGACCATGAAAGAAGGCATTCACCCGAATTACCGCGAAGTCCTGTTCATCGACATGTCGAACGACTTCAAGTTCGTGACGCGTTCCACCATCAACACGCGCGAAACCGCCGAGTTCGAAGGCAAGACCTACCCGCTCGCGAAGATCGAAGTGTCGTCGGAATCGCATCCGTTCTACACCGGCCAGCAAAAGATCATGGACACGGCCGGCCGCGTCGAGAAGTTCAACAAGAAGTTCGCAGCGTTTTCGTCGAAGAAGTAAGACGGCAAACGTCTGAAGCATCTTAGATATCGGAGCCAGTCGCCGATATCCGCAAAAAAGGGCAGCGTAAGCTGCCCTTTTTTGTTGCTTGGCGGTGCAAGGCACGTCACAGGTTGTTGCCGCTCGTTACATCGGTTGCGCCCTGGCTCTGACGTGCCGCGCGGCGCGCGTCTACAATGCCGCATGTTTTTATGTTCGCGCGCAGCCTGGACATCGCGCGACAGCGGCGACACCCGAAAGCCCGCCAGCCTCTCCATCCTCTCTCACCTTTTCGCATGCGATCTGTCGTCCGCCTGACCGCCTCCGCTACCAGCGCCCTGCCGCGCTGGCTGTTGCTCGCCATCTGTATCGTCTATGCGTCGTTTGGTCTCTTCGGCCGCGATCCGTGGAAGAACGAGGACGCGGCGGGCTTCGGCGTGATGTGGACGATGGCGAACGGCGACGCCAAGGACTGGCTGCTGCCGAATCTCGTCGGCAAGGCGCTGACCGGCGACGGCCCGCTGATGTACTGGCTCGGCGCGCTGTCGATCCGCGTGCTGAGCCCGTGGGTCGATGCGAGCAATGCGTCGCGTGTCGTGACGGGCCTGCTCTTCTGTCTCGCCTGCGCATTCGTCTGGTACACGGCCTACCTGCTCGGCCGTCGCGACGAAGCGCAGCCGTTCAAGTACGCGTTCGGCGGCGAGCCGGAACCGCGCGACTATGGCCGCACGCTCGCCGACGGCGCGCTCCTGATCCTGCTCGCGTGCTTCGGGCTCGCCGAGCGCGGCCACGAAACGTCGCCGCTGCTCGCGCAGTTCACCGGCAGTGCAATGCTCGTCTACGGCCTCGTGCGCAGCATCGACAAACCCGTGCAGGGCGCGCTGATCTGGGGCGCGGCGATCGGCGTGGTGGGCTTGTCGAGCAGCCCGGTGCTCGTCTTCGCGCTCCTCATCTGCACGCTCGCGATGACGATCATCGTGCGTCAGGTGCGGCCGTTGCCGCTCGTGATCATGGGGCTGCCGGTCGCGATCGTGCTGATCGGCGCATGGGTGCTGGCAACCCTGCACTATTACCCCGACGACGGCGAATGGTGGCTGCGCCAGTGGTGGCGCAACAGTTTTCACACGTTCACCGGGCCGCCGACCGAAGTGCTCGGCTACGCGATGAAGAACCTGCCGCTCTTCACGTGGCCCGCGTGGCCGCTCGCGATCTGGACGTTCATCAGCTGGAGCGGCCAGCGTCGCTCGCCGCACGTGGCCGTGCCGCTTTCGGTGATCGGACCGCTGCTCGTGCTGGTCGTTTTGCAGAGCCGCGAGACGAACCGGCTCTTCATGCTCCTGCTGCCGCCGCTTTCAGTGCTCGCGACCTTCGCCCTGCCGACGCTGAAGCGCGGCGCGATCAATGCCATCGACTGGTTCGCGATGTTGAGCTTCACGATCCTCGGCACGTTCGTGTGGCTCGTCTGGACAGCCGGCATGATCGGCTGGCCGGCGCCGCTCGCGCGCAACCTCGCGCGCCTCGCGCCCGGCTTCGCGCCGGAGTTCAAGATCCTGTCGTTCGTGTGCGCGGTGGCGGTCACGGTCTGCTGGTTCCTGCTTGCGCGCTGGCGTCTCGCGCGCCATCCGAAAGTGCTCTGGCGCAGCGTCGTGCTTTCGAGCGCCGGAACCACGCTGATGTGGGTGCTGCTAATGACGCTGTGGCTGCCGGTCGTGAACTACAGCCGCACGTATCGCGACGTCGCCGAGCGCATCGCCGATCATCTTCCGCCCGACTACACCTGCATCTCGCCGGTGCGTCTCGGCGATGCGCAGATCGCGACCTTCGCCTATTTCGGCGGCATGCACTTCGCGTTCGATGAAGACTGCGACGTGATTCTGCGCCAGGATCGCAGCGATTTCGGCGAGCCGTCGTCGATGTCGGCGTTCGAGTGGAAGCTCGTCTGGGAAGGCCGGCGCGTCGCCGACCGCGACGAGCGTTTCCGCCTCTACGTGCGTATCGAACGTCCGACGCCGCCCGTCAAGCGGCCGCGTCCGAAGACGCTGCGCCGGCCTTGAATCGATGACGCAGCCGTTGCACGCAATGCTCGCCGATGTCCGCAGGATCGCGTCGCTCGCGTGGCCGGTGCTGATCGGCCAGTTGGCGATCATCGCGTTCGGCGTGATCGATACCGCGATGGTTGGCCGCTTTTCCGCCACCGATCTTGCCGCGCTCGGGCTCGGGTCGTCGGTATATATCTCGATCTATATCGGGTTGACGGGCATCCTGGTCGCGCTGCAGCCGATCGCCGGGCAGCTTTTCGGCGCGGCGCGCGAGAAGGAAATCGGCGAGGAAGTGCGGCAGGCGCTCTGGCTCGCCGCCGCGCTCGCGGTGATCGGCTTCGTGCTGCTCTATTTCCCCGAACCGCTGCTCGGTCTCGCCGACGCCCCGCCCGCGCTGCATGAGCGCACGGTGCAATATCTGCGGATCGTGTCGTTCGGGCTGCCGGCGAGTCTCGTGTTTCGCGTCTACAGCTCGCTCACGAACGCGGTCGGCAAGCCGCGGCTCGTGATGTTCCTGCAAGTCGGCGCGCTGATCGTCAAGTTTCCGCTCAATACGTGGTTCATCTTCGGCGGCTTCGGCGTGCCGGCGCTCGGCGGCCCCGGCTGCGCGCTCGCGAGCACGCTCATCAACTGGATGCTGGCGATCGTCGGCATGACGGTGCTCGTCAAGTTCGAGTTCTTCCGGCCGTTCGAGATTTTCGAGCGCTTCTGCTGGCCGGTCTGGAAGCGGCAGGCGGCGCTCCTGAAACTCGGCATTCCGATGGGGCTGTCGTACCTGATCGAAGTGACGTCGTACACGTTCATGGCGCTTTTCATCTCGCGCTTCGGGACGACGACGCTTGCCGGCCATCAGATCGCCGGCAATCTCGGCGCGGTGCTCTACATGACGCCGCTGTCGATCGGCATCGCTTCGTCGACGCTCGTCTCGCAGGCGCTCGGCGCGCAACGTTTCGATGACGCCGCGTCGCTCTCGCGTCACGGCATCGCGCTCGCGACGCTGATCGCGTGCCTCTACGGCGCGCTCGTGCTGGTACTGCGGCCGCACATCATCGCGGCCTACACGCCGGATCAGGCGGTGATCGCGGCAGCGATGCCGCTCGTGCTGATCATCGTGTTCTATCACCTCTTCGATGCGCTGCAGATCTCCACCGCGTTCGTCCTGCGCGCCTACAAGGTGACACTCGTGCCGACCGTGATTTACGCCGTCGCACTTTGGGGCATCGGGCTGGGCGGCGGCTATCTGCTCGGCTTCGATATCGGCGGCGCGGTGCCGATGTGGCTGCAAGGCGCGCGCGGCTTCTGGGTAGCGAATACGGGGAGCCTTGGCGTGGCGGGCGTCGGGCTCTATTGGTACTGGCGCAAGGTCAGTACTCGGCACGTGCCGGTTGCGGGTAAAGCGCGTTCATAACGCGTAGAACTGCCATCGAACGCAAACTTCGGGCAGAAACCTGCCGCTACATGCACGCTGGTTGAAAGAAATGCGTAGGGCTCCGGTAGAATCGGCGGCGTCTGCCGATCTGGAGCCAAGCGCGAATGAGCCGCGTCAAAGCAAAACAACAATGGATTCTGGCCGCGACGGCCCTCTTCACCGCCGTCGTCTTCGGCGCCGCGATCGAGCGCGCTGACGCCGCTCGCGCCGTCAGCGTGTCGCCGCAGGGCAAGGTCGCGCAGGTGCGTCAGGTCGTCGTCAAATTCGACGAAGCGATGATCGCGTTCGGCAGTCCGGGCGCGCAGGCACCGGCCAAGGTGAGCTGCAAGGGTGCGTCGGTGTCGGGCACGGCGCGCTGGATCAACGACAAAACCTGGGCCTACGATTTCACCGCCGACCTCCCGCCGGGCGTCCAGTGCGCAGTGGATTTCAACGACGGCCTGAAGTCCTCCGCGGGCAACGCGGTCACGGGCAAGCGCAATTTCACGTTCGAGACGGGCGGCCCGTTCGTCACGCGCGTGATGCCGGGTGGCGGCGAAATCGAGGAAGATCAGGCGTTCGTGCTGCGGCTGAACGGCCCGGCGACCGACGCCTCGGTGCTCGCGAACGTGTGGTGCGAATCGAGCGGGCTCGGCAACCGGATTCCCGTGAAGACGCTCGATGCCGCCGCGCGCGCCGCGCTGCTCAAGCATTTCCGGCTCGACAAAGAAAGCGACCGCGTCCTGACGCTCGCGTGCCAGCAGACGCTTCCCGCCGCCACGAAGATGCAACTCGTGTACGGCGCGGGCGTAGCGGGCCCGAGCGGCCTCGCGAACGACGTCGAAAAACGCTTCGACTTCACCGTGCGCGAGCCCTTCACCGCGAGTTTTTCGTGCGAGCGCGAGAACGCGAAAGCGCCATGCACGCCGCTCAGGCCATTGCGCCTGCGCTTCAGCGCGCCGGTCAACCGCGCGGGTGCCGCGAAGATCGTGCTGCACGGCCCCGGCGGCAACGTGGCGCCGCACTTCGACGACGACAAGAGCGCGGAAGTCGAACGCATCGAATTCGCGGCGCCGCTGCCCGAGCGCGCGGATTTGTCGATCGAACTGCCCGCGAACCTGACCGACGCGAGCGGCCGGAAACTCTCGAACGCTGACCTCTTCCCGCTCAAGACCGCCACCGCGCCGATGCCGCCGCTCGCGAAGTTCCCGTCGTCGACGTTCGGCATCATAGAGCGCTTCGCCGAGCCGAACATGCCCGCGATGCTGCCCGTCACGCTGCGCCACGTCGAAGCTGACCTACATGTGCAGGGCTTGAACGCGGGCCCGTCGCGCGTGACGAAGCTCAAAGTCGATGCCGACGACGAAATCCGCCGCTGGATGCGCATCGTCGACCGCTTCGACGGCACGTCGATGTCGCGCACCGAGATCGAAGCGACGCTGCCGCAGGCGCTGGCAAACGGCGTCGCGCCGGTGTACACGCCCAACAGCACCGAGAAGGACCCGCAGATCGACGTGCGTTCCCTATCGCTGCTGACGAAGCAGCCGGGCGTCGAAGCGCTCACGCTCCCCGCCGCCGATCCGAAGTCGCTCAGGCCGTTCGAGGTCGTCGGCATACCGCTGGCGAAGCCGGGTTTCTATGTCGTCGAACTGGCGTCGCCCGCACTCGGCAGTTCGCTCCTCGGCAAGCCCCAGGCGATGTACGTGCGCACGTCGGTGCTCGTGACCAACCTCGGCGTGCACTTCAAGCAGGGCCGCGAAAACAGCGTCGTGTGGGTGACATCGCTCGACAGCGGCAAGCCCGTGCCCAACGCGCAAGTGCGCGTGACCGACTGCAACGGCGAGCAACTCGCGCTCGGCAAGACGGACGCGAGCGGCCTCGTCACGATCAGCAAGCCGCTCGCGCCGCTCAGCCCGTGCGACGAGCACAGCTTAAGCTTCGACGGCTTCTTCGTGTCGGCGCGCGTCGACGATCCCGCGACCGGTTCCGACATGGCGTTCGTCCGCTCGGACTGGAATCGCGGCATCGAGTCGTGGCGCTTCAACGTGCCGACCGACATGGCCCTCGACCAGACGACGCGCGCGCATACCGTCTTCGACCGGACGCTCGTGCGCGCGGGCGAAACGGTGTCGATGAAGCATCTGATGCGGGTCGAGACGCTCGGCGGATTCAGGTTCCCGGACCACTATCCGTCGCGCGTAACGATCCGGCACGAAGGCAGCGGGCAGACGTATCGCCTGCCGCTCGTCTGGGCCGCCGATCACAGCGCCGATTCCACGTTCCCGGTGCCCGCGGCGGCGAAGCTCGGCGAATACAGCGTGTCGCTGGACGACGGTTCGGCTTCGAGCAACGACGAGGGATCGTCCGCGTCGTCGTTCTATGCGGGGAGCTTTCGCGTCGAGGAATTCCGGCTCCCGGTGTTCAAGGGTTCCGTCGCCGTGCGCGATTCGAAAACGGGTGCGCTCGTCGCGGCGAACGAAGCGCCGGTCGCGGTGCAAATCGAATACGTGTCGGGCGGGCCGGCGTCGAACTTGCCGGTGAAGGTGTCGGCGCTGCTGCGCGACGCGTCGCCCGCGTTCGCGTCGCAATACGAGGCCTTCAATTTTACGCCGTATCGAAAGCCCGCCGACAACGGCGCGAGTGCAGCGTCGGACGATGAGGAAAGCGCGCAGGAAGACGCATCGAAGGCGTTGCTCGTCGCCGATAAAGTGCCCGTCACGCTCGATCGCAACGGCGCGGGCGCGGTGACGATCAAGCCGCTGCCCGCCGTCGAAGCGCCGAAGCGCCTCGCGCTGGAAGCGACCTTCGCCGACCCGAACGGCGAAATCCAGACGATTCGCGGCAACGCCACGCTCTGGCCCGCCGCAGTCGCGGCCGGCATCAAGGCGGGGCACTGGGTCTCGGTCGGCAACGCGGTGCCGGTGCAGGCGCTCGCCGTCGATCTGCAGGGCAAGCCGCGCGCGGGCGTCGCGCTGGAAGTGCGCGCCGTTGCGCGGACGATGTCGAGTTCGCGGAAGCGCATGGTCGGCGGCTTCTACGCCTACGACAACCACACCGAAACGAAGGACCTCGGCACGCTTTGCAGCGGCAAGAGCGACGACCACGGCCTCCTCTCCTGCGACGCCAAATTGAAGGAAGCGGGCAACATCGACCTGATCGCCGTCGCGAAAGACGGCGACGGGCGCCCCGCCAGCGCCACGACGTCGGTGTGGGTCACGCGCGAGAGCGAGCTGTGGTTCGGCGGCGAAAACACCGACCGCATCGACATCCTGCCGGAAAAAGCCAGCTACGAAGCGGGCGAGACGGCGCGCTTCCAGGTGCGCATGCCGTTCCGGTTTGCGACGGCGCTCGTCGCGGTCGAACGCGAAGGCGTGGCCGAAACGCGGGTCGTCGAGCTGAACGGCAAGGACCCGACCGTCGAGCTGAAAGTGCAGGAATCGTGGGGGCCGAACGTGTATGTGTCGGTGCTCGCGCTGCGCGGACGGATTCACGAAGTACCGTGGTATTCGTTCTTCACGTGGGGCTGGAAGGCGCCCATCGAATGGGCGCGCGCGTTCTGGTACGAAGGCCGACAGTACGAAGCGCCGACGCCGCTCGTCGATTTGTCGAAGCCCGCGTTCCGCTACGGGATCGCGGAGATCAAGGTCGGCACGGCGGCACACCGGCTCGCCGTGATGGTCAGCCCCGATGCGAAGTCTTACGCGGTGCGCTCGAAGGCGCATGTGAAGGTGCGCGTGGCGCTGCCTGGCGGCAAGCCCGCGCCTGCGGGCACGCAGATCGCGCTCGCCGCCGTCGACGAAGCGCTGCTGGAACTGATGCCGAACCGAAGCTGGGACGTGCTCGACGCGATGCTGCAGCGGCGCGCGTACGGCGTCGAGACATCGACGGCGCAGATGGAGATCGTCGGGCGGCGCCATTTCGGGCGCAAGGCGGTGCCGGCGGGCGGCGGCGGCGGACACGGCGCGACGCGCGAACTGTTCGACACGCTTTTGCTCTGGAATCCGCGCGTGACGCTCGATGCGAACGGCGAGGCGTCCGTCGATGTGCCACTAAACGACGCGCTGACGAGCTTTCGCATCGTCGCGATCGCGACCGTCGGCGCGGGGCAATTCGGCAGCGGCAGCGCGTCGATCCGCAGCACGCAGGACTTGCAGCTGATCTCGGGATTGCCGCCGCTCGTGCGCGTCGGCGATGCGTTCCGCGCGCAGTTCACGCTGCGCAACACGACCACGCGCAAGATGACGGTCGTCGTGACGCCGCGCGTGCCGACGCTCGACCTGCCTGCGCAGACCGTCGAGCTTGCGGCGGATTCGTCGCAGGAAATCGCATGGAACGTGACGACGCCCGATGCGATCGGCGCGGCGGCCAGCGCCTCATTGACGTGGGAAGTGAACGCAGCGGAGCAAGGCGGCGCGAAAGCCAGCGACAGCGTCAAGCTGACTCAGCGCGTGACGGCCGCGATCCCCGTGACGGTCCAGCAGGCGACCATCGCCCAAGTCGACGGCACGCTCACGCTGCCTATCGCCCCGCCCGCCGATGCCGTCGCATCGAGCGACGGCGTGCTGCGCGGCGGCATCGCGGTGTCGTTGCAGCCGAAGCTCGCCGATGGCCTGCCCGGCGTGCGCCGCTGGTTCGAGCGCTATCCGTACTCGTGCCTGGAGCAGCAGAGCTCGCGCGCGCTCGGTCTCGCCAATGCCGCGCAATGGCAAACGGTGATCGCGCGCATGCCGTCGTATCTGGACCGCGACGGCCTCGCGAACTACTTCCCGCCCGCCGACGACGAGAAGCCCACCGGCAGCCCGACGCTGTCGGCATATCTGCTTGCGGCATCGGATGAGGCGTCGAAGGCGGACCGCCGCTTCGCTCTCCCCGACGATCTTCGCGGCAAGCTCGCGGCCGGGCTCGTGAACTTCGTCGAAGGGAAGATAAGGCGCGATTTCTGGGCGCCGCGTCAGGACCTCGACCTGCGCAAGCTCGCGGCGCTCGAAGCGCTGTCGAGGTTCGGCATGGTGCAACCGCGCATGCTCGGCTCGATCACCATCGCGCCGAACCAGTGGCCGACCTCGGCGCTCCTCGACTACTACGCGATCCTGTCACGCGTCGATGGCATCGCGGGCCGCGACGACAAGCGCGCGCAAGTCGAGCAGATTTTGCGCGCGCGGCTCACGTACCAGGGCACGCGGCTCACGTTCTCGACCGAACGCGACGACGATCTCTACTGGCTCATGACCGGCACCGAATCGAACGCGGCGCGCACGGCGCTCCTCTTCGCCGACGCGCCCGGCTGGAAGGACGAGATGCCGCGTCTCGTCGGCGGATTGCTGGCGTTGCAGAAGAACGGCGCCTGGCAGACGACGACCGCGAACCTCTGGGGCACGCTCGCCGTCGAGCGCTTCTCGCGCGTGTTCGAAAGCACGCCGGTCAGCGGGCAGACGAAGGTGCAGCTCGGCTCGAACGAGCAGACGGTGACGCCGCCCGCCAGCGCGACGCTGCCTTGGTCGAACGGCACGCTTAACGTTACGCAGCAAGGCACGGGCAAGCCGTGGGCAACGATCGAAAGTCTCGCGGCCGTGGCATTGAAGGCGCCGTTCGCGTCGGGCTACCGGATCACGAAGACCGTCACGCCCGTCGATCCGGCCGTCAAGGGCGCGCTCACGCGCGGCGACATCGTGCGCGTTCGGCTCGATATCGATGCGCAGAGCGACATGACGTGGGTCGTCGTCAACGATCCGATTCCCGCCGGCGCGACGATCCTGGGCTCCGGGCTCGGCCGCGATTCGGAGGCCGCGACCGAAGGCGAAAAGCAGCAGCGAGGCGCATGGCCGGCGTTCGTCGAGCGCGGTTTCGACGGTTATCGCGCGTATTACGACTATTTGCCGAAGGGCAAGCTGCAGGTCGAATATACGGTGCGGCTCAATAACGCCGGCACCTTCGGCCTGCCGCCGACGCGCGTCGAAGCGCTCTACGCCCCCTCGGCTTTCGGCGCGACGCCGAACGCGCCGGTCGTCGTCCGGCCGCTCGCCGCGAAGTGACGCGATGAAACGCGCCGCCGCCCGCGTCATCGTCGTCATTGGATGCCTGCTGGCGCTTCCCGCGCACGCGTGGCCGACGTTCGACGAAGTGCGCGGCAACTGGCGCAGCTCCGACTGGGTCCTGCTCGATCGCGACGGCGAGCCGCTGCAGCGCGTGCGCATCGACAAGACCGCGCGGCGCGGCGACTGGGTCGCGCTCGCCGACATCTCGCCGGCCTTGCGGCAGGCGATCGTCGTATCGGAGGACAAGCGCTTTTACGAGCACGGCGGCGTCGACTGGCGCGGCGCGGCGGCGGCCGCGTGGGGCAATCTGTGGAACACGCGCACGCGCGGCGCATCGACGGTGACGATGCAGCTCACCACGCTCATCAACGATGAAGGCAAGCGGCCGGGCCGGCGCTCCGTCGGCGAAAAGGCGCAGCAGACGGTCGGCGCGCTGTGGCTCGATCATGCGTGGCGCAAAGATCAGATTCTTGAGGCTTATCTGAATCTCGTGCCGTTTCGCGGGGAAATCGTCGGGTTGTCGGCGCTCTCGCAGACGCTCTTCGGCAAGGCGCCTTCGGGGCTCGACGAACGCGAAGCCGCGCTCGCTGCGGCGCTCGTGCGCGCGCCGAACGCGCCGTACGCGAAGGTGGCGACACGCGCGTGTGCGATCCTGCGCGACATGCGTGCGCCGGAAGCCTGCACGAACCTCGACGCCTACGTCCAGTTGACGCTCACGCGCACCGCATCGGCGCCCGCGCTTTCGTCCGACTACGACGCGCTCGCGCCGCATTTCGCCCGGCGCGTCGCGGGCGAAGTGCATCCGGCGGCGGGCGCGCGCGTGCGCTCGACGCTCGATGCCCGCCTGCAGCGCTACGCCCGCGATACGCTCGCGCGCACGCTCACCGAGCTCAATTCGCGCGCCGCGCCGCGCAACGTGCACGACGGCGCGGCGATCGTCATCGACAACAAGACGGGCGAGGTACTCGCGTGGGTCGGGTCGGCGGGCGGCTTTTCGAACGCGCCCGAAGTCGATGCGGTCCTCGCCGCGCGCCAGGCCGGATCGACGCTCAAGCCGTTCCTATATGCGCAAGCGATCGATGAGAAACGTCTGACATCCGCGACCCTTCTCGACGACGCACCGCTCGATCTCGCGACCGGCGGCGGCCTCTACATTCCCCAAAACTACGATCACGACTTCAAGGGCTGGGTGAGCGTGCGCACGGCGCTCGGGTCGTCGCTGAACGTGCCGGCCGTGCGCGCGCTCGTGATGGTCACGCCGCATCGCTTCGCGAAGACGCTCGTCGCGCTCGGGCTGCCGTTATCCCAGACTGGCGACTACTACGGCTTCAGCCTCGCGCTCGGTAGCGCCGACGTCACGCTGCTCTCGCTCACCAACGCGTATCGGGCGCTCGCTAACGGCGGTGTAGCGAGCCCCGCGCGCGATCTCGCGAACCCCGCGCCGTCGCCGGCCGGCACGCGCGTGTTCAGCCCCGAAGCGAGCTTCATCGTCACCGACATCCTCGCCGACAACAACGCGCGCACCCGCACCTTCGGCTTCGACAGCGTGCTCGCGACACGCTTTTTCAGCGCGGTGAAGACGGGCACGAGCAAGGACATGCGCGACAACTGGGCCATCGGCTATTCGTCGCGCTATACGGTGGGCGTGTGGGTTGGCAACGCAGACGGCGCACCGATGTGGGACGTCTCCGGCGTCACCGGCGCCGCCCCCGTGTGGGCCGCGCTGATCAGCTACCTGCATCGCCGCGTGCCGAGCCGCGCGGCGAGCGCGCCCCCGGGCGTCGTGAAAACGCGCGTCGCGTATCAGGACCACGTCGAGCCGTCGCGCGACGACTGGTTCGTGCGCGGCACCGAGATGCCGCGGATCGCGCTGTCGTCGGCGGCGCTCGCGGGCGCGTCGAATCGCGGCGCGGCGAAGATCGGCGCGCCCACCGACGGCACGATCTTCGCGCTCGACCCGGACATTCCTGCGGCCTCGCAGCGCGTGTGGTTCGAAAGCGCGGGCGGGACGGCGGCGCAAAACGCATGGCATCTCGATGGCAAGCCGTTCGGCCGCGCCGCGCGCGTCGCGTGGCTGCCGTGGCCGGGGCGTCATACGCTCGAACTCGTCGATTCGAAGGGCGTCGTGCTCGACAAGGTCGGTTTCGAAGTGCGCGGGGCATTCGTCAAAGCGCCGGCTGCGGCAGCTGCAAAGGCACCGCAGCGCGATCCTTCACAATCCGCCAATTTGCTGTCGAAACCGGCGCAATGACGCCACGACGACCATCGGGATCACGAAGCTTCGCCGGCATCGGTACAAACGCGGTCATCCGGCTGCGTGCCACAACGTTAATTATTGTGAGGCCGCGCTTGCCCATCGACATGCCAGGGCAAAATGCGGCCCAATATCGTCCGGGACGGTTTTTATCCTATGCTTAACGGCACCGATCGAACCTGATCGACTCCGCCCGACCGACTTTTCAATCTAGCCTCTCTTCCGGAGTGCCTGTCATGCTGAAAAAGCTGCTGATGCTGTGCGTTGCGCTTATGCTGTCGGTTGGAGCCGCGTTCGCGGCCGTCGATGTCAACACTGCCGATCAGGCCGCGCTGGAGGCCGTCAAGGGCCTGGGGCCGGTGAAATCGAAGGCGATCATCGACGAACGGACGAAAAACGGTCCGTACAAGGACGCCGACGATCTCGCCACCCGCGTCAAGGGCCTCGGCACGAAATCGGTGACGAATCTCGAGGCGGAAGGTCTGACCGTCGGCGGTTCTTCTGCTCCGCCGAGCGGCAAGCCGGCCGCGCGTCCCAGCACGTCGTCGGGCAAATCGTCGACAGCGCCTGCGGCTACCACGGCGACGACTGCTGCGCCCGCTCCCGCTTCGACGCCGAAAGCTACGAAGGCATCGAAGAAGGAAAAAGCCAGCGCTCCGGCCGATGCTGCATCGGGCACGGCGGCGGCGCCTGCAACGACGGCGGCAGCATCGGGCACGAAGGCGACCAAGGCATCGAAGAAAGCCGCTGCTGCGGAAGCCGCATCGGCTTCCGGCGCAAGCGACACGAAGCCGGCCAAGTCGAAGAAGAAGAAAGACAAGGCCGCAAGCAGCGCGGCGGCGAGCCAGTAAGCCGGCGCCTGCTATTCGACTGGAACCCATCGGGGTGAACCAATCGGCGAACCGCGACTCGATATCGGGTGCGCGGATTCGCGAAGCCGGATCGTTCAATCGGCGCGCAGTCACCGCACAGGTCACTCGCAGCAGTACCCTTTTCGTCGCCCGCGTGCGGACG
Organism: Caballeronia terrestris; assembly: GCF_001544515.1. GTDB lineage: Bacteria > Pseudomonadota > Gammaproteobacteria > Burkholderiales > Burkholderiaceae > Caballeronia > Caballeronia terrestris. The sequence continues at coordinate 184,812 of NZ_FCOL02000008.1, forward strand.
GCGCATCCCGCCCTGGCCTCGTTTGCGGCACGCACGCGGTGCCACGGCGGCATCCAACCCGCATCATTCGTAGTGAGACAGCCATGAGCCTACTCGATTCCCTTGCTTCCTCCCTCGGCAAATCGTCGCCTGAAGGCGGCGGCGGCTCCTCCAACCTGATCGCCGTCGCGATGGAGTTCATCAACAATCAGCCGGGCGGCCTGAGCGGACTGATCCAGCGTTTCCACGAACACGGCGCGGGCGACATCATTTCGTCATGGATCGGCACCGGCGAGAACAAGCCGATCGCCCCCGACACGATCACGAACGTGCTCGGCTCCGAGCAGGTCGGCGCGCTGGCGCAAAAGGCGGGTGTGTCGGGTGATCAGTTGTCGGGGATGCTGGCGACGGTGCTGCCGAATCTCGTCGACCGCGCGACGCCCAACGGCGAAGTCCCCGCGGAAGGCAAGCTCGATCTGACCGGCGTGCTGGGCTCGCTCGGCGGACTGGGTGGTTTGTTTGGCAAGAGCGAAGGCGACAAGAACACTTAAGGCGTTTTTTATCCGATCAACGCCGCTGGCGCTTCTCGCGTCGGCGGCGTTTTCGTTTGTGCGTTTGACTCCGATTCGCTTGCTAGAGCAAAGGAGCTTGTCGGCGTTTCCACCCTTGCTCTTATTCTTAGTCAAACCGTGCTCGCAATATTAGCCGGCGTTTGCTCCAGATTTATCCTCGTTCACACCGCTCGTACGCAAACCCCGAGCGGTGTTCATGCGCTCGCGAAAGACCTCCTTCCCGCCTCTACTTCTCCAGCCTGCGCACCATATCCGCGATGATCGTGTGGCGGATCACGCGCAAGCAGGTCAACTCACCGCCGAGCGTCGCGGCGAGCGCGGGCCGCGCCGCCAGCAACACGGCGTTCTCCTCTTCGACCTGCGCATACAAATCCGCCGCCGCCTTCGAGATGCCGCGGACGAGTGCATCCAGCAGGCGCTCCGCCGTTTTCCTCACGATGCCGAGCACGTCTGCAGCGCGCAACATTAGCGCGCGGTCGACGTCGGCGTAGTGGCGGGCATCAAGCACGTCCCACGCGAACGACGCCCTGCCCGGCCAGTCGCCCTTCTGATACGACGGCGTGCCATACGCGGCCACGCTCAGCAGATCGTAGAACGGCGCGAGCTGGATGCCGTCATGCGACACGAGAAAGCTCAGATTCTTCAGATGCGCGTCCGAATTCCCGACGAGCACGTTGAACACGAGCCACGAAAACAACCGAGTCCTCGCCGATGCCTGGTTCCGGCAGCGCGCCGCGATCGTCGCGAGCTGGCCGACACTGCCCTGCTCGTATTTGAACGTGCGCGCGAGGTCGAGCAACTGGCAGGCATCGATCGAATGCAGGCGCCGCCACGCCCCCTTTTGCTCCTCCCGATCGAAACGATCCACGAGATACACCGGAGACGGCACGTACCGCCGATGCACCGCCGGCACATCCAGCCGCACCTTCGCCGCGAGCTTCATCACGAACCATTCGTTGATGACCGAGTGCGGATAGTCGTCGGTGTCCTGGTGGTTGGGTTTCAGGATGTGCGTCGACGGCGTGTGGCCGGCGGGCTCGTACAGCGCGTCGTCGCGCAGCACGACGGCGAGCTTGTGTTGCGCGCCCGCGAGCGACATGCGCTTCAGCGCATCGTGCGTGAGGGGCACGCGCGGTAAGGCGTCGATGCGGGTTTGCAATGCGTCGTCGGTCAGGCGGCGCTCGGTGATCGCGGCCTGCGGCGTCGCGCCCGGCACAGTCAATGTCACCGATCCCGCCGATTCCGCGCCGTAGTGCGCGAGCAGCGCGAAGGCATCGGCTTCGTTGCGGATCGCGGCGTCGCGCGCGAGCAGCGTGCGCTGGCCTTCCTCGGGCAGCAGGTTGTCGAAGTACCACTGGACCGGGCGGCGCGTGCTGCCGTCGCGGATGGCGTCGGCGTCGAGCGGGAGCGCGGGGCTCAGTGCGTAGCCGTCGCCGCGCTCGCGCCATGACGGGAGGTACGTGAACGACCAGATGTCGTCGTCGGCGTTGAGCGTGCCGACTTCGACGTCGTTGATGCTCGCGACCAGATTGCGGTGCGCCGCGACGTTCTCCGGCCGCTCGTTCATCCGATCATTCATCCGATTGCTCACGCGCAGCCTTGCGCTTCTCGGCACGCTCGACGCGCGCGTAACGCTTGATCTCCTCGCTCGCGAAGAGTTCGCCAGCGGCATCGGGGATATCGACGCTCACGCGCACGCCCAGCCCTTCGAGCACCTGGAAGAGCTTGCCCCAGTGCACGCTTTCGGCGCCCTTTTCGACTTTGCCGAGAAAACTTTCGCTCACACCGATGCTGCCCGCGGCATCGTCTTGCCGAAGGCGCTGGGCCTTGCGCGCGGCGCGCACCGCGACCCCGATGTCATGAGCATCCACGAGTTCAATTTTCATGAGCGAAATCCTTTTGATCGTAGAGATATTAGCATCGTGTGAGAGAGGTCGGCAGTTTTCCGTTCGATCTAATAGATTTTTGCCCATTGAGTTTATGCGTCATGAAAATCCGTGCAATCAAAAGGAAACCTGAGGCACGCGACGTACCCGTACGCAAAATCCCTGCAACCGCAAATAAAAAAGGGCGCCGGATCTCTCCGACGCCCTCTTTCGAACGCAGCCGCGTCAGCGCTTAATGCACGACGCGATCGAATACGAACTTCCCTTCCCGTATATCGACTGGAATCACGTCCTTCGGTCCGAACCTGCCCGCCAGAATCAGTTTCGCGACCGGATTCTCGATCTCCTGCTGGATCGCGCGCTTCAGCGGCCGCGCCCCGAAATGCGGGTCGTAACCGACCTTCCCGATCTGCTCCAGCGCCGAATCCGACACGTCCAACTGCATATCGAGCTTCGCCAACCGGTCATGCAACCGCTGCAACTGAATCCGCGCGATCGACTGGATGTTGCTGCGATCCAGCGAGTGGAACACGACGACATCGTCGATCCGGTTCAGAAATTCCGGCCGGAAGTGCAGCTTGACCTCTTCCCACACCGCGTCCTTCACGGCGTTGTGCGGCTCGCCGACCATCGACTGGATCACCTGCGACCCGAGATTCGACGTCATCACGATCACCGTGTTCTTGAAGTCGACGGTGCGCCCCTGTCCGTCGGTCATGCGGCCGTCGTCGAGCACTTGCAGCAGCACGTTGAACACGTCCGGGTGCGCCTTCTCGATTTCGTCGAGCAGGATCACGCTGTAAGGCTTGCGCCGCACCGCTTCGGTCAGATACCCGCCTTCCTCATAGCCGACGTAGCCCGGCGGCGCGCCGATCAGCCGCGCGACGCTGTGCTTTTCCATGAACTCGCTCATGTCGATGCGGATCAGGTGATCCTCCGAGTCGAACAGGAACGCCGCCAGCGCCTTGCACAGCTCGGTCTTGCCGACGCCCGTCGGCCCGAGGAACAGGAACGAGCCGTACGGCCGGTTCGGGTCCGAGAGACCGGCGCGCGAGCGGCGAATCGCATCGGCGACCGCGCCGATCGCCTCGTCCTGACCGACCACACGCTCATGCAGCTTGCCTTCGATCTGAAGCAGCTTTTCACGCTCGCCCTGCATCATGCGCGAAACGGGGATGCCGGTGGATCGCGACACGACTTCCGCGATTTCCTCCGCGCCCACCTGCGTGCGCAGGAGCCGCGGCCGCGTCGGATTGCTCTGCTCGGTCGCCTCGGCCTGCGTGACCTGCTTGAGGCGCGCTTCGAGTTCGGGCAGCTTGCCGTACTGCAATTCCGCGACCTTTTCGAGCTTGCCTTCGCGCTGCAAACGCGTGATGTCCGCGCGCACCTTCTCGATTTCTTCCTTCAACTGCGCGCTGCCCTGCACCGCGGCCTTCTCGGCGGTCCAGATTTCCTCGAGATCGGAATATTCGCGATTCAGCCGGTCGATTTCCTCTTCGATCAGTTGCAAACGCTTTTGCGACGCCTCGTCCTTCTCCTTCTTCACCGCTTCGCGCTCGATCTTCAACTGGATCAGCCGGCGGTCGAGCCGGTCCATCTCCTCGGGCTTCGAGTCGATTTCCATCTTGATTTTCGAGGCCGCTTCGTCGATCAGGTCGATGGCCTTGTCGGGCAGGAAGCGGTCGGTAATGTAGCGATGCGACAGTTCCGCCGCCGCGACGATCGCCGGATCGGTGATATCGACGCCGTGATGCAACTCGTACTTTTCCTGCAAGCCGCGCAGGATCGCGATGGTCGCTTCCACCGTCGGCTCGTCGACCAGCACCTTCTGGAAGCGGCGCTCGAGCGCCGCGTCCTTCTCGATGTACTTGCGGTATTCGTCGAGCGTGGTCGCGCCGACGCAATGCAGCTCGCCGCGCGAGAGCGCCGGCTTCAGCATGTTGCCTGCGTCCATCGCACCTTCGGCCTTGCCCGCGCCGACCATCGTGTGGATTTCGTCGATGAAGACGATCGTCTGCCCCTCGTCCTTCGCGATGTCGTGCAGCACGGCCTTCAGACGCTCCTCGAACTCGCCGCGATACTTCGCGCCGGCGAGCAGCGCGGCCATATCGAGCGAGAGCACGCGCTTGTTCTTGAGCGTTTCCGGCACTTCGCCGTTGACGATACGCTGCGCGAGCCCCTCGACGATCGCCGTCTTGCCGACGCCCGGCTCGCCGATCAGCACCGGATTGTTCTTCGTGCGGCGCTGGAGAATCTGGATCGCGCGGCGGATTTCGTCGTCGCGGCCGATCACAGGGTCGAGTTTGCCCGCGCGGGCGCGCTCCGTCAGGTCGACGGTGTACTTCTTGAGCGCCTCGCGCTGGCTCTCGGCGTCCTGGCTATTCACTTGCGCGCCGCCGCGCACCGCGTTGATCGCGGCTTCGACGGCCTTGCGCGTCAGGCCGTGCTGTTTCGCGATGCGGCCGGTGTCGCCCTTGTCGTCCGCAATGGCGAGCAGGAACATCTCGCTCGCGATGTAGGTGTCGTTGAGCTTTTGCGCTTCTTTGTCGGCGCTGTTGAGCAGGCCCGCGAGTTCGCGGCTCACCTGCACGTTGCCGTCGGTGCCCCTGACTTGCGGCAGGCGGGTGATCGCGTCGTTGAGCGCGGTTTGCAGCGCCTGCACCTGCACGCCGGCATGCGAAAGCAGCGAGCGCGCCGAGCCGTCCTGCTGGGCGATCAGCGCGGCAAGCAGGTGGGCCGGTTCGATATATTGATTGTCATGCCCGACGGCGAGACTCTGCGCGTCGGAGAGTGCTTCTTGAAACTTCGTGGTTAGCTTGTCGATTCTCATTATTGAGACCTCCAAATCGGAATGTGTTCAAAATGAGGTGTTTCTCCGCGCTTTCAAGCATAAATTTGCGCGTCACGCGCATTTTTTCTGATTTTGCCGCGGGACGCTTTGACGGGCGGGCGCCCGTACTAAAAAGTTCAGATCAATGAGCGGTCGCGAAACCGCTGCCGGCCGGCGGCACGAACCGCACGATGCCGAGCAGCGTCGCCAGTTCGCTAGCCGGCTCCGCCAGTTCGCCGACGGTGTGTTTGTCGAGCTCGGCGAGGAAGGCATCGCGCGCGGCGGCGAACACGCCTTTCAGACGGCAATGCGGCTGGATCACGCAATGGCGGTGGGCTTCGTCGTCGCCGGCGAAGCAGCCGACGATCGCGAAATCGTTTTCCGTATTGCGCACGACTTCGCCAATCGTCAACCCGGCCGAGCGCTCGTTCAGCTTCAGCCCGCCGTTGCGACCGCGCACGGTCTCGATCCAGCCGAGTTCGCCGAGCCGCTGGACGACCTTCATCAGATGGTTCTTGGAAATGCCGTAGGCATTCGAGATTTCCTGGATTGTCGTGAGCCCTTCGGGACGAACCGCCAGATAGAGCATGACGCGCAGCGAGTAATCGGTGTAATCGGTGAGCCGCATGATTTGCTTCAGTGCACGCGCTCGACGGCGCATCGTTGATGATAATTAGACGAAGAAGCGCGAAGTTAAAAGCTTTCCATGGCCGAAACCGCTGGGCGCGAAAGGGATAATCACCGCACCGGACGCGACGGCGGCTAACATCTGCTACCGACGCTCCACCATACAAGCCGATATTGTGCGACAGATCGTTACACGCCGTCAGCAAAACCGACGCGCGGCAGTCCGCCTCATAAACACAGTGGTCACATCATGAATCACAAAACCTTGCGCGAAAGCTCGACACCGCGTCACACCGAAGCGGACGAAGCCAACATCCGCACGCTTGTCGAGGCGTTCTATCGCCGCGTCGACGACGATCCGCTGCTCGGGCCGATCTTTACGCGCGAGTTGACGGGCCGCTGGGACGAGCATCTCGCCAAGATGACGACGTTCTGGTCGAGCCTCGTGCTGGGCTCGAAGCAATATCGAGGGAACGTGCAGGAGGCGCATCGGCCGCTCGGGGACATCGAGCCGCAGCACTTCGCGCGCTGGCTTTCGCTGTTTTTGAATACTGTCGAGGCGCGCTACGAGCCTGCGGCGGCCGTGCTCTTCATGGAGCCGGCGCTGCGTATCGCGCAAAGTCTGCAGTTGAGCAAATTCGGATGGGACTACAAGATTCCGGACGAGCAGATCGAGCTGCTCGCGGCGTTGAAACGCCTGCGCACCGGCAAGGACGAGCCCGAACTTCGTGCGCGGGCCGATGGTGAGCCCTTTCCGGCGAAATTCGTCGGCAAAGGGACGGAGCGGCCGGGATAACCGCTCAACCGTCCCAGCGTTTGAGCGCGGAATCGTCGGATTCGCGCGCATCGACCCAGCGCTCGCCCGCCTCGGTCTTTTCCTTTTTCCAGAACGGCGCCTGCGTCTTCAGATAATCCATCACGAACGCGCAGGATTCGAAAGCCTCCGCGCGATGCATCGCCGTGGTCGCGACCAGCACGATCTGGTCGAGCGGCTTCAACACTCCCATGCGGTGCACGATCAGCACGTCCGACCCCGGCCAGCGCTCGCGGGCCTGCCGCGCGATCGCTTCGAGCGACTTTTCCGTCATGCCCGGGTAGTGCTCGAGTTCCATCGTCTCGACGGCGCTGCCTTCGTTCAGATCGCGCACCGTCCCGACGAAGCACGCCACCGCGCCGACCTTCGGGTTCTGCGCGCGCAACGCGGCGACTTCGGTGCTCAAGTCGAAATCGGCTTCCTGGACTCGGACTGTCGTCATGTCAGCCGCCCGTGACCGGCGGGAAGAACGCGACTTCGCAGCCTTCCGTGATGCGCTGCGACGGGTCCGTCATCACGTGATTGCACGCCATGCGCAGCGACCGCCCCTCGGCGAGCGTCTCCGCCCACGCGCCGCCGCGCGTGCGCAGCCAGGCGCGCACGTCGCCGACGTTCACGATGCCGTCCGGCACCTCGACGCTTTCATTCGCCACGCCGAGCGCTTCACGCACGCTCGCGAAGAACCGCAATTCCACTTTCATGTCTTCCTCGTTCTTTAGCGCATCAGTTCCGAAAACGGAATGAAGCGCACGATTTCGCCCGCGACGATCGCGTGATTCGGCGGGTTGTCGATGAGGCCGTCGCCCCAGACGGTCGACGTCAGCACGGCCGAACTTTGATTTTCGAAGACGTCGAGTCCGCCCGCGTCGTTCACGCGCGCGCGCAGGAATTCGTTGCGGCGATCGCCTTTTTTCTGCGTGAAATCGGCGCGCATCGGAAAGACGCGTGGCGCGACTTCTTCGACGCCCGCCAGCCGCAGGACGAACGGCCGGACGAACAGCAGGAACGTGCAGAAACTCGACACCGGATTTCCGGGCAGGCCGATGAAGAAAGCCTCGCCATCGTTTTCGTTGCCGCGACGCACCGCGCCGAACGCGAGCGGCTTGCCGGGTTTCATCGCGATCTGCCACATCGAGATGCGCCCTTCGGCCTCGACGGCCGGTTTCACGTGATCCTCCTCGCCGACCGATACACCGCCGCACGTCAGGATCAGGTCGTGATCGCGGGCGGCCTGGCGTAGCGTGTCGCGGGTAGCGTCGAGCCGGTCGGGGACGATGCCGAGATCGGTCACTTCGCAGCCGAGCTGCGCGAGCAGCGCGCGCAACGTGAAGCGGTTCGAGTTGTAGATCGCGCCTTCGCGCAGCGGCTCGCCGGGCATCGTCAATTCGTCGCCGGTGAAAAAGACCGCGACGCGCGTTCTCTTCACCACGTCGAGCGCGGCGCACCCCACCGATGCCGCGAGTCCGAGCGCCTGCGGCGTCAGGCGCGTGCCGGCGGGAAGGATCACCGAGCCGCAGCGGATGTCGGCGCCTTGGGGCGTGATCCATTCGCCGGCCCTGGCCGGCTGCGCGAAGGCGACGCGGCCATCGTCGGTGGCGGTCGCCATTTCCTGCATGACGACGGCGTCGGCGCCCGGGGGCACGGTTGCGCCGGTGAAAACGCGCGCGGCCGTGCCCGCGGCGAGCGGCGCGGCGACGTGGCCGGCTGGGACGCGCTGCGAGACGCTCAAGGCGACGGGCTGGCCTTCCGACGCGCCCGCCAGATCGGCCGCGCGCACGGCGTAGCCGTCCATTGAACTGGTGTGCATGGGCGGGACGTCGAGCGGCGAGACGACATCGGTGGCAAGGACGCGGCCGAGGGCATCGAGCGTATCGATCGCTTCGACGCCCTCGACGCGCCGCGCGGCGGCAAGCAGGATCGCGAGCGCTTCGGCGGTGGCGAGCATTGGAGGGCGCGTGGCGGGGGTCGTGGACATGGAGGCAGTGCTTGGTGGTGATTCGAATATTGTAGCGAGAAGCGGTGAAACCGCGTCCGGCCGACGCACGGGGCTGGTGCGTTTCGTTGGCGGGCGGCGGCCGATGACTATGTGTCGCCGTACCAACTCCAGCGAATGTGTCAACCATGGTCCCGCACGGGCTATTTACGATTCGCTGGTCGCAAGATAGCTCGCAGTTTCAGCCCAAAACCCCGCGTGCGCGCAAATAAAACGCTTCGAACAAGGTCGTGAGCAGCGCAAGGAACGACTGCCTCGCCGCCCACCGAACCCCACACGCCGCCGCGAAAGGGAACCCCCTCCGGTGATACACTCCCACGACACTTTCCCTCTCCTTGTCTATGAAATTCTGTTCCGTCTGCGGCCACGAAGTCGGCCTGAGCATCCCGCCCGGCGACAACCGCGAACGATTCGTGTGCGGCAACTGCGGCACCGTCCACTATCAGAATCCGCGCAACGTCGTTGGCACGGTGCCGGTCTGGGACGACAAGGTGCTGCTCTGCCGCCGCGCGATCGAACCGCGCTACGGCTACTGGACGCTGCCCGCCGGTTTCATGGAGATGGACGAGACGACGAGCGAAGGCGCCGCCCGCGAAACGCTCGAGGAAGCCGGCGCGCGCGTCGAGATCCAGAGCCTCTTCACGCTGCTCAACGTCCCGCACGTACACCAGGTGCATCTGTTCTATCTCGCGCGCCTGCTCGACATCGACGTCGACGCCGGCGAGGAGAGCCTCGAAGTAAAGCTCTTCGACGAAAGCGAAATCCCGTGGGACGAAATCGCGTTCCCGACCGTCGGCCAGACGCTGCGCTTTTTCTTCGCCGACCGCGCCGCCGGCACCTACACGCTGCATACCGGCGACATCTTCCGCACCCTGCGCGACGGCTGACGGAGTCGCCCATGGTCCCGTGGCTCGCCTCCGACGATCCGTTTCCGCCCGTCGAGCGCGCGCTCGGCGCGACGAGCGGCGCGCCGGGCCTCCTCGCCGCAAGCGCCGACCTGCTGCCGTCGCGTCTCATCGACGCCTATCGGCGCGGCATCTTCCCGTGGTATTCAGACGGCCAGCCCGTGCTCTGGTGGAGCCCCGATCCGCGCATGGTCCTCGTTCCCGCTGAATTCAAGGTTTCCGATTCGTTTCGAAAGACGCTAAAGCGCGTGCTGCGCGATCAATCGTGGGAAGTGCGCGTCGACGACGACTTCGCCGCCGTCATGCGCGCGTGCGCGCAAACGCCGCGCGAAGGCCAGCGAGGGACGTGGATCACCGCCGATATCGTCGATGCGTACTCCACGCTGCATCGCGCGGGCGACGCGCACAGCATCGAAGCGTGGTTCGACGGCGAGCGCGTCGGCGGGTTGTATGGGGTGTCGTTCGGGAAGATGTTCTTCGGCGAATCGATGTTCGCGCACAAGAGCGACGCATCGAAAATCGCGCTGGCGGCGCTCGTCGGACACTTGCGCCACCATAAAATTGAGATGATAGACTGTCAGCAGAACACGTCGCATCTGGCGTCGCTGGGCGGCCGCGAGATTCCGCGCAAGGGTTTCGTTACGCACTTGCGCCGCGCTGTCGCTGAATCGCCGATCCCCTGGCACTTCGACAAATCCGTCCTCCTCGACGTGCTGGCGCGCTGAAAAACGCGTCATCCAGATAACCAGATCCGACGCATTGACTCGATGACCGCCGCGTGACGAACCTGTTCGCGCCACGTCCGGGACCGAGAGAAGACGCCTGCGAGAGCCGCCAACGTGACTCACCCCAACGAGCTGCCGCTGTCACCGCTTTCCGCGCTGCAATTCTATGCAACAGCGCCCTACCCTTGCAGTTATCTGGAAGGGCGCGTCGCACGCTCGCAAGTCGCTACGCCCAGTCATCTCATCAATTCCGACGTCTATACCGAGCTCGTGAAGGCCGGCTTCCGGCGCTCGGGCGTCTTTACGTATCGCCCGTATTGCGACGGCTGCCGCGCGTGCGTGCCGGTGCGCGTGCCGGTCGCGCGCTTCATGCCGAACCGTACCCAGCGGCGCGTGTGGAAACAGCACGGCGCACTGGTCGCGAGCGTGGCGCCGCTCCACTACGACGAGGAGCATTACGCGCTCTACATGCGCTACCAGTCGGCACGGCACGCAGGAGGCGGCATGGACCGCGACAGCCGCGACCAGTACGAGCAGTTCCTCCTGCAAAGCCGCATCAATTCGCGTCTCGTGGAATTCCGCGAACCGCCGCATCCGGGCCATCCGGACCAGCCCGGCGAATTGCGGATGATCAGCATGATCGACATCCTCGGCGACGGGCTTTCTTCGGTGTATACGTTCTTCGAACCTGGGCTGTCGCACACGAGCTTCGGCACTTACAACATCCTCTGGCAGATCGAGCAGGCGAAGAGCCTCGATTTGCCGCACGTCTACCTCGGCTACTGGATTCGCGAAAGCGACAAGATGGCGTACAAGGCGAATTTCCGTCCGCTCGAAGGACTCGTCGACGGCAACTGGTCGCTCCTCGATCCCTCGACGATGCATTCCGCCGGCACGCCGCCGATGCCCGGCAAGATGCCGCGCGGCGAGCACGAACCGCGCTGACGTTCGCGCTTCGGCCGCTTTCGACCGCTTTCCGCCAAAAGCACGCCTCGAAAATCGTCCGATTCCGATTCCCAAGGGCGCTTCGCCCAAAGCCGCTAAAATAGTGGGTCTCAATTTCTGGCCGTCGCCGGCTCATTCCCTCGTGTTCAGTTTTCTCTATCCGCTCGCGCGCGCCCGTCTCTTTCGCATGGACGCCGAAGACGCCCACCACCTGACATTGCGCATGCTCGGCGCCGCCGGTCGTACCGGACTCGCCGGCATGCTCGCGAAGCAGTTGCCCGATTCGCCGCGAACCGTCATGGGCCTGAGCTTTCGCAATCCGGTCGGGCTGGCGGCGGGTCTCGACAAGGACGGCGCGTGCATCGACGGCCTTGGGGCGCTGGGCTTCGGCTTCATCGAAGTGGGTACGGTCACGCCGCGCGCTCAACCGGGCAATCCGCGTCCGCGCATCTTCCGGCTACCGGAGGCGGAGGCGCTCATCAACCGGATGGGCTTCAACAACGGCGGCGTCGATGAGTTCGTCGCGAACGTGCAGGCCGCGCGCTATCGCGGGGTGCTCGGGCTCAACATCGGCAAGAACGCGGACACGCCGATCGAGCGCGCCGCCGACGATTACCTCTATTGCCTGGAACGCGTGTATCCGTTCGCGAGCTACGTGACGATCAACATTTCGTCGCCGAATACGAAGAACCTGCGGCAACTGCAAGGCGCGGGCGAGCTCGATGCGCTCCTCGGCGCGCTGAAGGACAAGCAGCAGCGCCTCTCCGACCTGCACGGCAAACTCGTGCCGCTCGCACTCAAAATCGCGCCCGATCTCGACGACGAGCAGATCAAGGAGATCGCGGGCACACTGTTGCGCCACCAGATCGACGGCGTGATTGCGACGAATACCACGCTCTCGCGTCCCGCCGTGACGGGCCTGCCGCACGGTGACGAAACCGGCGGCCTGTCGGGCAAGCCGGTTTTCGAGGCTTCGAACAATGTGATCCGCAAGCTGCGCGCGGAAGTCGGAACGGAGGTGCCGATCATCGGCGTCGGCGGGATATTTTCGGGCGCCGATGCCCGCGCGAAGCTCGCGGCGGGCGCCTCGCTCGTGCAGGTCTACACAGGGCTGATCTACAAAGGGCCGGCGCTCGTGACCGAATGCATCGAGGCGCTTACGTAATATAGAAATAGACAAACGATCTTTAGGTATCGATTGCATTTTGACTATGATCGCCGCATTTGCAGCGTTCGACGCCTTACAGAACCCAACCAAGAGGTCATCAACACAATGAAACTGTCACTGCTCAAGAAAGTGCTCGTCGCCGGCTTGATCGGAGCATCGTTGTCGGCGGTTGCGCACGCCGAGGATCTGCTCGACACGGTCAAGCAGCGCGGCACGCTGCGCGTCGGTCTCGAAGGCACCTTCCCGCCGTTCAACTCGAAGTCGCCGCAAGGTGAACTCGTCGGCTTCGACGTCGATATCGCGAAGGCCGTCGCCACCAAGCTCGGCGTGAAGCCGGAATTCGTCACGACGGAGTGGAGCGGCATCATCGCGGGCCTGCAGGCGGGCAAGTTCGACGTGATCGTGAATCAGGTCGGCATCACCGATGCGCGCAAGCAAACGCTCGATTTCTCGCCGGCGTACACGTACTCGAACGCGCAGCTGATCCAGCGCAAGGACGATTCGCGCGAGTTCAAGTCGCTCGAGGAGCTGAAGGGCAAGAAGCTCGGCGTCGGTCTCGGCACGAACTACATGGACATGGCGAAGGCCGTGCAGGGCATCGACGTGAAGACGTATCCGGGCGCGCCTGAATACCTGCGCGACCTGGCCGCCGGCCGGCTCGACGCGGCGTTGAACGACCGTCTGATGCTCGCCTACCTGATGAAGAACTCGCAGTTGCCGCTGCGCACGGGCGCGAACGTTGGCGCGGGCAATCCGTCGGGGATTCCGTTCAAGAAGGGCAATCCGAAGTTCCAGAAGGCCATCGACGACGCGATGACCCAGCTCGAAGCGGACGGCACGTTCAAGAAGATCTCGGAGAAATGGTTCGGGATCGACGTGACGAAGCCCGCCAAGTAAGCCCGTCGCGCTCAAGCGCGGGCGGCAGGGAGGGCGGCATCCGCTGGCGATGCCGCCCTTCTCTTTTTTGCGCCCGGTTTATGATGTGCGCTTTCTCGCGCGGCACCCTTCCAGGCTAACGTTACCCCTACATGTCCACGACATCCCTGCTCGTCCAATCCGCTCCGGTCCTCGTGCAAGGCGCCCTGCTGACGATCAAGTTCGCCGTCTACTCCATGTTCTTCGGCCTGATCGCGGCCGTCGTGCTGGCGCTGATGGGCATCAGCCGCAATCGCGCACTCAACCTGATCGGGCGCTGTTACGTGAGCGTTATGCGCGGCACGCCGCTTCTCGTGCAGATTTTCGTGATCTATTACGGGTTGCCGAGCCTCGGCATTTCGCTCGAACCGACGCCCGCGGGCGTGATCGCGTTGTCGGCGAACGTGGCGGCGTATCTGTCGGAGAGCATGCGCGGCGCGATTCTCGGCGTGCACAGCGGACAGTGGCTCGCGGCGTACAGCCTCGGTCTCTCGCGCACGCAGACGCTTCGTTACATCATCGCGCCGCAAGCGTTGAGGATCGCGGTGCCTAGCCTGTCGAACAGTCTGATCAGCTTGATCAAGGACACGTCGCTCGTGTCGGTGATCACCGTGACGGAGTTGCTGCGCAGCGCGCAGGAAGTCATCGCGGCGACGTATCAGCCGTTGCCGTTGTATCTCGCGGCGGCGTTCGTCTACTGGGTGTTGTGCAGCATTCTCGAATTCGTCCAGCGGAGATTCGAGCGCAGACTCGCGCTGCCCGGGCGGCATTGAACGATCGTCGCGCCCTTTGCCCGTTAAAAAGCCGCTCGACGAATTCGTCGAGCGGCTTTTTTGCTTCAGGACGCTGCAAACGCCTTAACGCGTCGCCGTCAGCGAAAACGCGCTGGAACGCTGCGGCGTCACGCCGACGAAGGTCAGTTGCCCGTTGATCACCGTCGCCTCGATCGGCATCGCCACGTTGATGCCCGCCGAACACGCGCCGCTCGTGAAGAGGAGCGAGCCGTCGAGCACGTGCTTGCCCGTCGCGCGCGGCTTGACAGTGCCGGTGAATGTGCAGGCGCCCTGCGAGCCGGTCAGCGTGCCATCGGCGGCGAACGTGACGGACGCCGACGTCGTGACGGTCGCCGGGTTGGTCCAGTTGCCGAGCACGTCGGCGACGGTGAGCGGCGTGTCGTAGACCGTGTTGTAGTTACCGTTAAAGATGAGCGGCTCGGTGATCGGCGTCGTGTTGATGTTGGTCGTCGCGCTGAGCGACGTCTTCGCGATGAAGCTGCCGTTCATCACGCCCGCCATCAGCGATCCGGTGTTCGACAGCGCGACGGTCGCCGGATCGTTGAACGCGCCGTCCTTCGCCGTGATGATGCCCTCGGTCATCCATACGAAGTTGCCGCTCGACGTGTAGACGCTGAAGTACTGCCCGTTTTCGAGGACGAGCGTCTGGGCGGCGAGACCTGTCGTCGTCGCGCCGTTCCAGATGCCTTCGGGCAGCGTATTCGTCGATTTCGGCACGCAGTTCTTTTCGAGCGCGGCGCCGCCCGTGCAAACCTGGTCATCGGAACCGCTCCCGCCGCACGCGGCGAGGACGGGCAGGACCAACAGCATGAGTTTCGACAGGATTTTCATAGGAGACATGGATTCGACGTTGGCTTCGCGAGCTTTCAGATTGTGGAGCGCCGCCGTTCTTCAACTAACGCGGCGCCGGTACGCGGAGTTAACGGCGAAGGGTGCGCGAACTTTAATCGGTCTCGAAAGGAAAGCGCAGGCCGAGGTCGCGGCGGGCGGCATCGGTGATCGCGATCATGCGCATCGAGGTCGCGTGCGGCATCACGGGGCTTTCGATCGCGCCTGTGCGCAACAGCTCGCAGAAGTGCGCGGTCTCGTAGTTGAGCCCGCCGCCTTCGAAGGGCGCGTTCAGTTCGACCTTGCGGCCGTCGATATAGGTGACGGTCGCGCGCGCCGGATTCCACCAGTTCTCGTGGATGGTCACCGTGCCGCCGGTGCCGGCGATCAGCGCGTCGCCGCGGCCTTGCAGGTCGAGCCCGCAGAAAAGCTGCGAGATGCCGCGCTCGTGGCGCACGTTCAGGCTCGCGAACGTATCGACGCCGGTCGCGCCGATTCGTCCGATCGTCTGCACGTCGAGCGCTTCGCCGAGCCAGTCGACCGCGAGAAACGCCTCGTAGATGCCGATGTCGAGCAGCGCGCCGCCACCGATGTCCTTCGAGAACGACGGGTGCGTATCGGGCACGTTCGCTATCGAGCAGCCCGCGCGCACGAGCCCGATCTCGCCGATCGGGTCAGCGGCGAGATGCGCGCGCAACTGCGCGTAGAGCGGATAGAACGGCGGCTTCATCGCTTCCATGAAGAGCAGCTTCGCGGCGCGCGCGGCGTCGATCATCTGCTGCAAGGTGCGCGCATTCACGGCCGCGGGCTTTTCGCACAAGACAGGCTTGCCGGCGGCGAACGCTCGCAGCGCGTATTCGGGATGGCTGTCCTGATGCGTCGCGATGTAGAGCGCATCGACTTCGCCGATGAGGGCGTCGAGGGAATCGAAGGCGCGTGCGCCGAACGACGTGGCCAGCGTCTCGGCGCTTTCAATGCGCCGCGACCACACGCCCGCCAGCACGGCGCCCGGCACGTGGGCGAGGCCATCGGCGAAACGCCGCGCAATGCGTCCCGCGCCGACGATGCCCCAGCGAATCGTGGTGGTGGTGTTGCTCATCTGCTGGCTCTCCGGGTCGGTTGGATAGGTCGCGGCATTGTGCCTGAAGCGGCGGCGCATCCTTGCAAGACACGGGCAAGCACGAAACAAAAAACCGGGGCAAGCCCCGGTTCGTCCAAACGACACCCGTCCTTCCGTGCCTCAAATCCCCGCAGCCTCTCCGACCACCGGCGGATTTTCGCCGCTTCGTTCCAGCGAAAACGCGCGCCCCACTTCTTCAGCGGCCAGGTCGATCAGCGCGCGCGTTGCGCGTTCTGCGCCCGAAGCGTCCTTCGCCTCGATCGCCTCGACCACCTTGCGCTGCGCCGCGAGCGTGGCCTCGCGCACGGCCTCGATGCCGTCGACGATCGGATTCACCGTCACCAGCGCACCGCGCACGATCGCGGTCATCTGGCGGAAAAACTGGTTGCCGCTCGCCGCGACGATGCGCGTGTGCAGCGCCTCGTCGGCCGCCTGGTACTCCGGCTCGCCGACGGTCAGGCGGGCGAGCGCATCGAACGCATCGCGGATGCCGGCCACTTCGTCCGGCATCGCGCGCGCGGCGGCGAGCGCGGCGGCGCGCGGCTCGATCAGCATGCGGAATTCGATTACATCGCGAAGAAACATCTGATCGGGCTTGGCACGAAAGCGCCAGCTCACGACGTCCTCGTCGATCAGCCGCCAGTCGCTCATCGGACGAATGCGCGTGCCGGTCTTCGGCCGCACGTCAAGCATGTGGCGGGCCAGCAGCATGCTGAGCGCCTCGCGCATGACGGTGCGGCTCACGTCGAATTCCTTGGACAAAACGTCCTGTGGCGGCAGTATCGCGCCATATCTTTGCTCGACGATGCCGGAGACGAGTCCGTCCATCACCTTCGCCACCAGCGATCGCTCTTTGTTTTCATCCATCACGCTTCTCCCCTTGCGCCTGACCGTAGCTGTATGCCTCTCGCGCATCGCTTCGCGCTTCCTCATTTGCGAAGGGCACGGCGACCCGAACGGGCATTCACCGTGCTAGATACGTTGCGTCTTCGCTGCATCGAAATCCAGTTGGGAAAGTCCTGACAGGGTATTCCCTCTCGATTTCGCGCCAACAGCGGTCGTCCGCACATATCGCGACGCGCTCTTTGTGTATCGACTGCCCTTTTTCATCCAGCGACCTGCGTTTCGGCGCGGCTATGCATTACGGAATCGCGCCTGCCATGCTTTGTCGGACGAATGACGGCGTTTCATCCGCACACGCGCCGCCGTTCGTCAGTGAACCTGAAGAACGACGGCGTGAGTTTTTCCGCTTTCGCGGCGACCAGTCGATTATTTCGGAAATCGAACCGGTCCTGAATGTCATATATCCATTTGAACAAGCATATTGCAGCCGTTCTGTGCGGGTCCGAACGTTGCCGGGTGCTGAAGTCGGTATTGTCTGCGCACCTCGCCCGGGCCCGCGCGTACATGGTTCAGCAGTGCAACATCGGGAACTGCTATCGGGAAGATCGCCGTGAAAGCGGCCGATGCGGCGCGCGAGGCGGTAAATATGCCGAACGGCGTCACAGCGCGCCGTCGGGAGCGCGGCGCGTGCCGCGCGCTTCCTGCCTGCGCTCCATCGATGCGCGTTCCGAAAGCGCGCGCTGATAGACCGCCATATACTCGCGCGCGACGCGTTCCACCGAAAAAGCCTCGAGGTTGCACTTCGCGCGCGCCGCGAGTTGCACGCGCGCGTGCGTGTCCATCAGGAGCCTGCGCAACTTCATCGCAAGCTGGTCCGGCTCACCCGGCGGGACGAGCACGCCGGCCGAGCCGCCGTCGAGTATTTCGGGGATGCCGCCCACCCGCGTCCCGACGATCGCGCAGCCCGCCTCCCGCGCTTCGCTCAACACGAGCGGACACGGATCGACGTGCGACGCGAGCGCGAAGACATCGGCCTCTGCGAGATACGGGCGCGGGTCCGCGACGAAGCCTAGGAAATGCACGACGTCCGCGATGCCGAGTTGCGCTGCGAGTTCTTCCATCGAATAGCGGTCGGGGCCGCCGCCGGCGAGGTACAGATGCGGCTGCGGCAGGAATTCGCGTTCCTCGAGCGCCTCTTCGTGCACTTGCGCAAACGCTTGCAGCAGGTCCGCGATTCCCTTGCGCCGATACATCCCGGCGACGCTCAGCACGTTCGGGTGCTTCAGCCGCACCGGTTTCGCGGGCGGCCGGCAGATGAGACGCGGCGCATCGACAGCGCCGTTGCGCACGACCGAGAGCCGCTCGCGCAGCATGCCGCCTTCGATCAGGCTCTCCGCTACCGATTCGCTCACCGCGACCATGTGATCGCCGCAGCGTACGAGCGACGGGCTCTTCTGGAACTCCTGATGCACTGTCGTGACGAGCGCAAAGCGCCGCCGCATGCCGGCAAAACGCGAGACGAGCGCGCCGGTCATCATGTGCGCGTGGACGATGTCGGGATCGAAACGGTCGATGAGACGATTGAAGCCTGCGACCATCGACGGCACGCGCCACGGTTGCCGCGACTGCTGCAGAAGAACGTGATTGATGCCGTGACGCCGCAAGAGCGGCTCGAAGCCGCCGCCCGATGACGCCACGACCACGTCGTGCCCCAAACGTGCCTGTACGCAGGCCAGGTCGACCATCATGTTGACGGTGCCGTTGCCGATGGTCTGCGCATGATTGGCGAGGTGGACGATTTTCATGTGTGGCCGGACGGAACGGCACGAAGCGTCAAGAATCCTCGTCGCTTCGCACCGGTCAAAAAAGTTCGAAGGTGTCCCGATAAGCCGCGGCCTGCGCTTTCATCAGGCTCGCGGTATCGCGCAACAGGCGGCTCTTTCTCGTCAGACCGATGTACGGCATGCCGTGTTCGAGGAACGGCCCTTCGGTCTTGCGGAAACCGAACGCCTCGTAGAAACCCCGCAGGCTCACAGGCGCCGAGAGCCTTACACCGCGCCCCGGCCAGCGTTCCGCGGCCACCGCCAGCACGCGCTCGATCAGCGCTTCGGCGGTGCCGTCGCCGCGCCGCAGCGGGCTCGTCAGGATCTTGTCGACGACCACTTCGGGATCCTCGGCATCGCCTTCGTGGATGCGTGCGTAGGCCAGCACCGGCATCGGCCGCGTGATGTCGTCGGTTGCGAAGACGTGGATGCCGGTTTCGTCGCGGCCATCGGCATCGAGATGCACGTGCGATTGTTCGACGACGAACACGGCACTGCGCGCACGCAAAATCAGATACAGCTCGCGCGTCGACAATTGTTCGAAGTCCAGCGTTTTCCAGTTCATCAAGGTCTCCATGCTGCCGGCGACAAGCCCGCTTTGCGACGATGACACGGTACGTCCGTAACTCCCGCCTTTCAGTGCGCCATCGCACCGACGCCTGCCTCTGCGGATTCGTTAAATAAGCCTTACCGCACATGGCTTCGCGGGATTCCGTCCGAAGTGTGGTTCGTCCGACGTAACGATCATCGATCGATGGTGCATCGTGCATCCGTATGACGAACATCCTTAAACGAAGCGCCATTCGCCCAGCATCCGCCATGCGCGAATTGCCTCGCGCAACGCTCACCCTTTATGGGAAAATCCGCATGATCACCGCCACCGATGCAGGCATCGCGCACATGACGCGCGGTCGCTACGACATCGACCACACGTCGGTTCGCCTCGAGGTCACCGCATGAGCGCGTTCCATGTCACGGGCGTCGACTCCGGTGCGAGCCGCTCGCGCGTGATCAGTCTCGATCCGTTGCAGATGCGCGCGCGCCGTCATCACGCGCATGCGCTGCATCGCGGCGAGCGCATCTGGCACGACACCGACAGCCAAGCCGATTTGTGGATCGAACTGCTGCACGGCTACGGCTTCGAGCCGCGCGCGATGCTCGCCTTCGCGGTCACGCAGGATTTCGAGGACGATCAGTTCACGCTCCCGCGCCCCCCGCTTGACGACATCGAAAAGCTCTACGGCCTGCAGGTGCAGGAACTGTCGATCCTCGATTCGCTCGAAGAACGCGCGCTCACGCAGACACGCCGCGCCAATACGGTGCTGATCGAAGTGGACGCGTTCTGGCTGCCCGACACGCGCTCGATCTCGTATCGCCGCGCGCACGCGAAGACGACGATCGGCATCGACGTGATCGAGCCGGACGCGCGGCGCCTCGGCTACTTTCACAACACGGGCTATCACCTGCTCGACGGCGACGACTACGATCACGTACTGCATACCGCTCTCGAGACCAACGGCGCGGCGGAGATCTTTCCGCACGTCGAGTTCGTGAAGCGCGCGCGGCCGTCGCTGACGGGCACAGCCCTCGCCGAGATTGCCGCGGACATTCTCTGCGCCCATCTTCTCCGGCGTCCGGAGCACAACCCGGTGACGCGCTGGCGCGCGGCGTTCGCTGGCCACGTCGAGACGATGCTCGAACGCGGCGAAGCGTACGCGGGTCATTACGCGTTCAACGTAATGCGACAGCTTGGTTCGAACTTCGAATTCCTCGGACAATACCTGCGCTGGATGCGCAAGCAAGGGTTCGACATTCCGACAGCCGCGCCGGTCGCCGCGCAAAAGATCGCCAGCGAATCGATGGTGCTGCAATGTCGCCTCGCACGTTCGCTGTCGCGCGGACGGCGCGATCACTGCGAGGCATCCTTCGACGTGCTCGAAGACGCTTACGAACGCGTCGTACCCGCGCTCGCGGCTATCGTCTGCTGAATAGGCTCTTGAAGCATCGGCACGCTTTGCGTACGACGAAAACGCGCGGGCATGTCGGCAAGTGAAACATTTCCGTGCACGCCCTTCGAGAAGGAAGAGTTCGATCGCGCGGGCGGCGGTGCACCGGGCAAACGTTTTGTGATCGTGGCGGTTCGGTCGTCACGGCCACGAAGCCGCATCTGCGCGCCCGCCCTTGTCCCATCAAGGCGCGAAGGCGTTGCCGGGATCGCTCGATCGACGCGCGCCGCGCTACGCATGCGTCCCACGCAACGTTTCCCGCAGACCTCGCACTAGACGAAAACTGTCCGCTCGAAAGCTCGTGAGCCGAGTGTTTCAGCGGCCCGGCCGTTACGCAGACGATTCATCCCTCGTTCGCTTCGTTAATGCGCGAAGTTCATGGAACACGGATGAATCATTTTTCTAAGTCCCTACAAATGGGGATGGGGCCAAAGAGGGACGCGCCCCGGTGTGGCTTGTCGGACGGGGGGACAAAAACTGGAAAGCGCGTCCGGGAGGCTTTTCACATACGAAAGGGGGGATGCCGCCGATCGATTCCTAAGACCACCGATGTTCATAACTGAAACAAAAACGCTTGGTCGCGCTGCCGCACACAAGGCCCGTTTCAGGTGAGCCCATGATGGCATTGCTATTGCACCGATTGGCACGGTCCTCGCTAAATGAACCTCGCAGCCAGGTACGACGCACAGAGCCTCTACTGACAAGCGACGTCGGGCTGCTACGGGGCTGGCGATGACTGTTTCGGACCGGGGTAAGCAAGAGAAGTCCTCGAGACCTTCACCGCCAGAAAAAAATAGTGAAGCGCACTGCGCGAAGTTACGAGAGAAAAAATCATGCTGACCCTCCAGTCCGACCTACATGGAAATCATCTGTTGGGCGCGCTTCCGGCGCACGAATGGCAAGCCCTCACGCCGCATCTCGAACTCGTGCAACTTCGTACCGAACAACTGCTGTGTGATTCGGGTCAGCGCATCCACCACGTTTACTTCCCCACCACCGCGATCATCTCGCTCCTCCACACGATGGAAGACGGCGGTTCCGTCGAAATCGCCGCGGTCGGCCGCGAAGGCATGACGGGCGTGCCGGTCCTGACCGGCGGCGAAACGATGCCGACGCGCGTGCAGGTCCAGTGCCCCGGCTTCGCCTACCGCATGAGCGCCCAGGCACTGCGCGAGCAGTTCGGCCGCTCCGACTTCCTGCGCCGCCTGATGCTGCTCTACATGCAAGCGCTCCTCACGCAAGTCGCGCAGACGGCCGCCTGCAATCGCCATCACTCGCTCAACAAGCAGCTTTGCCGTTGGCTGCTGATCGAGATCGACCGCACGGCATCGAACGAATTGCAGGTGACGCAGCAACTCATCGCCGACATGCTCGGCGTGCGCCGCGAAGGCGTGACCGAAGCGGCCGGCAAGCTGCACGACGCGGGCCTCATCCATCACAGCCGCGGCTGCATCAAGGTCGTGGACCGTGCGGGGCTCGAAGCGCGCGCCTGCGAATGCTACGGTCTGGTCAAGCGCGAATTCGATCGCCTGCTGCCGCGCCTGCGCGCCACCGAAACCACGCATCCCGCGACGAGCGAAGAACATTAAGCAGGACGCGGCCAGCGCGGAGCGAGACCATGACGTTCGACCGGACGCTTCGCTCGCTCGATGTCGCGTTCATCGTCTCGGGCGGGTTGATCGCCCATTCGATGCGCTTCTCGCCGTCGACGGATTTCAGCGACACCGAAATCCTCCTGATTCGCGTTCAACTGCGTACTCGCGCCGCTGCTCTTCCCGACCTTCGGCGTGTACGAAGCCTGGCGCGGCAAGGCGCTTGCCGCGATGCTCGCCCGCGTCACGCTCGCGTGGATGGCGGTCGTCGCGACGGGGCTCTTGCTCGCCTTCACGCTGCATCGGATGGATGCCGTCTCGCGCCTCTGGTTCGCCTGCTCGACGCTCATTTCGGGCGCGCTGATCGTCGTGTCCAAGTGCCTCATGCACGTCGCATTGCGCGTGATGCGAAGCCGCGGCTTCAATCAGCGGACGATCGCGATCGTCGGCGCACAGGGCTTCGCGCGCACGCTGCTTGCGCATCTGAGCCGCACGCCGGGGCAAGGCTTCACGCCCGTATGCCTGCTCGATACGAGCGGCGACGAAGCGCTCCACGCGAGCGGCATCGGCCATGCACGCGCCGGACGCCTGCCCGTGCTGAACGACTTCGATGAATTCGTCGTGAAGGTGCGCGCCGAAGGCATCAACGAAGTGTGGCTCGCGCTGCCGCTGTCGGAGGAGCACACGATATTTCGCTTCGTCCACGCGCTGCGCCACGATTTCGTCGACCTGCGCCTGATTCCCGACACGCGCAGCATGTCGCTCTTCAATCATTCGATGACCGCCGTCGCCGGCCTGCCGTCGATCAACCTCACGACCTCGCCGGTCAACGCGCTGCAGATGTGGCCGAAGATGCTGTTCGACCGCTGTTTCGCGACGGCCGCCTTGATCGCGCTCGCGCCACTGCTGGTTGCGATCGCAATCGCGATCAAGACGACGTCGAAGGGGCCTGTACTATTCACGCAGCGGCGCAAAGGCGCCGACGGACGGCCGTTTCGCATCTACAAATTCCGCTCGATGGCGATGCACGCGGAGCATGCCGGCCAGATCACGCAGGCAGCGCGCAACGATCCACGCGTGACGAAGGTCGGCGCATTCCTGCGACGCACGAGCCTCGATGAACTGCCGCAATTTCTGAACGTATTGTTCGGCGATATGTCGGTGGTGGGTCCGCGCCCGCATGCGATCGAACACGACGATCTGTACAAGGATCTCGTCTACGGCTACATGTTCCGGTATCGGATCAAGCCGGGCATCACCGGCTGGGCGCAGGTGAATGGCTATCGCGGGGCGACGACGAAGGTCGAGAAGATGGAAAGCCGAGTGAAGTTCGACCTTTTCTATATTCACAACTGGTCGTTCTGGTTCGACATCAAGATCGTTGCAATCACGATTTTCAAGGGTTTCATCAACCGCAACGCGTATTGAGTCGGACCTGCAAAATTGGGTTTTGTTCGTGGACGCCTCGGGGCGTTCATCAGGTGGCCTTGTACTTTTCGAACTC
>NZ_FCOL02000009.1 GCF_001544515.1 Caballeronia terrestris
GCGAGCGCGTCGCCATTCTCGCATCGTGGAATCAGCAACGACGATCCCGTGAAAACCCCCGCTTCTTCAGCACAGCCCTAAGCCTTCACGCAGCGCGCGACCGCAAGAACGTACAAGCGTCTGCGCTCGTAGCGCCCTATCCTCGCTGCCAAGGGAGGACATCTTGAAATCACCCGGCAACACCTTCAGCGAATTCGCCGCCGGCGCCCGCGACACGCTCCCGATGATGATCGGCGCGGCGCCGTTCGGCGTCATCTACGGCACGCTCGTGACCGCGAGCCCGTTGAGCCCGTGGCACGGCCAGTTGATGTCGCTCGCCGTCTTCGCGGGCTCTGCGCAATTCATCGCGGTCGGGTTGATCGCGGGCCATGCGAGCTTCGCCGTCATCTGGGCGACGACGCTCATCGTCAACCTGCGCCACATCCTCTACTCCGCGACGCTCGCGCCGTATGTCTCTCACTTGCCCGCGCGCTGGCGCTGGACGCTCGGCGCGCTGATGACCGACGAGGTTTTCGCCGTCGCCTACGCGCATTACCAGAAGCGTCCGCCGGGCGAGACCGGTCCGTACTTTTTCTTCGGCTCCGGCCTCGCGATGTACCTGAACTGGCAACTGTGGACGGTGCTCGGCCTCGTCTTCGGCGCCGCGTTTCCAGGGCTGCAATCGCTCGGACTCGATTTCGCGATGGTCGCGACGTTCATCGCGATCGTCGTGCCGCAGCTCGTCGCGGTGCGGTTCGTGGCGGCATCGCTGGCGGCGGGCGTGCTGTCGTTCGCGTGGCAGGGCTGGCCGTACAAGCTCGGGCTGCTCGCGGCGGTGCTCGTCGGCGTCGCGGTGGGAACGGCGCTGACGCTGATCGAAGGCCGTCCGCGCAATCAGCATGCGCAAGGAGGCACGCGATGAGTTCCCTGGTACACACGCTCTCAACGAGCTACATCCTGCTGATCCTCGGCATGGCGCTCGTGACCTATTTGATCCGCGCGGCCGTCTTCGTCTTCGGCGACAAGCTCGCCTTCCCGCCGCTCGTGCGCACAGCGCTCTCCTTCGTGCCCGTGACGGTACTCACTGCGATCATCGTCCCGATGACCGTCTCGCCGCACGGCAACGGCGCCGAACTCACGTGGCGCAATCCGCAACTGGTCGCGGCGATCGTCGCGATCGGGGTGTGCTTCGCGACGCGCCGGCCGTTGCTGACGATCGCGGTGTCGCTCGCGGTGTTCTTCTTCTGGCAACTGGTCGTGGTGGCCTGAAGCCGCGCTCGAATCCCCTCAAGTTCCCGGCCCGCGCGCCGTTATAAGAGTCGAACGGCTTCGCCCTCGCGGCGCGGCCGACTGCACTCCCGCCATCAGCACGGTCTGAGCGCGGAACCGGGAACCATCATGCGTCAAATCACCCTTTCGCTTCGCGACGAAACGATCGCTTCGCTGCATCGCGACTTCGAGTCGTTCACGCGGCTGTCGCTCAAGATCGATCCGCAGTTCATCACGCCGTCGTTCGAGGACTTCCTGCGCGCGAAGCTCCTCGACAACCCGACGCCGCTCACCGAGCAAGCCGTGCAGCGCATGTTGACGCACGGTCAGTACGCCTGGGCGAAGCGCGCGCTCGACAAGGAGTTTCCGGATGTCGTCGAGATCCTGATCCGGCAGGCGGCCGAGCACGGCTTCAGTTTCGCGATCCGTTCCGACTGGACGGCCGACGACCTGATCAAGCAGTCGCGCGCATGGGCGACCGCGATCGTGACCGAGGCGAACGGCGATGCGTCGCAGATCGACGTGCTCGCGTCGCAGATCAAGTCGGCGGCGATGGATATCCGCGAAGTCGAGGAGAAGATGCAGACGCCCGCGTGGCGTCTCGCCGATTCACTGCGCCAGCGTGTTTATGAGACGAAGATCGCAGTGGAGCACAGCGTGGGGTCGACGGCGCGGGAGAAGCTGGGCGAGCTGCGGTGTTTGCTGCGGCTGGGGATTTTTCACGGGTCGATTCAGAAGCAGGAGGCGCAACAGGTGCTGGAGTATCTGCGGTCGCTGAAGCCCGAGCTTTTCGTCGAAGAGCCTTACGATGGGTTCACGCGATTCGCCAATTGGCTGAGGAATGTTTTCGCGCCGGTGGCGAAGGCGCCGCGGGCTTCGCGTCCGGCGCAGCGGTGAGGTAGGAGCGGGCGATTTAATCCCACATCCCCTTCAACCTCGCCGCGATATCGATCTTCGCCTTGGCCGCGGCCGCCAGCCCCGCTGCCGTCGGCGCGGCGGCGACCGGCACCACCGGCCACGCCGCCGCCTCGAACTTGTCCATCACTTGCGCCGGAATGAAGCGCGTGCGCGACGCCCACACATGCCGGTCGCCCAGATGTGTCTGGTTATGCACGTAGAACCGCTGCGGCGTGATGACGTGCAAATCCTCTTTCGCCCGCGTCATCGCGACGTATAGAAGCCGCCGTTCCTCGTCGATTTCCTCGTCGCTGCCCGTGCCCAGATCGGACGGAATGCACCCGTCGACGCCATTCAGCACGAAGACATTGCGCCATTCCTGCCCTTTCGCGGAATGAATCGTCGAAAGAATCAGGTAATCCTCGTCGATCAGCGGCACGCCGGATTCGTCGCTCGTCGCGTCGGGCGGATCAAGCGTCAGTTCCGTGAGAAAGCGCTCGCGCGTCGGATACGTCGACGCGATGCTCTCCATCTGCAGCACGTCGCCGTGACGGATCGCGGCATCCTCGTGATTGCGCTCCAGATGCGGCTCGTACCAGCGCCGGATCATCTCGAACTCAGCGGGCCAGCCGGTCTCGCGCCCGCAGACTTTCGCCATCAGCGCGACGAATTGCGGCCAGTCCTCGCTCGCCCGCGCGGGCGCGGCGAACGATGCGAGCGCTTTCGGCGTATCGCCCGCCGACACCTGATCGAGCACGCGCCCCGCAATCGCCGGCCCGATACCCGGCAGCAGTTGCACGACGCGAAACCCCGCGACGCGATCGCGCGGATTTTCCGCCCAGCGCAGCACGGCGAGCACGTCTTTGACGTGCACGGAATCGAGAAACTTCAGCCCGCCGAACTTCACGAACGGAATGTTGCGCCGCGTGAGCTCGATTTCGAGGGTCGTGCTGTGACTCGACGTGCGAAACAGCACGGCCTGCGACTTGAGCGTCATGCCCGCCTCGCGCGCCTCCAGCACCTTTTCGACGACGTAGCGCGCCTGATCGGCCTCGTCCGCGACCGAGACGAGGCGCGGCTTCTGCGCGCAGGCCTTGTCGGTCCAGAGGTTCTTCGTGAAACGCTCGGTCGCGAGCTCGATCACCGCGTTAGATGCCTCCAGAATCGGCTGCGTCGAGCGGTAATTGCGCTCGAGCGTCACGCAGCGCGCGGGCGGATCAAAGTGGTTCGGGAAGTCGAGGATGTTGCGCACGGTCGCGCCGCGAAACGAATAGATTGACTGCGCATCGTCGCCGACGACGGTCAGGCCGCGCCCGTCCGGCTTCATCGAAAGGAGGATCGACGCCTGCAGCCGGTTCGTGTCCTGATATTCGTCGACGAGGACGTGATCGAAGCGGCTCGACAGATCGGCGGCGATGCTTGGCTCCGCGGCCAGATGCGACCAGTAGAGCAGCAGGTCGTCGTAGTCCAGCACGCTTTGCGACTGCTTGGCGGCAACATACGCGGCGAAGAGGCGGCGCAGGTCGGCCTCCCACTCGCGGCACCACGGAAACGCCTGGTCGAGCACGGTCGCGAGCGACGCGCCCGTGTTCACGACGCGCGAATAGATCGCGAAACACGTCGATTTCGCGGGGAAGCGCTTCTCTTTCGACGACAGCCCGAGTTCGTGGCGCACGAGGTTCATCAGGTCGGCGGAATCTTCGCGGTCGTTGATCGTGAACGACGGCGACAAGCCGACGAGATCGGCGTAATCGCGCAACAGCCGCGCGCCGACGCCGTGAAACGTGCCCGACCACGTGAGCCCTTGCGCGATCGCGCTCTTGCTGCCAAGCGCGCCGATCGCGATGCGCGTCACGCGGCGCGTCATTTCGAGCGCGGCGCGGCGCGAAAACGTCAGCAGCAGGATCCGATGCGGATCGGCGCCCTTCACCAGCAGATGCGCCACGCGATGCGCAAGCGTATTCGTCTTGCCCGACCCCGCGCCCGCGATCACCAGCAGCGGGCCGCCCGGTGCGCCTGACGCACCCGGCGCCTCGATGCCGAACTCGACGGCCTCGCGCTGCGCGTCATTGAGCTTCGCCAGATAGGACGCGACGGCGGGATCGGCGGTGGGGGTATCGGTGAGCACGAATGTAAAAAAGTGGGCGGGCGGAAGTGACGCACACTGTATATCCATACAACCCGCGCACGCAAGTGCCCGAAAACGATGAGGCCCCGCATGCGGGGCCTCTGGTTCAAACCGAACGATTTCGCTGCTTTACTGCGCTTTCTTCGCGTTCTTCAGGTTGGCATCGGCGGCGGCTTCGTTCGCCTCCGATTGCGATTCGGTCTTCTTCTTGTCGGCCTTCGCCTGCGCGACGGCGGCGTCCTTGTTGGCTTCGTCCTGCTTCTTCGCGGCCTTTTTGTCGGCGTGCGTCATCGGCGCGGGGTCGGCCGTCTGCGCGAACGATGCCGTCGTGGCCGTCGCGAATACGCCCGCCAGGAGCGCAACGCAGAGTTTTGTTGTGGTCGTCATGTGGTTCTCCCGTGTCGACCAGAATTGGCGCTGTCGGCCAGAGTTGGCGCTTTAGCGCTTACTCTGGTCCTAAACGCTTACTCTGGTCCAATGCAACGCAGTTGCATTGTATTGTTCGTGGCGCGGCCGCCGGATTCCGGCGACCGCTGCTCCTTCCCGGCGCGGCTTAGTGCTGCAGACCGGTGTCCTTCGGCGTGGCCGGCTCGGCCGCGTTCAGTTCGGCCTTGGCGGCATCCTTATCCGCCTTGCGGTTGATCTTGGCGTTGCGCACCTCTTCCTTGTATTGCGCCTTGGCCTGCTGGCTGGTCGCCTTCAGTTCCTGCTTGGACGCCTTCTTCGACGCGCTATATTCCGCGTTCGCCGCAGCATTCGCGTTGCGCTTCTGGACGAGCGGATCGGTCGGCGCCGGCGCGACCAGGTTCTGCGACGGCGGCGTTACGCCCGGTTGTCCCGGTTGTCCTTGCACTTGCGCGGACATCTGAGCACCGCCGTCCACGGGTTGAGCGGTCTGCGCGAAGGCGGACGTCGTAGCGATTGCAGCGAAAGCGGAGCCGATCAGCAGCGTTTGAATCTTCTTCATGAGTTATTCCTCTCTTGGTTGCACTCGGGCGAAGCGGATGAACCCCGTGCTTGCCCGACTTCTTCGATTGATGAATGAACGAGCAAAAACGCATCGATCACACGGTCAGACCCACGCG
This sequence comes from Caballeronia terrestris, assembly GCF_001544515.1. Classification (GTDB taxonomy): domain Bacteria; phylum Pseudomonadota; class Gammaproteobacteria; order Burkholderiales; family Burkholderiaceae; genus Caballeronia; species Caballeronia terrestris. The sequence continues at coordinate 5,359 of NZ_FCOL02000009.1, forward strand.
CCGCGAACCGAGTTCGCCAGAATCAGTCATTGTTACCGACCGTTTCACTTGGCTACATTTGCCAACATCGGCACAAAGCGCGTTTTTGTCCGCCCGTTGGCTCCAGCACGCCGTGTGCCCGCGTGGTTTATCATGGGCGCCCTCTCATGTACCGACGCCGTCGAAAGCGCCCCGCCCACCATGCCGCAACTCGAATTCACACTGACGGGCGAGTTCATCGAACTGCACAACCTGCTGAAGTTGATGGGCCTCGCCGATAGCGGCGGCTCAGCGAAGGCACGCGTCGCGATGGGCGACGTGAAGGTCGACGGCAAGGTCGAATTGCGCAAGACGTGCAAGATCCGCGCGGGCCAGACAGTCCTGCTCGACGGATCGAAGATCAGGGTTCTCAAGGCCGTCTGAAGCGCGCCGGCATCGACATGCCGTCGCGCAGGCAATAAGCTAGTCGTCTTTGGTTCGCGGCTCCGCAATACGTTTCGAAACTCGCGAACCAGGCGGACGACGCATCGTCCGCCAGCGTTTACACCTCCGGCGGCGCGGTTGCGCGGCCGTCTTCACTCCGATCCGACATGCAACCCCGCTTCACGCACGCGGCCACACCGCCGCCCAGCTTGTCCCGCCATGCCGTCGATACCGCGCGGCTCGCCGCGCCGCTCGCCATCGCACAGTTGTCGCAGATGGCGATGGGCGTCACCGACACGATCCTCCTCGGCTCGCTCGGCCCCGACGCGCTCGCGGCCGGCGGCCTCGGTGCGAACCTGTTTTTCGTCGTCGTGACGCTGTTGCAGGGCGTGCTGACGTCGGTGAGCGTGTCGGTGGCGCACGCGCGCGGCGCCAACGACGACGATCGCGTCCCGCATATCTACTGGACGGGGCTCGTGCTCTCGATCCTGCTCGCGATTCCCGCGTTCGTGCTCTTGAGCTACGCCGAGCAACTGATGCTCGCGTTCAACGAGCCCGCGACGCTTGCGAGGAACGTCGGCGAATACTGCGCGGTGCTGCGCTGGGGCGCGCCGGGCAGCCTGATCGGCATCGGGATGATGCGCGCGTTCCTGCCGGCGATCGGCGCGGCGCGGCGGCTTTTGTGGGTGTCGATCGGTGGGGTGTTTGTCAACGGCTTTTTGAACTACGGGCTGATTCACGGCGCGTACGGCCTGCCGAAATACGGCTTTCTCGGCTCCGCGGCGGCGACCACGTTCACCGTCTGGGCGATCGCGTTGGCGCTCGTCGCGTTTTTGCACCTGCGGCCGCGCTACCGGCATTTCGTCGTCGCATCGCGCCCGCGCCTGCCGCTGATGGGCGAGCTGTTTGGCATCGGCTGGCCGGTCGCGATCACGTACGGCGTTGAGTCGACGCTCTTTCTCGCGACCGGGATGACCGTGGGCCTGCTCGGCGAGGCGCCGCTCGCCGCGCACCAGATCGCGCTCAACGTGGCGTCGGTGGCGTTCATGGTGCCGCTTGCGATCGGACAGGCGGCGAACGTGCGCGTCGGCTACTGGATCGGTGCAGGCGTGCCAGTCGCGGCGCGCCACGCGGGGTTCGTCGCGATCGGGCTGGGCGTCGTGTTCATGATGCTCTCGGGGGTGGTGCTGATCGTGGCGCCGCACGCGATCGTCGGCCTGTACCTCCATCTCGACGATCCCGCGAACGCCCGGACCGTCGCGCTCGCGACGTCGTTATTGGGCGTGGCGGCGGTGTTCCAGATCGTCGACGGGATGCAGACGGTCGGCTCCGGCTGCCTGCGTGGCCTGAAGGACACGCGCATTCCGATGCTCGCCGCCGCGTTCGGCTACTGGGGGATCGGCTTTCCGACGGGCTATGTGCTCGCGTTCCACTTCCAGGCGGGCACCAAGGGGCTCTGGTGGGGGCTCGCGGCTGGCCTCGCGAGCGTCGCCGCGCTGATGACGTGGCGCTTTCACCGGATGAGCCGGCGGATGATCGAGGGCGGTATCGGGAAAGGCGCGGGCGAGTTGCGGCGGAATGCATAAGCGCCGTACACGTGACGCGATAAGCAAAGCACGCATACTTGGTTGGAGCGGCGCCGATCGGGCGCTAGGATTGAGCCGTCTCCTCCTTGAGACTCTAGTGACAGGGGTATTGAGCCCGCCTTGATGGCGGGCTTTTTTTCGTTTGGGCCGCGCGTTGTGTGACGAAACGAGCGCAAGCGCCGCCCCTGTTCTTGCCGCCAAGCCTGTTTCCCCTAAAATCGTCCTCAGCCGATGCCCGCCAAGCACAAACCTTGCTATGAGCGAAGTTCCAAAAGCCGCGCATCGGTGTCATGCATCGCGCGGATAAAAAAGAGGACAGGTCGTGTCGGAAAGCCGGGGAAGTTCAGCAGCATCAGCACATGCGGCGACGCGTGATCACATAACCAGCATGAGCCGATTCGGCGCGACGGCCGCCGCCGTTCTCGCGCTCACGCTCACGCTCACGCTCACAGCCTGCGCGACGCGCCCGCCCGCCACCGCCTTCGATCGCCCCGTCTCCCACGCGCTCGAAGCCACCGCCCCGACGCCGCTCCAGACCGCCCTCGCCCCGCTCGAAACCGCGCACCCAGGCGAATCCGGCGTGCGCCTGCTGCCGAGCGGCACCGACGCGCTGCAGGCCCGCATCGCGCTCGCCCGCGCCGCGACGAAGACTCTCGACATGCAGTACTACATCGCCAACGAGGACAGCACCGGCAAGCTGCTGCTCGGCGCCGCGCTCTACGCGGCGGATCGCGGCGTGCGGGTGCGCATGCTGGTCGACGACCTGAATTTCAAGGACATCGACCAGATCATGGCGGCGCTCAATTCGCACGACAACATCGAGATTCGCGTGTTCAATCCGTTCGGCAGCGCGCAGCAGAGCTTTGCGCAGCGCACGCAGAACGTGTTCACGCAACTCGGCCATTTCACGCGCCGGATGCACAACAAGTCGATGATTGCGGACAACCAGATCGCGATCGTCGGCGGCCGCAATCTCGGCGACGAGTATTTCAGCGCGAGCCCGACGCTGCAGTTCCGCGATCTCGACGTCTTCACCGCCGGCCCGGTCGCGCACCGCATCTCGGCAAGTTTCGACGACTACTGGAACAGCACGCTCGCGTACCCGCTGCGCGCGCTGAACAAGCAAACCTTCGATGCCGCCGATCTCGACAAGACCCGCGACGACCTGCGCCACCACTGGCGCACGCAGGCCGATCCGCTCAACGCGAAGCCGCTGAACCGCACGCCGCTCGCGGAGCAGATAGCGCACGAGCAACTGGAACTCGTCTGGGCGCCGACGGAGTTCGAAGCCGATTCGCCGTCGAAGATCGAGCATCCCAGCGACGACTACAAAAGCCCGCCGATGGAACGCCTGGCTGCCTTGATCAAGGAGGCCAAGAGCGAATTCCTGATCCTTTCGCCCTATTTCGTGCCGCACGAGGTCGGCGTCAAGGCGCTCAGCGCGCTCACGCAGCGCGGCGCGCGCGTCGCGGTGCTGACCAATTCGCTCTCCGCCACCGATGCCGTTGCCGTGCAGTCGGGCTACGCGCCGTATCGTGTGCCGCTGTTGCAAAACGGCGTCGAACTATATGAATTCAAGGCGATTCAGGGCGAAGGCGAAGGAAAACCGACCGCCGGCCTTTTCGGTTCCCAGTCGCGCGCGAGCCTGCATGCGAAGGCGTACGTCATCGATCGGAGTATTCTCGTGATCGGCTCGATGAATCTCGATCCGCGCTCGGCGCTTTTGAACACCGAGCTCGCACTCGTGATTCACAATAAGACGATTGCGGAACAGGCCGCCCTGCTCTTCGAGCGCGGCGTGCGGCCGCAATCGGCCTATCGCGTCGAGCTGGCGTCGCCGGATGAGCTCGCGCGGTTGAAGTCGACCGGTTCGCCGGTTTCTCCGCTCGTCTGGACGACGGAGGAACGCATCGGCACCGTCACCTATAACTTCGATCCGGAAGCGGGCTTCTACCGCAACGCGATGACCGGTCTTTTCACTTTGCTGCCCGTCGACGAGCAGCTTTGAAGGAGCTTCGAAGCCATGTCTGATCAAGCGTCAAACGATGTACGGCTGGAAAAGGATACGTTCGGCGAAATCGCCGTCCCGAACACGAAACTGTGGGGCGCGCAGACGCAGCGCTCGCTACAGAATTTCAAGATTTCGAGCGAAAAGCAGTCGCCGGAGCTGATCACGGCGCTCGCGATCATCAAGCGCGCCGCCGCCGAAGTGAACGCGGAACTGAAGGTGCTCGACGAGAAGAAGGCGCGCGCGATCATCGAGGCTGCCGACGAGATCATCGACGGCAAGCATCCGGACGAATTTCCGCTCGCCGTCTGGCAGACGGGCTCCGGCACGCAGACCAACATGAACCTGAACGAGGTGATCGCCAACCGCGCGAGCGAGCTGATGGGCGGCCAGCGCGGCGAAGAGCGTCTCGTGCACCCGAACGACGACGTGAACCGCGGGCAATCGTCGAACGACGTGTTTCCGACCGCGATGCACATCGCCGCGGCCTACGGGATCGTGAAGCACCTGGTGCCGTCGCTGAAGACGCTGCGCGACACGCTTGACAAGAAATCGAAGGCGTTCGAGCACATCGTCAAAATTGGTCGCACGCACTTGCAGGACGCCACGCCGCTCACGCTCGGGCAGGAGTTCTCCGGCTACGTCGCGCAGCTCGAACAGGGCATCCGCCACGTCGAGGCGACGCTGCCGCATCTGTATCAGTTGGCGCAGGGCGGCACGGCGGTCGGCACGGGGCTGAACGCACATCCGGAGTTCGCGGCGAAGGTCGCGGGCGCGATCGGCAAGCTGACCGGCCTGCCCTTCGAAACCGCGCCGAACAAGTTCGAAGTGATGGCCGCCGCCGATGCGCTCGTCGCCGCGCACGGCGCCCTGAAGACCATCGCGGCGGGCATGATGAAGATCGCGAACGACGTCCGCTGGCTCGCGAGCGGCCCGCGCTGCGGTCTCGGCGAACTGTCGATTCCGGAGAACGAGCCGGGTAGCTCGATCATGCCGGGCAAGGTGAACCCGACGCAGTCGGAAGCCGTCACAATGCTCTGCTGCCAGGTGTTCGGCAACGATGTCGCGGTGAATTTCGGCGGGGCGAGCGGCAATTTCGAGCTGAACGTCTTCCGTCCGATGATCGCGCACAACGTGCTGCAGTCGATCCGTCTCCTCGCCGACGGCGCGCTGAGCTTCAACGACAACTGCGCGGTCGGCATCGAGCCGAACGGGAAGCGCATCGAGAGCCTCTTGAACGAATCGCTGATGCTGGTGACGGCGCTCAATCCGCACATCGGCTACGACAAGGCCGCGAAGATCGCGAAGAAGGCGCACAAGGAAGGCACGACGCTGAAGGAATCGGCGCTCGGGCTCGGCTATGTCACCGAGCAGCAGTTCGACGAGTGGGTCAAGCCGGAGGAGATGGTCGGCAAGCGCTGAAATCGGGCGAAAAAAAAACGCAGCGGCTGGGTGCCGCTGCGCTTCGGTGCTTCAGGCCGCTTGGACTGCAGCTTTATTTGCCGCGCCAGAAGTCATTGTCATCGCATAGGGCGAGGAGCGCCGGGCCGGAGTCCGCGAGAATCTTGCGAATCGCCGCCGGCATTTCCTCACGCGGCGTAATGCGATCGCCGACGTTCAGATTCAGCCCGGTGTTCGACAGCGAACGCTCGACGTGCGTGACGATTTCGTCGATTTCGCTCGTCAGCGCGCCCTTCGGATCGCGCTTTGCGCGCAGCGGCGCGATCAGCAACTGGTCCAGCAAGCCGACCGACACGCCGCCCGCAAACCTGGGCGACGCCAGCGCGTCCCACTTCTCTCCGCGTTCCGCCTGATCCAGCAGCACCGTGTTCAGGCGATCGGCGGCCGCGCGCGGCTGCACGTCGCCATACCGGAGGGACGTCTCGCCGACGGCCAGCGAAAAGCGCACGATCTGCATGATCGTGTCGATGCCATGGCCGGCGAGTTCGGGCGCATCGAAGAGCTGGTCGAGGGTCATTTCCGGCGCTTGGCGCAACAGGTCGTACACCGGCCGATGCGCTCCCTCGCTGCGATTGACCGACGCATGCTCGAGCTTGACCGTCGGCTCGTACTCGACCTTCACGTTGGCCCACAGATGAATGCGCTTCGCGTGTTCGCGCAGGCGCACGTCGTTGAGCGCCGCCTTGCCGCGCACGAAGATGTCGGAGCGAAACGATCGGTTGCAGAAGTAATCGCGGACTTCCTCGGCGAACATCGGGTCCCTGATCTCAGCGACGACGGCGGCCTGCGCGTCCGTGAGCCACGCGACCGGCTGCATCTGCCCGTAGCGCGCGCTGCCCGCGAACACGAGCTTGGCGTCGGTCAGTTCGTTCGCGATGTCGGTGAAGTGGAACGGCGTCCACTGCGCGTGCATGTATTCGTGCACCAGATAGCGCTGATCGGAGGTGGCGAACGAATTCACGCGCGCGGCCGCGTCCGGGTTGCGCTGGAAATGCAGCGAGCCCGTATCGACCAGTTCCTTCGCGAAAGCGGCCGCGCCCGCCCAGTTCTCGCCGCGATTGTTGGCATGCATCGTCAGGAGGCGCTGCAGCGGCTGCACCTGCGCGCACGCGGTCTTCGCGTTGTAGCTGATCTGCACGACGCCGCCCGGCTTCAGATAACGCGCGAGAAACCGCACGATCTGCGCGCGCGTCTCGTCCGACACCCACGACACGATGCCGTGCAGCGTCACGAAATCGAACATCGGCAGGTCGACTTCGCCGTCGGCGAGTTGGCCGAAGCTGTTTTCGAGGAGCGTGAGGTTCGGCAGCTTCGCTTCGTTGCGGATCGCGGACGCCGCGATGACGTGCAGCGGATTGAAGTCGCAGGCGTAGAAGTCGCCTTCCGGATGGGTCGCCGCGAGGATCAGCGACGTCAGGCCCTGGCCGCAGCCCAATTCGCAGTAGGTGAACTTGCCCTCGGCGGGCGGCGCGATGCGCTGCATCACGAGCGCCGCCTTCAGCCACGTGGGACTCTGTTCCTGGTAGTAGCCGGTCGTGTACGCGACCGAATTGTTGTAACCCGCAGCCCAGCTCATGCTTGCTCCCTTCATCGATTTCAAGTGGTGAATCCGCGCGGCGCGGCGTTCAGACGCGCCAGTAAGATTGCGCTGCACTATGCCCGCCAAGGACGGATCGATGAATGAGAAGCCTCCTATTTGTCACTGAAATTGACTGAATCAGGGCAAAAAGCGGCGTTTTTTAGGCTTTCTAGACCTTGCCGGCGACGACTTCTTCCGGCTTCAACTCGACGATCGCGTCGAGCGCGTCCTTCACGTCCATCGCGTATTTCGCGAGGCGCTTTTGTTCGTCCGTCACCGGGACGAACGCGGGTACCGGCACCGGCCGCCCTTTTTCATCGACGGCGACGAAGACGACGAGACAATCCGTCGTCTGCTGGAGGGTGCCGCCTTTCGGGTCGCCCGCGTGGACGGCGATGTGCAGGTGCATGCTGGTGCGCCCCGTCGCGACGACGCGCGCCCGCAGTTCGACCAGGTTGCCGACGAGAATCGGGCGGCGGAAGCGAATGTTGCCGACGCTCACCGTCACGCAATAGCGCCCCGACCACATGGCGGCGCACGCGTAGCCGGTTTCGTCGATCCATTTCATCAGCGCGCCGCCGTGGACCTTGCCGCCGAAGTTGACCGAAGTCGGCTCGGCGAGGAAGCGGAAGGTGGTTTCGGAGCGGTCGGCCGGGACGGTGTCGGCCTGGAGCGATGGGATCGGCGTATTCATGGCGGCTCGCGGTGCGGGGCGGTGCCCGCGTGGGATGGGGTGAAAGGATTATAGGGGCACGAAAGCCTTGGCAAAAAGGCCAAGGCTGGGGCGCACGCCAGGTCCTGCGCGTAGCTGGACGCGCTTTTCAAGCATCGGGCGCGCGCACTTGCAAGCGCGCGCTTTCCGTGCGCCGTTCGAAGCGCGCCGCCGCCTACTTGCGGATCGTCACGCCCTGATCGATCGTGCCGTACATCGTGATCCCGCTCGAATCACCCGACGACGAAGACGGCACGCCCGAACAGCCCGCGCACAGCAGCACTGCGGCCGCCAGAATGACCTTGAACATATGCATTTCCTTGCAACGACATCGATAAACGTGGTCAGCCATTCTAGCCCCGTCGCTGCTGCGGGCGCGCATCGACATTTCAGGTCATGCTGAAACATCGGATGCGGGGAGCGTCTAAAGTAAGAACGCAGAGACCCAAGGAGACGCCCATGACCCACGACGACACCGATCCCCGCGCCCGCCACTTCCCCGGCCTCTCGCGCATTGGCGCACTGCTCGCCGATCCGGGACGCGCCGCGATGCTGTGGTCGCTGATGGACGGCACAGCCCGCCCCGCCGGCGAGCTGACGATGATCGCGGGGCTGTCGCCGTCGGCCGCGAGCGGCCATCTCGCGCGGCTGACCGAAGGCGGCCTGCTCGCGATGGAGGTGAGCGGCCGGCATCGCTATTACCGGATCGCGACGCCCGACATCGCGACGGCCATCGAGGCGCTGGCCAATCTTGCGCACGCGAGCGCCCCGCAACGCACGCCCGAGCGGCCGCCGAACGCGGTGCCGCTCGAAATGCGCTATGCCCGCACCTGCTATGACCACTTGGCGGGCGAACTGGCCGTGCAGATCTTCGACCGGATGCTCGCGCGTCACTGGCTCGCCGCTGACGGCCGCGAGCCAAACGGCCCGACGCAACTCGAACCCACGCCTGAAGGCGCGCGGGAATTCGCGCAGCTCGGCATCGATTTGAAGGCGCAGCGGGCGCGTCGGAGGCGCTTCGCGTGTACGTGTATCGACTGGAGCGAGCGGCGGCCGCATCTCGGCGGTGCGCTCGGCGCAGCGTTTCTGGAAAGCTGCGCGGCGCACGGCTGGCTGGAACAGACGACCAAACGCCGTGTGCTGCGCGTCACGCCCGCCGGTCGCAGCCATTTCGAGCGGTTTTTGTCGGATCGATAAAGCAAAACGCGCGGTTGAGGCCGCGCGTTTCATGAAAAAAATCTTTTAAACCGCCATCGGCGCCTTCAACGCCTCATGATGCCGATACCTTTCGAGCGCGAAATCCGTCGGCTCGATCTTTTCCAGCCATTCCGGCTCGTAGCGGCCAGTTTTCGCGTAATCAGGCACACGATCCGACAAAATCAACTGCGGGCTCGCGAACGGCTCGCGCGTCAACTGCTCGTTGAGCATATCGAGCTGATTCTCGTAAATATGCGCGTCGCCGATGAAATACGTGAACCAGCGGGGCGTGTATCCCGTCAGTCGCCCGACCAGATGCAGCAGCGCCGCGCCCTCGGTCAGGTTGAACGGCGTACCCAGCCCGACATCATTGCTGCGGATATACAGGCACAGCGAAATCTCCCGCTTCGTCACGTTCGGGATGAACTGATACAGCAGATGACACGCGGGCAGCGCGATTTCGTCGAGTTTCGCCGGATTCCACGCATGGAACAGGATGCGCCGGTCGGCCGGGTTCTCGATGATCGTATCGAGGCACTGGCGCAACTGGTCGATCGCCTTGTACAGGAGCACCTGCTCGCGTCCGCCCTCCACGAAGCTCGTCACGACCTGATAGCCGCGATTCGTCGCATCGGCGATCTGGTCACCACCCGCGTTCGCGTCGATGACCTTGTACGCCGGCCATTCGCGCCACTGCACGCCGTAGACATCGCCGAGATCGTCCGGGCCCTGGCGATACGGATTCGCGAGCCACTGCGGGTTTTCGTTCGCGTTGGCGTCCCAGACCTTGCAGCCGAGCGCGCGAAAGTCCGCCGCGCTCTTCGACGCGCGCAGAAAACCCACCATCTCGCCAATCGCCGACTTGAACGCGAGCTTTTTCGTCGTCACGGCCGGGAAGCCCTGCTGCAGGTCGAAGCGCAGCATCGCGCCGGGCATGCTGATCGTGCGGATTCCCGTGCGGTTTTCCTGCCACGAGCCGGTATCGAGAATCGTGCGCACGAGCTCGAGATACTGTTTCATTCGATTTCCTTCGACGCGCCTCTGCGGCTCGCTCAATTAAAAGGCATAAGAGCGTGATTTTACCAAGCGTGCGAAATCCACGCGGGCGTGGCGCGAATTGCGAAACGATAAAAAAACGGGCGCTCGAATGGCGCCCGTCGATGGGTGCTTGGGTGTCTCTCAGCCGCGTGTCGCGTGCTCCGTGGGCGCGTCGACTTCGATATGGCGCATGCCGTGCGCGCTCAGCAGGCGATACAGCGTCACGCGGGAGATGCCGAGTTCGTGGGCTGCGTCGCCCAAGCGTCCGCGATGGCGCAGCAACGCGAGTTCGATCGCCTGCCGCTCGGCCGCTTCACGCGCCTGCGCCAGCGATACCGGTGCAACTTCGACGTATTCGCCGAGTTCGAGATCACGCGCGGTGATCTGCCGCCCTTCCGACATCACGATCGCGCGGCGCACGCGGTTGATAAGTTCGCGCACGTTGCCGGGCCAGCCGTAGTTGTGGATCGCGGCGATCGCACACGGCGAGAAACCGCGCAGACGCCGGCTCGCGTCCTTCTTGAAGCGGTCGAGCATGTGCTTCGCGAGCAACTCGATGTCCTTGCCACGCGCGCGCAGCGGCGGCTCGTCGATCTGCAGGACGCACAGGCGGTGATACAAGTCCGCGCGAAAACGCCCTTCGATCATCGCCGTCTGCATATCGACGTGCGTCGCAGAAATGATGCGCACGTCCACCGGCGTGGACCCATGTCCGCCCAGCCGTTCGACCTTGCGTTCCTGCAGGAAGCGCAGCAGGCTCGCCTGGCTTTCCAGCGGCAGATCGCCGATTTCATCGAGGAAGAGCGTGCCGCCATTCGCCGCTTCCACGCGGCCGATCTTGCGCTGGTTCGCGCCGGTAAATGCGCCACGTTCGTAGCCGAAGAGCTCAGATTGCAGCAGATGCGCGGGAATCGCGCCGCAATTGATCGCGACGAACGGCTGGTCGCGCCGCGCTGAACGCTCGTGTATTGCAACGGCGGTGAGTTCCTTGCCCGTACCCGATTCGCCGGAGATGAAGACAGGCGCGTCGGTCATGGCGACCTTGCGGATCGAGCGGAAGAGCGCGAGCATCGCGTCGCACGAGCCCACCATTTCGCCCTCGGCGCGGCCTTCGCCGCCGATCGCGCGCGCGTCGTTCGAGGCTGCGTCGTGCAGCGCCACCATGCCGTACGCGTGGCCCACGGAATCGACGATGCGGTCGTTCGAAGTCGGCAACGTCACGTAATCGAAACAATAATCGCGGATCAGCCTGCGTACGGCAGCGTCCTCGAGCTGGCCGGAAACCGTTGCGGCCACCCAGCCGACATTCGTCATCGTGAGCGACGCTTCGAACGCCGCCAGTTCATGCGATTCGAAGCGGCTCGACAGGTCGAGCAAGCCGCCGATCGCCAGATCGTTGCGCAGCGACTTGCGCGCCTCTCGCGCGCTCGCCACGACTTCAATGTGCCATCCGCGCTCCTCGAATCGCGCGCATAGCGTCTCGCTTGGATCGCGAGTCACATAGATGAGTTGCCGCCGAGCGACTTCCATTATTCAGATCCTTTCTTCAACGGTAGTTGAAAAGGTCGCGTAGTTCAGGCCCTCTGTACATCGAGACTTCGACGCAAGCACGCTACTCGGTACGACCATGCAATTATTTCAAACACCGTGACCCCCGAAATGCATAAATTACTTTGACGCCTGTGTCCTCCATTACCTTTTGTCTGATTGTGCTATTTTGAGAGACTACTATAACGCAGAAAAATGGAAAACAAATATCCTTAAAAAGTCTCCTCGTTCGCCTCAATCCCTTATCAGGCGGGGCTCTGCGGATTTCGTCATTCGATTAATAAATGCGGTCGTGTCGTTAAAAACACGACGTCCGTCTGTACGCAATTCCACTCATTTCTGCGTGTTTCCGGCGTTCCGTTTCAGACGTGAAACGTTTTCGCCGGCTTTTTATCTCGCGTTCTTCATCAATTCGGGCAACGCCTAACTCCGACAAGGCTTTCAGCGTGATGGCATAAAACTCGCTAAATAAGAATGCCACCGGAGTCAGCAATGCGTATTAAGGCACGTACGTTCGGAAATCCCGAATCGAATTCAACTCTCGTTTTCGCCAATACCGGCTTGGCCGTCGCCTCTGCGTCGGCGGTTGACTCGGCCGTCGAGGCCCGCACGCCCGTCGAGCGGGAGACGCCAGCGCGGATCGACGTCGTTACGGCCGCGCCGAGCGTTACGACCATTACCCTGTGGGACGAGATCACGTCACCCACGCCCGCTCCCGCGCCAACGCCCCTTCCGCAGCCGGTCCCGGTTCCCGTCGATGCCGGCCGGGAAGCGGGTACGGTCAGCGCCTAAAAGCGCAACGTCAGATACGCAGCGGAGCGCCGATCGGACGCATGCCGCCTCGGTTAGAATTGGGGCCCGCCGCCGGCTTGGCGCCGGCGCAACCCGGTTCTACCTCTTCCCCTGACATGACGACGCTGACCCTGATCGTCGCCCGCGCGCGCAATGGCGTGATCGGACGCGACAACGACCTGCCCTGGCGCCTGCCGGAAGACCTCGCGTTCTTCAAGCGCACCACGATGGGCTCGCCCATCATCATGGGCCGCAAGACGCACGAATCGATCGGCCGGGTGTTGCCGGGACGTCGCAACATCGTCATGTCGCGCGATGCCGCGCGCCGTTACGAAGGCTGCGACACCGTCACGAATCTCGACGACGCCCTCGCCCTCGCGGCGCGGGACGAAGCGCGCGAGGCGTTCGTGATCGGCGGGGCGCAGTTGTTTCGCGATGCGATCGGTCATGCGGACAGGCTGATCGTCACCGAGATCGATGCCGACTTCGAAGGCAACACGAAGCTCGATGCGATCGATCCGTCGCAGTGGATCGAGGATTCGCGCGAGACGCACCGCGCTGCGGCGCCGAACGATTTCGAGTATGCGTTCGTGGTGTATCGGCGCAAGGCTTGAGCGAGGGCACAAAAAACCCCCGGCTAGCGGGGGTTTTTTACAGGCACTGAAGCCGAGTTATTGCCCCGCGATCGTCATCTTCTCGATCAGCACCGAGCCGATTTCCTTGTTGCCGCGCACGACGGTATCCGCGCCGACCGCCTCGATGTGGCGGAACATCTCCTGCAGCGTGCTCGCGACCGTGATTTCCTCCACCGGATACTGGATCTTGCCGTTCTCGACCCAGAACCCCGACGCGCCGCGCGAATAATCGCCCGTCACGTAGTTCACGCCCTGCCCCATCAGTTCGGTCAGGAGCAAGCCGGTGCCGAGCTTCTTCAGCATTTCCTCGAAATCGTCCTCAGGCTTTGTCAGCGAACTGCGCATCGACAGATTGTGCGAGCCGCCCGCGTTGCCGGTCGTCTTCATGCCGAGCTTGCGCGCCGAATATGTCGAAAGGAAGTAGCCCTGCACGACGCCGTCGTCCACCACGTTGCGATGCTGCGTGCGCACGCCTTCCTCGTCGAACGGCGCGCTGCCCATGCCGCCGCGTACGTGCGGATCCTCGACCACCTGGATGTGCGGTGCGAACACCGGCTTGCCAAGGCTGTCGACGAGGAACGTAGTCTTGCGATACAGCGCGCCGCCGCTCACCGCCTGCACGAATGAGCCGAGGATACCCGCCGCGAGCGGCGCCTCGAACAGCACGCGGCACTTGCGCGTGTCGAGACTGCGCGCGCCGATGCGCGAGAGCGCTCGCTCGGCCGCGTATCGTCCGACGGCTTCCGGCGCCGCCAGATCGGCCGCGCTGCGCCGCGACGTGTACCAGTCGTCGCGCTGCATGTCGCGGCCGCTGCCGGCGATCGGCGCGCACGCGATGTAGTGGCGCGAGTACGGATAGCCCGCGAGGAATCCGCGCGAAGTGGCGAGCACGAACTGCGAGTGCTGCGCCGAAACGCTCGCGCCTTCCGAATTCTTGATGCGCGGATCGACGTCGAACGCGGCTGCTTCGGCGCGACGCGCGATTTCGGCGGCTTCCTCGGCATCGACGACCCACGGGTGATAGAGATCCAGATCCTGCGGCGACTTTTCGAGCAATTCCTCTTCGGCGAGGCCGGCGGCGCTGTCCTCGGCGGTGAAGCGCGCGATGTTGTACGCCGCCGCGACCGTGTCCTTCAGCGCTTCGCGCGAGAAGTCCGCCGTGCTCGCGTTGCCGCGCTTCTTGCCGATGAACACCGTGACGCCGACCATTTTGTCGCGGTTGTGCTCGATGGTCTCGACTTCGCCGCGACGCACGCTGACGGAAAGCCCGTCGCCTTCGGAGATTTCAGTGGCCGCGTCGGTCGCACCGAGTTCCTTCGCGTGACGCAGGATGTCGGACGCGATTTCCTTCAGCTCGTCCTGGGTATGCGGGAAAAAGCGTTGCTTGACGTCCATGTCTGCTGCCATTTTTCGTGACCTGTGGGAGACGGGCCGACCGTGGCCCGCGGGTTCTCGTTACGTAGGATCGCTGCTGCGTCGCTGCAAGCTTCGCGTATCACGCGATCATAGCAAGGTCGGCGCGGCTTCACTCGCCATCGTCGAACGGGGCGGCCGCGCGGTTCGACGCATCGCGGGAAAACCCCTGCAGGCGGGCAAGCTACAATGTCGTCATGAACCGTAAAACCCGCATTCAACCGATCGAAACCGCGCCCGCCACCGAGCAGGACGTGGACGATAACGGCTACGACCGTCCCAGCAAATCCCAGTTGAAGCGCGACATGCACGCGCTGCAGGAACTGGGCGAGGCGCTCATCGCGCTGCCGAAAGATGCGCTGAAGCGCATGCCGATGCCCGAAAAACTCGACGAAGCCGTGCGCGAGGCGCGCCGCATCACCGATCACGAAGGCAAGCGGCGCCAGGTGCAGTACGTGGGCCGCGTGATGCGCTCGCTCGTCGACGACGAAACCGCCGCGTTGCGCACCGCGCTCGACAGCTATCGCGGCGTGAATCGCGCCGAGACGGCGAAGCTGCACTGGATCGAGCGCACGCGTGAAAAGCTGCTCGCCGACGACGCCGCGCTGACCGAATTCATCCGCCAGCATCCGGGCGTCGATGCGCAGGAAGGCCGTACGCTGATCCGCAACGCGCGCAAGGAACGCGAGCAGCAGAAGCCGCCGCGCTATTTCCGCGAACTGTTCCAGTGGATCAAGAACGCGGCGGGCGTGAAAGACGACGACGATGCCCCGGAAGACGACGATGACCACGCCGAAGCGTAATCATCCCGACGAATTGATCGTCGGGCTCGTGTCGATCAGCGACCGCGCGTCGGCGGGCGTGTATGAGGACAAAGGGATTCCGTCGCTGGAAACGTGGCTTGGCGAGGCGCTTGCGTCGCCGTGGCGCACCGAAACGCGCCTGATCCAGGACGACGCCGCCACGATTTCCGCGACGCTCGTCGAACTGGTGGATGTCGTCGGATGCGACCTCGTACTGACGACCGGCGGCACCGGTCCTTCGCGCCGCGACGTGACGCCCGAGGCGACGCTCGAAGTCGCCACAAAGCCGATGCCCGGCTTCGGCGAGCAGATGCGCCAGATCAGCCTGAACTTCGTGCCGACGGCGATTCTGTCGCGGCAAGTGGCCGTGATCCGCGAAACCGCCGATCACGCTGCGCTGATCATCAACCTCCCGGGCCAGCCGAAGTCGATCCGCGAGACGCTGGAAGGCCTGAGAGACGACGAAGGCAACACAAGAGTGCCGGGCATCTTCGCCGCGGTGCCTTATTGCATCGATTTGATTGGAGGGCCGTATATCGAGACGCAGCCGGAAGTCGTGGCCGCGTTCCGGCCGAAAAACGCGATCCGGCCGGCCAAACTTTAAGAAGTCGCCGCCTCGCCGTCAGCCGAAGCAGTTGTCGGCGCCGACGGAATCAGGAAATGCTCGCGGTAATACTTGAGTTCGTCGATGGACTCGTGAATGTCGGCGAGTGCGGTGTGCATCGCGCGCTTCTGAAAGCCTTTGTAGATGGCCGGCTGCCAGCGGCGGCACAATTCCTTCAGCGTGCTGACGTCGAGATTGCGGTAGTGGAAGAACGTTTCCAGTTCCGGCATCCAGCGCGCCATGAAACGGCGGTCCTGGCAGATCGAATTGCCGCACATCGGCGACTTGCCCGGCGGCACGTATTGTCCGAGAAACTCGCGAATCTGCCGCGTGGCCTCGGCTTCATCGACCGTCGATGCCCGCACGCGCTCCGTCAGTCCCGAGCGGCCGTGCGTGTTGCGGTTCCATTCGTCCATCTTGCCGAGCGCTTCCTCGCTCTGATGAATCGCGAGAACCGGCCCTTCCACCAGCTTGTCGAGCGTCGAATTCGTCACGACGACCGCAATTTCGATGATGCGGTCGTTATCGGGTTCGAGCCCCGTCATTTCCATGTCAAGCCACACGAGGTTCATGTCGCTGCGCGCGAGGATTGGTTCGCTGGAAGAGTCGAGGATGTCGGTCATGTAGGAAGCCTGGGAGGTGTAGGCGCTGGGTGTAGGCGCCGCGCCGCTTGAAAGTCCCGCGCCGGGCAAAAAGCCCGCTGCAGCGGCCGGCGCGAGCGCGGCCAAGAACCTATAATTCTCGCATAGTTCAATCGGAATCCTCGGATGTCCAATCTCAATCTCGTCGTCTCCGTAGTGTTCGTCGTTGCGCTCGTCGCGATGGTCGGAACCAAGCTCTGGCTGGCCTCGCGCCAGATCCGCCACGTCGCGGCAAACCGCAACGACGTGCCGCAGCAATTCACCGGCACGATCGCCCTCGCCGCGCACCAGCGCGCCGCCGACTACACTGTCGAGCGCACACGCCTGACGATGATCGAAGTCGTGGTGAGCGCCGTCGTGCTCGTCGCGCTGACGCTGCTCGGCGGCGTGCAGCAGCTCGATCTCGCGATCAGCGGCTGGCTCGGGCGCGGCTATCTCGGGCAGATCGCGCTCGTGGGATCGGTGATCGCGATCACGAGCCTGATCGACTTGCCGTTCGATTACATCCGCCATTTCGTGATCGAGGAGAAATTCGGCTTCAACCGGATGTCGAAAAAGCTCTTTTTCGTCGATCTGGTGAAGGGCGTACTGCTCGGCATCGCGGTCGGCTTGCCGCTTTTGTTCGTCACGCTCTGGCTGATGGACCGCGCGGGCGCGTTCTGGTGGCTCTGGACGTGGATGGTCTGGGTCGCGTTCCAGTTGCTCGCGATGATCATCTATCCGACCTTCATCGCGCCGCTTTTCAATAAATTTGAGCCGTTGAAAGACGAAGCGCTGCGCGCGCGCATCGAAAACCTCATGTCGCGCACCGGCTTCGCGGCGAAGGGCCTGTTCGTGATGGACGGCAGCCGCCGGTCCGCGCACGGCAACGCCTATTTCACGGGCTTCGGCGCGGCGAAACGTATCGTTTTCTTCGATACGCTGCTCGCGCGCCTCTCGGGAAGCGAAATCGAAGCCGTGCTCGCGCATGAACTCGGCCATTTCAAGCGGCGTCACGTGCTGAAACTGCTGATCGTCATGTTCGCGATCAGCCTCGTCATGCTCGCGCTGCTCGGCTGGCTCGCGCAGACGGTGTGGTTCTATGAGGGCCTGGGCGTCCGCCCGTCGCTCACCGGCAGCAACAACGGCCTCGCGCTCGTGCTCTTCATGCTCGCGCTGCCGGTCTTCATGTTCTTCGTGACGCCGCTCGGCAGCCTCAGTTCGCGCAAGCACGAATTCGAAGCCGACGCGTTCGCCGCCAGTCAGACCGATCCGAAGGATCTCGTCAACGCGCTCGTCAAGCTGTACGAGGACAACGCGTCGACGCTCACGCCCGATCCTCTCTACACCGCGTTTTACTACTCGCATCCGCCAGCGTCGCAGCGGATCGACCGCCTGATGCAGCACGCCGCATGACGGGGCGCACGGCGAAGGCGTCGCGCGCGTCGGGCGCGCGGATCGAAGGCACGGTGATCGCGGCGCACGGACGGCACTATCTCGTCGCCCCCATCGATGGCAGCGCGATGTTGCAATGCTTCCCGCGCGGCAAGCGCAGCGAAGTCGCGGTCGGAGATCGTGTGATTTACGAGCAGTCGTCGGCGGATCAGGGCGTGATCGTCGAGATCGGCGAGCGGCGCAACCTGCTTTATCGATCGGATCAGTTCAAGTCGAAGCTGTTCGCGGCAAATCTCGATCAGTTGCTGATCGTGCTCGCCACCGAGCCGCATTTCAGCGAAGACCTGCTCGGGCGCGCGCTGATCGCGGCCGAGGCGCACGGGCTGGAACCGCTCGTCGTGCTGAACAAAATAGACGTCGAAACGGCGTTGCCGCACGCGCGCAAGCGGCTCGCGCTGTATCGGGGGCTGGGATATACGGTGGTCGAATTGTCGGCGAAAGTCGCGCCGGGCGCCGTGCATCCGCAACTCGACGCGCGCCTGAAAGACCGCGCGACGCTTCTCCTCGGCCAGTCGGGCATGGGCAAATCGACGCTCGTGAACATCCTCGTGCCGAACGCGGAAGTGGCGACGCGCGAAATATCCACGGCGCTCAACAGCGGCCGCCACACGACTACGTTCACGCGTCTCTATCCGCTGCCGGCTGGTGGATCGCTGATCGATTCGCCGGGATTCCAGGAGTTCGGGCTGCACCATTTGTCGGAGGGGCAACTGGAGCGCGCGTTCGCCGATTTCCGGCCGTATCTTGGCAAATGCCGCTTCTACAACTGCCATCATCTGCAGGAGCCGGGCTGCGCGATCCTCGAAGCCATCGACGAAGGCGCGATCACGCCCGAGCGGCACGCGCTCTACGCGCAACTCGTGCACGAAGCCAGCCAGATCGTCCGATGACACGCGGCGCCTCGTCATGAAGCGCCTCACGCGCGCGCCGAACCTGATCACGGCTCAGCACTGGATAAACGTGCTGTCGACGGCGGGTGTGCCGTGTCAACTACACAATCGCTATCTGAACGGGGCGCTCGGCGAGATTCCGGCGGATCAGTGCGCGCCGGAAATATGGATCGTCGACGATCGCGACGAAACACTCGCCTTGCGGATGCTGGAGGGAGCGCGCAACGGACCGGCGTCGAATGCGCGGCCCTGGCGTTGCGCGAAGTGCGGTGAAGTGCTCGAAGCGCAGTTCACCGTGTGCTGGCAGTGCGGAACGGAGCGCGATCCGCTGAACGATTGAAAGCGACTGAAGCGCGGCTCAGGCGAGCCAGACGGCGATCGTCAGCATCAAAAGCAGCAGCATCCACAGGACCACCGCGCGCCACACCAGCCCGACGGCCGATTGCAGCGTGCGCGGCGTGCAGTCGTCGCCGACGGGCAGCGGGCTCGCATCGCCGACAGCGAGCGCTTCCACGCTCAGCGGCTCCGCGAGCGGCCCCGCGAGCCGCGCGCCCAGCGCACCGCTACCGGCCGCGAGCAACACGCCCTCGTTCGCATCCGGCCATTGCCGCGCGTGATTGCGCCACGCGTAGATCGCATCCTCGAAATTACCGACGATCGCGAACCCGAGCGACGTCAACCGCGCCGGCACCCAGTCGATGAAGAAGAACGCCTTCCGCGCAAACGACGAAAACGGCGCCGAACGCTCCTCGCTGGGCGTGCCCCACGACCGCGCCAGATACTCGGCGATCCGGTAGAACACCGCGCCGGCCGGCCCGACCGGGATCAGGAACCAGAAGAACACGCCGAACACATGCCGATGCGACGCCACGACCGCATGCACGAGCGTGTGGCGCACGATCTCGCTGACGGGCATGTCGACGGTGTCGAGCCCGGTCCACTCGGCGAGCACTTCGCGGGCGCGCGGGACGTCGTCATTGTTGAGCGCGAGGTGGATATCGGTGAAATAGTGGCTGAACTGCCGGAAGCCGAGCGTGAAGTACACGATCACGACGTTCCACAGGAACGCCAGCACGAAGTTGATCCGGAACAGCACGTAATAGATGAGGCCGACCGCGAGCGTCCACGGCAGCACGACGACGAGCCACGCGAGAATGCCGTGCTTCTGCTTGCCGGCATCGAACCCATGCGCGGCGGATTCCGCATGATATTTGAGCAGCGCGGCGACGGGATTGTGCGGCGAGAGCGCGCGCACCTGCTCGATGATGAGAGCCAGCAATACAGAGAAAAAAGTCATGCGAAGCGCCGAGACATTCGGGTTATACGAATTTCGCGTAACGATAGCACAGCGCCGCACGCGTTTAGTGCACTAACGAATTGGCCGCCGATAAGCCTGGCTTGCCCTCGCGCGCTCACGCCGCGAGGAAGCGGTAGAAATTGCGCAACATGCCGGCCGTTGCGCCCCAGATGAAATACGGAGCCTGCTTTTCACTGGCGGCGTAAGGCATCGCAAAAAAACGACGCTCGCCGTTTTCCCACTGGAAAAGGCGCACCTGGTGATTCGCGGGGTTCATCAGCCAGGCGAGTGGCACCTCGAAAATGTCGGCGACTTCGAGCGTATCGGCCTCGAGCGCGAACGGCGGATGCACCAGCGCGACGACCGGCGTCACGCGAAAGCCGGTGCCCGTCAAATAGTCCGGCAGCGCGCCGAGCACCTCGACGTGCTCCGACGCCAGCCCCACTTCCTCTTGCGCTTCGCGCAAGGCGGTGGCGGCGGCATCGGCGTCTTCGGGTTCGCGGCGGCCGCCTGGGAAGCTGATCTGTCCCGCATGGTCCGACAGGTGATCGGCACGCTGGGTGAGCAGCACGGTCAGCCCCGCTTCGCGCACGACGAGCGCCACCAGCACCGACGCCACACGCGGATCGCCGCCGATCGCCTTGATTCGCGCTTCGGGCGCTTCCTGCGACCACTCGAGCGTCTGCGTGAAACGTGCGCGCAGGCCATCGGGCGTCAGGCGCTCGGGGGGAACGGGCGGCAGGTTGTCTCCGGTCGAAACGACGGGCAGAAGTTCAGGCTCGAGGATGCGCGGGGTCGATTGCTTGCTTGGGGACACAGAGGGAACGGAGGGAGGCGGAAAACCAATTTGAACACACCAAAGAAAAAAGCACCCGGATGGGTGCTTTTTTCGGTGTGCAGCTCTTAAGCCTTGGAAGCAGCACGGTCCTTCGAGACCAGCTTTTCCTTGATCCGAGCCGACTTGCCCGAGCGATCGCGCAGGTAGTACAGCTTTGCACGACGCACGTCACCGCGACGCTTCACAACGATGCTCGCGAGCAGCGGCGAGTAGGTCTGGAACGTACGCTCGACGCCTTCGCCCGACGAAATCTTGCGGACGATGAAATTCGAGTTCAGACCACGATTGCGCTTCGCGATCACGACGCCTTCGTAAGCCTGGACACGCTTGCGCGTACCTTCGACCACGTTGACGCTGACGATCACCGTATCGCCGGGGGCGAATTCGGGGATGGTCTTTTCGCCGAGTGCGCGCGCGATTTCTTCCTGCTCGAGTTTTTCAATCAGATTCATGATTGTTTCCTTGTGCCATCTTGCCGGAGTTGTGTGCCTCGCTTTGCGTGGCCCCGGTAGAGGATGGGTTTGCAACTGGCGCCTTCCATCGGACGGCGCCGCCTGGGTTCCCGCGACGTTCGGACCGCCGGCCTAGTCGGCCTTCGATGCCTCTTTCGCGAGATTTGCGAGCCATGCCTCGTCGGCACGGCTCAACATCTTGTTCCTGCGCGCCCGCGTGATCAGATCGGGGCGCTTCATCAGCGTGTTCTTCAGCGCTTCACGGCGCCGCCACGCTTCGATTTCCTTGTGATGACCGCCAAGCAGCACATCGGGGACGCGCGCGCCTTCGTATTCTTCGGGACGCGTGTAATGCGGACAATCGAGCAGCACGTCGACGAAACTGTCCTGCACCGCCGACTGCGAATCGTTCAGCACGCCCGGAAGCTGCCGCACGACTGCATCCATCAGCGCCATTGCTGGCAATTCGCCACCGGACAACACGAAATCGCCGAGACTCACTTCCTCGTCGACGACGCGGTCGATCAGCCGCTGGTCGATCGCTTCATACCGCCCGCACAGCATGATGAGACCCGGCTCCTGCGCGAACCGCATCACGCGATCATGGTCGAGCGTGGCGCCTTGCGGCGACATCATCACGACCCGCGTAACGGCGATTCCCTGCTGCGCCTGCGCCGCTTTCGCCGCGGTGATCGCGTCTTCGAGCGGGCGCGCCAGCATCACCATACCGGGACCACCACCATAAGGACGATCGTCGATGGTCCGGTAGTTGTCGGTCGTGAAATCGCGCGGATTCCACGTACGCAGACCGAACCGTTCCTGCTTCACCGCCCGGCTGGTGATGCCCCAGTCGGTCAATGCGCGAAACATTTCGGGAAAGAGCGTCACGACATCGAACTGCATCGCTCTCTCCGTTCGTTGCAGGTTTTAATAGTCGGCGTCCCAGTCGACGACGATCTTCTTCGCCGCCTGATCCACCGTCTTCACATACACGCCGACAAACGGAATCAGCCGCTCGCCGGTGGTCGGCGTGCCGTCTTTCGACGTCGCCGGATATTCGATGCGCATGATGGAATGCGCGCCGTTGTCGATCATGTCGGCGACCTGGCCCAAAGCCACGCCCGCCTCGTTCACGACATCCAGGCCGATCAGATCGACCCAGTAGAACTCGTCTTCGTCGGTGAGCTTCGGGAAATCGTTGCGCGAAACGTGCACCGCGTGGCCACGCAGCGCGAGCGCTTCATCGCGGTCGGCGCAGCCGGCAAGATGCGCGACGATCGTGTCGCTATGCACCTTCGACTGCACGCAACGCGCCGACTTGCGATCCGCGCCCTTCACGAGCCACCAGCGTTTCGCGGCCAGCATCGCGTCACCGCCGCGACCTGCATTTGCGTGCGGCACGACCTTGACCCAGCCCTTCAGGCCATACGCATCGACGACCGCGCCGACCTCGATTGCGTCGTCCGGCAGGTTTTCGACCGGCTCGATGACGCCCGCTTGCTCGCCGCCAGAAACGTCAGCAGCCACGCGGCGCGTTCCCGGCTTGCGGACGAACGCACCGAACGTGGCAGCCTCTTTGTCTTCCGGCTTCGCCGCTGGCTTCACTTCACGCGCGGACATTGGCGAATCCTTCAGCAAATCTCGACCGAACCTCGGCAGCGAATCTCGACTGGATGTTGCGCGCCGGCTTGCAGCGCGCGCCACCGCCGAACTTCACTTAGGCAGCCGGCTGAGCTTGTTGCGATTGCTTGACCAGACGCTCGACGGTCGGCGACAGTTGCGCGCCAACGCCTTGCCAGTAGGTCAGGCGGTCTTGCGCGATGCGCAGCGATTCACCTTTGGTCGCGACGGGGTTGTAGAAACCCACGCGCTCGATGAAGCGGCCGTCACGGCGGCTACGCGAATCAGTTGCGACGATGTTGTAAAACGGGCGCTTCTTGGAGCCGCCACGAGCCAAGCGGATGATGACCATGCTGAAATCCTTAGAAAACCGGGGTTCGGAACTACCAGAACACGCGATTATAGCGGGAAACCGGAGCCTTAACAAACACTTAACCCGATTAATCGCTATATGTCCCGACGACGCGAGGCGCTTCGGCTTCGTCGGGACGGGAAATAGCCGCATTTTAACCCCGCCGCACAAGACCGGCCGTCTTCGTGCAGCGTAGAATGCGGGCGTCAAGCGTGTCTTCGCTTTTTTCACTCCGCTTCCAGCCTTCGCCGATGAATTCCTCGTCCTCCGCCACGCAACCGCCCGCATCGAATGTGTCCGGCAAGCCCGCCGCGCAGCGCTTCCGTTCGAAAACCCTCACCGCGGCGCTCGCTTTCTTCTTCGGCAGCCTCGGCGCGCATCGCTTCTATCTATATGGAATGCGGGACAAGTTCGGCTGGGCGCATATCGTCGGGATCGCGCTCGGGGTTGTCGGTTATATGCTGCTCGCCGCGACCGAGCGCGCGTCGATGCTCGGCTGGGTTCTCGCGTTCCCCGGCGCCGTGTCGTTGCTGGCGGCGTTTTTGTCGGCGATCGTCTATGGGCTGCGCCCCGACGCGAAGTGGGACGCGCAGTTCAACGCGCACACCGGCCGGCACAGCCGCTCCGGCTGGACGGTCATATTCGTCGTGATTTTCTCGCTGCTGATCGGCGCGTTTTTGCTCATGACCGGCCTCGCGCTTACGTTCCAGACCTATTTCGAAGGTCAGGTCCAGGCGGCGAAGCAACTGTCGCAGTAAGCGTAGGCGTCAGAACAGCGTCATTTGCGGGCTAGAGGGCGCCTTCGCTTGCTCGTGCTCCGAGCGGCTGAACCCCGACATATCGAGAATCCCGCGCTGTCGGGCGTTCAGCCCCAGCCGCTTCGTCGCCTTCTGGAAACGCTGCTTCAGCATGTCGGCCCAGAGGCCCTCGCCTTTCATCCGCGTCGCGAAATTTGAGTCGTAATCCTTGCCGCCGCGCATGTCGCGCACACGGCTCATCACGCGGTCCGCGCGATCCGGAAAATGCGCGGCCAGCCAGTCCTTGAACAGCGGCGCTACTTCCCACGGCAGACGCAGCACGATGTAGCTCGCGCTCGTCGCGCCCGCGCCCGCGCAGGCTTCCAGCACGCGCTCCATGTCCTGCTCCGTGACGAACGGAATCACCGGCGCGATGCTCACGCCGACCGGAATCCCCGCCTCGCTCAGCGTGCGGATCGTGCGAAGGCGCCGCGACGGCGTTGCCGCGCGCGGCTCCAAAGTGCGCGCGATATCGGCGTCGAGCGTGGTGATGGTGACTGCCGCCATCACCTGGCCGCGCTCGGCCATCGGCGCGAGCAGGTCGATGTCGCGCTCGATCAGCGACGACTTCGTGATCGCCGCGAACGGATGTCCGCGCTCATGCAGGATTTCGATCACCCGGCGCGTCAGTCGCAGATCGCGCTCGACCGGTTGATAAGCGTCCGTATTGACGCCGAGCGCGATCGGCTCCGGCTGGTACGACGGCTTCGCGAGTTCGCGTTCGAGCAACTCGCCCGCGTTCATCTTCGCGTAGATGCGGCTTTCGAAATCCAGCCCCGGCGACAAACCGAGATAGCTGTGCGTCGGCCGGGCGAAGCAGTAGATGCAGCCGTGCTCGCAGCCTCGATACGGATTCAGCGAAACCGAAAACGGAATATCCGGCGACGAATTGCGCGTCAGGATGCTTTTCGCGCGCTCTTCAAACACTTGAGTGCGCAGAGGCGGCGCGTCGTCCTCGCTATCTGTTGCGTGCAGCCAGCCGTCGTCGATCCGTTCGCGCTCGTCTTTCTCGTAACGTCCCTGCAGGTTCGTGACGGCACCCCGTCCTTTGAGCGGCATTGGCGGAGCGACGGGAAATTCGCGGTCGTCTGAGGGCATGGCGGGTGGCCGTGAACATAAAAATACTGTACAAATATACAGTACACACGAGCAACCCGCAAAGTGCAAATCAGACGTCGACGGGAATCGTCAGCGTCTCCTTGATCTCTTCCATCACCACGTAACTCTTCGACTGCACCGCCCCCGGCAATTGCAACAGGATGTCGCCGAGGAGCTTCCGGTAATCGGCCATTTCGCCGATGCGCGCCTTGATTAAATAGTCGAAATCACCTGAGACGAGGTGGCATTCAAGCACTTCGGGAATGCGCTGCACTTCGCGGCGAAACTGCTCGAACATGTTGCCGCTCTTGTGATCGAGCGTAATTTCCACAAAAACCAGCAGCGCCGCGCCCAGTGCGACCGGGTTCACACGCGCGTAGTAGCCGGTGATCACGTTGTCACGCTCCATCCGCTTCACGCGCTCGATACAAGGCGTCACCGACAGCCCAACGCGCTCCGCCAGGTCCTTCATTGCGATCCGCCCATCCTGTTGAAGGATAAGAAGAATCTTGTGATCGAGCTTATCTAGCGCGCGGACCGGATTACGCTGCGTTCTCATGGTTTTCCACTGAAAATCGACCAAAAACAATAACAAAAACTAGTGATATCTCAATAGTATAGTCGATAACACTGGCCCAACCGTCAATCACGGCTTCGATCCACTTTCGAACGCGCATGAGTGACGACAATCTCGAATTCAGCACGGAGAACTCATGCGTATCGTCATCCTGGGAAGCGGCGTCGTCGGCGTCACGAGCGCCTATTACCTCGCCCGCGCGGGTCACGAAGTCACGGTCATCGACCGCGAAGCCGGCCCCGCCCTCGAAACGAGTTTCGCCAACGCCGGCCAGATTTCGCCCGGATATGCGTCGCCGTGGGCGGCACCCGGCGTGCCGCTGAAGGCCGTCAAGTGGATGTTCGAGAAGCACGCGCCACTCGCCATCCGCCTCGACGGCACGGCGTTCCAGCTGCAGTGGATGTGGAAGATGCTGCAGAACTGCACGCAGGACCGGTACACGGTCAACAAGGGCCGCATGGTGCGCCTCGCCGAATACAGCCGCGATTGTCTGCAAGCGCTGCGCGCAGATACCGGAATCCAGTACGAAGGCCGCACTGGCGGCACGCTGCAGGTGTTCCGCACTCAGCAGCAACTCGACGGCGCCGCGAAGGACATCGCCGTGCTGAAGGACGCAAACGTGCCGTTCGAGCTCCTTTCGCCGGCTGAACTCTTCAAGGCCGAGCCTGCGCTTGCCGCCGTATCGCACAAGCTGACGGGCGGCCTGCGCCTGCCAAACGACGAAACCGGCGACTGCCAGAAGTTCACCACGCGACTCGCCGCGATGGCCGAAGCGCTCGGTGTGAAGTTCCGCTACAACACGTCGATCGACGCGCTTGCCATGGCTAACGGCCGTATCGCCGGCGTGAAATGCGGCAACGAGATCGTGCAGGGCGACTCGTATGTCGTCGCGCTCGGCTCGTATTCGAAGACGCTGCTCGGCGATCTCGTCAAGATCCCGGTCTATCCGCTGAAGGGCTATTCGATCACCGCGCCGATCGTGAACGCGGCGTCTGCGCCGGTTTCGACCGTGCTCGACGAGACCTACAAGATCGCAATCACGCGTTTCGACGACCGGATTCGCGTCGGCGGGATGGCGGAGATCGTCGGCTATGACAAGAGCCTCAAGCAAGCGCGCCGCGAGACGCTCGAAATGTGCGTGAACGACCTGTTCCCCGGCGGCGGCGACACGTCGAAGGCAACGTTCTGGACGGGTCTGCGCCCGATGACGCCGGACGGCACGCCGATCGTCGGCCGTACGCAGGTGCCGAACCTGTTCCTGAACACCGGTCATGGCACGCTCGGCTGGACGATGTCGTGCGGCTCGGGCCAGTTGCTCGCCGATCTGATGTCGGGCAAGCAGCCGGCGATTCAATCGGACGATTTGTCGGTGCATCGCTACTTCGGCGAGACGCGCGTGAATACGCGGCCGTCTTACGCGAAGGCTTGAACGAGGCTTGAACGAGAACGGCGCCCCGCGGGGCGCCGTTTTTACATCTGCGACACAAATTTCAGAACTGATCTTCGCGCAATGCGAGGACGCCTTGATCGCCGCTCGCGCTGACGATCGACGCCTCGATCCCCGGCGCCATCGACAGCACATGTTCCGCGTAAAACTGCGCGGTCGCGATCTTGGCGCTGTAGAAAGACTCGTCCTCCCCGCGCTTGTCGCTCGCCGCGAGCAACGCCCGCGCCATCTGCCAGCCTGACAACACGATCCCCGCCAGCTTCAGATACGGCACGCTGCCGGCGAAGACGGCGTTTGGATCGCTCTTGACCTTCGCGACGACGAACTCGATCGCGCGAGCCAGCGACAAACTCCCCGCGCTCAAATGCCTATGCATCGATGCGAACGGCTGGCCGTCGCGTTCGGCGAGCGCGGCGATCGTCTGGTCGATCTGCGCGAGCAGCGCCTGCGCGGTCGCGCCGCCGTCGCGCATGGTCTTGCGGCCAATCAGGTCGTTCGCCTGGATCGCGGTCGTGCCCTCGTAGATCGTCAGGATGCGCGCGTCGCGGTAAAACTGCGCGGCGCCCGTCTCCTCGATGTAGCCCATCCCGCCGTGCACCTGCACGCCGAGGCTCGCGACATCGATCGACATTTCCGTGCTCCAGCCCTTCACGATCGGAACGAGGAACTCGTAGATCGCCTGGTGGCTCACGCGCGCCTTTTCGTCCGGATGATGGCGTGCGAGGTCGGAATGCGCGGCCGCCACGTACGCGAGCGCGCGGGCGCCTTCGGTCAGCGCGCGCATCGTGGCGAGCATGCGGCGCACGTCGGGGTGGTGGATGATCGTCACCGGCTGTTTCGCTGAGCCGTCGACCGGGCGGCTTTGCACGCGCTCCTTCGCGTAGGCGACGGCTTTCTGGTACGCGCGATCCGCCACCGCGATGCCCTGCATGCCGACCGCAAAGCGCGCCGCGTTCATCATGATGAACATGTACTCCAGCCCGCGACTCTCCTCGCCGATCAGATACCCGGTCGCGCCGCCGTGGTCCCCGTATTGCAGGACGGCGGTCGGGCTCGCCTTGATGCCGAGCTTATGCTCGATCGAGACGCAAAGTACGTCGTTGCGTTCGCCGAGCGAGCCGTCCGCGTTGACGTTGTACTTCGGCACGAGGAATAGCGAGATGCCCTTCACGCCTTCGGGTGCGTCCGGCGTGCGCGCGAGCACGAGATGGACGATGTTCTTCGCGAGGTCGTGCTCGCCGTACGTGATGAAAATTTTTGTGCCGAAAAGCTTGTAGCTGCCGTCGCCTTGTGGCTCGGCGCGCGTGCGGACTTGGGCGAGATCGGAGCCGGCTTGCGGCTCGGTGAGGTTCATCGTGCCGGTCCACTCGCCCGAGATCAGTTTCGGCACGTAGAGTTGCTTCTGCGCCTCGGTGCCGGCGGTCAGCAGCGCTTCGATCGCGCCGTCCGTCAGCAGCGGACACAGCGCGAACGACATGTTCGCGGCGTTCAGCATTTCGATACAGGGCGTCGCGATGAGCTTCGGCAAGCCCTGACCTTCGTATTCGACCGGATGCATCACGCCCTGCCAGCCGCCTTCGCTGAACTGGCGGAAGGCCTCCTTGAAACCGGGCGTCGTCGTGACTTCGCCGTCACGCCACGCGCTCGGATTTTTATCGCCTTCGAAATTGAGTGGCGCGAGCACTTCGCCGTTGAATTTCGCGGCTTCGTCGAGCACCGCCTGCGCGGTGTCGAGATTCGCGTCCTCGAAACCCGGCAGCGCCGCGATGCGCTCCAGATCAGCCAGTTCCTTCATGACGAACAGCATGTCCTTCACGGGTGCCGCGTAGCTCATGGTCTGCTCCTGCTCCAGATGTGCAAAGGGGCGCAAACGATCGTCGCGCCCCTTTTTTTGCCCTGCGTGCTGGCTGGTTTCGGTTTCGGTGAATCAGCCGAGTTCTTTCACCAGTTCCGGTACGACGGTGAACAGGTCGCCGACAAGGCCGTAATCGGCGACGCCGAAGATCGGCGCTTCCGCGTCCTTGTTGATCGCGACGATGACCTTGCTGTCTTTCATCCCGGCCAAATGCTGGATCGCGCCCGAAATCCCGACTGCGACATACAGCTGCGGTGCCACGATCTTGCCGGTTTGGCCGACTTGGTAATCGTTCGGGACGAAACCTGCATCGACGGCTGCGCGCGATGCGCCGAGCGCCGCGTTGAGCTTGTCCGCGAGCGGTTCCAGAACTTTCGTGTAGTTCTCGCCGTTGCCCAGACCACGGCCGCCCGACACGATGATTGAAGCCGACGTCAGTTCCGGACGATCCAGCTTCGTGAGCTCGCGGCTAACAAATTGCGAGATGCCTGCGTCGGCGGCCGCTTCGATCTTCTCCACCGATGCGCTACCGCCTTCTGCCGCCACCGGATCGAAACCCGTCGAGCGGACGGTGATCACCTTGATCGGATCGCTCGATTGCACGATAGAGATCGCGTTACCGGCGTAGATCGGGCGTTCGAACGTATCGGCGGAATCGACGGCGGTGATATCGCTGATTTGCGCGACGTCCAGATGCGCGGCGATACGCGGTGCGATGTTCTTACCGTAAGCGGTAGCCGGAGCCAGAATGTGCGAATAATCCTTCGCCGGGTCCTTCACAATCGTCAGCACCGTCCCTTCGACGTTCTCAGCCAGTCCATCGGCGAGTTGCGGGGCATCGGCGAGCAGGACCTTCGAAACGCCTGCGATTTTCGCGGCAGCATCGGCTGCGGCTTGCGCGTTCGAACCCGCGACTAGTACGTGAATATCGCCGCCGATCTTCGTGGCCGCTGCAACGGTGTTCAGCGTCGCCGCCTTGATCGATGCGTTGTCGTGCTCTGCGATTACCAGAATTGCCATGCTTGTCTCCCTTTAAAGCACTTTGGCTTCGTTCTTCAGCTTGTCGACCAGCGTCTTCACGTCCGGCACCATCACACCGGCGGAGCGCTTGGGCGGCTCGGCGACTTTCAGCGTCTTGAGGCGCGGCGTGACATCGACGCCAAGGTCAGCGGGCTTCAACGTTTCCAAAGGCTTCTTCTTTGCCTTCATGATGTTCGGCAGCGTCACGTAGCGCGGTTCGTTCAGGCGCAAGTCGGTGGTGATCACGGCGGGAAGCTTCAGCGACAGCGTTTCCGAACCGCCATCGACTTCACGCGACACCGTGGCTTTGCCATCGGCGACCACAACCTTCGAGGCAAACGTCGCCTGCGGCAGGCCAGCCAACGCAGCGAGCATCTGACCGGTTTGATTCGAATCGTCATCGATGGCTTGTTTGCCGAGGATGACCAGTTGAGGCTGCTCCTTATCCACCAGCGCCTTCAGGATCTTCGCGACCGCCAGCGGCTGCAATTCCTCAGTCGATTCGACGAGAATCGCGCGATCGGCGCCAATGGCCATTGCCGTACGCAGCGTTTCCTGACATTGCGTCACGCCGCACGACACAGCAATAACCTCAGTCGCCACACCCGCCTCACGCAAGCGCACCGCTTCTTCAACAGCAATCTCATCGAACGGGTTCATCGACATCTTCACGTTCGCGATATCGACGCCGCTGCCGTCCGATTTCACGCGGACTTTCACGTTGTAGTCGACCACTCTTTTCACTGGCACCAGGATTTTCATGCACACGCTCCAAAGTTACGATTACGTCAACCCAGCGTCTCATTATACGAGCGACACGCGCCCCCGGACCGCGGAATGGCCGGGAGCGGCCGCCAGGCAGACGGACAATCAGCAATGGTTGAGATAATATAGAACGATCGTTCTATTTCATATACAAAGAAACCCGGGTACGTCTCGACCGCCGCTCACCAGGCCGCGATCACCGCGCCCGCATACTTCCCTTCGATGTACTGCTTCACTTCCGACGAGTGGTACGCCGCGACCAGCTTCGCGACCCACGGCTTGTCCTTATCGGCGGCGCGGATCGCGATGATGTTCGAATACGGTCCCTTCGGGTCTTCGATCGCGATCGCGTCGGACTTCGGCTTCAGGCCCGCTTCCATCGCGAAATTGGTGTTGATCGCGGCGGCATCGACGTCGCCGAGCGAGCGCGGGATCTGCGCGGCATCGAGTTCGACGATCTTCAGCTTCTTCGGGTTCTCGACGATGTCGAGCGGCGTCGCCTTCAATCCGGCGTCGGCGCGCAGCTTGAGCAGGCCCTGCTTCTGGAGCAGCAGCAACGCGCGGCCGCCGTTGGTCGGATCGTTCGGCACGGCGATGCGCGCGCCCGGCTGCAGTTCGGCGAGCGACTTCACCTTCTTCGAATAGATTCCCATCGGGAACGTGACCGTATCGGCGACCTTGATCAGCTTGTAGCCGCGGTCCTTCACCTGCGCGTCGAGATACGGCGCGTGCTGGTAGCTGTTCGCGTCGAGGTCGCCAGCGGCGAGCGCGGCGTTCGGCTGCACGTAGTCCGAGAACTCGACGACCGTGATCTTCAGCCCGTTCTTCGCCGCGACCTGCTTGACGACGTCCATGATCTGCGCGTGCGGGCCGCCCGTGACGCCCAGCTTGATGGCTTCATCGGCGTGAGCGGCGGTGCTCGCGAACAGCGTGGCCGCGGAGAGCGCGGCGGCAAACTTGAGAATAAATCGGCGTTGCATGGATTGGCCTTTGTTTTTAATGGAAAAATTGACGTTACTTGTGGCTCAGACGCCGCACGAGCCAGTCGCCGAACGACTGCACGAGCTGCACGAACACGATCAGGATCACGACCACCGTCAGCATGACTTCGGGCAAGAAGCGCTGATAGCCGTAGCGGATGCCGAGATCGCCGAGACCGCCGCCGCCGATCGCGCCCGCCATCGCCGAATAGCCGACGAGCGACACGAACGTGATCGTCAGCCCGGCGACGACGCCCGGCAGCGATTCCGGCAGCAGCACCTTAAAGACGATCTGGCGGGTGGTCGCGCCCATCGCCTGGGCGGCTTCGATCAGGCCGCGGTCGACTTCGCGCAGCGCCGTCTCGACGAGCCGCGCGATGAACGGCGCGGCGGCGATCGTCAGCGGGACGACCGCCGCCGCCGTGCCGATCGACGATCCGACCACGAGCCGCGTGAACGGAATCACGGCGACGAGCAGGATGATGAACGGCGTCGAGCGCACCGCGTTGACGATGCCGCCGAGCACGCGGTTCACGCCGAGGTTCTGCAGAACGCCGTCGCGGTCGGTGAGATAGAGCAGCACGCCGAGCGGCAGGCCGATCGCGGCGCCCACGAGCCCAGAGATGCCGACCATGACGAGTGTTTCCCAGAACGACTGCACGAACATGTCGAACATTTCACTCAACATACGAAAGCTCCTCCACCACCACGCCCTGAGAGCGCAAAAAAGTGATCGCCTCGGCGACCTTGACCGGCTGCCCGCCCGCCAGCACCGCGAGCGAGCCGAACGCCTGGCCCTGAATCTCGTCGATTTGACCGTGCAGGATGTTGAAATCGAGCTCGTAGCGGCGGATCGTCTCCGAGAGAATCGGCTGATCGACGCCCGAGCCCGTGAACGCAAGCCGCAGCAAGTGGCCGCTGCCCGTCTTCAGCCGCTCGGCGACGCGTTTTTTCATCGCGGGCGGCAACTCGTGCGCGATCACGTCGCCGATCAGCGCGCGCGTGACTTCGTGATGCGGCTGCATGAACACGTCGACCACGTTCCCCTCTTCGACCACGCGCCCCGCGTCGAGCACGGCGACGCGGTCGCAGACCTGCTTGATCACGTCCATCTGGTGCGTGATCAGCACGACCGTCAAGCCCAGTTCGCGGTTGATCTTGCGCAGGAGGTCGAGGATCGAGCGCGTGGTTTCGGGATCGAGCGCGGAAGTCGCTTCGTCCGAGAGCAGCACTTTCGGCTTGCTCGCCAGCGCCCGCGCGATGCCCACGCGCTGCTTCTGCCCGCCGCTGATCTGCGCGGGATAGCGGTCTTTCTGCGTCGTCAGGCCGACGAGGTCGAGCAGCGGCAGGACGGTCGCCTCGATCTCGGCGCGCTTCATGCCAGCGAGTTCGAGCGGCAGCGCGACGTTGTCGAACACCGTGCGCGACGAGAGCAGGTTGAAATGCTGGAAGATCATGCCGATGTCGCGGCGCGCGGCACGCAAATCGGCGGCGGAAAGCGTGGTGAGATCGCGCCCCTCGACAATCACGCTGCCTTCGCTCGGGCGCGTCAGCAGGTTGATCGTGCGGACCAGCGTGCTTTTGCCGGCCCCGCTTCGCCCGATGATGCCGAAGACTTCGCCGGCGGGAATCGTCAGATTGACGTTATGCAGCGCTTCGACCCAGCCCCGCGGCCCGGCGAAGCGTTGTGACAGATTGCGTATTTCGATCATGTAAATGCAAACGGCGGAGGCTCCGCGCGGGTGTCGCACCCGGGCCGCCGGCCGCCGTCGAAGTTCGTAGTCTTAATCTGAAATTTTACCGCACGCTTATCATTCGCTTTAATAATGATTTCCATGCCGCTAATTACTTCGGGGCATTTAAGGACATGTATTCCACGAGTACCGTCAAGACGCGTCAGGGCGTCGAGTTGTTCCTGCATCGCTGGCAGGCGGGGAAGCCTCTTGCGCGAATTGCGCTGCTGCACGGGCTCGCCGAGCACGCGCAACGCTACGACGCCTTCGCGCAGCGGCTGAACGCGGCGGGCATCGAATTGATCGCGGTGGATTTGCGCGGACACGGGCGCTCGTCGGGGGAACGCGTGTGGATCGATCGTTTCGACGATTATCTGCTCGACGCCGACGTGCTCGTCGAAGTCGCCGAGACGAGCGCGCCGGCTGGCGTGCCGCTCTTCCTGATGGGCCACAGCATGGGCGGAACGATCGCGGCGCTGTACGTCGCCGAGCGGGCGGCGAAGCGCAAGCTCGCGGGGCTGATCCTGTCGAGCGCCGCGCTGAAACCCGGCCGCGACGTGCCGCGCTGGCAACTCGCGCTGGGGAAGATCATCGGCGCAATCAGGCCGCGCTTCCCGGCGCTGACGATCGATCCGGCGCTGTTGTCGCGGGCGTCGGGTGTCGTCGAGGCGAACCGGCGCGACCCGCTCGTCCATCACGACGCGATTCCCGCCCGCACCGGCGCCCAGTTGCTCGCCGGGATGACGCGCATCGAAGCGAAACGCGCGTCGATCGCGCTGCCGCTCTTCGTCTTCCACGGTACCGCCGACAAGCTCACTGAACCCGACGGCAGCCGCGATTTCGAAGCGGCCACAAGCTCGACCGACAGCACGCTTCTGATGCTGGAAGGCAGCTTTCACGAGACGCTGAACGATCTCGACCGCGATCGCGTGATCCGCGCGCTGATCGACTGGACGCTCGTGCGCGCCAATCTTCAGCGCTCGCGGATGTAGCCGCCGCGCCGTTCAGATATTGGCCAGCGCCCGCACGTGCGCGACGACGCTGCGTCCGAGCGCCGACAGGTTGTATCCGCCCTCAAGCGAACTCACGATGCGCCCCTTCGCGTGACGATCGGCCACCGCGCGGATCTGCTGCGTGAGCCACGTGTAATCGTCCTCGACGAGGCCCATGTTGCCGAGATCGTCCTCGCGATGCGCGTCGAACCCCGCCGACACGAAGATCATCTCCGGCTTGAACGCGTCGAGCCGCGGCAGCCACAGCAGATCCACCGCCTCGCGCACGGCCATGCCCGCGGTCCGCGCGGGCATCGGCACGTTGACCATGTTCGGCGCCTGGCTGTCGGCGCCGGAATACGGATAGAACGGATGCTGGAAGAAGCTGCACATCAGGACGCGCGGGTCGCCCGCGAACGCGGCTTCCGTGCCGTTGCCGTGATGCACGTCGAAATCGATCACCGCGACGCGCTGCAGGCCGTGCACTTCCAGCGCATGGCGCGCCGCAACGGCGATGTTGTTGAAGAAGCAGAACCCCATCGCGCGCGCAGGTTCGGCGTGATGGCCGGGCGGGCGCACGCTGCAGAACGCGTTGTCGTAGCGGCCTTCGATCACGGCATCGGTCGCGGCGATCGCAGCGCCCGCCGCGCGCAACGCCGCCTGATACGAATGCGGACACATCAGCGTGTCGGGATCGATTTCGGCGCGGCCCTCGGTCGGCTGGCACTTCCGCACGAAGTCGATGTGCGCCTGCGTGTGCACGCGCGCGAGGTCGATCTCGCTTGCAAGCGGCGCTTCTTCGCGCTCGATCAGGGCGTCGATGCGGCTTCCGATCAACTGGTCTTCGATCGCCTTCAAACGGTCCGGGCATTCGGGATGCCACGGACCCATGTCGTGGAGAAGGCAGTCAGGGTGGGAATAGAAGGCGGTCGCCATAGGCTTTCTGCGGCCGGTGTGCGCCGGACCGCGTGTCTCGTGTCTTTTCGTCATACGCACGGCCACACGCCGCGCGATTGACGTTAAGTTACCACACCGTTTATTCCCGTCCCTGCCGTTAATTCAGGGCTTCGAGGCGGCATGCGGGCTTAAGGGCGTCGGTTATACTGCCCCGACACTCGACGCACTGCCACACATCGTCACAACCGCGCACACTATGACCTTCAAGTTTGCTCCGCTTGATTTGCCCGACGCGTTCAAGCCGCACTCACTCGCCACCGTCGTCTCCAAAGCCTTCCTCGTTTGT
Organism: Caballeronia terrestris; assembly: GCF_001544515.1. GTDB lineage: Bacteria > Pseudomonadota > Gammaproteobacteria > Burkholderiales > Burkholderiaceae > Caballeronia > Caballeronia terrestris. The sequence continues at coordinate 41,168 of NZ_FCOL02000009.1, forward strand.
GCTCTCGGCGCCCTCGCCGCCGGCAGTGCCTTTGCGCAGTCGCAGTCACAGTCGCAGCCTCAAACCGCGACGCCGCAAGGGCAGGACTTCGAAGAAGAAATCGTGCCGCAGCGCTACGCGAAAAACCCGAATGTCGATGCGTTCATCAACGACATGGTCGCGCGCTACGACTTCGATTCAAGCGCGCTGCACGACCTGTTCAATCGCGTCAGCTATTCGACGACCGCGGTCAAGCTCGTGACGCCCGCGCCGACGCCCGCCACAAAGAACTGGCGCGCGTATCAGGGGCGCTTCATCGAGCCGGTGCGCATCAACGCCGGCGTGAAGTTCTGGCGCGCGAATCAGGCCACGCTGCAGCGCGCGTCGGAGCAATACGGCGTGCCGCCGGAGGTGATCGTCGGCATCATCGGCGTGGAGACGATCTACGGGCGCTACATGGGCAACTTCCGCGCGCTCGATGCACTGACCACGCTCACCTTCGATTACCCGAACACGCCGAATCGCGCCGAGCGGCAGGCGACGTTCCGCAAGAACCTCGAAGACCTGCTCGTCTGGACGCGCGACGCGCAGATCGATCCGTCCACCGTGCTCGGCTCGTACACCGGCGCGATCGGCATTCCGCAGTTCATGCCGAGCAGCATCGTGCAATACGCAATCGATTACGACGGCAACAGCCGCATCGACCTGCGCACGAGCCAGGCCGACGCGATCGGCAGCGTCGCGAATTTCCTGAACAAGCACGGCTGGGAAGGTGGGCGTCCGGTCGTGTGGCGCATCGCGGGCGATGTCGGCAGCCAGGGCATCGCGCAGGCGGCGGCCGATGGCGCGCCGGAGCCGCACTGGTCGCTCGCGCAATTGCTCAAAGCGGGCATGCTGCTGAACGAGCCGTCGTTGAATACGGCTTCGGAGGCGGGAACGCCGGTGACGGTCGTCGATTTGCCGACGCCGGGACGGCCGACCGAATACACGCTTGGTACGAAGAATTTCTACGTTCTGACGCGCTACAACCGCAGTTTCTTTTATGCGTTGTCGGTGTATCAATTGGGCGAGGCGGTGAAGGCGCGCATCGCGGCGGGCGATACGGGAACGTCGACGGTGCAGTGACGTTTCTGAAGCCGCATCAAAGTACAGAAGGCCGTTCAAATGAACGGCCTTCTGTACTTTGAGACGTGCTAGACCTTCACGCGGGGAAAACACCCGTCGAAAGATACCGATCGCCACGATCGCAGACGATGAACACGATCGTCGCGTTCTCCACCTGCCGCGCGATGCGCAACGCGACTTCGCACGCGCCGCCCGACGAAATCCCGCTGAAAATCCCCTCGACCGATGCCATCCGGCGCGCCATCGCTTCCGATGCCGCCTGACTCACGTTCTCCACACGATCAACGCGACTACGGTCGAAAATCTTCGGAAGATAAGCCTCGGGCCACTTGCGGATGCCCGGAATGCGCGAGCCCTCTTCCGGCTGCGCCCCGACGATCTCGATCTTCTCGTTCTGTTCCTTCAGGTACTGCGACACGCCCATGATCGTACCGGTCGTACCCATCGCCGAGACGAAATGCGTAATGCGCCCTTCCGTCTGCCGCCACAGTTCCGGCCCGGTCGTCTCATAGTGCGCGAGCGGATTGTCGGGATTCGCGAACTGGTCGAGGATGACGCCCTTGCCTTCGCGCTGCATCTGGTCGGCGAGATCGCGTGCGTATTCCATGCCGCCCGTTACCGGCGTCAGCACGATCTGCGCGCCGTAAGCGGCCATGCTCTGGCGCCGCTCGACCGAAAGGTCCTCGGGCATCAGCAACACCATCTTGTAGCCGCGCACGGCGGCGGCCATCGCGAGCGCGATGCCGGTATTGCCGCTCGTCGCTTCGATCAGCGTGTCGCCGGGCTTGATGCGGCCGCGCTCTTCGGCCTTCTTGATCATCGAGAGCGCCGGACGGTCCTTCACCGAGCCCGCCGGATTGTTGCCTTCCAGCTTGCCGAGAAGGACGTTATTGCGGCTGCGGATGTCGTCGTCCGTCAGACGGACGAGCTGCACGAGCGGCGTATTGCCGATCGTGTCTTCGATTGTCATGTAAGCCATAAGCGGTGCTGTGTGCGGCCGCTAGTGCAGCCGATGCGTGAATATTGGGATGCGGGGAATCCACCGATTGTAGCCCAGCGGTCCTTTCGCTGCCGCCCGCCCCTATCGGTTACAGGGGTTGGGGTTGTTCATGCGCTGTGGCCTCGACGGCAAAAAGCCCGCGGCGGTGCCGTGGGAGCCAATCACCGAGCTGTTTCAACCCGCGTTGCGCGGCGCACGAGCCGACCGGCGCGTCGGCTGCATGCGCCGCGCCGCGTCTACTTCTTCACGACGACCGGTTGATGCGCCGCCGCAGCCGCAGCCGCATTGGCCGCAAGCGCGCCGGAGCCCGCGTGCGCTGCGGCGGCCGTCTTGCCGGCCGGTCCGATGGTGAGCCCTTCGGCCTGCAGGCGTTCCATCGTCTTGCCGCCCATGCCCTTGACGCGCTTGCGCATTTCGGCGGCGTCCTTGAACGGGCCGTGCGCGTCGCCCTCGTCAAGTATGGCTTTGGCTTTTGCCGGACCGATGCCCTTGATGCCGCGCAGCGCATCGGTATTGGCGGTGTTGACGTCGACGGCCGCGAGAGCGGAACCGACCGACATGGCGAGCGCGAACGCTGCGATTACTTTTTTGATCATCTGAGTCTCCCTTGAAGAACCTTGAGGAACCGGCCAGCGTCCGTCGCTGACCGTGAGACCCAGTTTAAAAAAACGCGCCAGCCTTTTATAGCTGGCCGAACAGCCAACGCACGTAGCGGTCAACGCCTTCCTGCACACTCAAAAACGGTGCGTCATAGCCCGCGGCGCGCAGCTTCGCTTGATCCGCCTGCGTGAAGCACTGATACTTGCCGCGCAGCGCGTCGGGAAACGGGATGTACTCGATCAGCCCGCGCTGCGCGAGTTCGGCGAGCGACAGCGTCGTCGCCTCGCCGTCCATCGAGCGCAGCGTGTTCACGACCGTCGATGCGATGTCGTTGAACGGCTGCGCACGGCCCGTGCCGAGATTGAAGATGCCCGACTTCTCCGGGTGATCGAAGAAGAAGAGGTTGACCTTCGCCACGTCCTCGACCGACACGAAATCGCGGGTCTGCTCGCCCGCCGCGTAGCCGTTGTACTCGCCGAAGAGCTTGACCTTGCCCTCGGCGCGGAACTGGTTGAAGTTGTGAAACGCCACCGACGCCATGCGCGCCTTGTGCGTCTCGCGCGGCCCGTAGACATTGAAATAGCGGAATCCGACGATCTGGCTCTTCGCCTTCGGAAGCGTCTGGCGCACGATCTGGTCGAAGAGGAACTTCGAGTAGCCGTAGACGTTCAGCGGCTTTTCGAACTCGCGGTCCTCGACGAACTGGCTCGACCCGCCATAAGTCGCCGCCGACGACGCATACAGGAACTGCGCGCCCTGCTCGAGACACGCGTCCATCACGTCGCGGCTGTAGCGGAAGTTGTTGTCCATCATGTAGCGGCCGTCGGTTTCCATCGTGTCCGAACAGGCGCCTTCGTGGAACACCGCGCGTACCTTGCCGAAGTCGCCGCGCTTGAAACGCTCGACGAACTCGGTCTTGTCGAGATAGTCGTCGATCTCGCAATCGACGAGATTCTTGAACTTGTCGGCGCGCGTCAGGTTGTCGACGGCGATCACGCGATGTTCGCCGCGATCGTTGAGCGCCTTCACGATATTGCTGCCGATGAACCCGGCCGCGCCGGTGACGATGATGGTCATGATGTTCTCAAGCGAAAAGTTCGTTGTAGTCGACGGTCGCCGTGCCCAGCTTCCCGACGACGATGCCCGCCGCCCGGTTGGCATAGGCGATCGAGTCGATGAGCGGCACGCCTGCGCCGAGCATCGTCGCGACCGTCGCGATGACGGTGTCGCCCGCGCCGGACACGTCGTAGACCTCGCGCGCGTCGGCTTGCGTGTGCAGCACGCGGTTGTCCGTGAAGAGCGTCATGCCCTCCTCGGAACGCGTGAGCAGCAGCGCGTCGATTTGCAACTCGGCGCGCAGCTTCGCGACGCGTTCGTGCAAATCCTCCTCCGAATGCCACCGCCCGACGACCTCGCGCAACTCCGCGCGGTTCGGCGTGATCAGCGTGGCGCCGCGATAGCGGTCCCAGTCGTCGCCTTTCGGGTCGACCAGCACCGGCTTGTTCGCGCGACGCGCGTCCGCGATCATCTGCGTCACGTGCGTCAGGCCGCCCTTCGCGTAATCCGACATCAGGATGACGTCGTACTGCGGCAACAGATCGGCAAAACGCGCGAGGCACGCGGCGAGCACTTCGTGCGTCGGCGAGTTCTCAAAATCGACGCGCAGCAACTGCTGCTGGCGCGACAGCACCCGCAGCTTGATCGTCGTGAGCAGTTCGGGATCGCGTTCGAGGTGCCCCGCGACCTTGCTCTCGCCGAGCAACTCGACGATGCGCTCGCCCGGTTCGTCGTGGCCCACCACGCAGAGCAGCCCCGCCTGCGCGCCGAGCGCCGCCGCGTTGCGCGCGACGTTCGCCGCGCCGCCGAGGCGGTCTTCCTTGCGCTGCACATGCACGACCGGCACCGGCGCTTCCGGCGAAATGCGGTTGACGTCGCCGAACCAGTAGCGGTCGAGCATCACGTCGCCGACGACCAAAACGCGCGCCGCCGAAATCCGCGCGCGCGGCACGACCGGAATGGGGGCGGGCTTAGTGGCCGGAGCCGGCGCCGTCGAGTTCGACATGGGGACGTCCTATCGCGTAATAGTCGATGCCGAGTTCCGCCATCGCTTCGGGTTCGTACAGGTTGCGGCCATCGAAGACGACCGGCATTTTCAGTTCGCTTTTGAGATGGGCGAAGTCGGGGCTCTTGAATTCCTTCCACTCGGTCACGATCACGAGCGCATCGGCGCCGGGCAGCGCGTCCTTTTGCGTGTGGACGAACGAGAGGCGCTTCATGTCGTCGGGACGATTGGCGAGATCGAGCGCGATGACGCGTTGCGCTTCATCGAGCGCTACCGGATCGTACGCGCGCACCGTGGCGCCGCGCGCGAGCAGCGCGTCGATCAGGCGCCGGCTCGACGCCTCGCGCATGTCGTCGGTATTGGGCTTGAACGCGAGGCCCCAGACCGCGAACGTGCGCCCACGCAGGTCTTCGCCCATGCGCTTCACGATCTTGCTGACGAGCACTTCCTTCTGCGCGTCGTTGACGTCCTCGACCGCTTCCAGAATGCGCAGCCGATGGCCGTTTTCACGCGCCGTCTGCACGAGCGCCTGCACGTCCTTCGGGAAGCACGATCCACCGTAGCCGCAGCCCGCATACAAAAAGTCGTAGCCGATGCGCGGATCGGAGCCGATTCCCCGACGCACCGATTCGATATCGGCGCCGACCGTATCGGCCAGGTTCGACAGATCGTTCATGAACGAAATGCGCGTCGCGAGCATTGCGTTGGCCGCGTACTTCGTGAATTCCGCCGAGCGCACGTCCATGTACAGCGTGCGCTCGTGATTGCGGTTGAACGGCGCGTAGAGCCGCTTCATTTTCTCGCGTGCGAGGTGGCCGGCTTCGTCGTCGTCCAGCCCGATTACGATGCGGTCCGGGCGCATGAAATCATCGACCGCCGCGCCCTCCTTCAGAAACTCCGGATTCGACACGACCGAAAAGCCGTGCTTGCCCGATGCTTCCAGCCCGCGCGCCGTCAACTCTTCCTCGACCACGCGCCGCACCTGGAGCGCCGTGCCGACCGGCACCGTCGATTTATCGACGATTACCTTGAAGCCGTTCGAATAACGCCCGATGTTGCGCGCCGCCGCGAGCACATATTGCAGGTCGGCGGAGCCGTCTTCGTCGGGCGGCGTGCCGACCGCGATGAACTGGATCTCGCCGTGCTCGACGCTCGCCTTCACGTCGGTCGAAAACTGGATGCGGCCGGCCGTGCGCGTGCGCCGGAGCATTTCCAGCAGCCCTGGCTCGTGGATCGGCACGCCGCCGTTGTTGAGGATTTCGATCTTGCGCGGATCGACGTCGACGCAAAACACGTCGTGACCGATTTCAGCAAGGCACGCGCCGGTCACCAGACCGACGTAACCCGTGCCGACGATGGTAATTTTCATACGCGTTCCGGTTGTTCTGAAGATGCCGGCGATGGCCGGAAGCCGGGTCAGCATCGACCCGCTCGCCTCCCGCGCAGCCGGCTTGCCGATTAGCCGCGCGCGCCGTCAGGCCGAAGTAATGGGTTCGACGCGGCGCGGCGCATACGTTTCCCAGCCGCTGCAGCCGGGACATTGCCAGTAGAAAAGACGGGCGCGGAAGCCACAAGTTTGACACGTATAGCGCGGCAGGTTCTTGGTGCGCTGCTTGACGAGCGCGCGCATCAGTTGCAGTTCACCACGACGCGGTTCTTCGGCGCCCGCTTCCTGCGATTCGAGCAGGCGCAGCATGCCCGCGAGATTCGGCGACGTCTGCATCTGCGTGCGCGCGAGCGCGTGCGCGGCGTCGAGGCCGCGTAGCGCCTCGACGTGCTTGAACGCGACGTCGAGCAGATCGGTCGACGGATAGCGGTGCACGTAGCCGGTCAACAGATCGACGCCGTTCTCCGCGCGATCGAGCTTCGTGTACGCGTCCATCAGCTTCTCGGCGACGAGCGGCAGATACGCCGCATTCTGCTCCTCGACGCGCTTCCAGCAAGCGATCGCCGAGACGAGATCGCCGCCGGCGGCATCGACGTCGCCCGCGAGGATGGTCGCGCGCACGCTGTCGGAGTTGGCCGCGAGAGCCAGTTTCAGCTCGGCACGGGCTTCGTCGGGCTGTTTGCGCTGCAGCGCTTCCTGCGCGAGTTCGCAGTGAAAATGCGCGACTTCCTTCGCCAGCGACGGCGCGCCCATCTTCTCGATGCGCTCCGCGGTCACGATCGACTTCGGCCAGTCTTTCTCGATCTCGTAGATCGTCAGCAACGCGCGCTGCGCGCCGAGTTCGTATTCGCCGGCTTCCAGCGAGCGGAACGTTTCCTCTGCGCGATCCAGCAGGCCGGCCTTCAGGAAGTCCTGGCCGAGTTCGAAGAGGGCGTGATCGCGCTCGGCGACGGGCAGGTCGGCGCGGCTCAAGAGGTTCTGGTGGACGCGGATCGCGCGATCCGTCTCGCCGCGCCGGCGAAACAAATTGCCGAGCGCAAAGTGCAATTCGATGGTTTCGGGGTCGAGCTTCGCGACTTCGATGAAGGCGTCGATCGCTTTGTCGTGTTGCTCGTTGAGCAGGAAATTGAGGCCGCGAAAGTACGAGCGCGGCAGATTCGCGTTTTCGGACAGCAGCGCTTTCAGGTCATAGCGGGATGCCATCCAGCCAAGCGCGAACGCGACAGGGACGACAAGCAGCCACCAGAAGTCTAGATCCATGCGAATAGTCGGTGAGTCGGGGTGGATGGCGGCGCGTCTGCATGTGCGCCGGCGCTGGCTGGATCAGATGAGCGGCGGCATCGGGGGTTCCTGCACGGGAACGGGCGCCTCGCGCGCGACGCGCAGCTCGCGCCTCAAACGCCCGTTCTCCATGCGCAGGCGGAACATCGCGGGCAGCGCGGACACGAGCCCCGCCAGCAAGCCGACAACGAAAAACGCGAGGCCGATCAGGATCAACGGAGCTTGCCAGGAATAGCCGGCGAGGAAATTGAGCGTCGCGGGTTGCGTGTTGGCGAGCGCCAGCACCAGCAGCAGGACGAAGACGAGGACGCGGATCAGCCAGACAAAAAATTTCATGGAGACTCTCTCGACGGCGGTTGCAGACGGCATCGGATGTCGCGTTGCGCGTGAAGCCCGCGCAGCACGGTCACCGGGCCGAAAGTGACCGGTATTGTAAATGATGCGTATCGTCGTCAGGGCGGCGGTTGCGGGCGGTAAGCGGTTGCTGCGGCGCGTATCAGTTGGTGAGCAAGACGCGCACCTATCGATTGGAAGCGACCCTGAGAAACGTATGAGCAAAGTGCAGGCGAAAAAAAAGCACCCCTGGGGGTGCTCTTTTCCGGTCATTGCCGTCTGGTACGACACTGCGGCTTTAGAACCGGCCGATTCGGAGTTCGATCAGAGATCGTCGTCTTCATCGTCCGATATTTTCAGCGGCTCGCCTGCGCGGCCGTCGACGCGTTCACGCAATTCCTTGCCCGGTTTGAAGTGCGGCACAAATTTCTCCGGCACCAGCACCTTCTCACCCGACTTCGGATTGCGCCCGACGCGCGACGGACGACGATTGAGCCCGAAGCTGCCGAAGCCGCGAATTTCGATGCGATGACCGTTGGCCAAAGCCTCCGACATCGCATCGAGCATCGTCTTCACCGCGAAATCCGCATCCTTGAGGACAAGTTGCGGAAAACGCGACGCCAGTTGGGCGACCAATTCCGATTTGGTCATACTGCAGCGGTATCGTTAAGGCTTAGCTGTTCTGGCCGTCGAGCTTGGCCTTGAGCAGCGCGCCGAGGTTGGTCGTGCCGGTAGCAGCGGCGTTCGAGTCCGATGCTGCCAGACCGCGAATCGCTTCCTGTTGTTCAGCCGAATCCTTGGCCTTGACCGACAGGTTGATGCCACGCGACTTGCGGTCGATGTTGATGATCATCGCATTGACCTTGTCGCCTTCCTTCAGCACGTTACGAGCGTCTTCGACACGGTCCTGAGCGATTTCCGACGCGCGGAGGTAGCCTTCGACGTCAGCCGTCAGCGTGATGACCGCACCCTTCGCGTCCACCGACTTCACCGTACCGTCAACAATCGCGCCCTTGTCGTTGATCGCGACAAAGTTGCTGAACGGATCGCCTTCGAGTTGCTTGATGCCGAGCGAAATGCGTTCCTTCTCGACGTCGATGCCCAGAACCACGGCTTCGACTTCGTCGCCCTTCTTGTACTTGCGCACGGCTTCTTCGCCGGTTTCGCTCCACGACAGGTCCGAGAGGTGAACCAGACCGTCGATGCCGCCAGGCAGACCGATGAACACGCCGAAGTCGGTGATCGACTTGATGGCGCCGCTGATCTTGTCGCCCTTCTTGAAGTTGCGGCTGAAGTCGTCCCACGGGTTCGGCTTGCACTGCTTCATGCCGAGGCTGATACGGCGGCGGTCTTCGTCGATTTCGAGAACCATGACTTCGACTTCGTCACCGAGCTGTACAACCTTCGACGGTGCAACGTTCTTGTTCGTCCAGTCCATTTCCGACACGTGGACCAGGCCTTCGATGCCCGATTCCACTTCGACGAATGCGCCGTAGTCGGTGATGTTCGTGACCTTGCCGAACAGGCGCGTGCCCGACGGGTAACGGCGGGAGATGCCTTCCCACGGATCGTCGCCGAGCTGCTTGATGCCGAGCGAGACGCGGTTCTTCTCTTGGTCGAACTTGAGGATCTTCGCGGTGACTTCCTGGCCAACCGACAGAACTTCGCTCGGGTGACGCACGCGACGCCATGCGATGTCGGTGATGTGCAGCAGGCCGTCGATGCCGCCGAGGTCCACGAACGCGCCGTAGTCGGTGATGTTCTTGACCACGCCTTCCACGATCGCGCCTTCCTTCAGCGTTTCGAGCAGCTTTGCGCGCTCTTCGCCTTGCGTGGCTTCGATCACGGCACGGCGCGACAACACGACGTTGTTACGCTTGCGGTCGAGCTTGATCACGCGAAATTCGAGGGTCTTGCCTTCGTACGGCGTCGTGTCCTTGACGGGACGCGTGTCGACGAGCGAACCCGGCAGGAACGCGCGGATGCCGTTGACCATGACGGTCATGCCGCCCTTGACCTTGCCCGTGATCGTGCCGGTCACGAGTTCGTTGTTGTCGAGGGCTTTTTCCAGCGACAGCCACGAAGCGAGGCGCTTCGCCTTGTCGCGCGACAGGATGGTGTCGCCATAGCCGTTTTCCAGCGCGTCGATCGCGACGGAAACGAAGTCGCCCGCCTGCACTTCTACCTCGCCCGCGTCGTTCAGGAATTCTTCGAGCGGAATGTAGGCTTCGGACTTGAGACCAGCGTTGACGACCACGAAGTTGTGGTCGACACGCACGACTTCGGCGGAGATCACTTCGCCGGCGCGCATGTCCTGCTTGGTCAGCGACTCTTCGAACAGAGCCGCAAAAGATTCGGTATTCGGGGTGGAGGTTTGCAGGTCGGACATAAAAATCGAGGTTTGCACGGCTTGATCGCGATGCCTGCCGTCCGGTGACGGCCAACTGGCAAAAAAACGAGAGCCACGCGGGGTTAAAGGGTTTGAACACGCTCCGTGTTTCTCGCGGAGCACCATGCAAGCGGGCTGGAACGACCCGCCTTTACTGCTACTGCGCTTTACTACCTGAAACTAGACGCGAATCTCGTTGAACCAGCCAATGATCTGTTCGACCGTTTGGTCGACGGACAAGCCGGATGTGTCCAGCGTTCTCGCGTCTGCTGCGGGCTTCAGTGGCGCGGTGCTGCGATTTGTATCGCGCGTGTCGCGTTCACGCAAATCTCTCAGCAAGTCTTCCATATTAGCAGAAAATCCTTTTTGTATCAATTGCTTATACCGTCTGGCCGCGCGAGCCTCGACGCTGGCGGTGAGAAACACCTTGAGCGGGGCATCAGGAAAGATCACCGTGCCCATGTCACGGCCGTCCGCGACGAGCCCCGGCAGCTTGCGGAACGCCCGCTGGCGGGCAATCAGCGCCTTCCTAACTTCGGGATGAACCGCGATCGCCGAAGCCCGGTTGCCGACCTCTTCGGCGCGAATTTCCGCCGATACATCGACGCCGTCCAGCTGCGCGCAGCCTTCGCGAAACGTGATATGGAGCGCGCCGACGAGTTTTGCGAGCGCCTCGGCGTCCGCCGGGTCGATGTCGTAGCTCATGCTCGCGAGCGCGGTCAGGCGGTAGAGCGCGCCGCTGTCGAGCAGGTGGAAACCGAGCGTCGCTGCGACCAGCGCGGCGACTGTGCCTTTGCCCGACGCCGTCGGTCCGTCGATGGTGATCACTGGAGATTGATGAAAGGGACGGGTCGGTTTCATTGAGCGGGGCCGTTCTGGCGCGTTGTTGCAGTCATTTCGGTCATGCTTTGGCCAGAGTCGCGAAGCGGTCGAAGTAGTCAGGGAAGGTCTTGCCGACGCATTTTGGGTCGTTGATGCGCACTTGAACCCCGCCCAGCGCGACGAGCGAGAAGCACATCGCCATGCGGTGGTCGTCGTAGGTATCGATGGCGGCGTTCGGCGTGAGCGAGGCGGGCGGCGTCACGATCAGGTAGTCCGCGCCCTCTTCGACCATTGCGCCGACCTTCCGCAGCTCGGTCGCCATCGCGGCGATGCGGTCGGTTTCCTTCACGCGCCAGCTCGCGATGTTGCGCAGCGTGGTCTTGCCGTCGGCGAAAAGCGCGGCGACGGCGATCGTCATCGCCGCGTCGGGGATCAGGTTGAAGTCCATGTCGATGGCGGCGAGGCGCCCGTCGTCGGACTCGACGCCGCGCACTTCGATCCAGTCGTCGCCCATCATGACGTTCGCGCCCATGCGGATCAGCGCGTCGGCGAAACCGACGTCGCCCTGGATACTCGCCCGCCCGACGCCCTCGACGCGCACCGGTCCGCCGCCGATCGCGCCCGCCGCGAGGAAATACGACGCCGACGACGCGTCGCCTTCGATCATGATCGTGCCCGGCGACCGGTACTGCGCGCCCGCCGGCACGGTGAAGCGCGCCCAGCCGTCGCGCGCGACGGTCACGCCGAAGCGCTCCATCAGGCGGATCGTGATGTCGATGTACGGCTTCGAGATCAGCTCGCCTTCGACTTCAATCGTGATCGCGCCGCTCGCCGATTTCACGATCGGAAGCGTCATCAGAAGTGCGGTGAGGAACTGGCTCGACACGTCGCCGCGCACGCGAATCGGTTTATCGACGGCGATTTGCGCGGGGTGGATCTTGAGCGGCGGGAAGCCGTCGTTCAGTTCGTAATCGATGTCGGCGCCGATCTGCCGCAAGCCGTCGACGAGATCGCCGATCGGCCGCTCGTGCATGCGCGGCACGCCGTGCACGCGATATTCGCCGCCATTCACCGCGAGCGCAGCCGTGAGCGGGCGCACCGCCGTGCCCGCGTTGCCGAGGAAAAGCTCGGCCGATTTCGATTCGAACGCGCCGCCCGTGCCGGTCACGACGCACCGGTCGCCGTCGTTCCGGACGCCGACGCCGAGCGTCTCCAGCGCGGAAAGCATCACGCGCGTGTCGTCGGAATCGAGCAGGTTGGTGATCGTGGTTTCGCCGTCGGCGAGCGCGGCGAGCAGCAGCACGCGGTTCGAAATGCTCTTCGAGCCGGGCAGCCGGACCGTGCCGGACGCGCGCGAAAAGGGTCCGAGATCGAGATATTCCATGATTGAGTCCTTATTTCGCAGGGGTTTCGCGGAGCTTCGCGCCGCCGCGTTCCTGCCATTCGGTGCGCGCCACGCGCGAGCGCGCGAACGCCTGTTCGAGCGCGGCGCCGTCGGAGGCGTCAATGGCGGCGCGAAAACGCGCGAGTACCGTCGTGTACGCATCGAGTTCGGCGAGCAACGCAGCGCGGTTCGCGATGCAGATGTCGCGCCACATTTCGGGGCTCGACGCCGCGATCCGCGTGAAATCGCGGAACCCGCCGGCGGCGAAGGAGAACTTGAGCGCGGCGTCGGGCGCTTCGAGAATCTGCTCGACGAGCGCGAACGACGCCACGTGCGGCAGGTGGCTCACCGCCGCGAACACGCGGTCGTGCTGCGCTTCGCTCATGCGGTGGACGCTCGCGCCCGTCGCCAGCCACATCGCTTCGACCCGTTCTACGGCGTCCGGCGAATTCTCGGCCAACGGACAGAGCACGACGTTGCGCCCGACGTAGAGATCGGGCAGCGCGGCATCGACGCCGCTCGACTCGCGCCCCGCAATCGGATGCCCAGGCACAAACTGCGCGACCTTCGCGCCGAGCGCGGCGCGCGCCGCCGCGACGACGTCGCTTTTCGTGCTGCCAGCGTCCGTCACGACGGTCGATGCATCGAGGAACGGCGCGATGCGCGCAAGCAACGGCTCGGTCTGCGCCACCGGCGCGGCGAGCAGCACGACGTCAGCGCCGCTGAGTGCTTTTCCGAGCGCGGCGTCGTCGTCGAGCGATGCGGCTGAGTCGATCACGCCGAGTTCCAGCGCGCGCTGGATCGTTTTCACCGACCGCCCGACCCCCACGACCTCGCCCGCGAGCCCCGCCCTTTCGCGCAACGCGCGCGCAAGCGACCCGCCGATCAGGCCGACGCCGAAGATAACTAGTTTGTTGAATGTGAACGCAGCCACGGAGCCTCGCCAGAAGCGCGCCTTTCGGCGCGGGGGTTCAGACAGTCGCGAGCGTCTTTTCGAGCGCGGCGATGAAGGCTTCGTTTTCGGCCGGCAGGCCGATCGTCACGCGCAGCCACTGCGGCAAACCGTAGTTGCCAACCGGCCGCACGATCACGCCCTGTTTCAGCAATTCGAGATTGACGCGCGCGCCCGCGCCGTCGTCGTCGCCGACGCGCACCATCACGAAATTGCCGTACGACGGCACGTATTCGAGACCGAGCTTGTCGAACGCCTTGGTCAGGCGCCGATAACCCTGCGCATTCACCGACGCGCTTTCCGTCAGAAACGCGGCGTCCTTGAGCGCAGCGACGGCCGCCGCCTGCGCGAGCGAATTCACGTTGAACGGCTGGCGCAGGCGGTTCAGCAGATCGGTCAGTTCCGGCTGCGCGATCGCAAAGCCGACGCGCAAGCCCGCCAGCCCGAACGCCTTCGAAAACGTGCGCGAGACGAGCAGGTTCGGATAGCGCCGCACCCAGTCGATCGAATCGTAGCGATGCTCCGGCGACAGATATTCGGTGTACGCCTCGTCGAGCACGATCGCGACGTGGTGCGGCACTTTCGCGATGAACGCCTCGAGCGCCGGGCCGTCGATGAACGTGCCGGTCGGGTTGTTCGGATTCGCGACGAAGACGAGCCGCGTGTCGTCATCGATGGCGGCGAGCATCGCGTCGAGATCGTGACCGTACGCCACCGCCGGCACGACGATCGCGCGCGCGCCCAGGCCTTGCGTCGCGAGCGCGTACACGGCGAACGAATATTGCGAATAAACGATCGACTGGCCCTTCTCGACGAACGCGTGCGCGGCCATTTCGAGAATGTCGTTGCTGCCGTTGCCGAGCGTGATCCACTCTGGCGGCACGCCGTAGCGCTCGCTCAAGGCGGCCTTCAGCTCGAAACCGTTCGAATCCGGATAGCGCCCCAGTTCCGCGACGGCAAGCGCAATCGCCTGCTTCGCCGATTCCGGCATCCCAAGCGGATTCTCGTTCGACGCCAGTTTCACTATCGTCGTTTCATCGAGGCCGAACTCGCGCGCCACTTCCGAAATCGGCTTGCCGGCGATGTACGGCGCGATCCCGCGCACATACGTTGGGCCGAATTGCGATGTCATGTTTTTCTCCAGTCGATCAAGCGGAAAGCGGGTTCAACGCGCGCGCGGGTAGGAACCGAGGATTTTCAGGAATGCGGCCTTCTGACCGAGCTCGGTGAGCGCGGCGGCGACCCACACGTCATCGCGATGGCCTTCCAGGTCGATGTAGAAGTAGTACTCCCACGTCCCGATGCGCGCCGGACGCGACTCGAAACGCGTCATCGAGACGCCGTGCTTCGCGAGCGGTTCGAGCAGCTTGAACATCGCGCCCGGCTCGTTCGCAACCGACACGATCAGCGACGTCTGGTCGTAGCCGCTCGGGCCGGTCGGCTGCTTGCCGATCATCACGAAACGCGTGCGGTTGTGCGGATCGTCCTGGATATGTGAAAAGACGTTGCCGAGGCCGTAATGCGTGGCGGCACGATCGCCGGCGATAGCCGCGATCGTCGAATCCTTCACCGCCATGCGCGCCGCTTCGGCATTGCTCGACACCGCCTGGCGCTCCAGATGCGGCGCGTTCTGCGTGAGCCAGCGCTGGCACTGCGCAAGCGCCTGCGGATGCGCGCAGACGCGCGTCACGCCGTCGAGCTTGCCGGACGCCGTCAACAAATTGTGATGAATCGGCAGCGCGAGTTCACCGCCGATCGTCAGCGACGACTGCAGCAGCAGATCCAGCGTGCGCGACACCGCGCCTTCCGCCGAATTCTCGACCGGCACGACGCCGAATTCGGCCGCGTCCGCCTCGACCGAGCGGAACACTTCGTCGATCGACGGGCACGGCAGCCCTTCGATCGAATGGCCGAAGTATTCGAACATCGCCTGCTCGCTGTAGGTGCCGACCGGGCCGAGATACGCGGCGCGGATCGTCTGTTCGAGCGCGCGGCTCGCGGCCATGATTTCGCGCCAGATCGAGCTGATGTGATCGTCGGCGAGCGGGCCGTCGCTCATGTCCTGCAGGCGCTGGATCACCTGCATCTCGCGCTCGGGGCGAAACACCGGCGCGTTGAAGTGCTTCTTCACCTCGCCGACTTCCAGCGCCACCGCGGCGCGTTGATTCAAGAGCGCGATGAGTTGCGCATCAATGGCGTCGATGCGTTCGCGCAGCGGTAAGAGTTTTGAATTGAGGTCGTCGTCCATGCGTTGCCTGGCGGGCAAATGAGGGCAAAACAGTGTGCGGAGTGCAAGGCGGCGCATCGGCGGATGCGCGACTTCTGGCGTGATTCACGCGCGGCCCTGCTCGAAATCCTTCATGTATTCGACGAGCGTCTTCACGCCCTCGAACGGCACCGCGTTGTAGATCGATGCCCGCATGCCGCCTACGGACTTGTGGCCCTTCAGTTGCAGCAGCCCGCGCGCTTTCGCGCCGGCCAGGAAATCGGCGTTGCGCGATTCGTCGGCGAGGAAGAACGGCACGTTCATGCGCGATCGCGACTGGCGCTCCACCTTGTTGACGTAGAAATTGCTCGAATCGATGGTGTCGTAGAGCAGCTTCGCCTTCTCGGCGTTGCGCGCTTCGATTGCTGACAGGCCGCCCTGCTTCTTCAGCCACTTGAAGACCAGCCCCGCGATGTAGATCGCGTAGGTGGGCGGCGTGTTGTACATCGAATTGTTCTCGGCAACCGTCTTCCATTCGAACGCGGACGGGCAGATCGGCAGCGCGCGGTCGAGCAGGTCTTCGCGCACGATCACGACGGTCACGCCCGCCATGCCGATGTTTTTCTGCGCGCCGCCGAAGAGCACGCCGTACTTGGCGATGTCCATCGGGCGCGAAAGAATGTGCGACGAAGCATCCGCGACGAGCGGAATATCGCCGAGATCGGGGATTTCGAAGGTCTCGACGCCGTCGATGGTTTCGTTCGTGCACAGATGCACGTAGGCGGGATCGTCGGAGAGATGCCACTCGGCGATGTGCGGCACGTGCGTGAAGCCCTGCTCCGTCTTGCCGTTCGCGGCGATGTGCGGGGCGCCGTATTTCTGCGCTTCCTTGAACGACTTCTGCGACCACGAACCGGTCACGATGAAATCGGCGGTCTTCTTCGTGCCGAGCATGTTCATCGGCACGATGGCGTTCTCGCCAATCCCACCGCCCTGCAGAAACAGAATCCGATGCGATGCCGGCACGCTCAGCAACTCGCGCAGGTCGGTAAGCGCGGCTTCGTGGATCGACATGAATTCGGCGCCGCGATGGCTCATTTCCATCACGCTCATGCCGCTGCCGTTCCAGTCGAGCATTTCGTCGGCCGCTTGGCGCAGCACTTCTTCGGGCATCGCCGCAGGACCGGCGGAGAAATTGAACACGCGCATCTGAGAACCCCGAATGGCCAGGCGCGGCGGGAAGGAACCACTCGTACTGAAAACCGCGCCCGGAAAAGAAATGGCTGTTTGCGCTTTCGCGCAAACAGCCATTATCGCACCGTCCTGAAAACCCGCCAATCCGAGGGACGCCGCGCGGCGGCCTTCAGGACCGGCGAGCCAGCGGGCTTACTTGCCCGGCTTGACGTCGGCCACTTCCTTGTCGGCCTGCGTGCGCGTCGCCTTGATGGCTTGCGGCATGTATTTCTGCATCAGGCCGTTCACGACGTCGCGGCCAACCTGATCCTGCACCTGGATGAACTTGCGACCGGTCGGGCTCTTGTAGAACGCCGTCAGATCCTTGATTTCGTCCGTGGTGTAGTACTTCGCGTAGGCGTCGAACTGGGCCTTCATCGCGTCCTGGCGGAACGAGTCCGTTGCGAACACCTGGCCTGCCGAGTCAACCAGCTTCGGCACGGCGTTCTTCTGCAGCGACGGCACGGCGGCCTGCTTCTGCTTGTCGTTCAGCGACTTGTTCTCGGAGAGCGCGTCCGAAAGAATAGCCGGGACGAGTTGCTTCGATTGCATTTGCGCGCTGTTGCCGATGGCGCCAACGAGCTTCTGCGCATCGATTGCTGCCAGCAGATCGTTGATGGCTGCCTGCTTCGCGGAGTCGACCGGGGCTGCCGCAGCGGCCGCCGGAGCGGCCTGATTCGGCGCCTGGTTTTGCAGCGACTGGGCCATTGCGAAGGTCGGTACGAAAGCAGCCAGCAACATCCACTGTTTAAATCGTTTTTGCATCATTACTCCCTTTGAAAAGTATTCAATCGCAGCCGTGCGACGCAGCTTCGCCGCTCGCGGCGTCACTCGTCGTTTGACGAGCGAAACCCGGCGGCCAAGCCCCAGGTCGCACAACCAGATCCATTCAGGCTTTTGAAAGCAGAACACGAGTCGCGCAAGAGAAGCGCGACTCAGGCAACGGCGCATGCAGCCAATTAAACCGCATCACCGTTGTCGTCATTCTTCTCATCGCCGGTCTCGGTGCTCCCGCTCGCGTCATCTTCGACGTCCGCGTCCAGCTCGACCTCAGCTTCCGCTTCGGCGATGTGCTGCAGTCCCGAGAGCTTCGTCCCCTCGTCAAGACTGATGAGTGTAACACCTTGGGTTGCGCGCCCCATTTCGCGTATCTCGGAAACACGGGTGCGGATCAGGACGCCGGAATTGGCGATCAGCATGATCTCGCTTTCCGGCTCGACGAGCGTCGCGGCGACGACCTTGCCGTTACGTTCCGACGTCTGGATCGCGATCATGCCCTTTGTGCCGCGGCCGTGACGCGTGTACTCGTTGATCGGCGTGCGCTTGCCGTATCCATTCTCCGTTGCCGTCAGCACCGACTGGTTTTCCCCGCCCGCGACGAGCAGTGCTATGACCTGCTGGCCGTCCTCAAGTTGCATGCCGCGCACGCCGCGCGCTTCGCGGCCCATCGCGCGGACGTCGTTTTCGTCGAAACGGACGGCCTTGCCGGAATCGGAGAACAGCATGACGTCGTGTTCGCCGTCGGTAATGGCCGCGCCGATAAGGTAATCGCCTTCATCGAGCCCGACCGCGATGATGCCCTTGCGCAGCGGCCGGCTGAACGCTTCGAGTGGCGTCTTCTTGACGGTGCCGAGCGCGGTCGCCATGAAGACGTATTTGTCGGCGGAGAATTCCTTGATCGGCAGCACGACGTTGATCTTCTCGCCTTCCTGCAGCGGGAACATATTGACGATCGGCCGGCCGCGCGAGTTGCGCGAGCCCTGCGGCACTTCGTAGACCTTGATCCAGTACACGCGGCCGCGGTTCGAGAAGCACAGCATGTGATCGTGCGTGTTCGCGATGAAGAGCGTGTCGATCCAGTCGTCTTCCTTCATCTGCGTGGCTTGCTTGCCGCGCCCGCCGCGCTTCTGCGCGCGATATTCCGACAACGGTTGCGACTTTACGTAACCCGTATGCGACATGGTCACGACCATTTCCTGCGGCGTGATCAGGTCTTCGGTGTTCAGCTCGGTCGCGTTCATCTCGATACGCGAACGGCGCTCGTCGCCGAATTCGTTTCGCACCTGGCCGAGCTCATCGACGATGATCTGACGAATCCGCTCCGGCCGCGCCAGGATATCGAGCAGGTCGGCGATCTGCGCCATCACCTCGCGATACTCGCTGACGATCTTGTCCTGTTCGAGCCCCGTCAGGCGCTGCAGGCGCATCTGCAGAATTTCCTGCGCCTGGATGTCCGACAATCTATATTGGCCGTCTTCCTGCAGGCCATACGCCGGGTTCAGCCCCTCCGGCCGATACGCGATGCGCCCACCGACCGCTTCCGTCTCGGTGCGCGTGAGCATTTCGCGCACGAGCTGCGAATCCCACGAGCGGTTCATCAGCTCCTGCTTCGCGACCGGCGGCGTGGGCGCGGCCTTGATGATCCCGATGAAGTCGTCGATGTTCGCCAGCGCGACCGCGAGACCTTCGAGGATGTGGCCCCGATCCCGCGCCTTGCGCAGTTCGTATACAGTGCGCCGCGTGAGTACTTCCCGCCGATGCGACAGAAAGCACTCCAGCATTTCCTTCAGATTCAACAACTTGGGCTGGCCGTCGACGAGCGCGACCATGTTCATGCCGAAGGTGTCCTGAAGCTGCGTCTGTTTATATAGATTGTTGAGAATGACCTCGGGCACTTCGCCGCGCTTCAGCTCGATCACGACGCGCATGCCGCTCTTGTCGGATTCGTCGCGGATATCGGAGATGCCCTCGATCTTCTTTTCGTTGACGAGTTCGGCGATGCGCTCGAGCAGCGTGCGCTTGTTCACCTGATACGGAATCTCGTCGACGATGATCGCCATGCGCTGGCCGCGGTCGATTTCCTCGAAGTGCGTGGTCGCGCGCATCACCACCCGGCCGCGCCCGGTGCGGTAACCGTCGCGCACGCCCGCGACGCCGTAGATCACGCCCGCTGTCGGGAAATCTGGCGCCGGCACGATTTCGATCAGTTCGTCGACGGTGGTGTCGGGGTTGTTCAGCAGGTGCAGACACGCATCGACGATTTCGCGCAGGTTATGCGGCGGAATGTTCGTCGCCATGCCGACCGCGATGCCCGCCGAGCCATTGATCAGCAGATTGGGGATACGCGCCGGGAGAACGAGCGGCTCGTTCTCGCTGCCGTCGTAGTTCGGGCCGAAGTCGACGGTCTCTTTATCGATATCCGCGAGCAGTTCGTGACCGATCTTGGCCATGCGGATTTCGGTGTAGCGCATGGCGGCAGCGTTGTCGCCGTCGACCGAACCGAAGTTGCCCTGCCCGTCCACCAGCATGTAGCGCAGCGAAAACGGCTGCGCCATGCGCACGATGGTCTCATATACAGAGGCGTCGCCGTGCGGGTGATATTTACCGATCACGTCGCCGACGATACGCGCCGACTTCTTGTAGGCGCGGTTCCAGTCGTTGTTCAACTCGTGCATCGAATACAGCGCGCGACGATGCACCGGCTTCAGGCCATCGCGGACATCGGGAAGCGCCCGTCCGACGATCACGCTCATCGCGTAATCGAGATACGAACGGCGCATTTCCTCCTCGAGGGAGATTGGCAGAGTCTCTTTGGCGAATTGATCCATTATCCGTGTCTTGAACTGTGCGGCGACAGCACGCCGCGAAGGCCGTCAGAGGCGCTTTCGGACCTGTTTTGCTGTCGCTTGCAAACGACGCCGCGAACGCAGCGAATCCCATAATTCTAACATGCGCGACATCTGCGCCCGGCCGCGGTACGTATACAGAGGGGTGAATGGAATAGCGGAGGGATTCCGACCGTATACCTTCGACGCGTGTCAACTGCGGCTCGGAAACTCTGACATGAAGCGCGTCGGTGACGGCTCGGAAAGCGCTTACAAATTGCTTCAAGACAGCGCGTGAATTCGTCAGGTGAACCGGCTATGATGCCGCCTCACATGTTTGGACCCTTTCACGCGATCGGGCGAAAAACCGCTGAAAAATGCGAGAAGTGGCACGCAAAATGCGCAAGCCGCGCGCGCAAGACGGCCCCATTCGTTTCCTGTCCCTTTCTTGTTGCTCATGCACCACATATGGTTGCGGGTCTATAGGAGCAGGGATATTTTTTATCGGTGCAAGGGAACGATATGGCAAAATGCCAACGCACAAAGTTAGACACTGCTCGAAGTCTACACGGCGCGTTTTGTTCCGCGGTAATGTTATACTTCGAGCAATGTATGACTTGTCTTTGTCAACAGGCTCGCAGTAAACCTGCGGTAATCTCAATTTCGAGAGGAGAAATATGAATAAACTTTCAAAGCTCGCGTTCATTGCAGCTACCGCAGTTATGGCTGCATCGGCTTCGGCACAGTCGGTGCCGGCATCGCGACAAGCCGTGAACGACAACTGGGTGAACGGCACGGGCGAATACGTGTGGATGAACGGCACGAACGAGCTTTGCTGGCGCGATGCGTTCTGGACGCCGGCCACGGCAAACGCAAAGTGCGACGGCGCGCTGGTCGCTACAGCACCGACGCCGCCGGCACAGGTCGCTCCGCCCGCTATCGTGAGCCAAAAGGTCACCTACCAAGCTGACGCTCTGTTCGACTTCGACAAGGCAGTCCTGAAGCCGGCTGGTAAGGAAAAGCTCGACGATCTCGCATCGAAGATCGGCGGCCTGAACCTGGAAGTCGTGGTCGCTACCGGCTACACCGACCGCATCGGTTCGGACAAGTACAACGATCGCCTGTCCCTGCGTCGTGCTCAAGCTGTCAAGGCATACCTGGTCAGCAAGGGCATCGAAGCCAACCGTATCTACACGGAAGGCAAGGGCAAGAAGAACCCGGTCACGACCGGTTGCAACCAGAAGAACCGCAAGCAACTCATCGCCTGCCTCGCACCGGATCGTCGCGTGGAAGTCGAAGTTGTGGGTACCTCGCGCGCTCCGCAGTAATAGCGCAAGAGTTACCGCAGGATCGAACCCCCGCCTCGGCGGGGGTTTTTTTATGTCCGCGCGGCGAGCGTGGTTTCGGCGCCGGCGTGGTAGCCGTTTGCCCCGCGCGACGCTCAGGCGCACCACCCACCGCTTTTGCCCGCCCCATTCGGCGCCTATATACTCGGGGCTAATCATCACGACATCAGGAAGGCTGCTTTCACCATGACGAACGTCGATCCCCACGAACTTCAGAAATTCAGCGAGCTCGCGCATCGCTGGTGGGACCCGAACGCCGAGTTCAAGCCGCTGCACGAACTGAATCCCGTGCGGCTGGACTGGATCGACGCCCACGCGCATCTGATGGGCAAGCGCGTGCTCGACATCGGCTGCGGCGGCGGCATTCTGTCCGAATCGATGGCGACGCGCGGCGCGACTGTCAAAGGCATCGACCTCGCGACGAGCGCGCTCGGCGTCGCGGATCTGCATAGCCTCGAGAGCGGCGTCGAAGTCGCGTACGAGGAAATCTCGGCCGAGGCGCTTGCCGCACGCGAACCCGGCACGTACGACATCGTCACCTGCATGGAGATGCTCGAACACGTGCCGAATCCGGCGGGCACCGTCGCGGCGTGCGCGTCGCTCGTGAAGCCGGGCGGCTGGGTGTTCTTTTCCACGCTGAACCGCAATCCGAAGGCGTATCTCTTCGCCGTGATCGGCGCCGAGTACATCGCGCGGATGCTGCCCAAGGGCACGCACGACTACGCGCGCTTCATCAAGCCGTCGGAGCTCGCGGGCTTCGCGCGCGCAGCCGAGCTAGCGCCGGTCGACATCAAGGGCATCACGTACCGGCCGCTGAGCAAGCACTTCGGCCTTTCCAGCGACACCAGCATCAACTACCTGATGGCTTGCCGCCGCGAAGCCTGACGCCATGAACCACGACGATCTGACGGGCGAACAAAAACCGACGGTCCTGCCCGACGACCCTACCCCGCTGCCGCAAGCACTCATCGACGACGACCGCCTGGGCCTCTGCCAGGCGGTCCTGTTCGACCTCGACGGCACCATCGCCGACACCGCGCCGGACCTCGTCGCGGCCGTCAACAAGATGCGCCACGACCGCGGGCTCGAAATGCGGCCGCTTGAAATGCTGCGGCCGTTCGCATCGGCGGGCGCGCGCGGGCTGCTCGGCGGCGCGTTCGAAATCGGGCCGGAGCATCCTGATTTCCCGGCAATGCGCGACGAGTTCCTTGCCAACTACGAAGCGGATCTGTGCATCGAGACGACGCTTTTTCCCGGCATCGACGTGTTGCTCGACCAGCTCGATGCACGCGGCGTGCGCTGGGGCATCGTGACCAACAAGGTGACGCGCTACTCCGAGCCGCTCGTCGCGCTGCTCGGGCTCGACACGCGTGCGGCGTGCCTCGTCTGCGGCGATACCACGCCGCATTCGAAGCCGCACCCCGCGCCGCTCCTGCACGCGGCGGAACTGCTCGACGTGGCACCGGAGCGCATCGTCTACGTGGGCGACGACCTGCGCGACGTGCAGGCGGGGTTCGCTGCGGGCATGATCACGGTCGCGGCGGCCTACGGCTATTGCGGCGACGACATCCCGCCGCGCCGCTGGCATGCGAATCATGTCGTCGATTCGCCGTTCGAGCTGCAGCAGTTGCTGCGCGACATCGGCTAGAACGCTCTACGCGGGGCGCATTGAAAGCACGCCGATTCGCCTGATATCGGCTTTTCGTGGGATAATTTACTTTCGCTTTGGGGGCGACCTGGTTTCGACAGGGGTTGCAAAGCGGCTAGGGCATACCGAGGACCCGTCACCTCGTTAATCAATGGGAAAAACGTAACTGCAAACGACGAAACGTTCGCACTGGCAGCCTAAGGGCCGCCTGCCTCTCCCTAGTTCACTGACGGACTAGAGTCGCAAGACCGGTAGCAATACCGAGAGAGGTCATATACGTCAGTTAAGCCTTGTCGGCGTCACGACGCCAAGGTCGAAAATTTAGTGAATCGCTGTAAGGAAGCGTGTTCGTCCGCGTCTTTATGGCTAAATCAAATGACAGAACTAAGTATGTAGAACTGGTCGTAGAGCGCTACTGGACGCGGGTTCGATTCCCGCCGCCTCCACCAATCTTAGTGTTCAGGGGGTTTCATAGACCCTCAAGCTGCCCCACTTAAACCCCGACGGCCTTGGCTTTCGGGGTTTTTTTCTGCAAATCACATTCAGACTCTGTCACAGGTCGTCACCTTCAGTCCCCCTTAAAGGGGGTTTTCCTGGGGGTTTTTCGACGGCTTGGAAAGTCGACCCCCCACCCCCAAGGGCGCCACCGCGGCGCATGCCAATGCCTCTGACCGATCTCGCAATCCGTAAAGCCCAGCCAAACGGGAGACAGCAGAAAGATTTCCGACGGCGGCGGCTTGCACTTGCTCATCACCCCTGCCGACTCAAAACGATAAATGCTCATATATCGTCTCGACGACAAGAAATGGACGCTTGCCTTCGGCACCTATCCGGTGCTCACACTCAGCGAGGCACGTCGCACGCGGGATGAGGCGCGCAAGAAAATCGCTGTAGCCGTTGATGCGAACGACCTCAAGAAATGCGGAGAAGCGCACGGGCGTCTCAACTCGAACGAGCAAAACTGGACCTACGCCGATATCACCGCTTCCGCCGAAAGCGAAATTCGGCGATTGATGGACTGCGCAGTGCACGCGCGGGACCACTAGAGAACCGCGCTGTAATTTCAAGATTGGGCCAACGGCGCGTTTGTCGGCTGGAACGCGTTGACGACCGGCCGTCAGATCGACGGTGACAGCGAGCGGCTCGAGGCTCTCACAGACCCTTCGAAGCACGGTTGTCCAACGCCCGCGAGCAGTTCCTGGGCCGCATGTGCAGCGCGGCGTGGAATCGGCAAGCCGGGGAAGGGTCGAAATCCGGGCGTCGCCGGGACACCAGCTGAGAGGGAGAATCAAACGCAGAAAGGGTGCAGGAATTGCACCCCGGCAAGGAAAGCGGATGATGCAAGGGCGCAACGGCTATTGCGCCCGCATACCCTTACGTCCCCTGTGAAGTCGTTACTTTCGTGAACAGATCGTCATACATGGTTTTGATGCTGTCCTTGAACGTGACCGCCATGCCACCGAGAGCGATCA
The DNA here is from genome assembly GCF_001544515.1 of Caballeronia terrestris. Classification (GTDB taxonomy): domain Bacteria; phylum Pseudomonadota; class Gammaproteobacteria; order Burkholderiales; family Burkholderiaceae; genus Caballeronia; species Caballeronia terrestris. The sequence goes on from NZ_FCOL02000009.1 coordinate 65,992, forward strand.
CCACGATACCCGCGAGGACAGCGTATTCCATGGCGCTGACGCCGCGCTCGTCGCGGACAAACAGTTTGAAGAATTTGCGCATCTGAGAATTCCTTTGTAGTAGGTGTTGTGGGCTCGATGTAAAACCTGTCGAGCAGGACAGATGCTGCGGAGGGCCGCACTCGATAACTGAATGCGGGTATGACCGTAACTCGGTTTATCAACCGAACGTTGCTACAGTAAACTCCACGCCGGTCCCGTGCTTCGGCGCAGACGGCGGGATTAGTAGCCCCGATTGTGTTACGAGCACATCGGGGCTTTGTTTTTTCGCCCCGACATTCGTCACGCCACCCTCAATCTCCAAACATCCGCAGATCGATCCGTAATCGGGCTAACGGCAGAATCTAAAAAAACTTTATAAATGGCGCAGCGGGAATCGATAAGCCGGAGCCAACTCACTGATCGACAACTTCGCGTACTCCATCGAAACTTCATACATGTACGCTTGAGCACTGACTGTGTCGCCCGTCGGCGGCACTCTTCTGCTTTGCCGCGCTAATTCAGCGTTCACGGAGTACGCATGCGCCACGTGAAGTCGATGTCGATCGCGCTCCTCTTCGCCTTCTTCGCGGCGCTGATGCCACTGCACGCGAAAGCAGCCGAAACCGCCGATTGCCACGCCGGCACGCTCGTCACCGTCGTCGCGCATCTCGATGACGACCTCCTCTTCGTCAACCCCGGCATCAGCGACAAGCTCAATGCCGGCTGGTGCGTCACCGTCGTGCATCTGATCGGCGGCGCGAACGGCGCCAAGTTCGACTACGTGCTGCTACGCGAGACCGGCACGAAGCTCGCCTATGCGCGCATGGCGGGCGTGCCCGACGAGTGGGTCGAATCCAACCCCGTCTTCGCCGGCAAGCCGGTCCACGAACTCGTGCTAAAAGCGCAGCCGAAGGTCAAACTCCTCGAATTGCGCCTGCCCGGCGGCGCCGTACGCGGCGGCAAGGTGCCGCTCGGTCTTCTGTGGGACCGCGGCGAGACGCTCACCACCTATCCGATGAACGCCGGCGGCACAGGCGCCACGACCTACGACCGCGCCGCACTGATCGCCACGATGCGCGCGATCCTGTCGCCGGCGACCGAGCTCTACACGCTCAATCCGGACACCGTCCCGTTCATCGAGCATCCGGACCACATCTACGCCGCAAGGATCGCTCGCGTCGTCGCGCAGGGGCTAAACCGTGACCTGCCGATCGGCTATCACGTCACCTATCCGACCGGCGGCCTGCCGAAAAACCTCAGCGCCGCCGAGACGCTGAAGAAGCGCGACGTCGTCGGCAGCTATTTCGCGATCGACGGAAACGACGCCGGCCACGTCTTCGGCGAATACCAGTGGGACGGCAACTGGGTCGCGCGCCGCTACTGGAGCGCCGCGCGCGCCGGCGACGCCGGCGCCGAATTTCAGCCGAAGCCGATCCAGCTCGTCAACGAGTATTCGAGCCAGTGCCTCGGCTCCGGCGGCGGCGCGGGGAAAAGTCCGCGTCTCGCGGCGTGCTCGGGCGCCGCCACGCAGAACTGGCACTGGCAGCCGCTCCCCGTCACGCCCGGCGACAAGAACGACGCGCAACTCGTCAATGAGGCGACGCGCCAGTGCATCGCCGAACGCGACGGACGCCTCGTCGAGGAAGCCTGCGACCCAAGCGCGGCCGCCCAACGCTGGACGCCATGGGATTTCGGGCTCGTCTACACACCGCTCGGGCATTGCCTCGGCGCGGTGAACGGCGCGGTATCGGCGGGACGCTGTTCGCTGCTGACCGCCGAATATCGCTGGGCGATCTCGCCGCACTCGCAGTGGACCGACACGCGCGAGGAAGGTGCGCTCTATGGCGACGTCCGCGGCGCGGGCCGCGACAGCACGGTCTACGTCCAGCGTCGCAAGGACGGGCCGGGCTTCAACGTGTGGGTCGCGGAGATGTCGCGATTCGAGGGCGCGATGCCGTGGTACCTGAACGCGGTTCCGTTCGATCACGAGGCCACCGCGCCGACGTGCCGCGCCGACACGCTCTGCTTCGACGGCGCGCGCTTTCTCGTCGCGGATTTCGACGGCGACGGACGCGCCGATCTGATGGTCGTGACACCGCGTAACGGCGGCACCGCGTTCTGGCTGCTACGCAGCACCGGCAGCCGCTTCGATACACCGCGTCTCTGGTATCAGACGAGTGCCGCATGGACGCCCGCGCTAGCACAGCAGTACGTCGCCGCCGACTTCAACGGCGACGGTCGCGCGGACGTGGTGATCGCGCAGAAGCGTCCGGATACCGGCCTCGACCTGTGGATGCTCGCGGGCAACGCGAATTCGACCGGGAGCGCGCCGGTACGCTGGCTCGAAGCTCCCCAGCTTGATGCCGCCGCGCGTTTTCTGCCGGCGCGCGTCGCGGGATCAACGCGCGTGGGCTTGATGGCGATCGAAAACATGAATTCTGCGCTCGCCGTCACGCGGATCGCGAACACCGGCGGCGCGTTCGCCGCGCCCGAACGCGGCACGCCCTACCCTCAGTTCACGCCATCAGCAGTGAAAGTGGCAGCGGGCGACGTGGACGGCGACGGCATCGACGATCTCGTCGTGCTACAGCCGCGCGGCGACAGCGCGAGCATCGACGTGTGGAAGATCAAGAATGGTGCGCCAGTGCGCGTCGCGACGCTCGCCGACGCGTCCTGGGCCGATTCGATGCCCGCGCTCATCCGCCGCAACGACCGCGCGACGCTGATGCTCTTCAAGCGTGCCAACGCGACGCTCGGCGAGTTCTATTTCACGGGCGGGGAGCCGAGCTTGTGGGGTTACGACTTCGTCGGGCCGTCGAGGCTTGGGCCGGTGCAGATCTGGGGCAATCTGCCGGGGTTGTATTCGGAATCGCTGTGGCTGAGGTCGCTGGCGCAATAACGGCGTTAAAAACTCAACCCGCCGCCACCCGCAAATTCAGCACTTCCCGCGCGATCGCCAGATAGCGGTCGGCGGTGCTTTGCAGCGTGAACCCGTGGAGCGGCCGCGTCGCGCGCGGCTCCGAGAGCGATTCGAGCAGCGCACGGCCGTAGGCATCGGCATCGTTGGTATCGAGCAGTTGCACGCCCGGGAAATTGCTCGCGAACGCAAAAGACGGAATCGAATTCGCGACGACCGGAATACCCGACGCCAGCGCCTCCAGAAATCCGATGCTATGCGCCTCGAAACTCGACGGCATCGCAAACGCCGCCGACGCCCGCAAAATCTGCGCGACATTCATCTGCGGCCCGTCGATCACCACGCGCTCCTGCAGCGCCAGCTTCGCGACGAGATCGACCACCGCCGCGTGATACGCCAGGTTCTCGATCACGCCGCACAGGAGCAGGCGCGCGTCCGGATCGGCTTGGGCGACGCGCGCGAACGCATGCACCGTCTGCAACTGGTTCTTTTCGGGGATATAGCGCCCGACCTGCACGATCTGCTTGTGCGCGACCGGAACGGGGGCGACGTCGTCGGTGAAACGCGAAATATCGACGCCGTTCGGCACCACCATCATCGACGGATGCGTGCCGATCTCCTTCACGTAATCGTCGATATTTTTCTGCGACACGCCGATCACCGCCTTCGCGCGGCCGGACAGCAGGCGCTCGGCGCGCAGCAGCGCGTAGTTGGAGAAATCGTTGGCGCCGGAGTGCATCACCCAGACGATCGGCACGCGCGTCGGCAGCGCGCGCACGTAGAGGGCGGGAATCGTCGCATGCGCGAAGATGATGTCGGGCTTGAACGTGCGAATCGCCTGATAGAGGAACAGCAGCCTGCCGATCTTGCGATGGCTCTTCTTCGGGAACAGGCACATCACGCCGTGCGTGCGAAGTTCGTCGCTGATGTGCTCGAAGTCGCTGTGCTGCGGCAGAAGCGATGCGATGCACACACTGTGGCCGGCCCGCTGGTGGCCGATCGCGACGCCCTTCACAAGCACTTCTGCCCCCGACAGGCGCGGCGCCAGTATGACCTGGAGAATTCGCATTTATGCAGTCCCTCGGCAATTCCGAAGCGTCGTCCGTGGCCCGGCAGGCATTGGGACCATTCTCCCCCAACTGCCGGACGCCGTGTCGTGCGCGGATGCCGGGCAACCGACGCGCTTCTTTTATCGTTTATAAGAGGAAAAGTCGCTTGTCATCGGATATCGATCGATCACGCTTGACTTAAGGTACTCCTCCCGTCATACCAAATGCCCGCCATCTCGTAGTGTTTTTCGGTCGCCGTGCAGCGTTTATTGAATTGGGGCGCGAGATGGCGTGGACGGCGCGTGGACGCGTCGCCGGACTGTAAGCGGGGTGTCATCTGACGCCTGTTCCGGGCGCCTCGGTCGATTCGATTCGGCTTTCAGCCAATCGATCTGGGGGGGATGCGGCGGGCTCACAGTCGCGGCGACCGTGAACCTGCGCCGGGGGAATTACTCCGTGTCCTTCGGGCACTTCAGGTTGCAGCCGTTCGGGTCGCCGTTGTCGGCGCGGCGGCGTGCGGCGGACTTGCCTTGCTGATATTTGTCGCTGGGCGCGGACGCGGCGAACGGCATTTGCGGGTGCTCATTCAGGCGGAACTGCTCCTGCAGGACGCCGCCGGGAACACCCGGCGAGTTTTGCGCGAAAGCGACCGGGGCAAGATAAACCGCGCCTGCGACGAGCGCGGCGCACGTGGAAGCAATAAGAGGCAATTTCATGGCGAGATGTGGCGCGGTTTCGAGTCGCGCTAAGACGTGAACGGCAAGGCGCTAGGTTAACGTAATTTGAGACGCAGGGCAGCGCCCGGCAAAGCGTTAATTTTACCGTTCGTTTCGAGAAAGCCAGCAGCTACGCCTCACGCACCGCTCAAACCCTCCTCCACGCCGACCAACAAGCCGCAGCGCGCCGGATCGTAGCCTTCAAGATGCGCGACGCTCACGTTGAACGCATCGCTTCTCAGGACGTCGAGCACGCTCGCGAGCCGCGCTTCGTTCAGCCGCGAGCGTTCGCAGGCGAAGAAGTAGTCCTCGTCGATCACCGGGATGAAGTCGAGCGCGAAATGCTGCGCCGCGGGCTGCACGCCGAAGCCCAGGTCGGCCATGCCGCTCGCGACGAACGCGGCGATCGCCGAGTGCGTAAGTTCGGTGGTCGCGTAGCCGTTGATCTGGTCCGGATCGACGCCGATGCTTCTCAGCGACAGATCCAGCAGCATCCGCGTGCCCGAGCCCGGCTGGCGGTTGACGAAGCGCACGTCGTCGCGTGCGAGGTCGTGCAAGCCTTCGATGTGTTTCGGGTTGCCCTTCGGCAGGAAAAGCCCTTGCGTGCGGCGCGTGAGGTGAATGAGCTGATGCCGTTCCGGATCGAGGAACTCTCGGTAGATCTGCGCGCAGGTCGAACGGAATTCGCCGACCGGCAGGTGAAATCCCGCGAGTTCGCACTCGCCGCGTGCCAGTGCGCTGACGGCTTCGGCGCTCTCGCGATATTTGATGTCGACGGGAATGCGCTCGACGCCGAGCGCGCGCACGAGCGTCGCGACCGCGTAGCCGTGCGACGCGTGAATGCGCACTTGCGCAGCTTCGCGTGCGAGGCGCCGGTTCAGCTCATGCGCGACTTCAGTCGCGACCGATTGCAGCGGCGCGTCGAGCCGTTCGCCGGAAATACGCTGCGCGCGCAAAACCGATTCGCCGAGTTCCGACAGCACCGACCCGCGCCCACGCGATTTCGTGATCAGCGCGCCGCCCAGACGGGCCTCGATTTCGCGCAACAAGCCCCATGCGTGCCGATAGGACAAACCCTTAGCGGACGCGGCATTGGCGATGCTCCCAGTCTGGGAAACGAGCAGCAAAAGCGGCACAACCGCGCTGAGACTGGTTTCCCGGCCATCGGCGTCGCGCAGCACGAGTTCTGCACGGCATTGGACATCGACCATATGCACTCCCGGTTCCTATTGCCAAGATATATCACGGCGCCTATTGTTCACTTCATCGGCTCGGTGCACAAATTATAAGTCTCTAATATGCACACGATAAACATATACCGAGCGTTGGAGGAGCCCCATGACACACCCGCAGCAAGCCGTACCCGCGCCCGATGAGCTCGTGCGCCGCCATGCCACCCAGGGCGCCACGCTGATGGCGATCCTGCATGCGATCCAGGACGACGTCGGCTTCGTGCCGCCCGCGACCGTTCCGCATCTGGCGCAGGCGCTTTCGCTCTCACGCGCCGAGGTTCACGGCGTCATCACCTACTACCATCATTTCCGGTCGGAGCCGCCTGCGCGCGTCACCGTGCAGTTGTGCCGCGCTGAAGCGTGCCGCAGCATGGGCACGGAAGCGCTGGCGCAGCATGTCGAAGGCCACACAGGCTGCAAGTTCGACAGCGGCCATCACGAGGAAACCGAGCTCGAATCGGTGTTCTGCCTCGGCCAGTGCGCGCTGTCGCCGTCGATGATGATCAATGGCGAGCTGTACGCCAAGGTCACGCCGCAGAAGTTCGACCGGCTATTCGCGGCCGCAGAGGCCCGCACGAAATCGGAGGAAACGGCATGACACGCATCTACGTCCCCTGCGATTCGTCCGCGCTCGCGCTCGGCGCCGACGCCGTCGCTGCCGCCATCGCCGATGAAGCCACCACGCGCGGCATCGACGTCCAGATCGTGCGCAACGGTTCGCGCGGCCTGCTGTGGCTCGAACCGCTCGTCGAAGTTGAGACGGCGAACGGCCGCATCGGTTATTCGAATGTCGAGGCTGAGGAAGTCGCCGCGCTCTTCGATGCCGGGTTCATCGAAGGCGCCGCGCATGAGAGAAATGTCGGCGTGGTCGACGAATTGCCTTATTTGAAGAAGCAGCAGCGCCTGACGTTCGCGCGCATCGGCATCACGGACCCGCTTTCGATCGACGACTACGTCGCGAACGGCGGCATCGAAGGATTGCGGAAGGCGCTCGACATGAACGGCGATGCCGCCTGCGAAGCGCTGATCGAATCGGGCCTGCGCGGACGCGGCGGCGCGGCGTTCCCTGCCGGCATCAAATGGCGCACGGTGCGCGGCGCGCTCAGCGACCAGAAGTACATCGTCTGCAACGCCGACGAAGGCGACTCCGGCACGTTCTCCGACCGACTCGTCATGGAAAGCGATCCGTACGTGCTGATCGAAGGGATGATCATCGCGGGCATCGTGACGGGCGCGACGAAGGGCTACATCTACGTGCGAAGCGAGTATCCGCATTCGATCGTGACGCTCAACCGCGCGATCGACCGCGCGCGCGATGCCGGCTGGCTGGGTCAAAGCGTGCTCGGTTCGTCGCACGCGTTCGAGCTCGAAGTGGCGAAAGGCGCGGGAGCGTATGTCTGCGGCGAGGAAACGGCGCTGCTCGAATCGCTCGAAGGCAAGCGTGGCATCGTGCGCGCGAAGCCGCCGGTGCCGGCGCTCGTCGGCCTGTACGGCAAGCCGACCGTCATCAACAACGTCATCACGCTCGCGACCGTGCCGATCATCTTCGCGAAGGGCGCGTCGTTCTATCGCGACTTCGGCATGGGACGCTCGCGCGGCACGCTGCCGTTCCAGCTCGCGGGCAACATCAGGCAAGGTGGCCTCGTCGAACTCGCGTTCGGCGTGACGCTGCGCGAACTCGTCTACGAATACGGCGACGGCACGGCGAGCGGCCGACCGGCGCGCGCGGTGCAGGTGGGCGGCCCGCTCGGCACGTATCTGCCGGAAAGCCAGTGGGACATTCCGCTCGACTACGAAGCCTACGCGGCAGTCGGTGCGGTGGTGGGCCACGGCGGCCTCGTCGTCCACGACGACACGTCGAACCTCGCCGACCTCGCCCAGTACGCGATGCATTTCTGCGCGCTCGAATCGTGCGGCAAGTGCACGCCGTGCCGGATCGGCTCGACGCGCGGCGTCGAGGTGATCGCGAAGATCCGCTCGGGCGATACGTCCCCGAAACAGGTCACGCTGCTGCGCGACCTGTGCGACACGATGGTGTCCGGCTCGCTCTGCGCGATGGGCGGCATGACGCCCTTCCCGGTGCTGTCGGCGCTCGACCATTTCCCCGAAGACTTCGGTCTTGCGAAAGCGCCGTCCAAGAAAGCGGCATAGCAACCAGATTGCATGGGCCAGCGAGTAAAGCGCTGGCCAAATGGAGACAAAAGACATGTCCAACACGAACAACGGCTGCGGCTCCGGAAATTGCGCGTGCAAGAGCGCGGCATCGGTGCAAAAGGGCGATCCCTTCGACTTCACCGACTACGGCACGCCGCTGCGCCACGCCGACATCGACGTGACGCTCGAAATCGACGGCGAAGCGGTCACGGTGCCGGCCGGCACCTCGGTGATGCGCGCGGCGATCGAAGCTGGCGTCAACGTGCCGAAGCTCTGCGCGACGGATTCGCTCGAACCGTTCGGCTCGTGCCGCCTGTGTCTCGTCGAGATCGAAGGCAAGCGCGGCTATCCCGCGTCGTGCACGACACCGGTCGAAGCGGGCATGAAGGTGCGCACACAAAGCGACCGCCTGCAGTCGCTGCGCAAGAACGTGATGGAGCTCTACATCTCCGATCACCCGCTCGACTGCCTCACCTGCCCCGCCAACGGCGACTGCGAACTGCAGGACATGGCTGGCGTCGTCGGCCTGCGGGAAGTGCGCTACGGCTACGAAGGCAAGAACCACCTGAAGGACAAGAAAGACGAGTCGAACCCGTACTTCACCTACGATGCGTCGAAGTGCATCGTCTGCAATCGCTGCGTGCGAGCCTGCGAGGAAACGCAAGGCACCTTCGCGCTGACGATCGCCGCGCGCGGCTTCGAATCGCGCGTCGCCGCGAGTGAAAACGTGCCGTTCATGGAATCGGAGTGCGTGTCGTGCGGCGCGTGCGTCGCCGCGTGCCCGACCGCCACGCTGCAGGAAAAGACCGTCATCATGCTCGGCCAGCCGGAGCATTCGGTCGTGACGACGTGCGCGTACTGCGGCGTCGGCTGCTCGCTCAAGGCGGAGATGAAAGGCAGCACGGTGGTGCGCATGGTGCCGAACAAGAACGGCCAGGCGAACGAAGGCCACGCGTGCGTGAAGGGCCGCTTCGCGTGGGGCTACGCGACGCACAAGGACCGCATCACCAAGCCGATGATCCGCGCGAAGATCACCGATCCGTGGCGCGAAGTGTCATGGGACGAAGCGCTCAAATACGCGGCGAGCGAATTCCGCCGCATCCAGGACAAGTACGGCCGCGATTCGATCGGCGGGATCACGTCGTCGCGCTGTACGAACGAGGAAACGTACCTCGTGCAGAAGCTCGTGCGCGCGGCGTTCGGCAACAACAACGTCGATACCTGCGCGCGCGTCTGCCACTCGCCGACCGGCTATGGCCTCAAGACGACGCTCGGCGAATCGGCGGGCACGCAGACGTTCGCGTCGGTCGAGAAATCGGACGTGATCGTCGTGATCGGCGCGAATCCGACCGACGGCCATCCGGTCTTCGCGTCGCGCATGAAAAAGCGCATCCGTGAAGGCGCGCAACTGATCGTGATCGATCCGCGCCGCACCGATATCGTCGACGGCCCGCACATCAAGGCGTCACATCACCTGGCGCTGCGGCCCGGCACCAACGTCGCGATCATCAACGCGATCGCGCACGTGATCGTGACCGAAGGGCTCGTCAACGAAGCGTTCGTCGCCGAGCGCTGCGAAGCGCGCGCGTTCGGTCAATGGCGCGACTTCGTCTCGCACGAGGAGAACTCGCCCGAAGCGATGGAAGCCATCACCGGCGTCCCCGCGCATCTGGTGCGCGAAGCCGCACGCATCTACGCGCGGCCTGGCAACTCGGCGATCTTCTACGGCCTGGGCGTCACGGAACACGCGCAAGGCTCGACGATGGTGATGGGCATCGCGAACCTCGCGATGGCGACGGGCAACATCGGGCGCGAAGGCGTCGGCGTGAATCCGCTGCGCGGCCAGAACAACGTGCAGGGCTCGTGCGACATGGGCTCGTTCCCGCACGAACTGCCGGGCTACCGCCATATCAGCGACGCCGCGACGCGCGCCCTCTTCGAGGAAGCGTGGGACTGCAAGCTGCAATCGGAGCCGGGCCTGCGCATTCCGAACATGTTCGATGCCGCGTCGCACGGCACGTTCATGGGCCTCTACTGCCAGGGCGAGGACATCGTCCAGTCCGATCCGAACACGCATCACGTGACGGGTGCGCTGTCGTCGATGGAGTGCATCGTCGTGCAGGACATCTTCCTGAACGAGACGGCGAAGTACGCGCACGTGCTGCTTCCGGGCGCGACGTTCCTGGAAAAGGACGGCACGTTCACCAACGCCGAGCGCCGCATCTCGCGCGTGCGCAAGGTCATGCCGCCGCTCGCCGGCTACGCCGACTGGGAAGTGACGATCCTGCTCGCCCGCGCGCTCGGCTACGAGATGGGCTACACGCATCCGTCGCAGATCATGGACGAGATCGCGCGTCTCACGCCGACGTTCCACGGTGTGTCGTACAAGCGGCTCGACGAGCTCGGCAGCATCCAGTGGCCGTGCAACGAATCGGCGCCGGAAGGCACGCCGACGATGCACATCGACGAATTCGTGCGCGGCAAGGGGCGCTTCGTCATCACGAAGTTCGTCGCGACGCCGGAGAAGGTCACGCGCAAGTTCCCGCTGCTGCTGACGACGGGGCGCATCCTGTCGCAGTACAACGTCGGCGCGCAGACGCGGCGCACGGAGAACTCGCGCTGGCACGACGAGGACCGGCTGGAGCTTCATCCGGTCGATGCCGAGGATCGCGGCATCAAGACGGGCGACTGGGTCGGCATCGAATCGCGTGCGGGGCAGACCGTCTTGCGCGCGAAGATCACCGAGCGGATGCAGCCGGGCGTCGTCTACACGACGTTCCACTTCCCGGAATCGGGCGCGAACGTAATCACCACCGACTCCTCCGACTGGGCGACCAACTGTCCGGAATACAAGGTGACGGCAGTGCAGGTGATGCCGGTCGAGCAGCCGTCGCAATGGCAGAAGGACTACTCGCGCTTCAACTCGCAGCAGCTCGGCCTGCTGGAGATGCGTACGGAAGAAGGCGCGCTCGTCACGACCTCAGGGAAATAGGAAAGAAAAATGGACGTAGCCAACCTGATCGACATGGCGAACCGCATCGGCGATTTTTTCGATTCGCTGCCGGACCAGCACGAAGCGACCGACAGCATCGCCGATCACATTCGCCGCTTCTGGGAGCCGCGCATGCGGCTCGCGATCCTCAACGCGCTCGATGATCCTGAAGTGAGCGCCACGATGACGCCGATCGTGCACGAGGCGCTGATCGAGCATCGGCAGGATCTGACGCCTGCCAAGGCTCCAGCGGCCTAGTCTTCCTTGTACTCGTGCTCGGGCGCCGCATCGGCGGCGCTCGCGTTCGCGCTGAACCACGTCTCGCAATGTCGCAGAAGTCCGTGCACATCCGACGGCGCCCGTCCGCGCGCCGCGATATAGCCGTCCGGCCGCACGAGATAAAACGATGGCCGCGTGCGTCCGTAATTGTCGGTGAGCGACTGCGCGCCTTCTCCCTGCATGACGTCCGTGATACGCCACACGCGCACCGCGTTGGGCAACACCCTCTCCATCTGACCGCCCAGCCCATCGAGATCGGGGTCGCGCATCGCGTGCGCCACCGTGATGGTCGCGGGCGCGAGCGCGATGTCGTCCTCGCCTTCGGGAGTCACCAGCAGGAACAGCGAAAAGTACCCGGGATCGTGCAGGTCGAAAAGACAGCCAAAGCCCGGCACGCGCCCGAGCGGCCCATCGACCACGTGCACCCGCGCATCCGGCGCCCGCTCGCCCGCGCGCGGGCCGCCATCGAGCAGACGCTCCATCGTCAGCGGACTGCGCCGGTACTGGATCGACAGCTCGCTCACAGTACGCCGCATCGCGTCGCGCAGCGGGCCGATCGCGGAGAGCGCGGGCATCACGTGATCGCGGATCAGCTTCATCGGACCGTGCTCGGCGCTCGCCATCTGCGTGAGCATGCTCGATTGCCGCAGCACGTCGCGCTCGATCGGATGGCGCTCCGCGTGATAGGTGTCGAGCAGGCGATCGGACGCGCCGCCGGAGAGCATCCGCGCGATCTTCCAGCCGAGGTTGAGCGCTTCCTGGATGCCCGTGTTCATGCCCTGCGCGCCGGCCGGGCTGTGGACATGCGCGGCATCGCCCGCGAGAAAGATGCGCTCGACGCGCAGCCTGTCCACCATGCGGCTGTTCAGCCGGAAATACGACGACCAGCCGATGCTCGACAGCGTCACGCGATGATGCACTCGCCGCTCGACGATCGCGCGGCAGTCGTCGAGCGTCGGGCCGTGGTCGGATTCGGGCGCGACGTGCAGGTCCGCGATCAGCCGCGCGCGATCGTTGCCCATCGGGAAGAGCGCAGCCAGGCCCTCGCCTGACGCGAAAATGTGGAACTCATCGTCGGCCCAGTCGGAATCGACTTGCAGGTCGGCGAGAAGAAAGGTCTGCTCGAAGGTCTTGCCCGTGAAGCCGATATCGAGCCGATGCCGCACCAGACTGTGCGCACCATCTGCGGCGATCATGTACGACGGCCGCAGCGTTTCCTCGCGTCCGTTCGGATGACGCAGCGACGCCTGCACGCCCGCCGCGCCCTGCGAGAAATCGTGCAGCTCGACGCCGCGCTCAATCCACACGCCGAAGCTCGCCAGATGCTCGGTGAGGAGCCGCTCGGTTTCGGACTGTTCGAGAAAAAGAAGATAGGGATAGCGCGTCTGCAGCGGATCGAAGTCGAGCCGCGCGAGCCGCTGACCGTTCGAATACAGATTGGCGACCCGCGCGCGATGCCCCTTTTCAAGAAACGGCTTGACGATGCGATGCTGCTCGAAGAGTTCGAGCGTGCGCGCCTGAATGCCGATCGCGCGCGAATACGGCGACGGCGCACGCGCCTTGTCGATGAGCCGAACCGGAATGTGCGCGCGCGCGAGACTCATGGCGGCGGCGAGACCCGTCGGCCCCGCCCCGACGATCAGCACCGGCGCCACGTCGAGCTTGTCGTGCGGATTCAGCTTTGGGGCGAACATGCACTCCTCCCTGATACGTCACGTTCGTATCAGTGTACGCCGCTCGTTCGCGGTTTCGGCTGGCGGGAGATCGGTCGGAATCAGCCGCGCGTGTGCAGCGCACAATGATGATGCGTCGTGCCGAGCTCCACTTGCAGCGTCGCGTGATGCATCGCATAGTCGGCGCGCAATGTCTCCACGATGCCGTCGACGAACGCATCGCCCGGATGGCCCGCGCGCATGACGAGGTGCGCCGTCATCGCGTTTTCGGTCGTGGAGAGGGCCCAGACGTGGAGGTCGTGCACGTCGTCGACGCCGGGTAAATCGGACAGATATTGCCGGATGCGCGTCATGTCGACGCTCGGCGGGACGGCGGCCATCGCGAGGCGCATCGCGTCGCGTCCGAGCCCCCACGTGCCATACACGATCACCGAGACCACGACGAGGCTCATCAGCGGATCGATCCAGCTCCAGCCCGAGAACAGGATCACGAGCCCGCTCACCGCGACGGCGGCGGAGATCGCGGCATCGGCGGCCATGTGGAGGAAGGCGCCGCGCACGTTCAGGTCTTCCTTGCTGCCGCGCATGAAGAGCCACGCGGAGAAGCCGTTCACGACCAGCCCGAGCGTCGCGACGATGAAGACGTCGAGGCCCGCGACTGGCGCCGGGTTCAGGAGCCGCTGAATCGATTCGAGCACGATCGCGCCGCACGCGAAGAGCAAAAGCGCGGCGTTCGCGAGCGACGCGAGAATCGACGAGCTGCCGAGGCCGAAGGTGTAGCGCTGCGACGGCTCGCGCTTGCCGAGCCAGACCGCACCCCACGCGAGCAGGAGGCCGAGGACGTCGGAGAGATTGTGGCCGGCGTCGGCGAGGAGCGCCGTCGAGTGGGCGATGAAGCCGTACACCGCCTGCACGACGACGATCAGCATGTTCAGCCCGACGGCGAGCGCGAACGTGCCGCTCTGGCCTTCCTGCGGCGCGTGATGGTGGTGATGGCCGTGGCCGCCGTGGTCGTGCGCGTGGTCGTGGCCCTGCGAGTGCTCTTTGTGCGCGTGGCCGTGACCGTGCGCATGCTCTTCATGCGCATATCCGTGCTCGTGCTCGTGCTCATGCTCGTGCTGCCCGTGCGAATGCGTATTCATTTACTCGTTGTCCGGTCTGAAGTCGGTTTGCGGCTCGGCGACATGTTCCAGCAGTTCGCCGAGCATCGCGCTGATATGCCGGTCGGCGGCGAGATAGAAGACCTGCTTGCCCTGCCGCTCCGCGCGCACGATCCGCGCCGCGCGCAGCAGCCTCAAATGATGGCTGACGAGCGACGCCGACAACCCGAGCGCCTCCGCGATCGCTCCCACCGCCCGCTTCTCGTCGACGCACGCGAGCACGATGCGAAGGCGCGTCGGATCGCCGAGGAGGCGAAACAGATCGGCAAGCGGGACGACACGGTCATCGGAAGCATTGGGAAGCGAAGCCATGTGCGGTCGAAAGAAAACATATGAATAGCTGTTCACATGTTAGTTCCTTGAGCGCCGAACTGTCAATTCGGCGGGCGTCGCCCGAGTGTGTGGGAAAATGCGGGGTTTTCGCTTTCTTCCCGTCATGGACACTGTATTCGCCCGCGGTTTCGCGGCCCATCGTGACGGCCGCCTGACCGAAGCGGAACGCGACTATCAAGCCGCGCTCGCCGCCGAACCTCGACACGTCGACGCCCTGCATCTGCTCGGCGTGCTGCGCCACCAGCAAGGGCAGCACGCGGAAGCGGCTGCCCTTGTGCGTCGCGCGGTGGACCTGCGTCCGACGGACGCCGGCCTGCAGCTCAACCTCGGCAACGCGCTGAAGGCGCTCGGCCGCATCGACGACGCCATCGAGCGATTTCGCAACGCGCTCACGCTGCAGCCCGGCTTTCCGCTCGCGCAGTACAACCTCGGAAACGCGTACACCGCAGTCGGCCGCCACGAAGACGCCGCCGACGCCTTTGAGAAAGCCCTGCGCCTGCAGCCGAACGACGCCCCGACATGGAACAACTTCGGCAACGCACTTTCGGCGCTGCGCCGTTTCGACGATGCCGTGAAGGCGTTCCGCCGCGCGCTCGCGATCCGTCCAGGACACGCCGGCGCGCACAACAACCTCGGAATGGCGCTGAACGCACTCGGCGACATCGACGGCGCGATCGAGCAGTTCCGCATCGCGATCGAGGTCGAGCCGAACTACGTCGCCGCGCATTTCAACCTCGGCAATCTGCTCGATGCGACCGGCCGGCCGGCGGAAGCCGTCGACGTGCTCGAAAAGACGATCCGCATGCATCCGCAGTTCGCGCCCGCGCATTTCGGCCTCGGGCACGCGCTCGCGACGCTCGGCCGTCAGAAGGAAGCGCTGCCGCAGTTCGAGCGCGCGGTCGGGCTGGATCCGAAATATGGGGTCGCGTGGCTAGGTCTCGGGAACGCGCATCTCGCGCTCGGCGCGCATCAGGCGGCGATCCGCGCGTTCGATCAGGCGCTTCGCCTCGCGCCCGGCGAACCCGCTGCGCAACTGAATCGCGCGCTGGCTCTTCTCTCGCTCGGCGATTACGCGCGTGGCCTCGCCGCATACGAAGCGCGGCTCGCGACGCCCGGCGCGGCCAAGACGCCGCCGGTGCCGCGCTGGAGCGGCGAGCCGATGCCCGGCCGCACGCTCCTCGTGCGCGCGGAACAGGGTTTCGGTGACACGCTGCAGTTCGTCCGCTTCGCGCCTTACGCCGCGAAGCTTGCGGGCCGCGTCGTGCTGCAGGTGCAGCCGGCGCTTTTGCCGCTGCTGGAACCAGCGGCGCGTGCAGCGCGCGTCGAACTGACGAGCGCCGCCGACGCCACGCCGAAAGCCGACGCCTTCTGTCCGCTCCTGAGCCTGCCGCTCGCACTCGGCATGACGACGCAGGACGCGATGCCCGCGCGCACGCCTTATCTCGTGATCCCGGCGGCATACCGGCGCAAGTGGCGCGGGTCGATCGGCGGGCACGCGAAGCGCCGGATCGGCATCGCGTGGTCGGGGCGGCTGCAGCCCGGCGAAACGCGCTCGATCCCGCTCGCCCTGCTCGATCCGCTCTTCGCGATCGAAGGCATCGACTGGATCGCTTTGCAGCCTGTGCTGACGAGTGAAGAACGCGCCGCGCTCGCCGCGCATCCGTTCTCGAAGTCGATCCATCGCCTGGACGGCCGTCTCGAAAACTTCGCCGATACCGGCGCGATCGTTGATCGGCTGGATGGCGTGGTGTCGGTGGATACGTCGGTGGCGCATCTGGCGGGCGCGCTCGGCAGGCCGCTCTGGCTGATGCTGCCGCACGCCGCCGACTGGCGCTGGGGCATCGATGCGCCGTCGAGCGCGTGGTATCCGACGGCGCGGCTTTACCGGCAGCCTGAGCCGGGTGCGTGGGCGGATGTCGTGGACAAGGTGGCCGCAGCGGTGCGCAAAGCCTAGAAACAAACCCCTCGTCTTTTTCAGAGCGAGGGGTTTGTTTCTGCGACCTGCGACGTCAGGCCGTCTTGTACTGATTCCGCGCCTCAGGCGAGCGATACAGCACGAGCGTCGCGATCAGGCCGCAGACCGCGGCGAGTCCCATCCACAGGCCCGGAGCTGCCTTGTTGCCCGTCGAGTGAATCAGGTAAGTGGAGATCGCGGGCGTAAATCCGCCGATCGTCGTCGCGAGGCTGTAGGCCATCGAAAAGCCCGTTGTGCGGACATCGACCGGCATCACTTCGGTCAGCGCCACGACCATCGCGCCGTTGTAGCTGCCGTACAGGAACGAGAGCCACAACTCGACGCCAAGAAGCCGCAGGAACGACGGGTCCGCGACCAGCCACTGCACTGCCGGATACGACGTCACGATCGTGAGAATCGTGAAAAAGAGCAACACGGGCCGGCGGCCGATGCGGTCGGACAGCGCGCCCATCACCGGCAGCCACACGAGGTTCGACAAGCCGACGCACACCGTCACGACGAGCGTGTCGATCGCCGACATCTTCAGCACTTCCTTGCCGAACGTCGGCGTATAGGCGGTGATCATGTAGAACGAGACGGTCGTCATGATCACCATGCCCATGCCGGCGATGACGATGTTCCAGTTCTGCACCATCGATTTCGCGACCTCGCGCATGTCCGGACGGTGTTTCCGCGCGAGGAATTCATCGGTTTCGCGCAGCGACCGGCGAATAATGAAGAGAAACGGCACGATCAGGCAGCCGATCAGGAACGGCACGCGCCAGCCCCACGCGCTCATCTGGTCGGCGGGGAGCCACCGGTTCATGATCACGCCGATCAGCGCCGCGAACACCACGGCCACTTGCTGGCTGCCGGACTGCCACGAGCAATAGAAGCCCTTGTTGCCCTTAGTCGCGATCTCGGAGAGATAAACCGACACGCCGCCGAGTTCGACACCCGCCGAGAAGCCTTGCAGCAAGCGCCCGCCGAGCACGATGATCGGTGCGAGCGCACCGATGGTCGCGTAGCCCGGCACGAGCGCGACGCACGCCGTGCCGATCGCCATCAATGTAAGCGTGAGAATGAGGCCCTTGCGCCGACCGTGGTGGTCGATATAGGCGCCGAGCACGATCGCGCCGACGGGTCGCATCAGGAAGCCGGCGCCGAACACGGAGAGCGCGAGCATCAGCGAGGCGAATTCGTTGCCGCTGGGAAAATAGGTCTTGGCGATGGCCGAGGCGTAGTAGCCGTAGACCATGAAGTCGTACATCTCAAGAAAATTGCCACTGACGACGCGAAAGACCGTCTTGAACTTCGATTCGTTGGGGAGAACGGGGTGTGACGTGGACATGACTCTCTCGATAAAACCCGGCGGCAAGCATCGGCAAGTCCGATGCGGCGCCGGAACAGGGGTGTTTCCGTCGGTTTTCGCAAGCCGCGAAGTGCTCAATATTAACTCGTGACGGCGAAATACGTCGCTGCGAACGTCGTCTAATTTCGCTCATCCTGATAAGAACGTCATCTTACATATGCCTATCTTCGGCCATACGGAACACCAACCCATCTTACGGTTACGCAAGGCGACGCGCGCGGACACGAAGCTCATCGCGCGAATGCACACAGAAAGCTGGGCGGCGGCGTATCGCGGCATCCTCCCCGACGATTTCCTCGACAAAGAAGCGCCCATCGAACGCGTGGCACATTGGGAAAAGCGCATGGTGGAACTCGAAGCGGGCGAAGGAATCGCGCTGATCGCCGAACTGGACGCGGTGCCGGTCGGCTTCGTCTGTCTCGCGAATCCGGACGCGAGCGGCAGCGTTCTCGTCGACAACCTGCACGCGCTGCCGGGTTATCGCGGTACGGGCGCCGGCAGCGCGATGCTCGATGCCGCGAAGGCGTGGGCGCGCGAGCGCGGCGCGAGTCGCCTGCACTTGTTGGTGCTGGAAGACAATCGGCCCGCGATCGGCTTCTATGAATCGCGCGGATGGCGCTTCGCTGCGCGCGAATACGACCACATGGGCGGCATCGATCTGGTTTCCCTCGTGTATTCCTACGAGCTCGATTAGACGCACTTGTTGGCACTACTGTCTTTTCCAAGCTTTGTCAAGCCTGGCTGCCGATCCGATGCATAACTCGGAGGGTTCTGATCGTTTTCGACTTCCTTGCTCCGTATGATCGCGGGTTGCTTTCATCGCCGGTCAGGGTGCTTTTTCCGCATCTGGTACCCGTTGTCTGGCG
Organism: Caballeronia terrestris; assembly: GCF_001544515.1. Lineage (GTDB taxonomy): Bacteria > Pseudomonadota > Gammaproteobacteria > Burkholderiales > Burkholderiaceae > Caballeronia > Caballeronia terrestris. The sequence goes on from NZ_FCOL02000009.1 coordinate 84,710, forward strand.
GTTCGTCAGGTGACTTTTACGGGCAGGCTGCTCGCCACGAGCAGCCCCGACGCGTGAATCCGGAAACAGAGAAGACCCATGACCGCTCCCATGATCGACGTGCAAGGCGACTTGCTTTTACCTACCTTGTATCCGCTTGCCAATCAGGCCGTGACCTTCGGTCGCGAATGGGCGTCAGCGCACGCGCGCCCCGCGTTCTCGGAGTACGAGGTTCCGTTCTACGCCGCGAAACTCCTGACGGCCTACGTCAGCGCGCTGACGTTGCGCGATTCGCCGTATGCCTACGCGCCATCCAATCTGTGGAACAAGCTGTCGCGCACGGAGTTCGAGGCGTTCATGCCACGCGCGACGGCGGCAGCGATCACGTCGGCGGCTGCGTCGAAGGCGACGGCGCCGTTCGAGCCGTTCGAAGCGGATTCGGACGGACCTCGCGTGGTTGCACCGGTCAGGCGGCAGGTCAACAGGAAGCTCGTGGGCGGCGCGATCGCGCTGGCGAGCGTCGGGCTGCTCGCTTGGCTGATGTTCGGTGCGGGCAGACGCGCAAGGACGAAAGCGGACGAGCCGAACTCACGCAGGCCGCGACGCCAGCGGCAACGCCCGCCGCGCCGGCGAGCTACGCCCCTGCTGCGGCGAGCGCGTTTCCCGCAGCCAACGAGCCCGTCGTTTCGAAGATCGCGAAAACTGTCACGGCGGCCAAGCCGGTCGCGGCGATCCCGGTCGATATCGCGGCGCGATCGAAGCCGGCTCCGACTCCGGTTCCGCGCGTCGCTGCGACTACCGGCGCGGTCGCGAAGTCCGCGACAGCCGATGTGAAGACCGTCGCGGTAGCGCAGCGCACGAAGTCGACGGCGGAGGAGATCTATCCCACGACCACGCGCGCCGCGAAGAAAGCACGGCGTACGGCGCGTCAGTCGGGCGTCGAAGAATTGCGCGGCAAGCGGCGCGGCGCGGCGGCATCGGCGGGGCGGACGCGCGGTGCCGGCTACGACCGCCTCGTCGCGATGCGCGACGGCGACGACGTCATCGAACAGGACACTTCGTATCGCCGTCCGGCTCGCGCGGTCGCGCGTCAGCCCGAGGCGCCGGTCGCACGCCCAGCCGCTCAACACGGCATGAGCGTCGCCGAGATGTACAACATGCTCCAGCACTCGCCAACGCTCGACGACAACAGTTCCCTCGCGCGCCCCTCGCCGCGCGGCCAGTCGAGCGCGGTCGAACCATCGAGCGGCAACCTGCGGCTCTCGAAGCAGCGCGTCACCGACGCCCCCGGCGACTTCACGAAGTGATGCACCCCGCGTTTGCAACCCGCGCCCGCCCCTGCGGCACCGGCCTGCGAGCGCGCCCAGATTTGCCTTTCCAACTTTTTCCGCTCCCCGCTCCATGACGCCTATCACTCAATTGCGGCACGCGACGCTTGCCGTCGCCATTGCCCTTTGCTCGGCGCTCGCGCCCGCCGCGCACGCACTCGAACTGCTCGCCCCGCCGCTTCCGGCAAGCGCCTCCGCCGCGTCGAATTCGAAACACATTTTCTCCCCCGACGATGACGCCGACGAAGCCGCTTCACAAGCGCAGGGCAACGTCGCGGAATTGAAGCAGATGGTGCAATCGAATCAACTCACCGAGTTGCGCACGACCTACAACGGCAGCTATGGCGCGACGTTCTTCTTCTATCCGCAGGATTTGGTGTATTACGTCGCGCTGTTCCAGGACAAGCGCTTCTGGCGCGTCGTGAAAACCCAGGACGATGCGCGCGCCGAAAGCGCCTGCGCGCAGTTCGCGCGCAAGAGCTACGACCTCGCCGACGGTGAAATCTGTCGGATGCAGTTGCAGTCGCAGAAGGCGCTGCTCGAACGCGTGATCGCGATATCGGATGATCGGGCGAAGCGTCTTTCCGCCGATCTGTCGATCGCGCGGGCGCAGGACAGCGAAGTCTCGCAGCGTCAGCAGCAGTTGCAGGTGGAATCGGTTGCGCTGCAGGGAGACAAGCTTTCCGCCGAACGTAAGCTGCGCGATTTGCAACGGCAAGTCGAGCAGCTTCAGCATCAGAACGAAGCCGGTTTGCCGTCGCTCGGCGTTACGTCGGAACGCTGAGCGACTTCACAAGACCATGCAAAAGGCCCGCTTGTCAGACAGCGGGCCTTTTGCATTTCAAGCGGTGTTCTTCAAAGCAAAGATCAGAACCGCGTCTCGCGCGCGACGCGCAGGAACGTATCGAGCAGCGGCGTGCAATCCAGCAGTTCCTCCCCGCCCGCCCGATGAAACTCCGGGTGCCACTGCACGCCGACGACGAACGGCGCCCGCCGATACCGCACCGCCTCGATGATCCCGTCCGATGCCGACACCGCCTCGATGTTCAGATCGCGCCCCACGGTCCGCACGGCCTGGTGGTGGATCGAGTTGACGATCGCGTCCTGGCGTCCAGGGAACATGTTGGCGAGCGTCGAGCCGTCGGGGAAGCGGATCGAGTGGCGATGCTGGTCGTACTGCTCGTTGACGTGGACGCCCGCCATCGGGACATCGGTTGCGATGTCCTGATACAGCGTCCCGCCGAACGCGACGTTGATCAACTGGCAGCCGCGGCACACGCCGAGCACGGGCTTGCCCGACTCGATGAACTCGTGCAGCAGCTCCAGTTCGTACATGTCGCGCACGCGATCGCCGGGCCATTCGGGACGCGTCGCCGCTTCCTCATACGACTGCGGCGAGACATCGGCGCCGCCTTGCAGCAGTAGACCGTCGAGATGCTTCGCGTAGTCGCGAAGACGGATGTTGCTCGGATGCAGCATGCCCTGATGGCCGACCGTCGGAATCATGAACACGAGCACGTCGCGCGACATCACCCAGTGAGCGATCGATTCCTCCAGATACTGCAGCGTCTTGCCGCGCAGGCCCTTCGCGCCCGGCTCCGGGTGAAAGATCCGCGCCGATACGCCGATGCGCAACGTGCGCTGCGTGATCCGCTGCCCCGCGCGATCGAAGATCTGGCGTGCGCGCGCCGCCATCACGCGGCCGAATACAGACCACGCCGAATCCGTGCGCTTCAGGTACGCGGGCGGCGCCTGCGCGCCGGGCGGCGGGTTCGGGGGAATCGGCGGGGGGTTCGACGCGGTGATGTCCGGCGTGGACGTGAAGTCGGAAGGCAGGCTCGTCGTGCGGAATTCGACCGTCTCCACTTCCTCCGCCTTCAACGCGGCTTCCGCTTCCGTCGCGGTTTCAATGTTCGCGGCGAGGTTCGCCCTCGCCGCCGCCGGGTTACCCGCGCGCACGCTCGCTTCCTGCGCGGCCGTCGCGCTTGCCGCCGACGCCCGCCCTGCGCGCGCTTCGGCACGCTGGGCAGCAGCTTTGTCGGTCGGCTCGACGTTCGATGCGCTCGCGGGCTGGTCGGTCGATGCGCGCTCGGCGGCGCTCGCCTGTGGACCGGGTGCGGCCGCCGCAGGAATTCCCGAGGGAGTGGAAGGCGCCGTCGTGGACGAAGCGGCTTTGCTGTCAGCGCCGGCCGATGATGCCGAAGCCGCGCTGGAAGATGATTCGCCGGGTGTTCCGGCGTCAGGCGTTTTATTTTCGCTCATTCCGTTTCAGGCGCTTTGTGCGCTGTGAGAATGGACAGAAGTTGATTATCCGCCTCTGGTCCGGACGCGGCAAACCGTCAAACAATTGCTCACATTATTGCCGGAACCGGATGAATCGCGCATCGGAAAGGATCACGAGTGGTCGCGCGGCTCCTCGAAGGTCTCGCGCAACGCGATCTGCATCGTCGCGTGGATCTTCACGCACCAGCGCCACAATACCGTGAGCAACAGCGCCGCGCAAAGCAGCACGGCGATCATCAGGCCGAACGGCGGCAGGATCGCGCCCGAGAGCGCCGCCACCAGCAGGAACACGCCGAACATCGCGACGATCGGAATCAGGCCGGAAATCGTCGAGCGGATCGCGCTAGTGAAGCGCCCCGCCTTCGCCGGCTGCACGCTGACTTCGGCGAGCAAAAGCGCGAGCGATTCAAGCTTGCGATACACGGCGACGAGAAACGGCATCGACACGACGAGCGCCGCGCTCCAAAGCACGACGCGCTGTGCATCGTTCGTCTGCAGCCAGCGCGACAGATACTCGGTCGCGTACGGCGCGGAATACGACGCGCCCAGGAAAATCGCCGCGACGAGCGCGAGATTCACCGCGATCTGCAGCACGATGCGCCGCGTCATGCTGAAGATCGTCGGCGCGCCGGACTCCGGGCGGATGCTCGCTAGCCACTGCGAATAGAGCCCGAACGTGTTGGCGATCGGCGCGGGCATCGAGCGGGCGATGCGCAGCGTGATCGGATCGGCGGCGCGGATCAGGTAGGGCGTGAAGAGCGTCGTGAGCGCCGAGACGGCGACCGCGATCGGGTAGAGGAAGCCGCTCGTCACCTTCAGCGACAACCCGAGCGACGCGATGATGAACGAGAACTCGCCGATCTGCGCGACGCTCATGCCGACGCGCATCGACGTGCGTCCGTCCTTGCCCGCTAGGAACGTGCCGAGCCCGCACGACACGATCTTGCCGACCACGACCGCGAACGTGATGACGGCGATCGGCCACGCGTAGTCGATCAGCACCGTCGGGTTCAGCAGCAGGCCGATCGTCACGAAGAAGATCGCGGAGAACATGTCGCGCACCGGCGCGATCACCCGTTCGATGCGATGCAGGCTGCGCGCTTCTGCCATGATCGCGCCGATCAGAAACGCGCCGAGCGCGATGCTGTAGTCGAGCTTCACGACCAGCAGGCAAAAGCCGAAGCAGAAGCCGAGCACGGTCACGAGCAGCATTTCATCGCTTTTCGCGCGCGCGACGTAATCGAGCACGCGCGGCACGATCAGGATGCCGACCACGAGCGACACCGTCATGAAAAGCAGCAATTGCCCCAGCGTCGCGAACGCCACGCCCGCGCTCACCGAACCCGTCTGCGCGATGCCGGAGAGCAGCACGAGCATTGCGATCGCGAGAATATCCTCGACGATCAATATCCCGAAAATGAGCTGCGCGAACTCCTCGCCCTTCATGCCGAGCTCGGAGAGCGCCTTGACGATGATAGTCGTCGACGAAATGGCGAGCACGGCGCCGAGAAACAGCGAATCCATCGAGTTCCAGCCGAACCAGCGGCCGATCTCATAACCGATCCAGATCATCAGCACGATCTCGGAAAGCGCCGCGACAAACGCCGTCGCGCCGACCTTGAAGAGTTTGCGCAGGCTGAATTCAAGCCCGAGCGAAAACATCAGGAACACGACGCCGAGTTCGCCGAGCGTCTGGATCGTGGCTTCGTCGTGGATTAGCTGGAACGGCGGCGTATACGGCCCGATGATCACGCCCGCGACGATGTACCCCAGCACCACCGGCTGCCTCAAGCGATGAAAAAGCACCGTCACGACGCCCGCGATCGCCATGATCACTGCCAGATCCTGGATAAAGCCGATCGCGTGGTGCATTCACAAATCCTTACAAAAAGTTGACGGAGACGGCGATGTTACCGCATCGACTTTTGGAGTAGCCGGCGGGTTCGAAAAATTCGGGATGGCGATGCGAGGGCACGGCAAGGCATGCGCCGTCGAAATGCGGCCCGCACGCGCGCCGCAATGGTGCACGCGTGGGGCCGCGAGAATTTGCTGCTGCGAAGGGCGCCGAGTCAGACGGCGGCTTCGTTTTCCTCACCGGTGCGGATACGGATGACGCGCTCGACGTCGGCGACGAAAATCTTGCCGTCGCCGATCTTGCCGGTGCGCGCCGCGCCGACGATCGCATCGATAACCTGCTCGGTCTGGTCGTTCGCGACGACCACTTCGATCTTCACCTTCGGCAGGAAATCGACGACGTATTCCGCGCCGCGATATAGCTCGGTGTGGCCTTTCTGACGGCCGAAGCCCTTCACTTCCGTGACCGTCAGACCCGTGAGGCCGACTTCGGCCAGTGCTTCGCGAACTTCGTCGAGCTTGAACGGTTTGATGATTGCGGTGATGCGTTTCATGGCTAGCCTCGTTTCGGGTGGTCTTTCGGATGGTCGGTATCGTCGAACTCTGACAGATGCATTCGATTCTAGACGGCTTTCATCGAGCCAGCGATTCGTTCAACCACGAGGTGCAATCGATCACGTCAATCGAGGGCTACGACGTCGATCCATAATGGTGCAACCTGGGCTGCGCACTGTCTCACGTCTTCTTCCTGAACGGCGTGTGCGCTTCGAGTTCGCCGATGTGTTGTTCCATCGCAGCGGTTTCCTCATCGAGAAACTCGCCGATCGCATGCGCGAACCGCCGGTCGGCGATCCAGTGCGCGGACCACGTCGGCGTCGGCAACAGCCCGCGCGACATCTTGTGCACCCCCTGCGCGCCGCCCTCGAAGCGAGCAAGCCCGTGCTCGATGCAATATTCGATGCCCTGCATGTAGCACGTCTCGAAGTGCAGCCCCGACACGAACTCGCGCGTGCCCCAATATCGCCCATACATCACGTCGCCGCCGATCATGTTGAGCGCGCACGCAAGGCGCTCGCCATCGGCTTCGGCGATCACGAGCAGGATGCTTTCGGGCGCCGCCGCGTGGATCACGGCGAAGAACTCGCGCGTGAGATACGGCGGGTTCCAGTGCTCGCGATACGTGTTCTCGTAGCACGAGTAGAAGAAATCGAGCGCCGCCTCGTCGACCTGCGCGCCGCGCAGCCACGTGTAGGTCACGCCCGCCTCGCTCACGTGACGGCGATCCTGCTTCACCTTCTTGCGCTTGTCGTGGCTCATCGCCGCGAGGAAGGCGGCGAAGCTCTCGTAGCCGTCGCCGGGCAGGTTCTCCCAGTGGAACTGGACGCCTTCGCGCAGCATGTATCCGGCATCCGTCAGCGCTTCGAGATCCTGCTGCTGCGGAAACAGCACATGCAGCGACGACAGTTCCAGCCGCTTCGTCAGCTCGATTGCACCACGCGCGAGCATCACGCGGTCCGCGTGGTTCGCGGCGATCAGGCGCGGCCCGGTCACCGGCGAAAACGGCACGGCGGACAGCGCCTTCGGGTAATAGCGAATGCCGTGGCGCTCGAAGGCGTCGGCCCAGGCGTGGTCGAATACGTATTCGCCGCGTGAATGCGACTTCAAATAGAGCGGCATCGCGCCGGCGAGCTGGCCGCCGCGCTTGAGCAAGAGATGATGCGCGCGCCAGCCGGTGCGTGCGATCGCGCAGCGCGTGTCCTTCAGCGCGGATAGAAACTCGTGCCGCACGAACGGATTGTCGCCGGCGAGGCGGTTCCAGTCATCGGAGGAGACACCTTCGAGCGTTTCGACCACATGTATTTCGACGTCGCGATTCAAGAGCCGTCCCCGCTGAATGATCGATGCACGGCGCGCAGTCGACGAAATGCGCGCCGCAAAGGGGCTATTCTCGCGCAAGTCGAAAAAATGCGTCGATTGTGTCGGGAACGCTTATTTGGCTTTTGCTAGTCGCGCTGGTTCGCCCGAAAGCGGTGCTCTCGGCGATAATGCGCGGCAATTTCCACCGTTTTGAGACGACGCACGACGCCATGCCGTGGTTCCTGTACCTGATCGAATGCGCCGATGGCAGCATCTACACGGGCATCGCAACCGATGTCGACGCGCGCTTCGAAAAGCATTCGAGCGGAAAAGGCGCGCGTTATACGCGTTCGCGGAAACCCGTGCGTGTGCTGGCTTCGTTCGAGCTAGTGGGGAGATCGGAGGCGTCGCGCGCGGAGTATTGGGTCAAGCGGCTGAGCGCGATCGAAAAGCGCGCGTTGATCGCGGGAGTGCGGACGCTGGAATCGGTGATGCCGGTGCCGGAGCCGGAGGAAAACCCGGAGGTCTAGCTAGTATTCCAGGCATGGAAAAGGCCGCGTGCTCGATCCACACGCAGCCTCTTCAAACCCGCTTACTTCTTGTAGTTCGCGACGCCGTCGGTGATTTCCTGGTGCGCGGCATCGACGCCCGCCCAGCCTTCGACCTTCACCCACTTGCCTTTCTCGAGCGCCTTGTACTGCTCGAAGAAGTGCTTGATCTGGTCCTTCAGGTACTCGGGCACGTCGTCGACCGTCTTCATGTGCGCCGTCATCGGGCAGATCTTGTCGTGGCACACCGCGACGAGCTTCGCATCCACGCCCGATTCATCGGTCATCTGCAGCATGCCGAGCGCGCGGGCGCGCACGACCGAGCCCGCCAGCAGCGGAAACGGCGTGATGACGAGGACGTCGACGGGGTCGCCGTCGCCGGAGAGCGTCTGCGGGATGAAGCCGTAGTTGGCCGGATAGCGCATGCCCGTGCCGATGAAGCGGTCGACGACGAGCAGCCCCATGTCCTTGTCCGCTTCGTATTTGACGGGATCGCTTTGCGCCGGGATTTCGATGATGACGTTGAAATCCTGCGGAAGATCCTTGCCCGGGGGTACGTTATTGAAGCTCATGAGCGCTCTCTGAGAAAGTTGAGGTTCTGAAGCCGGATGATGCGCGCCGCGCCGGAGCAGCTGAGACTGCGGCATGAAACCGCGCGAATGCGTCATTATAGCCAATCGAGACCCGCATTCAGACTCGTCCGATGGCGCGATAATCGGGTGAGACGGACGCGGCGAAACGCGCACCGGAATCCAGGAGACAGTGCATGGAAGAAGCGAAGCATTTCATCGGCAACCGATGGGTCGCGCCGGCCGTCGGCGAAACGATCCCCGTCGTCGATCCGTCCGACGGCCAGGTGTTCTCGCAGCTCGCGCGCGGCAACGCCGCCGACATCGACCGCGCCGTGCAATCCGCGCGCGCCGCCTACGACGGCGCCTGGGGCCGCACGAGCGCCGCGGACCGCGGGCGCATGCTCGCGCGCCTGTCGATGCTGATCGGCGCGTGCCACGACGAGATCGCGCAGCTCGAAGCCCGCGACACCGGCAAGCCGCTCAAGCAGGCGCACGCGGACGCGGCGGGTGTCGCGCGCTACTTCGAGTTCTACGCGGGCGCCGCCGACAAGCTGCACGGCGAAACCCTGCCCTACCAGACCGGCTACACGGTCCTCACGATCCGCGAGCCGCACGGCGTGACCGGGCACATCGTGCCGTGGAACTATCCGCTGCAGATTTTCGGGCGCAGCGTCGCGGCGGCGCTCGCGGCGGGCAACGCGTGCGTCGTGAAACCGGCCGAGGACGCGTGCCTGTCGGTCCTGCGCATCGCCGAGCTCGCCGCCGAGGCGGGCCTGCCCGAAGGCACGCTCAACATCGTGACGGGCTACGGCTACGAGGCGGGCGCCGCGCTCGCACGGCATCCGGGGATCGATCACATTTCGTTCACCGGCTCGCCCGCGACGGGCGCGGCGGTCGTCAAGATGGCGGCGGACAACCACGTCCCCGTGACGCTGGAGCTCGGCGGGAAGTCGCCGCAAATCGTCTTCGCCGATGCCGATATCGACGCCGCTCTGCCGGTGCTCGTCTCGGCGATCGTGCAGAACGCCGGGCAGACGTGCTCGGCGGGCAGCCGCGTGCTGATCGAGCGCGCCGCGTACGAACCGCTGCTGGAACGGCTCGCCGAGGCGTTTTCCGCGCTGAAGGTCGGTCCGAGCAAACTCGATCTCGACTGCGGGCCGCTCATCAGCGCGAAGCAGCAGCAGCGGGTGTGGGATTTCCTCTCCGATGCGCAGCACGACGGCATCGCGATGGCGGCGCATGGCGAAGTGGTGTCGGAGGCGCCGGAAGCGGGGTTCTACCAGGCGCCGACCTTGTTGCGCGACGTCCCGCGCACGCACCGGCTCGCGCGAGAGGAAGTGTTCGGCCCGGTGCTCGCGGCGATGCCCTTCGACTCCGAAGACGACGCCCTGCGCCTCGCCAACGACACGAACTACGGCCTCGTCGCCGGGATCTGGACGCGCGATGGCGGCCGCCAGATGCGCCTCGCGCGCCGCGTGCGCTCGGGGCAGGTGTTCATCAACAACTATGGCGCGGGCGGCGGCGTCGAATTGCCATTCGGCGGCGTCAAGCATTCGGGACACGGGCGCGAAAAGGGCTTCGAGGCGCTCTACGGCTTCACCGTCCTGAAAACCATCGCGATTAAACACGGCTAAAAAAAGGAGACAACATGCGACTGCAAGGCAAAACGGCGATCGTGACAGGCGGCGGTTCGGGCTTTGGCGAAGGCATCGCGAAGACGTTCGCGCGCGAAGGGGCGAACGTCGTCGTGAACGATCTGAACGGGGCGTCGGCCGAGCGCGTGGCGAGCGAGATCGCGCTCTCGGGAGGCCGCGCGATCGCGGTCGCCGGCGACGTCACGAAACAGGCCGACTGGAAAACCCTCTTCGACGCCGCCATCGAGGACTTCGGCAGCGTGCAGGTCGTCGTGAACAACGCGGGCACGACGCACCGGAACAAGCCGGTGATGGAAGTGACCGAAGCCGAGTTCGATCGCGTCTATGCAGTGAACGTGAAGAGCATCTACTGGAGCGTCGAGCAGTTCGTGCCGTACTTCCGGCGCCAAGGCGGCGGCGCGTTCATCAACATCGCGTCGACGGCGGGCGTGCGGCCGCGGCCGGGCCTCGTCTGGTACAACGGCAGCAAGGCGGCGGTGATCATCGCGAGCAAGGCGCTCGCCGTCGAACTCGGGCCTGACCGCATCCGGGTGAACTGCATCAATCCGGTGATGGGCGAAACCGGTCTCCTGTCCGAATTCATGGGCATGGAGGACACGCCCGCGAACCGCCAGAAGTTCCTCGCGACGATTCCGCTCGGGCGCCTCTCGACGCCGCAGGACATCGCGAACGCCGCGCTCTACCTCGCTTCCGACGATGCCGAGTTCATCACCGGCGTGAGCCTCGAAGTCGACGGCGGACGCTGCGTCTGACGCCCGGCACGCGGGCGCGATCGGGCGCTCGCTCATCAGTGTTTTCCCCATCCAAAACAGCCGCTTGGCGCCCATCCGAGCGGCTAGAATCCAGCAGCATCGGGTTTTTTACAAAACCATTTCGATTAAATAAAAATTGAGGAGACAGGTATGGCCAGCACCGCCAATCCGTTGCAGCGCCCCGGCGCCGGGGCGCCTTCCGCGTTCGAGGAAGCCACGTATCGCAAGGTCGCGTGGCGGCTTTCGCCACTGCTTCTGATCTGCTACGTCGTCGCGTACCTGGACCGCGTAAACGTCGGCTTCGCGAAGCTGCAGATGAGCACCGACCTCGGTCTCTCGGACGCCGTCTACGGCTTCGGCGCCGGCATCTTTTTCTTCGGCTACTTCATCTTCGAGGTGCCGAGCAACGTGATCCTCCACAAGGTCGGCGCGCGCGTGTGGATCGCGCGGATCATGATCACGTGGGGCATCATCTCCGCGCTCACGATGTTCATCACCACGCCGACGATGTTCTACGTGATGCGCTTTCTTCTCGGCATCGCGGAAGCGGGCTTCTTCCCCGGGATCATCCTGTACCTCACCTACTGGTATCCGGCGCATCGGCGCGGGCGCATGACGTCGCTCTTCATGACGGCGATCGCGCTGTCCGGCCTCATCGGCGGGCCGGTGTCGGGCTGGATCATGAAGTCCTTCGATGGCGTCAACCACTGGCACGGCTGGCAATGGCTGCTGCTGCTCGAAGGGATTCCGTCGATCGTCGTCGGCCTCGTGGTGTTCTTCATGCTCGACGACCGCATCTCGAAGGCGAAGTGGCTGACACAGGAAGAGCGCGAACTGCTCGAGCGCAACATCGCCGCGGACAACGTCGAGAAGGAAGACATGTCGATCGGCATGATCTTTTCGAGCCCGAAGGTGTGGCTCATGAGCCTGATCTACTTCTCATTCGTGATGGGGCTCTACGGCGTGAGCTTCTGGCTACCGACGATCATCAAGGCGACCGGCGTGACCGATGCGCTCTCCATCGGCCTGCTCTCCGCGATTCCGTACGGCGCGGCGGTGGTCAGCATGCTGGTGGTCGCGAAGAGCGCGGACAAGCGCGGCGAGCGCCGCTGGCACATCGCGATTCCGGCGGTGCTCGGGTCGATCGGGCTCGTGCTCTCGGTGATCTGGGCGAACAACACGGCGCTCGCGATGCTCGGCCTCACGCTCGCGACGATGGGCATCCTCACGACACTGCCGCTCTTCTGGAGCCTGCCGACGGCGTTTCTCGCGGGCACGGGCGCGGCGGCCGGTATTGCGATGATCAACTCGCTCGGGAACCTCGCCGGTTTCCTGAGCCCGTATCTCGTAGGTTGGCTCAAGCAGGCGACCGCTTCGAATTCGAGCGGGATGTACATGCTTGCGGGGTTCCTGATTTTCGGCGCGCTGCTCGTGCTGAGCGTGCCGGCGCGCACCGTGAACCGCTGAAGCAACTGTCTTAACAAAGGGCTTCCGTTTCGCGGCGGAAGCCCTTTTTCATTGGCTCGCCGCCCGTGTGAGCCAAGGCGCCAGGCCTCAGCGAAGCGCCGTTGCGCACCTCGATGAGGCACGTCCTCGCGCCAATGCACCAAAACACCCCGCGCCGCCATCAGCCCACTCCTCTCCGCTCTTCATCAAACACCCGCCAAACCCCCGCCAATTCAGCATCTATTGCATATTGGCATATCCCTTGCAGTAACAAATGCGCTGCTCGTCCGCCCAAGGCGGGAAAGCCAGCCAGAACACGTGCTCTTTACGGCTCACACAACATATCGGCAAGGGGAAACACATGAAACGACGCAGTCTCCTGAAATTCGGCTCGATGTCCGGCGCGCTCGCGGTCGCGGGACAATTGCCGATCTCGAAAGCGCAAGCCGCCGATACCGGCCCGATCAAGGTCGGCATCCTGCATTCCCTGTCGGGCACGATGGCGATCTCCGAGACGTCGCTGAAAGACACCGCCCTCATGACCATCGCCGACATCAACAAGAACGGCGGCGTGATGGGCCGCAAGCTCGAGCCGGTCGTCGTCGATCCGGCCTCCAACTGGCCGCTCTTCGCCGAGAAGGCACGTCAGCTTCTGACGCAGGACAAGGTGGCCGTCGTGTTCGGCTGCTGGACCTCGGTTTCGCGCAAGTCGGTGCTGCCCGTCTTCGAGGAACTGAATGGCCTCCTCTTCTACCCTGTGCAGTACGAAGGCGAAGAGATGTCGCGCAATGTGTTCTACACGGGCGCCGCGCCCAACCAGCAGGCGATTCCCGCCGTCGAGTACCTGATGGGCGCCGAAGGCGGCAACGCCAAGCGCTTCTTCCTGCTTGGCACTGACTACGTGTACCCGCGCACGACCAACAAGATCCTGCGCGCCTTCCTCCACTCGAAGGGAGTCAAGGATGAGGATATACAAGAGGTCTACACACCGTTCGGACATAGCGACTATCAGACCATCGTCGCGAACATCAAGACTTTCTCGCAGGGCGGCAAGACGACGGTCGTCTCGACGATCAACGGCGACTCGAACGTTCCGTTCTACAAGGAACTGGGCAACCAGGGCCTGAAAGCGACCGACGTGCCGGTCGTCGCCTTCTCGGTCGGCGAGGAAGAACTGCGCGGTATCGATACGAAGCCGCTCGTCGGGCACCTCGCGGCGTGGAACTACTTCATGTCGGTGAAGAACACGAACAACAAGAAGTTCGAGACCGAATGGGCCGAATGGGTCAAGTCGCAGAACCTGCCGGGCGGCACGAAGCGCGTGACGAACGACCCGATGGAAGCGACCTTCGTCGGCATCCACATGTGGAAGCAGGCCGTCGAGAAGGCGAAGAGCACGGATGTCGACAAGGTGCGTGTCGCGATGATCGGCCAGTCGATGGCCGCGCCCTCGGGCTTCACGCTGACGATGGACGGCAACCACCATCTGCACAAGCCGGTGATGATCGGCGAAATCCGCGGCGACGGGCAGTTCAACGTCGTGTGGAAGACGAAGACCGCGATCCGCGCGCAGCCGTGGAGCCCGTATATCGCCGGCAATCAGGGCAAGCCGGATGTCGTGTCGTCGATCCCGGCGTTCCTGCGCCGTTCGCGCGTGGCGTGAGCATCGCGTTTTTAGCCTGACGTGCTGAAGCCTTACCGCCGCGACCATTGCAATGTTTGCAACGTTGCACGCAACACGCTTGGGCGCGGCGTCTTCACGAGAACGCCCAGCCTCACCTGAAAGGCCATCATGACCGGTTTGCCTGGAAACACCCTCGCGCGCGCCGCACGCCGCGCGCTCTGCGCCGTGTTGCTCGCCTGCGCGCCGCTCGCCGCGTTCGCAGCCCTCTCCGCCGACGATCTCGCCCCGCTCGGCGCCGACGATTTCGATGCCAAATCCGCCGCCATCGACAAGCTCGTCGCCAATGCCGACGCCCCCTCGATCGCGGTGCTCAACGCGCTCGCGGACGGCTCGCTCGTCGCGACCGACAAGGGCCAGGTGCTCGTGCAGACCGACGACGGCAACAAGGACCCGCTGACCGGCAAGGCCGTGGAAGCACCCGATGCGCAATCGATCACGCTGAACAACCTGCTGCGCGCGAAGGTCGCGGGCGCGTTGTCGGCGCTGCAGCTCGCCTCCACCGATGTCGCGAAACGCCGCGACGCCGTCGCCGCGTTGCTGAAGAATCCCGATCCGACGATGAAGCCGCTCATCGACAAGGCGCGCGCCGGCGAAACCGATGCCGATTTGAAGAAGCGCCTCGACACGCTCTGGGCGATGACCGCGCTGCACGATCCCGACGCGAAGAATCGCCTGGAAGCAGTGCAGCTCGTCGTCGCGCGGCATGACCTCGACATGAATGAACTGCTGCGTCCGCTCGTCGCGAAGAAAGCGGACGGCACGTTCAACGAATCCGATGAACGCGTGCGCGCCGCAGCGCAGGCAGGCATCGCAGACCTCGACTCGATCCAGCGGCGCGGCCAGATCGCGGGCACGCTGTTCGCGGGGCTCTCGCTCGGCAGCGTGCTCTTGCTCGCCGCGCTCGGCTTGGCGATCACGTACGGCCTGATCGGCGTCATCAACATGGCGCATGGCGAGTTCCTGATGATCGGCGCGTACGCCACGTATGTCGTGCAGAACGTCGTGCAGCATTACGCGCCCGCCGCGTTCAACTGGTATCCGCTCTTCGCGGTGCCGGTGTCTTTCGCGGCGGCGGCGGTGGTCGGCATCGTGCTCGAACGGCTCGTGCTGAAGCATCTCTACGGACGCCCGCTCGAAACGCTGCTGACGACCTTCGGCATCAGCCTGATCCTGATCCAGGCGACGCGCACGATCTTCGGCGCGCAGAACGTGCAGGTGACGAACCCGTCGTGGATGAGCGGCGGCGTCAACGTGATGCAGAACCTGATCCTCCCGTACAACCGCCTGACGATCCTCGGCTTCTCGATCGTCGTCGTGTTCATCGCGTGGGCGGTGCTGACGAAGACGCGCCTCGGTCTCTTCGTGCGCGCCGTGACGCAGAACCGCCGCATGGCGGCGTGCGTCGGCGTGAAAACCGCGCGCGTCGATTCGTACGCATTCGCGTTCGGCGCGGGCATCGCGGGACTCGGCGGCTGCGCGCTCTCGCAGATCGGCAACGTCGGGCCGGACCTCGGCCAGAGCTACATCATCGATTCGTTCATGGCGGTCGTGCTCGGCGGCGTCGGGCAGTTGGCGGGAACGGTCATCGGCGGCTTCGGCCTCGGGCTCATCAGCAAGACGATCGAGCCGTTCTGGGGCGCGGTGCTCGCGAAGATCGCGGTGCTCGTGCTCATCGTGTTGTTCATCCAGAAGCGTCCTCAGGGCATGTTCGCCCTGAAGGGCCGCAGCGCGGAGGCTTGAGATGACCGCTTCCTCGACCGATGTCGGCGCGAATCTCGACGTCGCGCCGCAACCCGACGAACGCGCGCGGCTTGAAGGCTTCGCGCTCGGCCTGCCGCCGCGCGCCGCGCTCCTGCCGCGCAACGGCTGGCTCGCGCTCGTCGCGCTGATCCTCGCGATGGGCATCTGCGTGCCGATCGCCGCGCTCGTCTTGCCGGAGACGAGCACGTTCCACCTCTCCGCGTACGCGATGACGCTGATCGGCAAGCTCATGTGCTACGCGATCGGCGCACTCGCGCTCGATCTCGTGTGGGGCTACTGCGGCATCCTGAGCCTCGGGCACGCGCTCTTCTTCGCGCTCGGCGGCTATGCGATGGGCATGTACCTGATGCGCTCGATCGGGCGCGAAGGCACGTATCAGAGCGACCTGCCCGACTTCATGGTGTTCCTCGACTGGCACAAGCTGCCGTGGTACTGGGAGGGCACCGAGCATCTCTGGTACGCGCTCGCGCTCGTCGTGCTGGTGCCGGGCATTCTCGCGTGGGTGTTCGGCTTCTTCACGTTCCGCTCGCGCGTGAAGGGCGTGTACCTGTCGATCATCACGCAGGCGATGACGTTCGCCGCGATGCTGCTCTTCTATCGCAACGAGACGGGCTTCGGCGGCAACAACGGCTTCACGGACTTCAAACGCATCGCAGGCTTTCCGATCACGCATCCGGGCACGCGTACCGCCCTCTTCCTGATCACGTTCGCGGTGCTCGTGCTTGCGTTCATCGCGGCGCGTGCGATCGTCACGTCGAAGCTCGGGCGCGTGGTCACCGGCGTGCGCGACGGCGAAGCGAGGCTGATGTTCTTAGGCTATAGCCCGCTCGCTTACAAGCTCTTCATCTGGACCGTGTCGGCAGTGTTGTGCGGCATCGCGGGGGCGCTCTATGTGCCGCAAGTTGGCATCATCAATCCGAACGAGATGTCGCCGGCGAACTCGATCGAGATGGCGATCTGGGTCGCGGTCGGTGGTCGTGGCACGCTGATCGGACCGATTGTGGGAGCGTTCGCGGTGAATGGCGCGAAGAGTTTTTTCACGGCGAATTTCCCTGAATACTGGCTGTTTTTCCTTGGGCTCATCTTCACGCTCGTGCCGCTTCTCTTGCCGCAGGGAATCATGGGATTGATCGACATGGCGCTGCGCCGCAAGAAGACCGGAGGGCATGCGCAATGACCGCACACAACGCGTTGATCGTCGACTTGCCGCCCTTGCCGGAAGTCAGCGAACGCAACATGAACGGCATCACGGGGCTGGGGCATATCCTGGCGCCCGGCGAGATCGACATATCGCACGGCACGATTCTTTATCTCGAAGACGTGACCGTTTCCTTCGATGGCTTTCGCGCGCTGAACAAGCTGACACTGTCGATCGACGTCGGCGAGTTGCGCTGCGTGATCGGCCCGAACGGCGCTGGCAAGACGACGATGATGGACGTCGTCACCGGCAAGACGCGTCCCGACGGCGGAAAGGTCTTTCTCGGGCAGACGCTGGATTTGACGCGGATGTCGGAGCCGGTGATCGCGCGTACCGGCATCGGGCGCAAGTTTCAGAAGCCGACGGTGTTCGAGAACCATCCGGTGTGGGAGAACCTCGAACTCGCGATGAAGACCGATAAGGGGTGGTTTGCTTCGTTGCGCGCGCGGCTGGATCGTAGTGCGCAGGCTCGCATCGAAGAGACGCTCGAATTGATTCGCCTGCAGCATGACGCGACGCGCGCTGCGGGTGAGCTTTCGCACGGGCAAAAGCAGCGGCTGGAGATCGGGATGTTGCTGATGCAGCAGCCTGCCCTTTTGCTGCTCGATGAGCCGGCTGCGGGCATGACCGATCACGAGACGATGGAACTCGCGGAATTGCTCAACAAGCTGCGCGGGACCTGTTCGATGATGGTCGTCGAGCACGATATGGAGTTTGTCGCCGCGCTTTCTGGAGCGACCGGAAAGGTCACTGTGATGGCCGAAGGAAGCGTGCTTGCGGAAGGTACGCTCGACGAGGTCAAGCGCAATGAAGCGGTGATCGAATCGTACTTGGGGCGCTAGCGCGCAAGTGCATCAAACAGGATACAAACCCATGCTGGAAGTCGATTCCCTTAACCAGTACTACGGCGGCAGCCACATCCTCCGCGATGTGAAGATGACGGTGCCCGACGGAAAGCTGACAGTACTGCTCGGCCGCAACGGCGTCGGCAAGACGACGCTCCTGCGCTGCCTGATGGGCGTCGTGCCGACCAAAAGCGGCACGATCACCTGGCGCGGCGCGAAGATCTCTTCGATGCCGACTTACAAGCGCGTCGCGAACGGCCTGGCCTACGTGCCGCAAGGCCGCGATATCTTCGGCCGCCTCACCGTCGAAGAAAACCTGATGGTCGGTGCTGCAAGCCGCAAGGCGCCGTCGAAAGTGCCGGACCGCATCTACGAACTCTTCCCCGTCCTGCGCGACATGAAGAGCCGCCGCGGCGGCGACCTCTCCGGCGGACAGCAGCAGCAACTCGCCATCGGCCGGGCGCTCATGAGCGAACCCCAACTGCTGATCCTCGATGAACCGACCGAAGGCATCCAGCCATCGATCATCCAGGACATCGGGCGCACGTTGCGGCAACTCGTCGATGAAATGGGCATGACGGTATTGCTCGTCGAGCAGTATTACGACTTCGCACGCGAACTCGCCGACCGCTACTGGGTCATGAGCCGCGGCGAGATCGTCGCGGGCGGCGAAGGCACCGACATGGAAGCGCACGGCGTGAGGGAGTTGATCGCAGTGTGAATGCGGCCGTACCATTGCGGCTCCATCCGTCACGCCTCGCATTCATGCACCACGCACCCCACGCAGCGCTCACACCCGCCGACGAATGGCACGGTCGCCTCGAACTCGGCTTCACGCGGCAACACGCGCGCACGGTGCTCACGCATCGCAGGCACGAAGGGCCGCTGCGCCTGCAACGGCCGCTTTATCCCGAAGGCGATGCGACTTGCCACGCGGTGATCGTGCATCCGCCGGGCGGCGTCGCGGGCGGCGACCGGCTCGCCATCGACATCGATCTTGCGGCGCAAACGCACGCCGTCATCACGACACCTGGCGCCACCAAGTGGTACAAGTCTAACGGCAAGCTCGCGACTCAGCGTATCGACATTCGCGGTGGCGCGGGCGCGAAGCTCGACTGGCTGCCGCAGAACAACATCGTGTTCGAGTCGTCGAATGTGGAGCTCGCCTTCACGCTGACTCTCGACGACGACGCCACCGCCATCGGCTGGGACGCGATGCAACTCGGCCGCCAGTCCTCGGGCGAACGATGGTCCGATGGCAGACTCGCGGCCACATCGAGCATCCGGACTAGCGACGGCCGCTTGCGATGGTTCGAACGCGCCCATCTCAGCGCCGACGATCCGCTGCGCGATGCGCCGCAAGGTCTTGCTTCGTTCCCCGCCTACGGCACGCTCTGGGCCATCGGCCCTACTTGCGACGACGCCCTCGCCGAATCGCTCACCGCCCATCTTCCCTTCGACGACACCCTGCGCGCCGCCGCCTCGTGCGTAGCTCCTGGCGTGCTGATCGTGCGCGCCGTCAGCCGCTCGATGGAGCCGCTGCAACGCGCACTCACCGATTGCTGGATGCAGTTGCGTCCGCTGGTCCACGGCATCGATGCGAAGCCTTTGCGTCTCTGGACGACTTGATCTGGCGCACCAAAGCAGCGCTTTATTGCGCCCGATTTTGTGCGTGTTAGCTTGAACGATGACGCCAAGGCTTGCGGGCTCTAAGCCTAGGCGCGATGGCATGACTCTCGCTTAAGTGATCCGGCTCAAGCTCGCGCCTACGCAAAGAAGGCTTAGGCGCGCAACACACATAACAGGATCATCGATGAATCACACGCTTTCCCGCGCGCGCCGCACGGCTCTCACCGCCCTCATCGCGGTGCCCCTCTTCGCTCTCGCACCGGTCGCGGCCCACGCCGACGCCGTCGATACGATCACGAAGAGCGGCACGCTGCGCGTCGCGGTGCCGGAAGACTATCCGCCGTTCGGCGCGGTCGGTGCCGACATGAAGCCGCAAGGCTATGACATCGACATGGCGGGCGTCCTCGCCAAGGCGATGGGCGTGAAGCTCGAACTCGTGCCGGTCAACAGTGCGAACCGCATTCCGTATCTCACGACGAACAAGGTCGATCTCGTGATTTCATCGCTTGGCAAGACGCCTGAGCGCGAGAAGGTCGTCGATTTCTCGACCGCTTATGCGCCGTACTTCCAGGGCGTGTTCGGTCCCGCCGACATCAAGGTGGCCGGCCCCGCCGACCTGACCGGCAAGACGGTCGGCGCGACGCGTGGCGCACTCGAAGAAATCGCGCTCACGCAGATGGCGCCGAACGCGACGATCAAGCGCTTCGAGGACAACAACGCAACGATCTCCGCGTTCCTTTCGGGCCAGGTGCAACTGATCGCGGCGGGCAACATCGTCGCGGCTGCGATTCTCGCGAAGAACCCGCCGCGCCGTCCGGAAGCGAAGTTCGTCATCAAGAATTCGCCGTGCTTCGTCGGCATGAACAAGAACGAGCCGCGCCTCGTCGCGAAGGTCGATGCGGCCATCGAGCAGGCTAAGAAGGACGGCACGCTCGAAGGGATGTCGAAGAAGTGGTTCGGCCAGCCGCTGCCCGCGAGCCTCTAACACGCATATAAATTAAGGCAACGCTTTTAATGGCCTATGAACTTCAATTTGGCGATCTCGGCGAATACGTCGGCATGTTCACGAGCGGCGGCGCGACGACGCTCGCCCTCACCGCCGTCTCGACGGCGCTCGGCATCGCCGTTGGCGTAGCGGGTGCGGCGGGCAGCGGCAGCAAGCACACGTGGTTACGCGGCCTCGTGCGAGGCTATGTCGAAGCGATCCGCAATACGCCGTTCATCGTGCAACTGTTCTTCGTGTTCTTCGGCCTGCCCGCATTGGGCGTGCATCTCGGCGAATATACAGCGGCCGTTCTCGCGATGACGCTGAACCTCGGCGCGTATTCGGTGGAGATCATCCGCTCGGGGATCGCCGCGGTGCCGAAGGGTCATCTGGAAGCGGCGGCATCGCTTGCGATGTCGCGCGGACAGACCTTCCGGCACGTCGTATTGCCGCAGGCGATCGCCAAGGTCTTCCCCGCGCTATCGAGCCAGATCGTCATCACGATGCTCGGCTCGGCTGTCGTCTCGCAGATCTCGGTGCCCGATCTCACGTATGCGGCGAGCTACATCCAGTCGCGCAACTTCCGCGCGTTCGAAACCTACTTCCTGATCACGGCGGCCTATCTCGTGATGGCGATCATTTTGCGCTTGCTGCTCAACTCGGCCGGCAAGCGCCTCTTCTCACGCAATCTGCGAGGCGCGCGATGATCGAATTCACCTTTGAGCAGATCCTCACGAACCTGCTGCTCGCCGCGCGCTGGACGATCGTTTTGTCGATCGTGTCGTTCATTGCGGGCGGCGTGGTCGGCTTTGCGCTGCTCGTGATGCGCGTATCGAAGTCGCGCTTGCTGCGCACGATCGTGAAGGGCTATATCGAAGTGTTTCAGGGCACGCCGCTGCTGATGCAACTGTTCCTCGTGTTCTTCGGCTTGCCGCTGCTCGGCATCGAGGTATCGCCGTGGATCGCCGCGACGGTCGGCCTCACGCTCTTTACGAGCGCTTATCTCGCGGAGATCTGGCGCGGCTGCGTCGAGGCGGTTCCGAAGGGGCAATGGGAGGCGTCGTCGAGTCTCGCGATGAATTACTTCGAGCAGCTTCGTCACGTGATTTTGCCGCAGGCCGCGCGAATCGCGGTGGGGCCGACGGTCGGTTTCGGCGTGCAGGCCGTGAAGGACACGGCGCTCGTCTCGATCATCGGCTTTACCGAACTCACCAAGGCCGGCACGATGATTTCGAACGCCACGTTCAAGCCGTTTCTCGTGTATGGCCTCGTCGCCGTGATTTATTTCGTGCTTTGTTATCCGCTCACTCGCTACGCGCGCACGCTGGAAAGGAAATGGAATGCCGCTCGTTGAAACACGCAGTCTCAAGAAGCAGTTTGGATCGAACCAGGTCCTGAAGGGCATCGATTTTTCGGTCGAGCCTGGACAGGTCGTGGCGATCATCGGACGTAGTGGCTCGGGCAAGAGCACGCTGCTGCGCACGTTGAACGGCCTTGAAAGCATCGACGAAGGCTCGATCGAAATCGACGGCGAGCACATGGATGCGCGCCATGCGGATTTGCGTGCGCTGCGCTTGAAAGTCGGCATGGTGTTTCAGCAATACAACCTCTTTCCGCATCTGACGGCTGGCCAGAATGTGATGCTGGCGCAGACGGTGGTCAAGAAAGTGCACAAGGCGAAGGCTCGCGCGACTGCCGAGCAAGTGCTCGAACGGGTGGGTCTCGCGGACAAGTTCAATGCTTATCCGGAGCAACTGTCGGGCGGGCAGCAACAGCGCGTTGCGATCGCCCGGGCGCTTGCAATGAAGCCTACCGTTCTGCTTTGCGATGAGATTACTTCGGCACTCGATCCTGAACTGGTCGGTGAGGTGCTCGCCGTTGTGGAAGACCTCGCGCGCGACGGGATGACCCTGATCATGGTCACGCATGAGATGCGCTTTGCGCGGAGGGTGAGCAACAAGGTCGTATTCATGCACCAAGGGCGTGTGTGGGAAAGCGGCACGCCGGAGGAGATTTTTGAACGGCCGACCACGATTGAATTGCAGAAGTTTATTCAATGATTTTTGATGGCTTGGGGTGGGGTGGGGTGGGGTTAAGTGAACACCGTTTGATGCGCTCGCGCTTTTAGGGAACTTGTTTTCTTGTCGGTCTATTTGCTCTGCCCCTGTCCGGGGCGGGACTCACTTTCTTTGCTGCTGCAAAGAAAGTAAGCAAAGAAAGCAGCTTCCAACCGCCAAAGCTAAGAAACCCTCACTCGCGTATCAACGGATTGGCGCTGGAGAGTAAGTGTCGCCCTCACGGTAGAACCGGGCTTGGCTCGCGGACCCACTGTGGCAACTCGCAGTACACCGGAGAGGTGCAGCAGTCATACATCCGTCCTCGCGCTACGCGCTCAGACGTTGGTGCACGGCGCGGGGAATTAAGGCAAGCAGGGAGCGCAAGCAAAAGATGGCTTTTGTGAACCCGACGTCGGAGCGAAGCGAGGACGGCGCCAAACGGAGCGCATACCACTCAGAGGAAGTGCGCGTTGCCACAGTGGGTCCGCGAGCCAAGCCCGGTTCTGCCGTGAGGGCGACACTTACTCTCCAGCGCCAATCCGTTTCTATGCGAGTGAGGATTTGTTAGCGCTGGCGGTTGGAAGCTGCTTTCTTTGCTTACTTTCTTTGCAGCAGCAAAGAAAGTGAGTCCCGCCCCGGACAGGGGCAGAGCAAATAGACCGTTAAGAATGCAAGTTCCATAGAACCACGAGCGCATCAAACGGTGTAACTTAACGCAACCCGCCTAAAGCGAAGCGAAACAAGACCAACCGATGAAACTCACCCCAAGAGAAAAAGACAAGCTACTGATTTTCACGGCTGCGCTATTAGCGGAACGCCGCCGCGCCCGCGGCCTGAAACTGAACTATCCGGAAGCCGTCGCCTTCATCTCGGCAGCGCTGATGGAAGCGGCCCGCGACGGCAAGACCGTCGCCGATGTGATGCACTACGGCACCACCTTGCTGACCCGCGATGACGTCATGGAAGGCGTCCCCGAGATGATCCCCGACATCCAGATCGAGGCCACCTTCCCCGACGGCACGAAGCTCGTGACCGTCCATCATCCGATCCCCTGATCAAAGAGGAACCCGCGCCATGATCCCCGGCGAATATCTGATCGACGACGGCGAACACGAACTCAACGCAGGCCGCGAAACCGTGTCGGTCGTCGTGTCGAATACCGGCGACCGCCCCGTGCAGGTCGGCTCGCACTACCACTTCTACGAAGTCAACACGGCGCTCGTCTTCGAACGCGAGAAAGCCCGCGGCTTTCGCCTGAACATCGCGGCGGGCACCGCCGTGCGCTTCGAGCCGGGACAGGAACGCACCGTCGAGCTCGTCGCGCTCGCGGGCGATCGCGCCGTCTACGGCTTCAACGGTCTCGTGATGGGACCGCTCTGACTCTATCGGGATAAAAAGCAATGACGCTACGCATCGGCCGCCGCGCCTACGCGGAAATGTTCGGCCCGACCACCGGCGACCGTGTCCGTCTCGCCGACACCGACCTCCTGATCGAAGTCGAACGCGACTTCACCACCTACGGCGAAGAAGTGAAATTCGGCGGCGGCAAAGTGATCCGCGACGGCATGGGCCAGTCGCAACGCGTCGCGGACGACGTCGTCGATACGGTCGTCACCAATGCGCTGATCCTCGATCACTGGGGCATCGTGAAAGCCGACATCGGCATCAAGGGCGGACGCATCTTCGCCATCGGCAAGGCGGGCAATCCCGACATCCAGCCCGGCGTGACGATCGCGATCGGCGCGGCCACCGAAGTGATCGCGGGCGAAGGCATGATCGTGACGGCGGGCGGCATCGATTCGCATATCCACTTCATCAGCCCGCAGCAGATCGACGAAGCGCTCGCAAGCGGCGTGACGACGATGCTCGGCGGCGGCACCGGTCCCGCCACCGGCACGAACGCGACTACTTGCACGCCCGGTCCGTGGCACATCGAACGCATGCTGCAGGCCGCCGACGGCTGGCCCGTCAACCTGGGCTTTCTCGGCAAGGGCAACGCGAGCCTGCCGGCGCCGCTCGTCGAGCAGATCAAGGCGGGCGCGATCGGCCTGAAGCTGCACGAAGACTGGGGCACGACGCCCGCCGCGATCGACAACTGCCTCTCGGTCGCCGACGATACCGACACGCAAGTCGCCATCCACACGGATACGCTGAACGAAGCGGGCTTCGTCGAAACGACGGTAGCCGCATTCAAGGGCCGCACGATCCACACGTATCACACGGAGGGCGCGGGCGGCGGCCATGCACCGGACATCATCAAGGTCTGCGGTGAATCGAACGTGCTGCCTTCGTCGACGAATCCCACGCGCCCCTACACCATCAACACGCTCGACGAACACCTCGACATGCTGATGGTCTGCCATCACCTCGATCCGTCGATTGCGGAAGACATCGCGTTCGCCGAGTCGCGCATCCGCCGCGAGACGATCGCCGCCGAAGACATCCTGCACGACCTGGGCGCGCTCTCGATGCTCTCGTCCGATTCGCAGGCGATGGGCCGCGTCGGCGAAGTCGTGATCCGCACCTGGCAGACCGCGCACAAGATGAAGATACAGCGCGGCGCGTTGCCCGAGGACAGCGCACGCAACGACAACTTCCGCGCGAAACGCTACGTCGCAAAGTACACGATCAACCCGGCGATCACGCATGGCATCGCGCATGAAGTCGGGTCGATCGAGCCGGGCAAGTGGGCGGACCTCGTGTTCTGGGAACCGGCGTTCTTCGGCGTGAAGCCCGCGATGATCGTAAAGGGCGGCATGATCGCGGTCGCGCAGATGGGCGACCCGAACGCTTCGATTCCGACGCCGCAACCGGTGCACTACCGCGAGATGTTCGCGACACGCGGCGGCGCGCTCGGCAAGACGTCGCTCACGTTCGTCTCGCAGATGGCGGCGGATGCGCGCATCGCGGATCGCTATGGACTTTCGAAGCATGTGGTGCCGGTGAAGGACTGCCGCAAGATCACGAAGGCCGATATGATCCACAACGCGTGGCAACCATCGATCACCGTCGATCCCGAGACGTATCAGGTGGTCGCGAACGGCCAGTTGCTGACCTGCGATCCCGCTACCGTGCTGCCGATGGCGCAGCGCTATTTCCTCTTCTGAACCATGCGTACGATCGACAAACGTCTCACCGCGAAGCTCGCACCCGTGCTGATCAAGCGCGCCGCGACGCTCACCCTTCCCTTCGATGCGCGCTGCAAGAGCCGCCTCGCCGCGACGCTCGACACGGGTGAGGAAGTTGCGCTCGTGATGCCGCGCGGCTCGGTACTGCGCGATGGCGACGTGCTCGTCGCCGACGATGGCGCGCTGGTTCGCGTGATCGCGGCGGCGCAGGACGTGCTCGTCGTGCGCGCGCCGGATGCGCTGACGCTCACGCGTGCGGCCTATCATCTCGGCAACCGCCACACGCCGGTGGAAGTGAGCGCGGATCACCTGAAGCTCGAAGCCGATCCGGTGCTCGAAGACATGCTGCGTCGTTTGGGCGCGCAAGTCGAACACGCATCGCAGCCGTTCCAGCCGGAGACGGGCGCGTATGGCGGCGGCCACAAGCATGGTCATGATGAAACCTTCACCGAGGACTACGCGCTCGCGCAGAAGGTCTTCGATGAACATCATGGTCATGACCACGACCACTCGACGTGCAGCCACGACCACGGTCATGCGCATCGCTGAACTCACGGCGCTGCTGCATCTCGCATCGCCTGCGTTGCCGATCGGCGCGTTCAGCTATTCGCAGGGTCTCGAAGCCGCGATCGAGCACGGCCTGATCCACGATGGCGATACCGCGCGCAACTGGATCGCGAGCGGTCTCACGCATGTGCTCGCGCGCGGCGAGTTGCCGTTCCTCGCGCATCAGATCGAACGCTGGCGCATGCATGATGCAAGCGCGCTCGCCATTGCCGATGAAGAGTTTCTCGCGAGCCGCGAATCGGCCGAACTGCGGCGCGAGACGCAGCAAATGGGCTGGTCGCTCGCGCAGTTGTGCACGTCGCTCGAATGGGGCGACGCAGAACGACGCGCGACGCTCAACGCCTTGAAGCCGATCGCGCAGCCGACCGCCTTCGCGTTCGCCGCCTACGCGCACGACCTCTCGCCCGAATCGGCCCTGGCCGCCTACGCGTTCGGTTGGGTCGAGAACCAGGCGGCCGCGGCGCTCAAGGCCGTGCCGCTCGGGCAGCTTGCGGGGCAGCGCATCATCGTCGCATTGCGCGATCCGATCGATCGCGCCGTCGCGCGCGCGCTCGCGACTCCGCCCGATCACATCAACACTTTCGCGCCGCAACTGGGCATTCTGTCGGCTCGACACGAATCGCAGTATTCGCGGCTCTTTCGCTCCTGAAGACCTCATCGAACATGAACACGCCCGCCTATTCCGCCGCTCATCGCCGAACCAAGAAGCTGCCGCCGTTGCGCGTCGGCGTCGGAGGTCCGGTCGGCTCCGGCAAAACCACGCTGCTCGAAATGCTGTGCAAGGCGATGCGCGAAAAGTACGACCTCGTCGCGATCACCAACGACATCTACACGAAGGAAGACCAGCGCCTCTTGACCGTCGCGGGCGCGCTGCCGGCCGAACGCATCATGGGCGTCGAGACAGGCGGCTGCCCGCACACGGCGATCCGGGAGGATGCGTCGATCAATCTCGAAGCCGTCGACCAGATGATCGCGCGCTTTCCCGATGCCGACATCGTGTTCATCGAATCGGGCGGCGACAATCTGGCTGCGACGTTCAGCCCGGAACTGTCGGACCTGACGATCTACGTGATCGATGTCGCGGGCGGCGAGAAGATTCCGCGCAAGGGCGGCCCGGGAATTACGAAATCGGACCTGCTCGTGATCAACAAGACCGATCTCGCGCCCTATGTCGGTGCAAACCTCGACGTAATGGCTTCTGATGCCAAGAAAATGCGCGGCGAGCGGCCGTTCGTGATGTGCAACCTGAAGGCGCTCGACGGGCTGGATGAAGTGATCCGCTTCATCGAAGAGAAGGGCTTGCTCGCGGCTTGAGCACGAGGGCACGGCGGGCCGCTTATGCGGCATGCCAAACGATTGCTGTAGCATGGCGGATTCGCAATTCGCATTGCTCGCCTGGCAACGGGCGAGAAACCGTACCGTGCCTCTCATGCTCACCCGTAACGATCAGGCGAAGCAATCCGTTGCATCGTCGTCATCCGCTTCGGCAGCGGCGCCTCGTGCGCGCATCCCGGTCCTCTTCCATATCGTCGATTTCGGCGACGGCGGCATCGAGTCCGCGCTGATCTCGTGGCTGCGCGTCTTCGATCGCAAGCGCTTCGCGGTCACGCTCTCGGTGATGTTCACGTCGCCCGCGTACGAGACGCGCTTCAAGGCGCTCATCCCCGCCGACGTCCCCATCGAGATCCTCGCCGACAAGCCCTGGCTCAACTACTTCCAGGCGCGCCGCTACGCGAAGCGCCTGTCGAAGCTCGGCCGCCTGGGCCGCGACGTGTTCAATACGCTCGTCGTGCGGCCTTATGTGAAGGAGCGTCTTGCCGCGCTCGCACGGCGCTTCCACATCATCGTCGACTTCGACATGTCGCTGCGGCGCATCGCGGGCGAATTCGATGTCGCGTGGCTCGGCGTCAATCATTTCAGCTTCGATGCGCGGCTCGGCTCGCGGCCGCGCAAGCGCAGGCGTCTGATGACGCAGTTCGCGCGCTACGACAGCATCGCCGCGCTCAACCAGCACATGGCCGACGAAGCCGCCGTGATGTTCGGCGACAACTTGCGCAACGTGTTCGTGCTGCCGAACGCGATCGACATCGCGCGGATTCGCGAGCGTGCGTCGATCGTGGAGGCGCGGCCTTGCAGCGCGCCGTACATCGTGTCGGTCGCGCGGCTCGATGAAATGCAGAAGGACCATCGCACGCTGCTGCGCGCTTATGCGCGGCTCGTGCGCGAGCGGGCTGTGACGGAAGACCTCGTGATCGTCGGCGATGGCGCGAATCGCGGCGAACTCGAAGCGCTCGCAAAAGAGCTCGGCATCGCGGCGCGGGTGCATTTTCAGGGGTATCGGAACAATCCGCATCCGTTGATCGCGGGCGCGCAGATGCATGTGCTCAGTTCGCGCTACGAGGGCCTGCCGATGGTGCTGCTCGAAGCGCTCGCGCTCGGAAAGGCAGTGGTCGCGAGCGATTGCCCGACCGGGCCGCGCGAGATGCTGGACGAGGGGCGGTATGGTTTGCTCGTGCCGGTCGGGGACGAAGCGGCGCTCGCGGATGCGATCTGGCGCGTGCTGTCCGACGATGCGTTGCGTGATGGCTTGAAGCAGCGCTCGCATGAACGCGCGACGTTTTACGGCATCGAGGCGAGCAACGTGCGGCTCGACGAATGTTTGTCGGGGATGTTGGCAAGGCGACTCGAGGCGATCGCGCCAGCCTGATTCACTTCGCCGCTTCCTCCTGCGTTTCCAGCAACGCCCCCAACACCCCCACCGTCCTTTGCGTCGCGCCCTTATGCCGCGCCGCGAACGCCGATGCCGCCGCGCTCATTGCGAGCCGCCGCGGCTTGTCGCTGAACAGCTCGCGAAGGCTGCGCGCAAGCCCTTGCGGATCATCGACCCGCAGCGCAGCCCCCGCCGCAATCGCATCCTGCGTCGCCTGCGTGAAGTTGAACGTATGCGGCCCGATCAGCACCGGCACGCCTTCGGCACACGCCTCGATCAGATTCTGCCCGCCGAGCGGCAACAGACTCCCGCCGATGAACGCCAGATCGGACGCCGCATAGTAAGCGCCGAGCTCGCCCATCGAATCGCCGAGCAGCACCTGCGCGCTCGACGGCAACGGCCGCGCCGCATCCACGCCCGATCCCGCCGCCACCGCCTTCGGCGCCCACGCCGAGCGCCGCACACACGACATCCCCGCGCCCGCCACCAGCGCCGCGACTTCATCGAAACGTTGCGGATGGCGCGGCACCAGAATCAGCAACGCATTCGGCACGTCGAGCGCGCCGAACGCCTGCAGCACCAGCACCTCCTCGCCTTCACGCGTGCTTGCCGCGACCCACACCGGCCGCTCGCCGATCGCCGTGCGCCACGCGTGCCCGCGCGCTTCCAGCTCGGGCGGCGCGCTCATGTCGAACTTGAGGTTGCCGAGCACGGCGACATTGCGCGCGCCGAGCGCAGTCAGCCGCTCCGCATCCGATGGACTCTGCGCCAGCACACGAGCAAAGCCGCCGAACACCTCGCGCGTCGCGCGACCGAACTTCGCCGCGCGCCGGTACGAACGCTCCGACATCCGCGCGTTCGTCAGCACGAGCGGCATGTCGGCTCGCTTGCATTCGTCGATGAGCGTCGGCCACACCTCCGTCTCCATGACGATGCCGAGCGTCGGCCGCCATGCGCGCAGGAAACGCCGCACGAGATGCGGCAGGTCGTAGGGCAGATAGCTGCGCAGCACGCGATCGCCGAAAAGTTGCTCGCCGGTCGCGCGGCCGCTCGGCGTCATGTGTGTGAGCAGGATGCGCGCTTCGGGATGCGCTTTCATCAACGCGTCGATCAGCGGCTGCGCCGCGCGCGTCTCGCCGACCGACACCGCGTGCACCCAGATGAGCGGCGCGAGATCGTCGGCGCGCCGCCCGGGGCCGCGGCCAAAACGCTCGGCGATATGCTCGCGATACCCGCGCTCCTTGCGCGAGCGGATCAGAAGACGCAGCACCGCGAGCGGCGCGACGATCCACCATAGCGCGCGATAGATCGGCCTCAGCATGCGCGCCCCCGCACGTGGCGAGCGGCGCTCAAACGAGCGCCCTGCCCTTCAGGCGCTGCAGGATGCCGAGCGGTGCGCAATCGGGCTGCGCCATCGCATCGACAGGGAGGAAGAAGGTCTGCTCGAGCATGTACTGCCCGGACATCACCGCGTGCGACGTCTGGTCGGAGAAGCACACCCACACGCAGCCCGGCGGAAACGGCATCTCCTCCTGCGGCGCGGCTTTCTGATAGTCGAGATCGGCCTTCATCGCGTCATGCAGATGCAGCATCAGGTGATCGTAGTCGCTGCGCGGCGTCTTCGTGATGTGCAGCAGGTTCATGAGCCACGCGGCGCCGGGCATCTGCGGCTTGATCGCCGGCAGGAAGCGCTTCGCCAT
Source organism: Caballeronia terrestris (assembly GCF_001544515.1). Lineage (GTDB taxonomy): Bacteria > Pseudomonadota > Gammaproteobacteria > Burkholderiales > Burkholderiaceae > Caballeronia > Caballeronia terrestris. The sequence goes on from NZ_FCOL02000009.1 coordinate 115,248, forward strand.
GTCCTCGAACGGTTCGCCCACGCGCCACACGCGCGGCGCGCCGTGCGGATTCACGTTCGTGAACACGCGCAGGATGCGCTCGCCGTAGTTCGGCCGCGACGGAAACGCATCGACGTGCAGGCGGCTGTCGTCCTTGCGCCACGACGTTTCGCGCGTCTCGACCTGATGCAGGCGCAGGCTCGTCGGCGCGACGCGCAGCTTGCCGTTGTATTCGGGGAAAAGCCCGTCGACGAGCGAGCGCGCATTCGCCTGATAGCGCGCGACGAGCGCACGCACCGCCGACTGCATGACGGCGTCTCCAAGCACGCCCGCGAGCGCGCCGCCGTTCGGCGCCAAGCTGATGTTCTTGCGCTTGGGATCGGCGATCTTCGGATCGAGCAGCGCTTTCTCGCCGCCTTCGATTGCGAAGCGCAGATGCGGGAAGTACAGCACCTTGCCGCGCTCGACGCCCGCGACGAGCGTCTCGCGCGGCACGGAGAGGTCTTTACCCTGCCAGTCGCACGAAGCGACTTCGATGATTTGAGATTCGGTCATGTGCCTTCGATATTCCGATGCGGTGCCCGCGTGTCACAGCAACCCGAAGCCCGCGAGCGCCGCCTTCACTTCGGCGAGCGTCGGATGATGGTTCGCCTGGCCGAGATTGGCGACCTGCGGCGACCAGTAGCCGCCCGTGCGCCAGGCGGTCGAGAAATTGTACAACTCGACCGTCGGCCGCTTCAGCGCGGCGGCAATGTGAACGAGGCCGGTATCGACGCCGACCGTCGCCGCCGCACCATCGATCAGCCCGACCACCGCTGGCAGCGACAGCTTCGGCGGCACGATCGCCGCCGCGCCGAATTCCTTCGCGAGCTTCTCGCTCGTCGCGCGTTCGGCCTCGCTGCCCCACGGCAGGACGATCGACGCGCCACGCCGCACCAAAGACTGCCCGAGCTCGATCCACGCGGCGTCGGGCCATTGCTTGTCGGCGCGCGAAGTGGCATGCACGAACACCACGTACGGCACCGGCAGGTTCAGCCCCGTCTGCGACAAAGCCAGCGCGGCGCGCTTCGTGTCGAGGCCGAAGTCGATGTCGTCGGTCGGTTGCGGCGCTGGCAGGCCAAGCGCCGCCGCAACGAGCTGCCGCGTGCGTTCGACAACGTGCGTGCGCGATTCGATCGGCACGCGCCGGTCATAGAAAAAGCGCACCGGCCATTCGAACCCCGCGCCTTCGGTTCGATTCGCGAGACCCGTGAGCGGCCCGCGCGCCCAGCTCGCCACCCACGCCGTCTTGATGAGCCCCTGGCAGTCGATCACGAGGTCGTACTTTTCCGCTTCCAGCTCGCGCCGGAACTTGCCGATCTCGCTCCAGTTCGCGGCCGAGAACCAGCGCTTGCGCCAGCGCCGCAAGGAAAACGGGATCGCGCGGCGCACGCCGTCGACGAGTTCGACGAGACTCGCGAAACTTTCCTCGACGAGCCAGTCGATCTGCGCGTCGGGGTATCGGCGGCGGATGTCGGCGATGACCGGCATGTTGTGGACGACGTCGCCAAGCGACGACACCCGGACAATCAAGATCTTTTGCACGCTGTGGACGATGAGCGCCGCACGTCGGCGCGGCGCGTGGACAAAATGAGATGGGCGATTTTAGCGCGGCCGGGATGCGGCGGCGCCATAAGAAACGGCGCGGTTCCGGGGGAACCGCGCCGTTTCTTCACATCGAACGGTCAGAACGGCAGCTTCGCGTCCGCCTTCTCCGCGAGGATCACGCGGCGGAAGTCTTCCTGAATGCGCTTGAGCGCTTCCTCGCTGTCCGCCTCGAAGCGCATCACGACGACCGGCGTCGTATTCGACGAACGCGCGAGGCCGAAGCCGTCCGGATACTCGACGCGCAGGCCGTCGATGGTCAGCACGTCGTCGGCGCCGGTGAATTTCGCCGATTTCTGCAGACGCGCGATCAGCTCGAAGTTCTCGCCTTCGTTCAGCTTCAGTTGCAGTTCGGGCGTCGAGAGCGAGTTCGGCAGGTCGTTGAGCAACTTGCTCGGATCGGCCACGCGCGAGATGATTTCGAGCATCCGCGCGCCGGTGTAGAGGCCGTCGTCGAAGCCGTACCAGCGGTCCTTGAAGAACACGTGGCCGCTCATTTCGCCCGCGAGCGGCGCGCCGGTTTCGCGCAGCTTCGCCTTCACGAGCGAGTGGCCGGTCTTCCACATGACCGGCTCGCCGCCCTGGTCGCGCACCCACTTCGCGAGATTGCGCGTGCACTTCACGTCATAGATGATCTGGCCGCCCTTGTTGCGCGACAGCACTTCCTGCGCGAACAGCATCAACTGGCGATCCGGGTAGATGATCTCGCCGTCTTTCGTCACGACACCCAGGCGGTCGCCGTCGCCGTCGAATGCGAAGCCGATTTCGGCGTCGGTTTCCTTCAGCGCCTTGATGACATCCTGCAGGTTCTCGGCATGCGCCGGGTCCGGATGGTGATTCGGGAAGTTGCCATCGATGTCCGTGAACAACTCCACGAGTTCGCAGCCGAGCGCCTTGAAAAGACGCGGCGCGAGCCCGCCCGCGACGCCGTTGCCCGTATCGATCACGATCTTCATCGGGCGCACCGGCTTCACGTCGCTCACGATGCGGTCCAGATAAACCTGCTGGATGTCGTACTCGGTGTACGTGCCTTCGCCTTGCGTGAAGTCCTCGTCGACGATGCGCTTGTACAGTTCCTGGATCTGGTCGCCGTAGATCGCCGCGCCGCGCAGGACCATCTTGAAGCCGTTGTAGTCCGGCGGATTGTGGCTGCCCGTCACGACGATGCACGAATCGACGCGACGCTCGCCCGAGGGCAATTGCAGCGGTACGCTCGCGGCGAAATAGCCGACGGGCGTGGGCACCATGCCGACATCGACGACGTCGACGCCCGCTTGCCGCAGGCCGTCGGCGAGCGCGCCGACGAGTTCCGGGCCCGACAGTCGGCCATCGCGCGCGACGACGGCGGAGTCGCCGCCCTGCTTCCTGATCTCGCTACCGAAGGCGCGGCCGATGCTGCGCGCGACTTCCGCATCGACGGTCTTGCCGACGATGCCGCGAATGTCGTACGCCTTGAAGATGGATTGGGAAATCTGTGACTGGCTCATGGAATGGCTACCTGTCTATTTGTTGATGGATTCTCGGCGATGCAGCCAGCGGGCTTGCAGGTCGTGACCGACGGACATGCACGCGAACGAGCGCCACGCGTGCGGCCAACTTCGAAAGCAACAATGTTGCATGGGCCAAGCAGCTTCGCGTCCGGGCCGCGCCTTCGATGGGAGCGATCCCGTTCACACTTATAATCGCAGTCTTTCAGCAGTTTCCTAGCAAATTCCTGCGCAAACATTCTAATCCAATGCCCCGCCGCCCCTTAGCCTCGAATGCACGAAATGCGGCGCCTGAGCGGTCAAACGCACATTCTTTCTGCCACGACTCGCTCATTGCATCGGGTGATCGGACCACGCCAGCACATCGCGTGCCCGGTCCCGCATGCTGAGTCGCGTCGGCAACCCCGATATCGCGAAAGCGCTCGCGAATATCGTCTGGCTCGGGCTCGAACGCGTGACGCAGATCGTTGTCGCGATCGTCATCAGTGGGCTGCTCGCGCGATATTTTGGTCCTGACGCGTTCGGCAAGTGGCAGTACGCGAACACGCTGCTGCTCGTGCTCGCGCCGCTCACCTGGGTGTGCGGCGCCGAAATCCTCGTGCCGACCATCGTTCATCGGCCGGCGGGCGAAGTCGGCCGGGTGCTCGGCAGCGCGTTCGTATTGCGCATGGCCGTGTCCGTGCTCGCGCTCGTCGCGACGTGGGCGTGGATCGCGTTCGGCCATCTCGATGCGCTCGTCGGCGCGATGCTGGCCGGGCTCGCGGTGACGATGCTGTTTCGCGAGCCGCTCGTCGGCGTGATCAATGCGTGGCTCCAGAGCATGACCTACAGCAAGCCGCAGCTCGCGGCGAGCATGTTCACGGCGCTTGTAAAGGCCGCGCTCGTCTATGCGTTCGTGCGGGCGAGTGCGGGTTTCGCGAGCTTCGGATGGCTGTGGGCGCTGGAAGCGGCTGCGATCGCGGGCTTGCTGCTGCATTACTACAGAAAGCGCCACGGCGGCACGCTCGGCTGGGAATTCGACGGGCGCCTCTTTCGCCAGTTCGCGAGCGCGGGCACGGTGTTCTGGATCGGTCTCGTATGCATGTATCTGTTCCTTAAACTCGATCGCCTGATGCTCGAACGCTTCATCTCGTTCGCCGATCTCGGGCGCTATTCCGCCGCGCAGCAGCTGAACGAAAACTGGATCACGCTCGCGCTGATGCTCGCGCAGACCATTGGGCCGGCCTTCGTCTATCGCGTGCAGGACACGAAGCTGCTGAAGCGCAACATCATCCGACTCGTCGCGATGACGGCCGCGCTGATGATCGCCGGCGCGATCGTGCTCGATCTGCTCGCCGGGTTCATCATCACGCGGGTGTTCGGGCCGGACTACGAAGGCGCGATCGATATCTTCCGCTGGGCGGTGTGGCTCTCTGTCCCGGCCGGGATCGAGGCGATCGGGAATCTCGTCGTGCTGAAATATCAGGCCAAGTTCGTGTTGCTCGCGAAGTGGCTGCTCGCGCTGGCGGTGGCGTTCGTCGTCGACTGGATTGCGATTCCGCGTCTCGGCGGACACGGCGCGCTGATCGGACTGGCGGTGGGTTATCTCGTGGCGGCGAGCGTCAATCTCTACTACCTCCGCTTCAGGCTGAGCGCATGAACGACGTCGCGATCCTGCTTCCCGCGTTTAACGGACAAGCCGAACTCGAACGCACGCTCGCGTCGTTCCGCGAGGATTCGACCGTGCGCGTGCTGATCGTCGATGATGGCAGCACACCGCCGATCGTCGCGCCATCGATGCGCGGGCTCGACATCGAAGTCCTGCGTCTGCCGGCGAACGGCGGTATCGAGCGGGCGCTGGCTGTGGGCATCGATGCTCTCGCCGCGCGCGGCATCCGCTACGCAGCGCGCATCGACGCAGGCGATCTCGCGACGCCGCAACGCATCGCGAAACAGCGCGCGTATATGGAGGCACATCCACGGGTCGCTGCGCTCGGCATGTGGACGCACGTAGTCAGTACCGAAGGCGCGCCGCTTTTCGACCTCACGCCGCCCGCCGATCCCGCCGCGATCCGCCGCGTGATGCTGATGCGCTCGTGCTTCGCGCATCCGTCGCTGATGCTGCGCGTCGATGCCGTGCGCGAGGCGGGCAACTATCGCGCGCAATATCGCGCGGCGGAAGACCTCGATCTGATCCTGCGCCTGATGGAACGGCACGACTGCGCGAACCTGCCGGAATTCGGCCTCTATTACGAGTCGAACGAAGCCGGTATCAGCGCCACGAAACGCCGCACGCAAGTGCTGTCAACGCTGCGCCTGCAACTGCGTTACTTCCGTGCGGGCAACGCTCCCGACTGGATCGGCGTGGTCAAAAGCGTCGCGCATCTCGTGCTGCCGTATCGCGCGTTGCGCCGCATCAAGGCTCGCCTGCTCCGCTAAACCCCTCTCTCACGCATACCGGATGACCGCACAACCCAATCGCCTTCGCATCGCCCTCGTCTGCAACACGGCGTGGGCGATCTATACGTATCGGCGGGGCGTGCTGCGGATGCTGACCGAACGCGGCGCGGAGGTCACCATCATCGCGCCGCGCGACCGCACGTTCGAGCCGCTCGTCGCGATGGGGTGCCGCTGCGTCGAATTGCCGGTCGCCTCCAAAGGGACCGATCCGCGCGAGGACCTGAAGACGCTCGCCGCGCTCTACCGCGAATACCGCGCGACGAGTCCGCACGTCGTCTTCCACTACACGATCAAGCCGAACATCTACGGATCGATCGCAGCGTGGCTCGCGCGCGTGCCGTCGATCGCGGTGACGACCGGGCTCGGCTACGTCTTCATCCAGAAGAGCCGCACGGCGATGGTCGCGAAGCGCCTGTACCGTTTCGCGTTCCGCTTTCCGCGCGAAGTGTGGTTCCTCAACCGCGACGACCGCGAGGCATTCGCCAGGCAGGATCTGCTCGCGCATCCGGATCGCGCGCGCCTTCTGCACGGCGAAGGCGTCGATCTCGACGAATACGCGTTCGAACCCTTGCCCGAGCGCGAGTCGTTCGTGTTCATCCTGATCGGGCGGCTCCTGTGGGACAAGGGCGTCGCGGAATTCGTGGAAGCCGCGCGGCGCGTGGGCGCAACGCATCCGAACGCACGTTTCCAACTGCTCGGGCCGGTCGGCGTCGATAACCCGAGCGCGATCTCCCGCACGGAAGTCGACGCGTGGGAGCGCGACAATGTGATCGAATACCTCGGCGAGGCGCATGACGTGCGTCCTCACATTGCAAACGCCGATTGCGTCGTGTTGCCTTCATATCGCGAAGGCGTGCCGCGCACCTTGATGGAAGCCTCGGCGATGGGACGCCCGATCGTCGCGACGGACGTCCCCGGCTGCCGCGAAGTGGTCGAGGACGGCGTCACGGGGCTTCTGTGCGAAGCGAAAAGCGCGGACAGTCTCGCCCACCAGCTCGACCGCATGCTCACGTTCGATGCGCGGCAACGCGCGGAGATGGGCGTGCAGGGCCGCGCCAAGGTCGCCCGCGAATTCGACGAAAAAGCCGTCGTCGAGCGATATAAAGGCACAATACGCGCAATTACCGGCGTTTCACTCTGACCCAAGCGTCACCCGGAGACCTCGAAACATGACGGACAACAAGCAACCCAAGGGCACGATCCTCGTCACCGGCGGCGCCGGCTTCATCGGCTCGCACACCTGCGTCGAGCTGCTCGACGACGGCTACGACGTCGTCGTGGTGGACAATCTCGTGAACAGCAATGCTCAATCGCTTGCACGGGTCCAGAAGATCGCCGGCAAGCAGCTCGCGTTCTACGAAGCCGATGCCCGCGACGAAGCCGCGCTCGCCAAAGTGTTCGATAACCATCCGATCACTGGCGCGATCCACTTCGCGGCGCTGAAATCGGTGGGTGAATCGGTTGCAAAGCCGATCGAGTATTACCGCAACAACCTCGACAGCCTGCTCGTCGTGCTCGACACGATGCGCGCACGCAACGTGAAGAACTTCGTGTTCAGCTCCTCGGCGACGGTGTACGGCGTGCCGAAAAGCGTGCCCATCGACGAATCGTTTCCGCTTTCGGCGACCAATCCCTACGGCCAGTCGAAGCTGATCGCGGAACAAGTGCTGCGCGATCTCGAACTTTCCGATCCGTCGTGGCGCATCGCGACGCTGCGTTACTTCAACCCGGTCGGCGCGCATGAAAGCGGCCTGATCGGTGAAGATCCGGCCGGCGTGCCGAACAACCTGATGCCGTACGTGGCGCAGGTGGCGGTCGGCAAGCTGGAGCGCCTGCGCATCTTCGGCAGCGACTATGAGACGCACGACGGCACGGGCGTACGCGACTACATCCACGTCGTGGACCTCGCGCGCGGCCATATCGCGGCGATCAATGCGCTCAAGACGCTCGATCGCAGCTTCGTCGTAAACCTCGGCACGGGCCAGGGCTACAGCGTGCTCGACGTCGTGAAAGCTTTCGAAGCGGCGTCGGGCAAGCCCGTTCCGTATGAGATCGTCGCGCGCCGCCCGGGCGACGTGGGCGCGTGCTACGCCGATCCGGCCGCCGCGGCGAAGCTGATCGGCTGGCGCGCGGAGTACGGCATCGAACGCATGTGCGTCGATCACTGGCGCTGGCAGTCGCAGAATCCGAACGGTTTTGCCTGAGGCCCGGCGGGCTCGCGTGCACAACGCGCGAGTCCGCGAGCTTCCTTTTTCAACGGTCATCCTTCATGCTCAGTTTCGCGCTCGCTTTTCTTATTTCGCTCCTCGTTACGCTTCTGATCGTGCGATTCGCGCATCTGCATGAGGGATTCATCGGCGATACCGATCTTGCCGGCGTGCAGAAATTCCATTCGTCGCCGGTGCCGCGCATCGGCGGCGTCGGCATCCTGTGTGGCTTGACCGGCTCCGCGATCCAGCTTCACTGGGCGTATCCCGCCGTCTCGGCCGGCATCCTCGCGATCATCGCGTGCGGCATGCCCGCGTTCTTCTCGGGCCTCGTCGAAGACCTGACCAAGCGCGTGAGCCCGCTCGTGCGCCTCGTCTGCACGATGGCGGCCGCCGCCCTCGCCTACGCGCTGCTCGATATCGCGGTCACGCGCATCAGCGTGCCGCCGCTCGATTTTCTGCTGTCGTATGCGGTGATTTCGTGCGCCGTCACCGTGCTCGCGGTCGCGGCGCTCGCGAACGCGATCAACATCATCGACGGCTTCAACGGCCTCGCATCGATGGTCGCGGTGATGATGTTCGCGTCGCTCGCGTATGTCGCTTTCCAGGTGCACGACCCGATCGTGCTGTCGGCGTCGCTGATCATGATGGGCGCGGTCATCGGCTTCTTCATCTGGAATTTTCCGGCCGGCCTGATCTTTCTCGGCGACGGCGGCGCGTACTTCGTCGGCTTCATGCTCGCCGAACTCGCGATCATGCTCGTGATGCGCAATCGCGACGTCTCGGCGTGGTTTCCGGTGCTTCTTTTCATGTATCCGATCTTCGAGACGTGCTTCTCGATCTACCGCAAGAAGTTCATTCGCGGGATCTCGCCCGGTATTCCCGATGGCGTGCATCTGCACATGCTGGTGTACAAGCGGCTGATGCGCTGGGCGGTCGGTGCGCAGAACGCGCGCGAACTGACGCGGCGCAATTCGCTGACGTCGCCGTATCTGTGGCTCCTGTGCCTCGTCGCCGTGATTCCCGCGACGCTCTTCTGGCGCCATACGGTGCATCTGTTCTGCTTCGTCGTCGTGTTCGCGGCGACTTACGTGTGGCTATACATCAGCATCGTGCGCTTCAAGGTGCCGCGCTGGATGGTGTTTCGCCGAGCGCATCCGCTGAAGAAATAAGGCCGGACTAGCCGGCCTTTCGCGCAGGTTTATGACTCGAGGAACGCCAGCAAGTCCGCGTTGACCTTGTCGGCCTCGACGGTGCACATGCCATGCTGGCCGCCCGGATACACCTTCAGCGTCGAGCCCTTCACGATCTTCGACGCCAGTTCAGCCGCCGCGTGAATCGGCACGATCTGGTCGTCGTCGCCATGCAGGAAGAGCGTCGGGATGTCGAACTTCTTCAGATCCTCGGTGTAATCGACCTCCGAGAACTGCTTGATGCATTCGTAATGCCCCTTGATGCCGCCGCGCATGCCCTCCAGCCAGAACAAATCGATGATGCCCTGCGACACCTTCGCGCCGTCCCGATTGAAGCCATAGAACGGCATCGCCAGATCCTTGTAGAACTGCGAGCGATTGGCGGTGACGCCTGCGCGGATACCATCGAACACGTCGATCGGCAGGCCGCCGGGGTTCGCCTCGGTCTTGAGCATCAGCGGGGGGACCGCGCCGATCAGCACCGCTTTCGCGACGCGCTTCGTGCCGTGACGACCGATGTAGTGCGCGACTTCCCCGCCGCCCGTCGAATGTCCGACGAGCGTCGCGCCGGTGATGTCGAGCGTGTCGAGGAGCGCGGCGAGGTCGTCGGCGTAGGTGTCCATCTCGTTGCCTTCCGACGGCTGGCCCGAGCGTCCGTGGCCGCGCCGGTCATGCGCGATCACGCGATAGCCCTTCTGCGAAAGGAACAGCATCTGCGGGTCCCACGCGTCGGAATCGAGCGGCCAGCCGTGCGAGAAGACCACCGGCTTGCCGCTGCCCCAGTCCTTGTAATAGATCTCGGTGCCGTCCGTCGTCTTGATCGTGCTCATCTGCGAAGCTCCTTGGTTGTGCGGCGGCGGCTTTTTTCGGCCGCCGCCAAGGTCAGTGTGCTGTGCGTGTGTGACGTGTGACGGTGCGGCGGAGGTGGCGCGCATTGTCGAGCGTTCGCGCGCAGGCCCGCTCGCGACGGGCACAGGCAGCATCGTCGCGCAAACCGGGGAAAGTTTCAGGGATGGGGGGTTACGACTTGTCGACGCTGAGCGCGTACCACACAGCGTAGCGCTTCTTCACCAGCGCTTCGACGCTCGAAACGCTCATGATCAAATCGTCGACTGCCTTGACGGACGGCGGCGGCGCCGGCGACTCGTAGATCTTCTGGTTGCGCTGACGGGTCGCGTATTCGATCTCCGAGCGGTCGTCGAGATCGAGGTCGGGCTTCAGATGGTCCAGCAAGGTGCCGATGACCTTGACGCGATGCCCGTCGCCACCGCCGGGCGCGAGTCCATACAGGTAGACGAAGCCGACCGCCAGCGCATGCACGGCTTCATACGCGTTCGCGTAACGGACGAGCGGCGCGTGCCGGTCGTCTTTGGCGGCCTGCAGAAACGACGCCGTGTTGCGCCGGAACTGCACGGCGTTGTTCGCCGCAAAGGGCGTCTTGCGGACAAAGCCGGCATTAAGCATGTCCGAGAGGTGTTTAGTCAGCGGAAGAGGAAACATCGAGAATGATCTTTGGGCCGTGGTCGATGGATTCCAGCACCGGGTCCGACGCGCGCTTTTGCTCCCATTCATCCTCCGGATACACGCTCACGTGGACTTCGCGACCGAGTTCCTTGCCCGCCGCATCGAGTTCATGCTGAACGCGGCCGAGACGCGCATCGCCGATGACCATCACGTCGATGTCGCTTGCCGGTCCCGCCGTGCCCGCCGCCATCGAGCCGAAGATGAACGCGTATTTCACCTTGTCGCGAAACGACGCCAGCGCGCGCTCGATCGGCTCCTTCAGGCCGAAACTCTTCACCGCGATCTGCCGCAGTTCGGGATACAACGGATGATCGGTGTTCGCCTGGTAGACGGCGCGACCCGCCGGAGGCTGGCGGATCACGTTGCCATCGACCAAACGCGCGACGAAATCCTGCGTCGAACTGCGTCCGCCGCCGCCCAGGGCGAACAGCTCGGATAGCGAGTAGCCGCGCTCCGGATTGAGGACGAGCGCGCCCAGGATGCGCTGCTGTTTGGGGGTGAGTAGGAAGTCGGCGAGCATGGGGATACCGTTTCGCTGGTACGCACTCGAAAACCGGCACTTGGAAATTGGGCACTTCGAAAGCGGAAAGTACCGGAAACCGGTAACAATGTACCGCTTTCCGGTACTTCGAGCAACGTCTTTTTAGTGCGCCGTCAAGCCACCGCCGCCCGTGGCATCCGTTTCGTCACCTCATGCGCGACCGCCAGATACCTCGCGGCCGTATCCGCGAGCGTCAGCCCGCCGAGCGGACGCACCGAACGCGGCTCGCGCAGCGCCGCCACGAGCGCGCTCGCGTACGCGGCGGTATCGTCGGGATCGCAGAGGTGGACGCCCGGGAAATCCGCGGCGAAGCTGAACGGCCGGATCGTGCTCGCGACCACCGGCACGCCCGATGCCAGCGCCTCCAGAAACGCGATGCTGTGCCCTTCCGAACGCGACGGCATCGCGAAGACGCGCGACTCCAGCAGCAGGTCCGCCACATCCGAGCGCGGCCCGTGCAGGCTAACCCGCGCCGACAACCCGAGCTTCGCGACGAGATCGCCCACGGCCGCGTGATACGCCGGGTCCTCGATCACGCCGCACAGCAAGAGCCGCGCCTCGGGCACCGTCTGGATCACGCGCTCGAACGCGTGCACCGTCGACAACTGGTTCTTCACCGACGTATACCGCCCGATCTGCACGATCTGCGCGCCGCCATCGACACCGTCGATACCGGCGAGCGGCCGCCGCGCGAAACGCGCCATGTCGACGCCGTTCGGAATCAGCGTCATCGACGGATGGCGGCCGACCGCGCCCACGTAATCGTCGATATTCGACGGCGACACCGCGATCACCGCCCGCGCGCGCCGCGACAGCATCCGCTCGACGCGCCGGAACATGAGGCTCTCGAAGTCGTTCGTGGCGGAGTGCATCACATACACGACCGGCACGTTTAGCGGCAACGTGCGCGCGTAGAACGCGGGAATCGTCGCGTGCGCGAACAGCACGTCGGCACGGTAGCGCCTGACCGTCCGGTACAGGCTCCACAGCTTGCCGACACGCCCGTGCACGCGCTCCGGAAAAAGGCACTGCACGCCGTTCGCGACCAGTTCGGTCTGGAGCGCAACGAAATCGTCGTGTGGGGGCGTGAGCGCGGTCACGCCCACCGTCTCGCCGCCGCGCTGCTGATAGATCGCGAGGTCCTTCGCCAGCACTTCCGCGCCCGACAGGCGCGGAGCCAGAACGAGGTGCAGTATGCGCATCACGCCTCCCTGACGGTTCGAAAGAGCATCCACCCCGCCGCCGACGCGAGCCCGACCGTCATCGCCCATGCGATGCCGGTGACGCCCCACAGGTGCGTCGCAACGGGCACGGTCACGCACAGCACGACCGCCTGGATGATGGACGCGTGCGTCGCGACCTTCGGCAAGCCGACGGCGCGCAGCCACGACACCAGCACCGCGATCACCGCGCCGATCGCCATGTTGATCACGAAGATGCGAAAGAGCGGCACGGCGCTGAGCCACGCGGGCCCGAGCACGAACATGAAGAGCGGCTCCGCGACGAGCCGCAGTACGATCACGAGCGCCGCGAGGCCGATCGCCGCAAGCACGAGATAACGCCTGAAAAGCCGCCGCGCGGACTCCACATCCCGTCGATGATGCTCGGAGAACGTCGGAAAGAGATACTGCGACATCGCGATGGCGGCATCGGCGAGCAGCATCTGCGCGAGCTTCGACGACATCTGGTAGGCGCCCAACTGAAGCGGCCCGAGCAGCTTGGCGACGATCACCTTGTCGAACTGATTCAGCAGAAGATTCACGACACTGCCCGCCCAGATCCAGCGGCTGAAATTCACGTAGTGCCCGATGCCGGAGAACGCGAGCCTTACAGGCGGACGCGGCGACATCGTGGTCCAGGTGAGCGTGGTCTTGAGCAGTTCGCCCGCAAGCAGGCCGATCAGCACCGAGTACGCGCCCGCACCGGCCAGCGCGCAGGCGAGACCGACCGCGCAGTCGACGAACGCCGTCGATGTCTCGACGCCCGCGAGCTTCTGGAAGCCGCGCTGGCGCGTCACGATGAAATACGCGGGCGATGCGATGCCGCGCAGAATCGGCAGGACGGCGGCGAGAAACAGGAGCCCGATCGATCCCGTCAGATGGAACTGGCTGCTCATGAACGGCGCGAGCGCGGCGAGCAGCACGCCGATCAGCACGCCGCGCGCCGCGAGTGTCGTCCAGACGGCACCGAGTTCGCCGTGCGTCGGCGCGTCGTGGCCCTGGACCACAGCCTGCGCGAGTCCCGTATCGGAGAGCGATTCGGCGATCGCGACCGCGAGCAGTGCCACGCTGACCGCGCCGATCGCCTCCGGCCCGAGAATCCGGCCGATGGCGAGAAATTTGACCGCGACCAGCCCCCGTACCACTACCTGTTGCAGCAGTACCCAAAACGCCGCATCGTGATCGAATCGCGCGCGCGCCGGTAGAAACGAAAGCCGGACAGATCTCACCAAGGTATTCCCCGCGCTGCTGGCTGTTGCAAACCGCGGTGCGGTGGCGTCTCGCGAGCGTTTTGAGCTCGTGGCGGCTACGGCACGCGTTCAAGGTGGCGACTAGGGGCGCAGCGATCGAGCGCCCGTGCTTTATCCCACGAAGTATGCAAAAGGTATCGTGGCAAAGACCACAATGGACGCCAACCCGTAGTCGAAATCGGCCCGAAACGTCATATCGTGTGGGCTTTGCCACTGTCTTTTGACGCCGGAAAACCACGCGACTTTGGCGCTTGTCGCACGCGCCACGGTGCTAGTGTTGGGTTTCGTCGGCTCAATGCCGCTTGCTGCGCGCCAAAACGCATGACGGCGCGCACCTCACACTTTTCCGACACGTTTTCGACGCATGATAAACGACACCGTCCTGATCATCGAGCCGAACTTCAGTGGCCATCGCTGGCGATACGCCGAATGGGCGGCGAACGCCTACATGGAAGCGGGTTATCGCTGCGTCATCGTGACGGAGCCTTCCAACGCGAGTCATCCGCTCGTCGCGCGGCTGCAGGCGGAGGACCGAGCGGAATTGCAGATAGCGCTCGTCGCGCCGCCGGAACGCAGCGGACGCCGGGGGCTGTCGTCGATCAGTTATGCGCGCTTTCATCAGGACTTTCGGCACGCGTATGACGTCGCGAGCCGCGGGCGCGGCGTCGCGCTGGTGGTCGTGCCTTACGTCGATTACTTTTTTCTCGCGCTGCCCTTCCTCGGCTCACCGTTCGGCGCGACGCCGTGGGTCGGCATCACGATGCGCTCGAATTTTCATCACGATCAGGTGGGCGTGAGGGCGCCGCGTCGTCCGCTCGTGAACGCCGCGAAGACGCAGCTCTTCATGCGCGCGATCCGCACACGCGGCCTGAAAACGCTCCTCACCATCGATCCGACGCTCGCCGGCTGGTGGACGGATATCGGGCATCGTGGTTTGAATGCGTCGGCGGCAGCTGCCGCGATCGAATATCTCGCCGATCCGTTCCCCGATGCGCGCGCCGCCGAGCCTGAGCTCGCGAAGGCGCGTCTCGGACTTGGCAGCGGCAAGCACGTGCTCGTCTATGGCGCGATCAACGACCGCAAGGGGATATTCGAGCTTGCCGCGGCGCTTGCCGCGCGGCCCGCGTCGAAGGAAGCGCCGACGCTCGTGATCGCGGGCGCGCAGGACGAGGAAGTGCGCGCTTCGCTCAAGGCGGCGACCTCGAAACTCGTGCCGGCGCCGGTCGTGCTCGACAGGTTCATCTCGATCGAAGCGGAGCTCGATCTCTTCTCCGCGTGCGATGTCGTGTGGCTCGGCTACAAGGGACACTACGGCATGAGCGGCGTGCTCGTGCAGGCGTATCGCTTCGGCAAGCCGGTGATCGCGACGGCGGATGGGCTCATCGGATGGTTCTGCAGGACGGGGGAACTGGGTCCGGTGGTCGATGACCTTTCGGTGGCATCGATCAATCGCGCGCTCGATGTGGTGCTCGCGGGTGTGCCCCATGCGACGCCGGGTGCACAGCATTTGCTCGAGCGTAATACGCTCAGTCAGTTCAAGAAGACGTTGCGGCAGGCGGTGATCTGAAGGCTTCGGTGGCACGCTGAAAATGCAAAAAGCGGCGCACGTGCGCCGCTTTTTGCATTTGGCGAAGAGCGACTTACATCACGAAACATGCCCCGCCGCAGGCACTTCGATCGGACGCTTCCGCTTCGCCGGATACAGCGCATCGCGAATCCGGAGAAACGGAAACTCGACCGCGCGCGTCGTCACATACCCGACGATTGTCGCGATCGCGAACTGCGCCGCCATGATGGCGAACCAAGAAGGAATCGCTGGCAGCCCCATCGCCGATGCCTTGCGAATCAGGATGTCGCCGGGCGCGAGCGCGAGCGAATGCCACAAGTAAATGCCATACGAATAAAGCCCGATCCAGCCGACCCCGCGATAGATCCGCGATCCGCGAATCGATCCCGAGTATTCGAGCGTGAGCACGATGAGCGCGGTGAAGCCGATAGCCTGGATCGTATAGCCGATGCTCTGGTCGAGCGCGACGCTGCGCGTGCCGAACACGAGCCACGCGACGAGGAGCACGACCGTCGCGATCAGCGTCTTCTTGCGCACGGCGAGCCATTGGTATGCGGCGGGCTTCATCCAGTAGATCGCGGCGAGCATCACGCCGAAAAGCAGGCTGTCGATGCGGTACTGCGTATAGAAGAACGTCCCGTTCAAGTCGCCATTCGCGACCGCCGCGCTGCGCGCGACGAGCACGAGCATGCAGATCGCGAAAAGCACGCCGAGAATCGCGTTGGCTCTCAGCTTGAGCCTTGCGAAGCCGATCAGCAGCACAGGCAGGAACAGATAGAAATGCTCCTCGACGGCAAGACTCCACGTCTGCGCAATCGACGACCCGAAATAGTTCTGCATGTGCGTCAAGTTCTGCACGAGGAACGTGCTCGTCGGATGGCGTCCCGCAAATACATGAAAGAGGATCAGCACGTAGTACGCCGGCCAGATCTTGAACATCCGCCGGACGATGAAACGGCCCGCATCGATGCGTCCGTCCTGCGAGTATTGCTTCAACAACAATCCGCCGACGAGAAAGCCCGAGAGCGTAAAGAACAGGTTCACGCCTTCGTGGCCGAAGCTCTTCAGCGGCATCTCGATCGCCGCGATGATTGCGCTGCCCGTCGGGTACGAATGGAAGTGATAGCCCATCACCGCGATGATGGCGATTCCGCGGATGAAATCGAGTTCGATCGAGCGGGCCGGTCCTGGTGCCGGTGCCTGCCTGGATGACTGAGTGCGTGAAGCGCCGAACCAGCCCATGCGTTCCCCCTCGTTGCGAAGGTCTCGTTGACCACGGTCCTCGTTGCGCTCGAAGCAGCGCTGTAAGGGACCTTTTACATGACGAACCCGCTGCTGTGGAGCGGACGCCACACGCGCCGGTTTTTCCCCGGCACGACGCACGCTCATACGAAATAAACGCGCGAAAATGCGCTTGTTGCGCGTCTTCTTCCGGCCTATGAATCTTCTGCCGGGAATGGCGTTTCGATCCGCCAACATCCGGTCGTTCGCCGACATCGGATGCGCCGGGTGTCGGCGCTGCAACATTTCCCGCAGTGTGCTCCAGGCCCGCGAGACGATGCGTGGCGTGGCGCACATGGGAGTCTGTCGTTTCGCGCCGAACGCTAGTTCTTAGGCGCCGCCGCGAAGGCGTGCACTTTATGCCGCTGCTATATTCGACTCACAAATACGGGGGTACCCGGAGAGGGCCGTGACTGCCGGCGCGCGAGGCGCGACAATGGTCTTCAAGGGTATGCAGCGGCTTCGCAGTCGCCACGAAGAGCTTAAAGACCAGTAGTCACGAGCGAGATCGACATGCGCAACAAGTACGCCCTGTTCTGGATGTGGATGTTCCTGTTCCCTCTCGCCCTCGACTTCAAGGGCGCGGAAACGGGCAGCAAGGTTCTGCAGGTTCTCCTCGTACTTCCGGCCGTCGCGGGCGGCATCGCACTGTTGCTCATCGCGCCGCACTTCGCGCGCCGCTCGAAACTCCGCGAGTTCGTCACCGCCGCACTGCTCCTGACGATCGTCGGCAGCGCGGTCACGCAGGTTCTGCAAGGCAACGACTTCGGCAACTACCTGCGCGTGCTGCTGCCCTTTCTCCTGATGCTGCTCGGCTACTTCGTCGCCTGCCATCCGTGGAATCAGGACCGCCTCGAACAGATCGAAAAGATCATGTTCTGGTCGATGGTCGTCTCGCTTTTCTTCAGCTTCGCCTACGGCATGGCGACGGGCGGCAGCCTTGAGAACGTGCGCTTCCGGATCGTGTCGGTCACGTTCCTTTGCCTACAGGGGCTGCTGCTGCATGAATTCGTCGTCGCGAAACGGCTGACGAAGGTATCGGTCGTGCTCTTTCTCGTGACGATCGTCATCGAATTGCTGAGCGTGACGCGCAGTCTCCTCGTCGGCACGGTGCTGCTGTTCGCGTTCGCGACCTGGATCGCGTCGCCTTCGCTCAAGAGCCTGATCAAGTCGAGCGCGCGTGCCGTGATGATCGGCGTGCTGCTAGGCGGCATGACTCTCGCCGCCGCCGCGTTCTTCCCGACGGTCGCCGAACACTGGACGCAGCGCATCTTCTTTTCGTCCGCGACCGAATCGGGCCGCGATCCGACGACCGTCACGCGTCTCGCCGAAATGAAGGACCAGTACGACCAGACGACGTCGTCGACGGTATCGCTCCTCGCGGGCATGGGCTACGGTCACAACTACCACTACTCGCCCACGTATCTGCCCGAACTCGCCGGCCAGATGAGCGCGAAGGATTTCTACGCAATCAAGGAATGGGCGGCCGGCCATAACTTCTGGGTCTATCAGTTCTTCGCGGGCGGCATCCTGTTCGGCATCGGGCTGCCGCTCGCCGTGCTGTTCGCACTCTGGCGCGGCTCGCAGGCGTATCGCGCATGGCGACGCAGCGCGCCAGACGTGCTGTATCTGCCGGTGCTCGGGCGCGCGCTGCTCGTGCTCGCCGCGCTGCCCGCGACGTCGGTGGGCGGCAATCCGCTCGGCAACCGTTTCTCGGGCCTCGTGTTCGGCGTGGCGCTCGGACTGCTGGTCGCGAGTTACGCACGCATCGCCCACGCGATGCGCCTTCGCGCCGCCAGCGACCCCGCGATGCAGCGCCATCCGATATTCGGCCACGACCTCGGCCCCATGGACCCCGGCATGCGCCCGCACAATCCGCACGAACTACAGGACGATCCTGAGCTTCTCCCGCCGCATCCGGCGGCGGCACCGTCGCTCACGCATGATCATGGTCGTGAGAAGCCGCCTTCCGGCACGAGTACCCTCGCGCCGCTCGCCTGACATAGCCTGACACGATGCAGCCCGCGCGACGCCTTGATGAGAGACTGACCGGCAAATGCACATGAAGATCCTCCATCTGCTGTCGACCATCGACCCTCGCGCGGGCGGCCCCACCGAGGGCGTTCGCCAGAGCGGCCTCAGCCTGAAGTCGATGGGTCACGAAGTCGAAGTCGTGACCCTCGACGATCCCCAAACGCCCGCGCTCGCGGCGTTTCCGCTGACGGTGCATGCGCTCGGTCCGTCGAAGGGCAACTACGGCTTGTGCCCGCGCCTCGTGCCGTGGCTGCGCGAACACGCGGCGCGCTTCGATGCGGTGATCGTCAACGGTCTTTGGCAGTACCACAGCTACGGGACGTGGAAGGCGCTGCGCGGTATCGGCGTGCCCTATTACGTGTTTCCGCACGGCATGCTCGATCCGTGGTTCAAGCGCACGTATCCGCTCAAGCATCTGAAGAAATGGCTCTACTGGCCGTGGGCCGAGTATCGCGTGCTGCGCGATGCCGAGCGCGTCCTCTTCACCGCCGAGGAAGAGCGCGTGCTGGCGCGGCAGTCGTTCAGGCTGTATCACGCGAACGAAGAAGTCGTCGCGTTCGGCACGAATCCGCCGCCGACCGACGCCCCCACACTGCGCGCGCATTTTCTCGCGCAGTATCCGCAGCTTGCGGACAAGCGCCTGATCCTCTTTCTCGGCCGCATTCATGAGAAGAAAGGTTGCGATCTGCTGATCGAGGCGTTCGCGTCCGTGCGCGATTTCGATCCGAAAGCGCACCTCGTGATGGCCGGCCCCGACGGCGGCGAATGGCAAGCGCAATTGCAGGCGCTCGCGGTCAATCTCGGTATCGCGGATCGCATCACGTGGAGCGGCATGCTCGCCGGCGACATGAAGTGGGGCGCGTTCCATGCGAGCGATGCGTTCGCGTTGCCGTCGCATCAGGAAAACTTCGGGATCGCGGTGGCGGAAGCGCTCGGATGCTCGCTGCCGGTGCTGATCTCCGACAAGGTCAACATCTGGCGCGAAGTGCAGACGGACGGCGCGGGGATCGTCGGGACGGATACGGTCGAGGGCGCGGCCGACATGCTGCGTTCCTGGCTGACGATGCCCCCCGCCGATGCCGCGAAGATGCGCACGCAAGCGCTCGCGACTTTCACGAAGCGCTTCACGGTCGATGCAATGTCGCATGATCTTGTGCGCGTGTTGCGGCAATGCGCGTTAAATCGGGACCTTGCGTACGCGGAGCGACCGCGGACCGCTTCGGTTGAGCGTTGAGCGTTGAGCGTTGAGCGTTGAGCGTTGAGCGTTGAGCGTCATTAAAGCGAAAAACCCGCCGAGGCGGGTTTTTCCTCGTTCTTACTTCTTCCCCATCTCCAGCGCCAGATCAGAAGGCATGTGCAGCGTCGATGCCGCGAACGGCAACGGCTCTTCCTGCTGCGGATGTTCACCGGCTGAGATAGCCGTCACCGTCGCGCCGGCGTCTGCGCTTTTCAACGCATACGCGATGTGCTCGGACAGACGCAGCGTCATCGCGGCTATCGTGATGGTCGGAAAGTTCGCGCCTACCGTCGGAAACACCGAACTGCCGGCAATATAAAAGTTGCTCATGCCGTGCACCTTGCAGTTCCGGTCGACGACGCCTTCCTTCGGCGAATCGTGCATGCGTGTCGTGCCCATGTGATGCCACGTCCCTTCGAGCTGCGCGGGCCACGGCTTGCCTTCGAGCGGTTCATCGAGCTCCACATCGGCGACACCGCCGCGCTGCAGTTCTTCCGCGATCAGCGTGACCGTGCGATCGAACGTGCGCTTCACCAGCTCCGTCACCTGCCAGTCCACCTTCACGCGATTCAGGCCGAGGCTGTCCTTCTTGTCCGAGAGCGTCACGCGGCTGTCGCGGTTCGGCTCGGCTTCGACGATCGTCTGGATCTTCACCTCGGTGATGAGCGGACGCGGCTGCAACAGCCGCGCGAGACCGAAGCACGCGGTATCGACCGGATGCGCCATCATCTGCATCACGTCCGACGAGAAGTTCCAGCCCGGCTGGTCCTTGCCGAGCAGCGCCTGCTTGCAGCGGATCAGCGCTTCCGAGCCCTTCGTGTTTTCGCCGCGAAACACCGAGTAGAACCACGAGCGCGCGTTGAGCAGCTTCTCGCGTTCGAGCACGTCCTTCGTCAACGCGAACTGCGACGAGATGAACGTCCCGTGCGCCGCGACGGCCGTGTTCTGGTAGTGATACTTGATGTCGTAGAGCTTGTTGCGCGCCCACTGCTTCTTGAAGTTCACCTTCGCCGACATGATGCGCGGATGGTCCATGAAGTAGCGGCCGACGAGATCGTTGCCGTTGCCGAGACCCGCAGCCTGCACCTTGTTCGACGAGAGCAGCAGCCGCGCATTCTCGATGCCGCCCGTCGCCAGCACGAAGACCTTCGCCTTCATCGAAAAGCGTCGTCCTGAGAGCGTGCCGACCTCGATCTGCGTGACCTCTTTCGCCGCGCGATCGGTATCGATGTTCAGCGCGTTCGCATGCAAGAAAACGCGCACGTACCGCGCCTTTTCCAGATCCTCGCGATACTCCCTGCCGAAGCGCACCGGGGGGCTGAACTGCGAGATCGTGTCGCGCACCTTGCCGCTCGGGAACGGATGACGCCGCACATCGTTACGATGAATCGCCGCTTCCCAGTACGCCGGCTCGAAGTTGTTCTCGCCGAGCTTGAGCAGCGCATGCGTGCGGGCGTAGTACGGGCGCAGTTCGTCGAGGCCGAAGGGCCAGCCGCTGTCCTTCACCCAGTCGCGCTTGTCGAAGTCCCACGAATCGAGCGGACGGCACCAGCCGCCCCAGCAATTGCTGCTGCCGCCGAGATAGCGGCTGCGGCAGCCGTCGGCGAACTCATATGGCACGCCGACGTTTTCCCCGCGATACAGATCGCGCGTCTCCGAATCCGGCTTGAGTCCGCCGCTTTCGAGCATGCACGTGGCGATGCCCAGCTTTTCCATTTCGCGAGCGAGCGTGATCCCCGCCACCCCCGCGCCGATGATGCATACCGTGGTCTCTATGACTGCCCGATCTTCTACTCTTCGGCTGTCGATGAACATGCCCCGTGCTCCCTCTCTCTCGTGCTCAGCGATTCGCCCGGTTCATGACCGATTCCCTCGATCGAACCCGTCCGCTGTCGCGATCCACAATCGAAACGCCGACTCCCGCCACTGTCCCTTCGATACCGCTCGATGCGGCAGGACTCGTGCAGGATTCGAACGTCGTCATCGGTTCCCTGCGATGCATGCGATACAAGCGTGGCTTGCGCGCGGCAGCGAGAACCCACGTGCGTTGTCCCCCAAGAATATTCGGCCCAGAAGAAATGGCTGGTCCGCCAAACTGGCAGCCTGTGCAGCCAAGCTATTCGTCTCTTCCGTCACCCCGAAATGGCGACAAGGATGCGCCCGTCCTTTGACCGCGGTTTGCATCCGTGATTGCTTGTTATGAACTGTGAGCCATGCACTTAAGCGATGCATTCAGGCGATGCAGCTTCTCAAGCGGTAAAGCGCTTCTTGATGAACCGCACCGGATTGCCGCCGTACACGCCTTCCGCTTCCAGCGAACGGTGCACGACCGACATCGGCGTGACGACGGCCGAGCGGCCGATCGTGACGCCCATCTGTACGACGCATTTCGACGTGATCCACACGCCGTCTTCGATGACGATCGGCGCGACCTTCAGGTCCATGTTGCCCGCCACGTCGTGCGAGCCCGTCGTGAGAAATACGCCTTGCGAGATGCAAACGTTCGAGCCGATCCGCAGCGTCGTCTGGTTGTAGATCCATGCATCGACACCGAACCAGCAGTTGTCGCCGACTTCGAGATTCCACGGCGCCTTCACGCGGACCGGATGCGGCATGCGGCAGTTGCGCCCGATGCGTGCGCCGAATGCACGCAGCAGCGCGACGCGCACGAACGAGACCGGGATTAGCTTGTTGTTGATGATGCACGCTTCAAGGAAGAACCACGCGAGTTCGGTAATGAAGCCGCGTTTGGCGACGAAGTTGCCGGGGCCGGCGAGCGACAGATCGATCACCTTGCCCGGCGCGCCGACGCTCGGACTCTGCGGCGCACTTTCGGTGCCGCCTGCGTGGCCGACGCAATCTTCCCCAATTGCCCTGTCCATTTGCCCGATCCCCGCGTGATTACCGTGCCCCGCGCCGCAGCGCGAATCATGCACTTGCGAATGCTCTCTATCACCGTACTTAAGGGACGTTTCTTGACGGGCAAGTCGCCTCTGATTGGTCACTTGAACCGACCTTTGGTGATCCGATTATCTGCGAAGCGTGCGCCAGCCCGCGTGCGCTACAGCACGAATGGCCGCACGGGAAAGACTTTTGGCGGTAGCAGCCGGGGACTCGGAATATGCTGTTTTCAGGGTCGCGCGCATCGTCTGACGTGAAAGCATCCCGGCGCTGAAACGGCCCGGCGACACCATCGATTCAAGCAAGCACGCACTGGAGAGCACCACATGGCACGCACGATTCGTTCGACGTTTCATCCGCTGATCGCGGCGCTTTGCCTGCCTGCTGCACTGCTCTGCGCGCAGGGCGTGCAGGCGGCGCCGCTCGGCGATGGCGGCAACGCGGCGGAGCTCGACATGCTCGGCGGCCCGCGAACCTACGCGGACCCCTACGGCACGCCCACGAACGGCAAGCGTGGCGCGAATGCCAATGGGCAGACGACGCAACCCTCTACGCCGACCGAAAAGATGCTCGCGCAGCAGGACGGCATGGTGCCGCAAGGCGGCCGCGTGCAATTGCGGCCGCTTGCGCGCAACCGCGATGCGAAGCTGACGCCGGATGGCGCGGCGGCAGCGCTCTATCAATCGCCGGGCGGCAAGCCGGTTGCGCCCGCGAAGCCGAGGGAGATTTACAAGTCGCCCTGGTGAGGGAGTTGGGACATGCCGTTGCGTCAGGGGCACGATAGTGTGCTCGGCGGCTGGAACATCGTCATCGGAAAAGCGCTGGCCGACGGCCAGCGCCCTGAACGTCAGTCCACCTTTTCCACACGCAGGATCACCGTCCGCTCGCTGACCTTGGCGAACGGACGCTCGCCGGCATCGACGGTCCGCGTATCGGCGGCATCCGTCGAAGGCTGAGTCTCGACGAGTTCCGTCAGCTTCTCTTCCAGCCGCGTGAATACCGCGAGCGGTGCCAGCCGCTCCTGCGCGAAGCGCCGCCCTTCCGCGCCGAAGTTCGCGCGCAACTCAGGATCGGCAACGAGCATCTCGATCGCCTCGGCAAGCCTGTCCACGTTCTCAGGCGGCACGACGACACCGCGCGTCGTCACGGCATCGAAGAGTTCGGTGCCGGGCTGCGCCATCGCGATCACCGCACGCGCGCTCGCAAACATGCCGGTCAGCTTCGAAGGCATCACGAGATCCGCGACATCA
Organism: Caballeronia terrestris; assembly: GCF_001544515.1. Classification (GTDB taxonomy): domain Bacteria; phylum Pseudomonadota; class Gammaproteobacteria; order Burkholderiales; family Burkholderiaceae; genus Caballeronia; species Caballeronia terrestris. The sequence continues at coordinate 139,002 of NZ_FCOL02000009.1, forward strand.
CCGCGTTGCGGCAGGACGTGCATGTCCGCGAGATTGAGCAGTTCGTTCAGGCGTTCGAGCGGCTGCAGGCACAGGAAGCGGACGTTGGGCAGCGTCGCGCAGCGTGTCTGCAATTGCGCTTTCGTCGCGCCGTTGCCGCAGAACACGAACACGATGTCCTCGCGATCGGCCATCCGCGCCGCCGTCTCGGCAAGCACTTCGAGCCCTTGCTTCGCGCCCATGTTGCCCGAATAGAGCACGACCATCGTATGCTCGCCGATGTTCAGCTCGCGACGAAACTCGCTGCGCCGATCGAGCGGAAAGATCGCCGTCGTATCGACCCAGTTCGGCAGGTGAAACGTTTTCGCGATCGCGACGCCTTTTTTCGCCGCGCGCCCGATCATCTTCTCCGAGATCGACGAGACCACGTCGAAGCGCTGCATCAGCCAGCGCTCGACGGCGAGTGCCGCACGGCCCGCGCGTTCGTTCTTGAGAAGGCCCAGGTCGAAGGCGGCATCGACTTCGAAGTCCTGGATGTGCAGCCACGACTGCGCTCCCGTGACGCGCGAAATCGCAAGCGCTGCGGGTGCGTTCAAAAGGCTCGGGGCGATGGTCATCACGACCTGCGGACGCCAGCGCAGATGCGACATCATCGCCGGCAGCGAAGCCGCCGCGAACGAGGCGAGATGCAGGATCCGCTTGAGGCCGCTCGGACGCTTGGGCACCCACAAGGGCGCGCGCCAGAGCTGCACGCCGCGCAGCGTCTCGCGACATCCGCGCCAGCCCGAAAAGCCTTCCGCGACCTTCCATTCCGGGTAATACGGCGGCGCGCACACCACGCGCACGTCGTGACCGAGTGCGGCCAGCGCCTCGGCCATTTCAGCCGTGTATTTACCCGTTCCCGTTAACTCGGGCGCGTAGTTGAGCCCGTAGATAAGAATTTTCATATGGTCCCTCGCCCGACTGTCGCGCCTTCTCCCGAGCATCGTGATGCGGGACGTTTCCGGCGCTCGCCCTGCGGACCGGTACCGCATCCGCATGGCCTTTCTGTGTTGCGGTGCCGCGTGTTCTCCTATAGAGGAAATCAATGATTCAGCATCAGCGCGCAGCCCCGCGCGATGTTCGCCGCAGCCGACGGCGGATCGAAGTGGTTGATCACGTCGACACAACGTCTCGCGACACTCTCGGTATCCGCGAATGCTTCGAGACCTTTGAGCATCGTGCGTTGCAGCGCCGGAACGTCGCCCGCGGGGAACGCGTAACCGCTGACGCCGTCGATCACGAGTTCCGGCACGCAGCCGCAGCTCTCGCTCACGATAACCGGGCAGCCGTGGCTCAGCGCTTCGTTCGTGACGAGGCCCCACGGTTCGCTCACGCTCGGCAGCACCATGCAGGTGGCGCCGAAATATTCGCGCGAGAGCGGCGCATCCTGCAGGCTGCCGAGGAAATGCACCGAATCGGAGAGACCGATATCGACGGCTTTCTGCTTGAGCTGATCGCCCATCGGACCCGTGCCGACGATACGCAGCGTCGCCGCGGGAATGAGTTGCTTCACGCCCGCGAATGCATCGAGCAGCGTGCCGATGCCCTTCTCTTCCGACAGCCGCCCGACGAACACGAACACCGGCGCGCCGCCCTTGCGGTAATGCAGGCGGTCCGCAATCGCCGTCTCCGGCGAGAACGAGCGCGGCAGCGCCGCGGCCTGGCACGGAATGAAGATCTTGTCCTGCTTCGCGCCGAGCGACATCAGGTACTCGCGGCTGCGCGTGCCGAACGCGAAGTAGCCATCGCACAGCGAGAAGAACACGCGCTTCGGAATCGAGGTCAGCATGCGGCGCGGCCGGTCGCGGCCGGTCGAATCGCAGAACACCGCGCGACGCTTGCCCGTCACGATGCACGCAATCATCATCGCCCAGTACTCGGGACGGTGATAACCCGGCAGCACGACGAGATCGGACTTGGCCTTCAGTACCTCCCACGTGAGGCGCGCCGTCATGCGCCAGGTGGGCACGTCTTCATAGCATCCGTTGTAGAGCTTCTTCATCGGATAGCGGTGAAACGAATAATCGACATCCGAGAAGCCGAGGCGGTCGTGCTCCGTATCGGCGATCTGCACCATCGAATAGCGGATCGAACCGGACCCCGAGATGTTGTGCAGCGCGGAGAGCACCGCGCCCTTGTGGCGAGACCAGACGACGTTATGAAAAATCGTGACCGACGAAGTCATTTTTTTGGCTTCCCTGGAAGTGGGACGCTTTACGTCCGCGTTCAGGTGCGTGCTCATGCTGCGACCGCCGTCTGTGAAAGCCCTTCATACCGCGCGAGAAAGTCCGCATACGTTGCGGCGATGCCGTCTTCCAGTGCGATCGAAGCCTTCCAGCCCATCTGCTCCAGTTTCGATACGTCGAGCAGCTTGCGCGGCGTGCCGTCGGGTTTGCTCGCATCGAAGGCGAGTTCGCCCTCGAAGCCCACCACGCGGCACACGGTTTGCGCCAACTCGCGAATCGTCAGGTCCTCACCGACGCCGACGTTGAACACGCCCTCGGCGACGTTGCTTTCCATCATGAAGGTCGCGGCATCGGCGAGATCGTCGACGTGCAGGAACTCGCGGCACGGCGTGCCCGAGCCCCACACTTCGAGCACACCGTCGCCGCGCAGCTTCGCTTCATGCGCTTTACGGATCAGCGCGGGCAGCACGTGGCTGCTTTGCAGATCGTAGTTGTCGTTCGGGCCGTAGAGATTCGTCGGCATCAGCGACACGAACTTCGTGCCGTATTGCTGGTTGTAGGCCTCGCACATCTTCAGGCCCGCGATCTTCGCGATCGCATACGCCTCGTTGGTCGGCTCGAGCGCGGAGGTGAGCAGATATTCCTCCTTGATCGGCTGCGGGCAGGCCTTCGGATAGATGCACGACGAGCCGAAGAAAATCAGTTTCGGCACGTTCCAGCGCGACGCCGCGTGGATTACGTTCGTTTCGATCGCGAGGTTCTCGTAGATGAACGACGCAGGCATCGTCGAGTTTGCATAGATGCCCCCGACGCGCGCCGCCGCGAGGAACACCACATCGATTTGCTCTTCCTCGAAGAACAGGTTGACGCCGCCCTGATCGGTCAGGTCGAGATGCGCACGCGTGCGCGTCACGATGTTGCGGTAGCCCGCGCTGGCGAGCCGCCGCACCAGCGCGGACCCGACCATCCCCCGATGCCCCGCCACGAAGATGCGTGCGTTCTTGTCCATGGTTCACTCGTGATGTTCGAGAGCCTTGAAGCCTGCCAGCGTGACGAGCGCGTCGCGCCGTGCGATCTGGAAGTCCGAGCGAACCATTTCTTTCACGAGCGACGAGAACGACGTCTCCGGCTTCCAGCCGAGCTTCTCGTGCGCCTTCGTCGGATCTCCGAGGAGCGTCTCGACCTCGGTCGGGCGGAAGTAGCGCGGATCGACGCGCACGATCACCTGGCCCTGCGCGAGCTTCGTTTCGCGGCCTTCGACGCGATCCACGATGCCCACTTCATCCACGCCTTCGCCTTCGAAGCGCACGTGAACGCCGAGTTCAAGAGCCGCCTGCTGAACGAAGTCGCGCACGCTGTACTGCACGCCTGTGGCGATCACGAAGTCTTCCGGCTTCTCCTGCTGCAGCATCATCCATTGCATCTCGACGTAGTCGCGCGCATGGCCCCAGTCGCGCAGCGCTGACAGGTTGCCGAGATACAGGTCGTCCTGCATGCCCACCGCGATGCGTGCGATCGCGCGCGTGATCTTGCGCGTGACGAACGTCTCGCCGCGCACCGGCGACTCGTGGTTGAACAGGATGCCGTTGCACGCGTACATGCCATACGCTTCGCGATAGTTCACCGTGATCCAGTACGCATACAGCTTCGCAACCGCATACGGGCTGCGCGGATAGAACGGCGTGGTTTCGCGCTGCGGGATTTCCTGCACGAGACCGTAGAGTTCCGACGTCGATGCCTGATAAAAGCGCGTCTTCTTTTCGAGTCCCAGGATGCGGATCGCTTCGAGGATGCGCAGCGTGCCGATGCCGTCGGCATTCGCCGTGTACTCCGGTTCTTCGAACGACACCGCTACGTGGCTCTGCGCCGCGAGGTTGTAGATTTCGTCGGGCATCACGCGCTGGACGATGCGCAGGAGGCTCGTCGAATCGGTCAGGTCGCCGTGGTGCAGGAAGAGCCGTTGGTCCGGATCATGCGGATCGCGATACAGATGGTCGATGCGGTCGGTGTTGAAAAGCGAACTGCGGCGCTTGATGCCGTGTACCTCGTAGCCCTTTGCGAGCAGCAACTCAGCGAGATACGATCCATCCTGCCCCGTGATGCCGGTGATCAAAGCCACTTTGCGGTTCATTGTCTACCTCGCCTGTTTGCCATGCCGAGAAGGCGCGTGCCGGACACGCGCCGAACTTGTGTCCGCCAGCATCGTTATTCGGAGATGCTTTCGTATCCGTAATAGCCTGCGTAGGTACTGCCCATCAGCATCTTCGATTGCGGGACGTCGGTGAGGAGGACGCCCTTCATGTTCACGCCGCCGTGATGGAGGCGCTTCATCGTTTCGCCGATTTCCTGCACTTGATTCTTGCCGTGACGCACGACGAGCAAGCTCGTGCCGGCATGCTTGCCGATGACGGTGGCATCAGTGACCGCGAGGACAGGCGGCGTGTCGACGATGACGAGGTCGTAAAGGTGTTTGAGTTCGTCGAGTACTTCTCCAAGGCGGTCGCTCATCAGGAGTTCGGACGGGTGCGACGGCAGCGAGCCCTTCGTAATCAGGTCGACGCCCGGCAGCACGTCGCGCAGGATCGCGCTCGATACGTCCGCGCCCATCAGCACGTCAGAGAGGCCCGGCGAATGACGCACGCCGAAATGCGAGTGGATGTCGCCACGGCGCATGTCGCCGTCGATCAGGAGCACGCGCTTGCGGGTCGATGCGACGAGCGTCGCGAGGTTCACCGACAGGAACGACTTGCCGGCTTCGGGACGCGAGCCCGTCAGCATCACGACGTTGTTGCGCGCGTCTTCCAGTTGCAGTTGCAGCGACGTGCGCAGCCCGCGAATGCCTTCGACCGCTGCATCTTCCGGCGCTTGCGCGGCGAGCACGTGCAGCCCTTCGGTGCGCTGGCCGACCTTGCGTTGCAGGCGCAGTTGCGTATTGCTGCGCGGCACGATCGCGAAGACGCGCACGCCCAGTTGCCGCTCGATGTCTTCCGGACGCTCGACGCCGCCATACAGCGCCTTGCGAACGAACGCCACCAGGATGCCGAGCACGAGGCCGACACCCGCGCTGATCAGGATCACGATCAGGCGCTTCGGACGCACGGGATCGTCGGCCGCTTCGGCGAAGTCGACGACGCGCACGTTGCCCGTCTGCCCTGCCTTCGCGATGCGCAGTTGTTGCGCGCTGTTGAGCAGGTTCGTATAGAGCTCGGTGTTGACCCGCACGTCGCGCAGGAGGCGCAGCGCGGTCTGCTCGGTATCGGGCAGCACGGACACGCTCTTGCCGAGACGCGTCTGCGCACCGGCGAGCGACGCGATCTGCGCATCGAGCGCCTGCACCGAAGGATGGTTCGCCGTGAAGCGCAGCGACAGTTCGGCGCGTTGCTGTTGCAGATCGCTCAGCTTCGTCTTGTTATCGACGATCTGTTGCAGCAGCAGACGGCTTTCCTCGCTGAGATCCACCGTGCCCTGGCGATTGCGGAACGTGTTGTAGCGCTGTTCGGCTGCGTCGAGCTGTTTGCGCAGTTCGGGCAGTTGCTGGTCGAGGAACGCGAGGGTGCGCTCGGCTTCGAGCGAACGCTTCTCGATGTCCTGCTGCGTGAAGCGGCGCGCGATGCTGTTCACGATTGCCGCGGCCTGCTTGCTGTCGCCGCCTTCGAGGCTCACGCTGATGATGCCCGACTGCAGCGCGGTTTCCGTCACCGTGAGGCGCTTTTGCAGCGCGTCGATGGTGCCGAGCGTCGAGAAGCGTTGCAGCTCGAATTGCGAGCCGGGCGCGCCGACGAGCTTCTCGACCTTCAGCTTCACGGGACCTATCGAGCTCGTGCCCGACACTTCCTGGCCGACCTTGCCAGTCAGGATCGCGATGCCGTTCGGATCGTTCAGCACGTAGGTGCCGTTTTCTCCGGCGACGAGCGTGAAAGTCTTTTCGTACTGCTCCTTCGGTGTATCGAAGAGCGGCACTTGGATCTGCTCGCTGCCCCATGCGAAGCGCGACATGTAGCCCGCCGGGATCGGCTTGTCGAAAGCTGCGAACGCGCTCGCAACGAGGCCACCGACAAACGGGAAGTAGCGCGGCGTGGCGATGATGTCGAGGTGCATGCGGCGCACTGCGTCTTCGACGACGAGGCGCGAGCGAAGGAGTTCGATCTGCGCAGCGGTGGTCGACTTGGCGTCGAACATCTGCGAGACGGTCTGGACTGCGTTGGCGTTTGCGTTGTTGTTGTTATTGCCGCCGGCGTTGCTTTCTTCCGTTTGAATCAGGGCGTCCGCGCGATACGTCGGAGGCGCGAGGAACGCGTAGGCCGCGCCCAATGCGATGACCGCCAACATGACAACCGTTACCAGCTTCCAGTTGCCGAGCACGGCAGCCAGATAGTCCGATAACCGTAACTCGTCCCCCGACGATACATCCGAATATCGTGTATCAAAGTTCATGGCCATGGTGTCGCTCACTCGTTCTGAACTACGTTCTGAACTGCGCATTGGGCGGCGCGCGCGAAATGCGCGCGCCGTGCGAACGGCTTACTTCGTGACGATGGCTGCGGTCAAACCAGCATTGATTGCCGGCAACAGCAGGTTAAGCACGCGGCTGAATCGGACCAGGCCGCTGTTATCGATATAAACGACATCCTTCGGTTGCAGCTCGAAGTTGTTGGCGAGCAGCATCGAAACCGGCGAGCGCGCATCCAGGCGATAGATCTCCGGCTTGTCGCTCTGGCCGTTGCGGATCACGTACGTTTCCTTCGGATTCGACGTTTCCTGGTTCAAGCTGCCTGCCTGCGAGATCGCGTCGGAAAGCGTGAGCTTGCCGTTCTTCATCGGGATCACGGTGGCGGGTTTGTTCACTTCGCCCATCACGTAGATGCCGTTCTCTTCGCGCGAATCGATACGCAGCGAGTCGCCCGGCTTCAGCACGATGTCCGAGGGGCTGCGGCCCTTCTGCGTCATGGCCGCCATGTTGATCGTGTATGTGGCGCCATCGCGCAGCAGCGTGACGCGGCTCTGGTCGGCGCTCGGCGCGAAGCCGCCCGCACGGCCGATCGCTTCGGTCAGCGTCATCGGGATGTCGTTGAAGGTCTGCGAGCCCGGTGCGCGCACGTCGCCGTCGATGTAGACCTGCGACGAACGGAACGATGCGACACGCACCGTGATCTGCGGCTTCACAAACACCTTCGACAGTTCCTTGTACAGCTCGCGCTGCACTTGTTCCGCGGTCTTGCCGGCGACGTGCAGCGGCTTCGTCACGTACGGGAACTGCAGGTTGCCGTCCGCATCGACGACGAAACCAGGTGCGGCATCCGCCGTGCGCGTGTTCGGGTTCGGCTGGCCGAGCGCGGCTACGAGTTCAGGGTGATCCCACACCGTGATCTGCAGCACGTCGCCCACGCCGAGCGCGTAGGAACCCGCTTTGCCGAAGAGGCTCGCGAGCGGATCGGGACCGGTCGACGCCGGCTGCGCACGCATCTTGCGCACGAGCGACAGATCGATCGGCGTGATCGGGATGTTGACTTCGGTCGCCGGATCGCCGGCGTCGTTGCTGGTTTCAACCAGCGTCGGCGGCGACGTCATGCGCATGCCCGGCGCCAGGCCGCAGCCTGCGAAGAGCGCGCACAGCGTTGCTGCGGCGGCGAGTGTGCCGAGCCGGAATCCGGACGTGCCACGGTTGTTGTTGGTCAGCGACGTGGTACTTGGTTGTTTTTGAATGAGCATTGGTCGTCCCCTGCATCAGTAAGCGTTGGTGTGGCGTAATCCCTTAAAGATCGTTGCGGCGATGATTCTCATGTCGAGGCCGAACGACCAGTTCCCGAGGTAATACAAATCGTGTGCGACGCGTCCCTCCATTTTTTCGATGCGATCCGTTTCGCCGCGAAAGCCATTGATCTGTGCCCAGCCGGTAATGCCAGGTTTGATCCGATAACGATGGATGTATCCCGATACCACCTTCTGGTACAGATCATCGTGCTCCAGCGCGTGCGGACGCGGACCAACGACGGACATGTCACCCCGCAGCACGTTGAAGAATTGCGGCAGTTCGTCGAGGCTCGTGCGGCGCAAAAATGCCCCCACACGTGTGACACGCGGATCATTGCGCGTTGCCTGGCGAACCACGCCGGCCTGCTCGGTATGCACTCGCATCGAGCGGAACTTGTAGATCTGGAAGACGCGGCCATCCGCGCCCTTACGGCGCTGCTTGAAGAACACCGGTCCGCGCGAGGTGAGCTTGATCGCGAGCGCGATGCAGATCAGGATCGGCGAGACGGCAAGCAGCGCGCAGGCCGCGAACACGCGGTCGAAGAGTTCCTTTTGCAGCAGAGCGCTCGGCGAGAGCGGCGATGCCACCAGGTTGATCGCCGTTTCGCCCAGCAAATCCGTTACGCCGGATTCGAAGAGCGCAAGGCTCCGCACATCGGGGATGAAGCGCACGTTCACCAGGTCGTCGCGGAATTCGTTGACGTACTTGAGGATCGTGCGTTCATGCGAGAGCGGCAGCGCGAGCCAGACTTCGTTCACGTTCTGCGTGCGCACGAAATTCACGAACGAGACGATGTCTTCGAAGACCGGCACGCGGGTGTTGATCGGGCCGGCTTCGGGCGTCGCGTTGCACACGGCCGAGGCGCGGAAGCCCGAGGCGGGCGAGCGGTCGATCTTGCGAATGATCGACTCGCAGTGCCGTCCGCAGCCCACGACCGCGACCGAATGCAGGTTCATGCCGGCGTTGCGCATCCGGGCGAGGACCGCATGCGTGGCGAGGCGCCCGGCGATCAGCAAGCCGCCCGACATCGCCGTCCAGTACGCGAACCACAGCCGCGACACGTAGTCGAGCCGGTGCAGCGAAAACATCAGCACGAGTGCGCACGCCTGCACGATGAGCCACGCGAGCGACACCTGGCTCGCGAGCACGATCTTCGAGCGTCCGCGCCACGATTCGTACACGCCGAACGACGGAAACAGCGCGAGCGAGAACGCGGCCGCGAACGCGACGAACGCCACGTAGAAGCGATGTGCCTCGATGTTGTCGAAACGAATCTGCGACGCGATAGCAGCGCCGCAGATGATCATTGCGACGTCGAATATCCGCGCCAGTAGTCCCTGTAAATCGCGCATCCTGATTCTCCCCGTCCTGCTTTTCCGATGACGAACCGCAAACCGCCGCTTCCTCCGTGTCCCTGCCGTGCTGCGTGTCCCGTCTTTTTTGTGTGTTCAGCTACTTCAGCTACGGCCGTATGTATCGTCGAAGCGAACGATGTCGTCTTCGCCGAGATACGAGCCCGACTGCACTTCGATGATTTCGAGCGGCACCTTGCCCGGGTTTTCAAGCCGATGCGTCACGCCGAGCGGGATGTACGTCGATTCGTTCTCGCTCAGGAGGAACTGCTCCTCGCCGCGCGTGACGAGCGCCGTGCCGCACACGACGGTCCAGTGTTCCGCGCGGTGGTGATGCATCTGCAGCGAGAGGCGCGCGCCCGGCGTCACCACGATGCGCTTCACCTGGAAGCGGTCGCCGTGATCGATCGAGTCGTAGAAACCCCACGGCCGGCGCACCTTGCGATGCGCTTCCGCTTCCGGCGCATGCTCTTCGCGGATGCGTGCGACGAGACCCTTGATGTCCTGCACGCGCGAGCGGTCGCAGACGAGCACCGCATCGTCCGTTTCCACCACGATGATGTTGGTCGTACCCACGCACGCGACGAGGCGTCCGCCTTCCGAGCGCGCATAGCTCGACGTCGCGCCTTCGAACACGACGCGGCCCGCGGCCACGTTGCCCGATTCGTCCTTCTCCATCGCGTCCCAGACGGCGTCCCACGAACCCAGGTCCGACCAGCCCGCGACGAGCGGCACCACGACGCCCGCGCAAGGCGCATTCGCCGTGCCGACGTGCTCCATCACCGCGTAGTCGATCGAATCGGACGGCGAGCGGCCGAATGCGTCTGCATCGGGGCGCAGATAGGCGCCGTCGGTGCGTCCTTCCTTCACGGCCGCGACGCACGCTGCATGCATCTCCGGCTGGAGGCGTTCGAGCGCCGCGAGCCACACGCTCGCGCGCACCACGAAAATGCCGCTGTTCCACCAGTACGTGCCGGCGGCGACGTATTGCGCCGCGAGTTCGGCGGCCGGCTTCTCGACGAAGCGGTCGATCTGATGCGCGCCTGCGTCCAGCGCGCCGCCCAGGTGGATATAGCCGAAGCCGGTGTCCGGGCGCGTCGGCGGGATGCCGAGCGTTGCGATGGCACCCGCTTCGGCATGCTGCGCGGCGATGTCGATCGCGCGGTGGAGCGCGTCGATGTCGGCGATCGAATGATCGGCCGGCATCGCGACGATGATTGCGTCGTGGCCATCGGCGCAGGCGAGCGCTGCGGCCAGCGTCAGCGCGGGCGCCGTGTCGCGCCGGGCGGGCTCGACGATGATGCGCGCCGCAACGCCACTCGAGCGCACTTGCTCTTCAGTGGTGAATCGATGTTCCTCGCCGCATACGATGATGGGCTCGGCCGCGACCTGCCAGTCGCCGGGAAAGCCCTTCATGCGGGAGACGGTTGCCTGGAGCAGCGAGTCGGGACCGACCACGCCGATCAGTTGCTTCGGAAACTGCTCGCGTGACATCGGCCACAGACGCGTGCCGGAGCCACCGGCAAGGATCACGGGCACGAGCGAGCGGCATGGCTCGGCCAATCTGGCCGAGCCTGCTGCGTCCACCCCCACCCCACCCTCGTAACCGGTTGCGTCCTTGGCCTGCGTATCGTGTTTCGTCATCGTCGGGCTCCTGCCTGCTGGATGTTGCGTTGCGCGGAAAAAGTCTCCGCCTGAATACCGCTCGAAACGGTGTGCCGCCGGGCGCGTTTCGCTCCCGGCCGGCGAAAATAAATTGCCTTAAGCCGCCTTGCCTTGAGCGGCCTCAGCCGTTCGAATCGCGCCTGCTCTGCATCCGGTACTCGGTCGGAGAGATCAGAAGGCGCTTGCGAAAAATCTTGGCGAGCCGGTCGCCGTTGCCCATGCCGCTCCTGCGGGCGATCTTGTCGACGGGCAGCTCCGAATCCGTCAGGAGCGCGCACGTCACGGCAAGCCGCGCCTGCAGCAGATAGTCGGACGGCGTGATGCCCATCTCGATCTTGAAGCGGCGCAGGAAGTTGCGTTCGCTCATCGCCGCGACCTGCGCGGCATCGACCACCGAGATCGGCCGCTCGCAGTTGTCCTGCAGCCAGCGCGCCGCCGCCCGGATCTTGTCGCCGGCGGTCGCCGCGCCACTGTCGCCGAGCAGCGACACCAGCTTCGCGGCGGACCCCGGCATCAGCCGTTCGGCCACGCCACGCGATACGTCCAGTCCCAGGTCGCGCTTCACGATCAGGAGCGCGCCCTTCATCGATTCATAGCGGTCGCCCGCTTCGCTCGCCTGCTCGTCGCGCACGACGTGGATCATCGTCGACGACCCGTAGCGCGCATGGGTTTCGTGCGCGTTGCCAATACCCGCCGCGTCCAGCACCTTACGGCCTTCGGAGATCGACTTGACGACCGTCGTCTTCGAATGAACTCGGCGCACCCATTCGATGATGCGTTCGTCGCCGGCCGCGTCGTCGGCGCCCTTGCCGCCCGCCACGAAGAGCGCGTCGAAGCCGCCGTAATGGCGCGCATCGAGCCCGTCGGTCCAGACCCTGACCGAGGACGAGCACGCCACGTTGCCGCCTTCGACCGAGAGGAAGCGCACGTCATAGGTGCACTCGGCCCGGCCCTTCGCCGACGACAGCTCGTTCGCCATGTGGAAGACCTCGGCGACGATGCCGGCGCCCAGGAGCGAAAAGCCGTCGTACAGCAGGATTGCGATGCGTCTCACCTCGGACTGCGAGCTTCTGGTCGAAGTGGGTATCCACCCCATGACCGCGGGTTCGAGATTTGCGTAAGGCATGGTCATCCTCTGCAGCTTGCGTAATCCACGACCTGTGGAACGCTCGCTGCCATTGCGGTGCATCATCGTCGTAGCCGATTTGACGGAGGCTGCGCGTGACCGATGGAAGCGAGATGTTGGCGGAATTGGTCCGCTGGCTTGAATCATAAACAGACAAACTTTTTTACGCTTGCGATTTTCGCGCTGAAGCCGGGAAATCTGTTCTGCTATGAGGCGGAACGCACATTGAAATGCTTCCCCGAATTCAGCGACCTGCCACAAGCCGGCATTGCGCAAAAAGCAAACGCAATCTCCGCCCGAATGGTTAGAGCAGTTTCCAGTCCGGTTGCGTTTTCTGGCGGCTTGGCTTCGGAGAATCCCTTGTCGGACAAGGCTCTCCAAGCCCCATCAGGGTTTGTGGGCTAGCGCACGCAGAACTTCAGACGTTAGAAACTGATTCATCCGTGAAACATTGAAATGTCCAATCGATTCGGCTCCTTTCTTTTGATTCAACATTTTTGCTACCTTTGTTACCGATCTGAATCAACTTTGACAGGCAATTTATTGACGCCGCAATTGCCAGAGGGCGATTAAATAATAATCGGTTGTCATTTTAAAATCGGAGTGGCAGAGGGGTCGGAATTAATCGGGGGATAGCGTATGCCGCTTTTATATGTGTGAATAACACGTCCGATTTGTATGAATGCATATGCTGCCCTGCACCACTGCCGCACGGCCTCCTCGTCCCCTATACGCGGTTCGTTTGTCTACGGATGCGTCCGCCAATCATTAGCTATTTGACGCACTGCGTGAGCGCCATCCGCTTTGGCGCATTTCATATGATTCGTGACAAAGGGTCATAGCGAGCGTGCCGAGCGAGCCATTAATCTCCCGATGAATGATGTAACGGGGACATGTTGCGATGCGGCATTTTTTACTGGTTCTCGTCGAACAGACCGGCAAGATGCGATCACCCGGTCCAGACCATCGGACCATGTTTCACTCCTGATACTCGCTGGATTTTTGGTGGATCAGGCGCCTGGCGGATGCCCGAGGCGCGACCCGCGAAGGCTGTCCCGGTCCGCCAACCTTCAGCGCAACGGCTAGCCGCCCCGAAACGCCTGACTTATGCTGGATTGGCCGTGTGAAGTGCGTTTGCAGGTGGTGCCCCGGTTGACCGGGTGGGGTCCGGACGCATCGGCCGAGGCGCTATGGGCAACAGGCCTCGGACAAAAACGTGACGTACCGCACAGTTCGCGAAAGCGTCGCAAAAACGTTTCATTTTGGTAGCACGGCGCCGAGAAGCGCCTGCCGGACCGTCGCCGTGTCGTGAATTCCACTTGCGGACGCTATGAAACCCCCCTCTCGCCGCCGTCGAACGTGCTCACCGAATGTCGCAAAAACGCAACAGTACCGCGCGATCTCGCTCTTGATCGCGGCGGTCTTGATGCAGGGTTGCGACCGGGCGTCGTCGGATGAGAAGGCGGCGGCTCCCGCGCCCGCGTCGGGATCGATGGTGATCGAGGGCACGACGTGGCTCCCGTGCGCGCGCGAAGGCGCGACCTGCGCGCTGCGCGGCACGGCGCGCGTGATGTACGGCACGGCGAGCCAGCACGTCGTCAAGGAATTCACGGACGAGGTCGTCTGCGACAACACCGCCTTCGACGACCCCTCCCCAGGCGCCGACAAGCGCTGCTGGTACGCGAGCCCGGCGGTATCGCCGGCGCGGCCGGGGGCGCGGCCGGCATCGATGGCGCCCGTCGCCGATGCGGACACGCGGCCAAGCGCGCCGCCCGCCGTGCCACAACTCGACTGCAAGGCGCCGGGCGCGCCGGGCCCCGCGACCGAATCGGGCGATCCGATCGAAGCCGATACCCCCGGCAGCGACGGCACGCGCATGTTCGCGCGCGGCGCGCCGGTGCGCATCGCGTTCACGGCGCGCCCCACCGCCGCCGATGCGCTCGTCTGGCAGATCCGCGACGCCTGGAACACCGTGCGCGCGAGCGGCCGCTTCCCCGTCGCGGCGCGCGCGGGCACCTACACGCTGTCTTGCACGACGCAGACGGCGGGCTACTTCGCGATCTCGGCGAGTTTCGCGTCGAAAAAAATCGCGCTGATGGCGCGCGGCACGCGGCCCGCCGGCATCGCGACGTTCGGCGTGCTGCCCGACGTGTCGGCCGCGCTCCCCGCCGTGGCCTACGCGCATCCGGACCAGCATCGCTTCGGCGGACAGGGCGCCGCGTATCTGAAGCCCGGCGAGTCGTGCTGTTCCGGCGACGGTTATCGGCCGCTCTATCCGAACCTTGGCCTCACGTGGGTCAACGACAACCGAAACTGGTACATGACCGAGCCGAAGGGCCCGAACATGTTCAACGCCGCCGCCGATAACCTCACGCCGTTCTTCAAGCCCGGCGATCTGTTGCGGCTGATCCAGCTCGACGGCATCCCCGGCTGGGCGAGCCCCACGCACGAGCGGACGCACAGCTACGCGCCCGCGTCGCTGGATCAATACCGCGCGTATCTGCGGCGCGTCGGCGAGGAATCGAACGCGGTGCGCAAGCGCTACTTTCCGCAGCAGACGAACAATTACTATCAGGTGACCTGGGAACCGGACTACGAGGGCGGCCTGCCCTGGCGCGATTCCGACGCGAATCTCGTCGCGATGTTCAAGGCGACCCACGAATCGATCCACGCGACCGACCCGAACGCCGTCGTCATGGGTCTCACGCTCTCGCAGCTTTCGACCAACACGACGTGGCTGAAGCGCCTCGCGCCGCTCGGCATCGGCAAGTATCTGGATGGCGTGAGCGCGCACGGGTATTACGACATCGGCACCTCGCCGTCGCATCCGCCCGAGCGTTTCGCCGACAGCGGCGATCCGGCCAAGACGCTCCCCGGCGCGATGCGCGAACTGCGCCGAACGATGACCGACGTCGTCAAGCCGGGCGCGAAGCTCTTCGTCACCGAGACGGGCGTGAGCTACGACATCGGCAGCAAGTACGGCCCGAACACGCCGAACGCGAACGTGCTGTACGCGCAGGGCGCGGTAGTCGCGCGCACGCATCTGATCCTGCTCGGCGAAGGCGCGGACGTGAGCTTCGTGTTCTATTCCGCCGATCCACCGGAAGTGGGCTACGGCGTGTTCTTCGATCTGGTGAACGCGCAAGGCGGATTCGGCCAGACGCAGATCAGCCCGAAGCCGGCGGCGATGAGCGTCGCGGCGATGACGCGTCTCATCGACGGGACGACGACGCTCGGGGCCGTGAACGGCACGCCGAAGGGCGTTTATGCGTATGCGTTCCAGCGGCTGAACGGCGGGAAGGTCGTGACGGCGCTGTGGACGCACCGGAATGCGGTATGGCCGGGCGCGGGCGGCTTCAGCTCGACGTACACGGCGAACTACAGCCTGACCGTCGATGCACCGGACAAGTCCGGCAACGTGACCGTGTTCGACATGATGGGGAACGCGACCACGATGCCGTACAGGAACGGACGCGTGGCGCTGGCGCTCACCGAGTCGCCGGTATACGTCGTTTCCGACAATGCGCAGTTCATGCGATCCAATGTGGCGACGCCCGCAGGATACGTCGCACAGTAGCTTCTTAAGCGCATAAAACACGACTTTGCGCACGCAAGAAACCTGTCTCGCCAAAGCGATCTTTCGGCGTATTTCGCCAGTGCCCGGCACGGGTGTTCGCTTTCGACGCGCGTTACACTCGATTCACCCGATCGCGGCGTCGGGACACACAACATACGCAAGAAGGCGCGGCCAAAGCAGCACCGGGGAGGCCGACGCCTGGGCACACACATAATTACAGCGGAGCAAAGATGCTTAGCGAGACGGATTTTCTGGACGTCGTCCGGCTCACGCCACTCGTCTCGATCGACCTGATCGTCACCGACGGCACGCGGCGAGTACTCGTGGGACAGCGGCGCAATCGCCCCGCTCAGGGCACGTGGTTCGTGCCGGGCGGGCGCATCAAGAAGGACGAATCGATCGACGCGGCGTTCACGCGCATCGTCAACGACGAACTCGGTGTGGCGAGCGTAGAGCGGTCGTCGTCACGGCTTTACGGCGTGTTCGAGCACCGCTACGGCGACAATTTCGCGGGCGCGCCCGGCATCTCGACGCACTACATCGTGCTCGCCTACGCGATGAACCTTTCCGGCACCGTGCCGATCGGTCGCTTCGACCAGCACAGCGAGTACGCCTGGCTGCTGCCCGACGAACTGCTCGGGCGCGAAGACGTTCACGAGAACACGAAGGCGTATTTCCGCTAGGCGACTTAAGCGATCGCTTCCGACAAATCGTCGTCGTTGGCGGCGTGCGCGGCCACGCTGCCCGCTTCCACCGCCGCCGCGTTCTCCGCCGCAAAACGCGCCGCGAAATGCTCGCGCAGATACGCGTCGAACTGTGTCGCCACTTCCGGGTGGCGAAGCGCAAATTCGACTGTCGCCTTCAGATAGCCGAGCTTGCTGCCGCAATCGAACCGCTTGCCCTTGAAGCGATGCGCGAGCACCTGTTCGTGCGCGAGCAGCGACTGGATCGCGTCGGTCAACTGGATCTCGCCGCCCGCGCCGGGCTTTTGCTTGCGCAGATGCTCGAAGATGCGCGGCATCAGCACATAGCGCCCGACCACGCCGAGATTCGACGGCGCCGCTTCGGGCTCCGGCTTTTCGACCACGCGCGAAAGCTTGAAGAGGCCATCGGCCCAAGGCTTTCCGTCGATCACGCCATACGAGCGCGAATCGTTCGGATTGATCTCCTCGACACCGATCACCGACGAATGATAGTGATCGAACACCTCGACCATCTGCGCGAGTACCGGCGGCTGACCATCGATGAGATCGTCGGCGAGCATCACGGCGAACGGCTCCTCGCCGATCATCCGTTCCGCGCACAGCACGGCGTGCCCGAGCCCCAGCGGCTCGGCTTGGCGCACGTAGAAGCAGTCGACGTGACTCGGCTTGATGCTGCGCACGAGGTCGAGCAGCGCCTGCTTGCCGCGCGCCTGCAGCTCGGCTTCGACTTCGTACGATTTGTCGAAGTGATCCTCGATCGCGCGCTTGCCGCGGCCCGTGACGAAGATCATCTCCGTAATCCCGGCGGCGATCGCTTCCTCAACCGCGTACTGGATCAGCGGCTTGTCGACGATCGGCAGCATCTCCTTCGGACTCGCCTTCGTCGCGGGCAGGAACCGCGTGCCGAGACCCGCGACCGGAAATACTGCCTTCTTCACCTTGAGCATCTGATCACCCCGTCGATTGTGTCGCGGCCTTCGCATGCGAGGCGGCACGAGGATTATGCGACGCGCCGGCAAACAATAATTCGTCTGACCACTGGAACGGCCAGCTTATTACTCGAATATCGAAACCATCTGCCAACACCTCGTCATTTTCCGACTAGCGTGGCGGCGTCAGTGACTCGCCGCGTATAGTGCGTCGCATACGGATGACTTCCCGATAAGCGGTTCGCGCTGGAGACTGTCGATGGGATACGGGAATGGTATGGGGCGGCTGCAGGTCGTGCGCTCGCCCGAATCCGATGCTGCGCCGCGTGACATGGCCAAGCGCATCGGAATTCTGATTTTCGAAGATTTCTCACTGGTCGAGGTCAGTTCGATCTCGGAAGTGTTTTCCCTCGCCAACCAGATTCGCAAACCGGCCGCGAACGGCACGGCAAGCGCCGATGCGCCGAACTACTCGCTCCTGTTTCTTTCGAGCGATGGCGGCAGCGTCGCGAGCAGCTGCTCGATGCGCATCTGGACCGAGAGCCTCGAAAACCGCTGGATGAACGACTGCGACGCGCTCTTCATCGCGGGCGGTCAAGGCGCGCAGCACGCGCGGCACGACAGCGTGTTGAGGAAGCGCCTCGGACGCGTCGCGCCGAAGATTCCGTTCGTCAAGGCGATCGGCGAAGGGTCGCAGATTCTCGCCGCCGCCAATCTCACGCTGCAAAACCGCTCGCTCGATTTCGCCGAGGAGCCTGCGGCTGCGTCCGCGCTCGCGAACTCGCTCGTCATCGCCGAACAGACGCTGACGCTCGACGATCCCAAGGGCCCGATCGCGGCCGCCCTCTCGATCATCAAGCGCGACTACGGCGCGGCGGTCGCGCGCGAAGTGTCGGAGCGCTCGATTCCGGGCGCGTGGCAAAAGCTCGCGACCGTCCTCGACGATACCGACAGCGGCGGCGTGCGCCAGAAGATCGACGCGGCCGCGCGCTGGATCCGCGAGAACTACGTGCGGCCGATCACGATCGCCGATGCGGCGCGCGTCGCCGCGATGAGCGAGCGCAATTTCCTGCGCCGCTTCAAGGCGCAGATCGGGTTGACGCCGTCGGAATATCTGCTGCGCGCGCGGCTCGACGCAAGCTGCATGCTGCTCGCCGCGACCGACCTGCCGGTGGACAAGATCGCGCGGCGCTGCGGCGCGGGCAGCGGCGACGGCCTCGCGAAGATCTTCCGCAAGCGCCTCTCGATCTCGCCGACCGAATACCGGCTCGCGGGACGACGCAAGCTCGACGCGCCATGACGAGCACACGCTGACGGGATCGCATGCTTCATACGACCTGGCTCTCCAACCTGGGCGATGCCGGCCTCCTCCTGCCGCTCGCGCTCGCGTGCGCGGTCTGGTTGCGCGTGACCGGCAAGCATCTTGCGCTGCGTTGGCTGCTGTCGCTCGCGGCGGGCATGGCGCTCGTCGGCGTCACGAAGTTTCTTTATGCGGGCTGCGGGCTCGAATTCGAATCGGTGCAGTTTCGCGTGATCAGTGGACACACGATGCTCGCGGCATCGGTCTGGACCGTGTCGCTCGCGCTGCTCGCGTCGGGCGCGCGTGCCGGGTGGCATCGCCTGGGCGCGGTGTGCGGTCTGGTGCTCGCGGCGGCGATCGGCGTGTGCCGGATTGTCGAGGATGCGCACACCCCCATCGAGGTGCTCGCCGGCTGGTTGCTCGGCGGCGCGATCGCGCTGCTGTTTCTGCAGCGGCTTTTCAGCGAGCCGCGCCGCATGCCGCGCGCGCTGTTCGCGGGGCTCGGGCTGCTCGCGGTATCGTCGATCGCTTACGGGCATCGCGCGCCGTTCCAGGCGATGTTCATCCACTACTCGCCGTGGCTTTGTCAGCGGCTCGGCTTCTGAAGAACGTCAGCGTGACTCGCTGCACGCCTTGTCGGCCTGCAAGGAAGGCAGGCGCGCATACAACGCCGCCAGCCAGTCGATGAACACACGCACCCGCCGCGGCTGATGGCGGTTCGCCGCATACAGAATCGACACCACGCGCGGATACGACGGATACGCCTTCAGTACTTCCCGCAATGCGCCGCTCTTCAGATGCTGTTCGAGTGTGTAACTCGATCCCTGGATCAAGCCGAGCCCTTCGAGTCCGCAAGCAAAGTACGAATCGGCATCGTTGACGGCGACGAGGTTGCGCATCGCGATCACGCGCGTCTCGCCACCGGACACGAACTCCCAGTTGCGCACGCGACTATTGTTCAGCACGTAGCCGACGGCGAGGTGATTATCCAGATCGTCGGGCGTCTGGGGCTCGCCGTACTTCTCGATATACCCCGGCGACGCGCACGTGATCTGCGAGTAGCATCCGATGCGCTTCGCGACGAGCGTCTCGTCGACGACCGCTCCCACGCGCACGACGCAGTCGAGCCCTTCTTCCACGAGATCGACCTGCCGGTCGGTGAGATTCAGCTCGACGGTGATGTCGGGATAGCTCGCGAGAAAATCGGGCAGCGCCGGGATGAGCGTGCTCTTCGCCATCAGCGCGGGGAGGCTCACGCGCACTTTGCCCTTCGGCGTGGTCTTCGATTGCGAGACCGCCGACTCCATGTCGTCCACTTCGCCGAGCACGCGCACGCAGCGCTCGTAGTAGGTCTCGCCGTCTTCCGTGATGCTGATGCTGCGCGTCGTGCGGTTGATGAGCCGCGCGCCCAGATGCGCTTCGAGTGCCTGCACGGTGCGCGAGACGCTGGCGGGCGGCAGGCGCAGCGCGTCGGCGGCGCGGGAGAAACTGCCCGCTTCGACGACGCGCGCAAACACTTTCATCGCGAGAAACCGGTCCATGCGTGAGTTCCGTTGTTGGCGCGCGCGAGCGTCGCGGGCTGGCGCGCAATGGTTATGGTCGGGAATCAACGACGATAGTACGACGCTTCCATTTAGCCTGCGTCAGGGCGCCAGGCTGAAATCGCGTGAAAGCAGCGTTGTATAGGCGCGTTCGAGTGCCTGAAGATCGGTCGAGCGTGCGCTCGCCTGGATGCCGTCGAGGCCCGGCAGCGGCACGCTCACCGCGTGGCAGTTTGCGTAGTCGCGGGCTCGCATCGACGGCGGGATCGTCGTGAAGAAGCCGGTTGTCGGTACGTCGAAGCCGGCTGCGACGTGCAGCGCGGCCGTGTCGGACGTGACGACGTACCGCGCGTGCTTGATCCACGCGAGGAAATCGGCCGTATCGGGCGCGAGTGATGCGACGTCGGTGTAGTGCGGGTGATCGACCTTGGCGAAGCCTGCAACCGGTACGCCGAACTCGCGCCATAGACGATCGACGAGTCGCGCATGCATCGATGGCGGGATGCTTCGGACAGGCGTGGTCGCGTTGGGGCAGAAGAGCACATAGCTGCCTTGTTCGCTCTCAGGCAGCGGCAGTGTCTCCAACCAGCGATTGCGCTTATCGTCAGAAGGAATATCCGACGGCGCCACGCCGAGCGCCCACAAAAAGAAGTCGATCATCGGCAGCGTGGCGAACGCGGGCCAGAAGAGATGATTGCCGATGTCGATTTTCAGGTCGCCTTGCGGGAGCGAATCGAGCGCGACGGGCAGGTCGACCATCGTCCCCAACGCCGGCGCGGCCAGTTCATAGAGACGCTGAACGTAGCGCGGCGCACGCGCCGGCCGATACAGCGTGATGCCGAGCGACGGATGGCGCTTCCTGATCGCGAAAAGCGCGGTAAGTCCGATGATCGAATCGCCGAGCGTCACGCCCATGCCGTTGATGACATGTAGGTTGCGTTGCGAGGCGTAATCACAAGCGAAAGCGGCGATTCCCGCGTTGAGGACCGCCGGAAGTGGTCGAAAACCGGAAGTGAGCGCATCGGCGACTTCAAGGTCGTAAGGCGCGACGATCTCGCCATCCGCCGACAAAAGCGAACCCGCGTGCGTCAACGCGGAAACTTCATCGAGCGTATTGGGCTGTGCCATCTCGTTTAAGCCGAATCGGCAAATTTGTCGCATCGAACGGGCAATTATGCTCCCGGAACGGTAAATCAGCGTGAAAAGCCCTTCGATTTGCGCCCTTCCGCCGAAACCGCGCGCGATTTTTAATGACGCGAAATTTGATCGCTTACGGTGCATGAGTGTCGCGGGAGTTTCGTATGTTGGTTGACATACGGCCCAGTTCGCTTCTTTGTGTCCAACCGCACCCAGGGAGCCAATTCGCACAGCCACAATGGCCCGTGCTTTCCTAAGCGCAATTAAACGCACACGCCCGTACGATTTTCAGTCCGATCTCATTCTTCACACTTAACGGCGGATCGAATGAGCAAACCCATCGTCGTCGATCTGGACGGCACGCTGATTCACTCCGACGTTCTTGTCGAGAGCGGCTTTGCCTTCCTGAAGTCCACGCCGCTGCGCTTCTATCAGCCGTTCCAATGGCTCGCGAACGGCGGCAAGTCCGCGCTCAAGACGCGGCTCGCGGAGAACGCCGACATCGACGTCACCGTGCTGCCCTACGACAAGCAGGTGATCGACTGGCTGAGCCACGAGCGCGCCGCCGGGCGCACGCTCGCGCTCGCGACCGCGAGCCACGAAAGCTTCGCGCGCCGCATCGCCGAGCATCTCGGCATCTTCGACAAGGTGTTCGCCACCAACGAGCATACGAACCTGTCGGCTAACGCCAAGCGCGATACGCTTGTCGCGGAGTACGGTGAGAAAGGCTTCGACTACGTCGGCAACTCGCATGACGATGTGTCCGTGTGGCAGTCGGCGGATCGCGCGTATGTGGTGAATCCGCATTCGGGCGTCGAGCGCGCGGCGCGCAAGCAGGGCAACGTTGAACGCGTGTTCGAGAACCGGCCGCCGTCGCTGAAGGTGTGGGCCAAGTCGCTACGTCTGCATCAGTGGCTGAAGAATGTGCTGATCTTCGTGCCGCTGCTCGCGGGGCATCACGTCGCGGAATTGCCACTCGTCGTGATGGCGCTGATCGCGTTTCTTGCGTTCGGGCTCTGCGCGTCGAGCGTGTATCTGCTCAACGATCTCGTCGATCTCGACGACGACCGGCATCATCCCGTCAAGCGCAATCGGCCGCTCGCGTCCGGCGCGATGCCGCTGATATGGGGCGTGCTGCTCTTCCCGATACTGCTGATCGCGGCGTTCACGCTCGCCGGAGTTTTCCTGCCGTGGCGTTTTTGCGCCGTGCTGGCCGGGTACTACGTGGTGACGCTCGCCTATTCGCTCGCGTTCAAGAAGCAAGTGATGATCGACGTAGTGCTTCTGGCGGCGCTCTATACGGCGCGTATCATCGCAGGCGCGGCGGCGATCAGCGTCAACCTGACGTTCTGGCTGCTCGCGTTCTCGATGTTCCTTTTCCTGAGCCTCGCGCTCGTCAAGCGCTACGCGGAGATTCATCTGATGCAGAAGGAAGGCCGCACCTCGGCACGCGGACGCGGTTATCTCGCAAGCGACCTGCCGCTGCTCGCCTCGCTCGGGGCGTCGTCCGGCTACTTGTCGGTGATGGTGCTCGCGCTCTACGTGCAGGATGTGAACACGGCGAGACTCTACAGCCATCCGCATGCGATCTGGCTCGTGTGTCCGCTGCTGCTCTACTGGATCAGCCGGACGTGGATCATCACACATCGCGGCAACATGAAGGACGATCCGATCGTGTTCGCCGCCCGCGACGTGACGAGCCTCATCGTGGTTGCGTTGTGCGGCGTCGTTTTCTGGTTGGCGACCTGATCGATGGCAGCACTGCTTTCGTGGGGCCGCTACCCGAATTTTCCTCAAGAGCCGCATCCGATTCCCTGGCGCGACATGGCCGCGCGAAACTGGCACCGCGTGCATGCCGAGCACGGCACGACGCTCGCGTTCGGCAACGGCCGCAGCTACGGCGACAGTTGCCTCGCGGCATCGGGACACGTCGTGCAGACGCTGCCGCTCGACAGGATCATCGAAGCCGACTGGACGACCGGCGTGTTGCGCGCCGAGCCGGGCATCACGCTCGAGCAGATTCTGCAGGTCGCGATTCCGCGCGGCTGGATGCTGCCCGTCACGCCGGGAACCAAGTACGCGACGCTCGGCGGCGCCATCGCGAACGACGTCCACGGCAAGAACCATCACGTGCGCGGTACATTCGGCCGGCACGTACGCGCGTTCGCGCTCGCGCGCAGCGACGGCAGCCAGAGCGAATGCACGCCGTCGTTCAATGAGGAACTCTTCGGCGCGACGATTGGCGGCCTCGGGCTGACTGGCCTGATCCTCTGGGCCGAAATTCAGTTGATGCCGATCCGTTCGAGTTCCATCGACGTGACGAGCATCCGCTTCGCCAACGTCGACGAGTTTTTCGAGCTCGCCACGCAACTCGACGCCGAGCATGAATACAGCGTCGCGTGGGTCGATTGCCTGAGCCGCGGCGCAGCGCTCGGGCGCGGCATTTTCATGGTGGGCGATCACGCGAAGCACGGGCCCCTCGAAGTCGCGCGGCGCCGCAAGCGAACGATGCCGCTGACGCCGCCGGTCTCGCTCGTCAACAACCTCACGCTGCGCGCATTCAACGAGCTTTACTACCGGCGGCAACGCAAGCCGTCGGTGCAGTCGCGGGTCGGCTACGACGGCTATTTCTATCCGCTCGACAGCCTGCTCGAATGGAACCGCATCTACGGGCGGCCGGGCTTTCAACAATATCAGTGCGTGGTGCCCGCCGCCACCGCGCGCGATTCGACGCGCGCGATCCTGGAGCGGATCTCGGCGAGCGGCACGGGATCGTTCCTCGCCGTGCTCAAGCGCTGCGGCGATGTGAAGTCGCCGGGGCTGCTGTCGTTTCCGATCGAAGGGACGTCGCTCGCGCTCGATTTTCCGCAGCAGGAATTGCGCAACGGGCCGCTCTTCAAACAACTCGACGCGATCGTCCGCGAAGCCGGTGGGCGACTCTATCCGGCGAAGGACGCGCACATGAACGCCGCCGATTTTCGCGCGGCTTATCCTCAGTGGCAGCAACTCGAGTCGCTGCGCGACCCGGCGATGCTGTCGCGCTTTTGGGAACGCATGATCCAGTCATGAAGAATATCGTCATCGTGGGCGCCACATCCGCCATCGCCATCGCATGCGCCCGCCAGTGGGCGGAGCAAGGCGCGCGCTTTTTCCTCGTCGCGCGCAACGGGGAGCGGCTCGAACAGGTCGCCGCAGATCTGAGCGCGCGCGGCGCCGTCGCCACCTGCCATCACCTCGACATCGACAAGCTCGACGAGCATGCGTCGATCGTCCAGCGCAGCGTCGCGGAATTGCAGTCGATCGACATTCTGCTCGTCGCGCCCGGCACGCTGCCGGACCAGCAGGCGTGCCAGAACGATGCGGCGGTCGCCGTGCGTGAGTTCAATACGAATGCGGTATCGGTGATCGCGCTGCTGACGGTCTACGCGAACGTGCTGGAGGCGCAGCGGCATGGCGTGCTGGCGGTAATTTCGTCGGTGGCGGGGGATCGCGGGCGGCCGTCGAATTATCTTTATGGCAGCGCGAAGGCTGCACTGTCGGCGTTTCTCGAAGGATTGCGCGCGCGGCTGTTCAAGGTGAACGTGCATGTGCTGACGATCAAGCCGGGCTTCGTCGCTACCCCGATGACGGCTGGCTTGCCGCTGCCGGGGCCGCTCGTTGCGACCGCGGAGAAGGTCGCGCAGGACATCGTCAAGGCGATCGACAAGAAAACGAACGTCGTTTATACCCCGTGGTTCTGGTGGGGCATCATGTCGATCATCCGCAACGTGCCGCAGTTCCTGTTCAAGCGGGCGTCGCTATGAGTCAAGTTCAACCGATGCCGCCTTCGATGACGCGCTCGCGACTCGTCGTTCTCTATTCGATCTTCGCCGCGATTTCGATCGCCGCGAATCTCGGCTCGCAGAAGCTCTTCGTGATGGCCGCGCATATCCCATATGCGGTGGCGATTTCGGTGTTGGTCGGGACGGCCGTGGGGCTAGCCGTCAAGTTCTTCCTCGACAAGTTCTGGATCTTCCGCTTCGAGCATCGCGATATCGCGCACGGGATACAGAGCTTCATCCTCTATACCGCGATGGGCGGCGCGACGACGCTGATTTTCTGGGGCTTCGAATTCGGCGCCGACCATGTGTTCGGCACGGAAGCCGCGCGGCTTACCGGGGGCGGCGTGGGGCTCGTGATCGGATATATCGCCAAGTATTGGCTGGACAAGAAATTTGTTTTCGCTTGAACGGCGCGGCGCTCAACCGCCGCCAATCGCTTGCTTCACCGAAGGCACACTCTGCAAGCTGGGCGGCACCGCCGTCTGGTACTCCGGTACCCATCTACGCAAATCCCGCCGCACTTCCTCATCCGGCAGCACGCGATGCTGCATCAGCCACGGCAGCAATTCATCGAGAAAGTGATCCGGCACTTCACGCGCCCGCGCGATCCGCAGTTTCGGATGCGGCGTGCGCGTGGTCGTTTCATCGTCGGCGAGGAGTTCTTCGTATAACTTCTCGCCCGGCCGCAGCCCCGTGAACACGATCCGGATCTGCTCTTCCGAAAAGCCATAAAGGCGAATCAGATCGCGCGCCAGATCGACGATCTTCACCGGCTGCCCCATGTCGAGGATGAAGATCTCGCCGCCATGCCCCATGCTCGACGCCTGCAGAACCAACTGCGCCGCCTCGGGAATCGTCATGAAGAAACGCGTGATCTCGGGATGCGTAACCGTCACCGGCCCGCCCTTCGCGATCTGCTGCTGGAACTTCGGAATCACGCTGCCCGCGCTGCCGAGCACGTTGCCGAAGCGCACCGTCTCGAACTGCGTGCGCGGCGCCGATTGCTGGAGCGCCTGACACGCCATCTCCGCGAGGCGCTTGCTGGCGCCCATCACGTTGGTTGGGTTGACGGCCTTGTCGGTGGAAATCAGCACGAAATGGCGCACGTCGTGGCGAATGGCCGCGCGCGCGACGCGCAGCGTGCCGAGCACGTTGTTGCGCACTGCCTGCCACGCGTTCTGCTCTTCCATCAGCGGCACGTGCTTGTACGCGGCCGCGTGGAAGACGATATGCGGCGTGAAGCGCGACATCGTCTGGTCGAGCAGCAGAGAATCCTTCGCGTCGCCGATCACCGGGATCACCGACAGCCCTGAAAACTTCTCGTGCAACTCTTCGGTGAGCCGGTACATCGCGAATTCGCTTTGATCGTAGGCGATCAACTGCGCCGGCGAAAATCGCAGGATCTGGCGACACAGTTCGGAACCGATCGCCCCCCCCGCACCCGTCACCATCACGACGCGGCCGTGCAGCAGCGCCTCGACATGCGGCATGTCGATTTTAACCGGCTCGCGGCCGAGCAAATCTTCCAGGTCGATCTGGCGCACGCGGGAGAGGAACGCCTGGCCCTGCGTGAGCGGCGTGAGCGCCGGCAAAACCATCGCCTTGACGCCCGCGCGCACGCAAAGCGTCGCGACGCGCCGTTGCGCCTCCACCGATGCCGACGGAATCGCGATGATCGCGTAATCGGTTTTCAGTTGATCGGCCCAGTGCGGCAGCTCGCTGATCGAGCCGAGCACCTTGTGTCCGAGGACTTCTCGGCCGCGCTTGGCGGGATCGTCGTCCAAGAGGCCGACGAGACGCCATTCGCTCGAACGCGCCAGTTCGCGCACGAGGCTCGCCGCCGCGTTACCGGCGCCGAGCAGAATCACGGGCTTACCCTGCCCGACCAGGCCGCCGTACAAGTAGAACTCCTTCGTCGCGCGATAAAGCGCGCGCGCGCCGCCCATCGCGAGGAACAGCAGGATCGGCCCGACGATGAGAACCGAGCGGGGAATGATGGGGATCGGCTGCGCCATGACCGCGCCGACCATCACGATCAGCGCGCCCGCGCCGACCGCCTTCGAGATACGCATCAGGTCGGGCAGGCTCGCGAAGACCCACATGCCGCGATAGAGACCGAATACGCGAAATAGGATGCCGTAGACGGGGAGCACCCAGAGGAGCGCGTGCAGCGCGCTGGACTGGAAGTGAGGCGGCACCGTGCCGTTGAAGCGGATCAGATAGGCCGCGATCCACGTCCCCGCGACCGCGACGAGGTCGAATGCGAACGCGCCGCCCGATAGCCATGAAGCTTTGAATCGATTCATCCGCGTGGACCTCAAGGTTGTTCGGAAGGACGGGACTGATGACGCCGCCAGGAAACATCGACGACCGCCCCCGCTGCCGCGACCACAATTGCCCACCCTGCCACCGCGCACCACTGTCCGAGTGGCGAGAAGCCTAATGCTAGATTAGCAAGCAGTATGCCGACAAGCATCAGCAAATACCACGCCAACGCGGTGCGCGCGTGGCCCATGCCGAAACGCACCATCCGCTGATAGTAATGCTCGCGGTGCGCCTGCCAAAACTTTTCCCCGCGTGCGAGGCGCCTCAACAACGTCACCGATGCATCGGCGATGAAGGGCGCGAACACGAGTGCCGGGAACCACACCGGCCAAGTGCCCTTCAACCAGCCCCAATAGCCGAGGGCCCCAGCCAGAAAGCCTAAGGGTATTGACCCCGAATCGCCAAGAAAAATCCGGGCCGGATGGAAATTGAAGAGCAGAAAACCCGCCGCCGCGCCCGCGACGGCCGCGCTGGCAAGGCCGAGATCGATCTGCGGAACGGGTCCGGCGAGCGCCGCCGCCGCGTAGCCGCCGAAGCCGAACAGCGCCATGCCGCCCGCGAGGCCGTCGGCTCCGTCCATGAAGTTATAGAGATTTACGAGCCACAACATCAGGAATCCGACCGCCGCCAGCGCCCACCACGGCACCGGCGCAGGATTTAGCACGATCAGCACGGCGACTGCCAGCAAATGCGCGGCGAAGCGGACTCTGGCCGGGAGGCCGCGGCGGTCGTCGATCTGCGAGACCGCGGAGAGAAAGGCGGCGCCCGCGACGGCCAGCCACATCGACGGCGCGACGATCAGCATCGCGAGAACCGCGACCGGCACGATGCCCCAGCCGCCGATGCGCGGCGTCGGGCGCGTATGCAGCGAACGGTCGTTCGGGATATCAGTAGCGAGGCGCCATGCGAGGCCGGTCTTGAGCAGCACGGCCAGGATGAGCGCAGAAGCGACGAGCGCGAGCGCCGCGACGACAGCGGCGGAGGTCCACGGTGAATCGATCAGGAACAGCAACGGCGGGCGGGTCATTTCCCAGTATTTGTATGGTGGATGATCGTGTCGGCTGGGCCGATCTTTAGCTTGTTTGCTAGCGCGTGCCCCGGCGCGTCGCGAGGAACCAGCGCGCCGTGGCGGCAAGTCCCGCGTCGAGCGAATCCGGAGGGCGCCAGCCTAGCACATCTCGAATATACGTCGAATCGACACGAAGGCTGCCTGTAAGGCGATCGATCTGCGCGGTCTTGCCGGTTAGCCGGCCGGCGAATTTCAGGATATCGACCGGCATGGGCATTAGGCGCGCCGGCCTGCCGAGATGGCGGCCGAGGCTGCGCGCAAGGTCGGCGACGCTTGGGTCGTCGCCGTCGGTGACGTGGAAGGTTTGGCCGGCCGCGCGCGGATGCGTCGCAGCGAGGGCGAGCGCGTTTGCCAGGTTGTCGACGTAGCAGAGGCTTCGTCGCGCTGTGACGGAGCCGATCGGCAGCGGGATGCCCTTCGCGATCGCGTTCATCAGGCTCAGGAAGTTAGCGCGCACGTCCGGGCCGTAGACGAGCGGCGGACGCACGATCACGATTTCGAGGCCCGTGCGGGCGCCGAATTCCAGTAGTTTCACTTCGGCTTCGGCTTTTGAGACGCCGTAGGGGTCGGGCGGGCGGCGCTCATCGGTTTCCTTTAGCGGGCGGCCGGGGTCCAGTTCGGCGACCGCCTTGATGCTGCTCACGTAGACGAAGCGCGTGGCGCCGGCACGGACGGCGGCATCGGCGGCTCGCAGCGAGCCTTCGACGTTTGTCGCGCGGAAGGCGGCGAGCGGGTCGGTGTCGACGTCGCGCATTACGTGGACGCGGGCCGCGGGGTGGATTACGGCTTGGACGTCGGCGAAGGTTTCACGGGTGATGGCGTCAAGCGATGCGATGCGTTTTGTTTCGACGCCGGGTTCGCAGGTCGTGTTCGGGCGAGCGATGGCGGTGACCGGCGTGCCCTGCTCCATCAGCATGCGCGTCAGCGCCCTTCCGACGAAACCGTTCGCGCCCGTGATCGCAATGCGGCCGGTCATAGCCACTTCCAGCCGAAACGGTTGAAAAACCTGTACGCGGAGGTCACGAAAAGCTTGATGTGCGTCCAGCCTTTGCGTGCAGCATCGCCGCCGTGGTGCAACACGCGCACCGATGGAACGTACGCGACGCGCGCGATTTCGTGCGTGCGCAGGCTCAGGTCGTAGTCCTCGAAATAGAGGAAGTAGCGCGGGTCGAAGCCACCGAGCTTTTTCAGGACGTCGGTGCGGAAAAGCATGAAGCAGCCGCTGACGATGGGTGGGTCCCAGACTACCTCTTCGTCGCCGATTACGTCGCGCATTTCGTAGCGGGCGAGACGGTTCGCGAATGGGGCGCGCAGGCGCGAAGGGAGGAAGCCGCGGGCGAAGAGGTCGAAGACGGTGGGGTAGCGGCGGCAGAGGAATTGCTGGCTGCCGTCGTCTTCGAGAATCAGCGGGGAAAGGACACCGACTTCGGGGTGCGCGTCCATGAAGGCGATTGCTTGAACGAGCGCGTCGCTTTCCAGTTCGATGTCCGGGTTTAGGATCAGGTGGTAGCGGCTCGATGTGCGATCGATGGCGAGATTGTGGCCTCGGCCGTAGCCGACGTTGCCCTGGCCTTCGATGACGTTCGTTTGCAGCCGGGCTTCGTTGGTGAGCTGCGACCAGTCGATGCGTTCATCCGTGCCGTTGTTGATGAGGTACAGCGGCGCGGACGTGGCTTGATTCGACTTTAGGAAGCGATCCAGCGCAGTGTCGAGCGTATGCAACGTACGCTCCAGCATCGCACGATGCGGCCGGTAGACGACGAGAGATACGCTTATCAATCGAGCTGAGCCTGCGTTGACGGATTGTGGGTTCAACTGCATCCTTGAAGACGGAATTTCTGGGCTTGCCGCGGTCGTTGTCTGGACGACGAAAGCCGACATTTTCGCTGAAATGAACCGCTCGTAGCAAACAATTAGAGGGTTCATGCCGACGCGGTAAGTCGTCGCCGCAAAAGACGGCGTGAGAATCCGCGTGATATTCCATTTCGCGCTTGTCTCCAGGCGTTGCTCGAGATCGCCGAGCTCTACCTCAGACGAGCGCTTAGAATCGTGACAAGCCGCGATTGCCCTATTGAGACATCGGACTAACGCATGGACTTCCGCTCGATCGTGCCAGAAGCGATCGCCGCGGCTGGGACATCATGTGAAACGAAGGACGTGCGTCTAGCGGCGCGTATGAAGAAAAGCAGGAAATTTCGGAAAATGCACTCATCCGGCGGTTCAACTGGCGCGGAGAGCAGCTTTACGCGGAAGCAACTGATGTAGTGCAATATTCGCAAGTGTGGCGGAGCGGATCTCGCTGATCTTGCGTCATTAGGCGCTGGACTGAAGCCAGGTCGGTAGATTCCCCGCTATTCTCTTCTTGCTTTAAGCCAAGCGTTCAAACGGTGGCATAATAAAGAGGTTATTGGGGCATTGAGGAAACGGCCCCACCTAGATAGCAACACAGCCGTAGTTAATCGCGTTGAACAGAAACAGTCAGTTCTTCCACCGGAATAATGAGGTCGGACCAAGCCATTATGCGCTTCTCTGTGCAATCGATGCCTGATGCGCTCGAAAACTAGATAGAGGGGAGTCGGTAAGCACGTTGAGAGGCAATGCACGCGTGCAATCGTGGAAGCACGAGCAAACAGCTTCCCCGACTTTGCACACTCCACCCCGCACACAAATTCACCATTTAGAAAAAGAGTACAGCGCCGATCTATTGACGCGCTTGGGCGAGGCCGCTACCCTCCTCGACGCCAGCGGAGCCTGAGTGCTACCGAACACGCGCCTGTTATGGCTGCGAGCCTTCAACGAAAACAAGCAGTGACTGAGGATACGTCCGCGCGGACGCTTATTACATATCCCCTCGGATTCGTCTCGGCCAAAAGATATTGCTAACGTCACCGGTAATGGCAGATGCCACAATTCCAGCGCCGCATTCCTATGAGGTGCGGTTCCACCAACCGACTAATCGATCGACAAGCCCTCGTCATCGCGCAACTAATCCGGTGGGTAGTCAATTGGAGTCAACAAATAACCCACTTCAGCGCGGAATTGGTGTCGGCGTGATTGGAATGCGCCACAGAAACGGATCCGTCAACGTCACGGATACGAGCCGCAACAGTTTATTAATCAAACCAACTTACAGCCATGATCCCGCCGATAGCATCCGGACGTCCAGCGGCAACTTCATCGCGCACTACCTCGCTAGCCGTGCGATCTGCGACTTGACGTGTAACCATATCGACAACTGACGATCGAGATACTTTCGAAACTTTGTGTCGTCGTTTCGTGCACGGCGAGTAAAAGTATGCGCTGTTGCATGCCGCCAATGGCCGAAAACAAGCACCGTATCGTTTCGCTTTAGCGGACACAACCAATTCGGTTGATTGGTCCATACCGTGGCGCAAGTGCGCTCTCCTACCGTCGAGTCAAGAGCATATGACTGCGCCGATGACGGCTCGAAGTTCAAAACATACAGCAAGCGCCCATGAGTTTCTATGGTCTCAACGTTAGACACTCGGCCCACAAGGGCGATGGGAAAAGAGGCCGCAGTCTGAACTAGCCAACGATAAGCCGCAAGGAACCGCTCTTCTTCGTAATAGAAGTCTGCCCAATTCACCGACATCCCATTGAAGACGAATTCTAGACGGTCTCGAAGAAAGAGATTGCTCGAGCACAACGCGCCCAATTGAATAACACGCTTAGCCGCATTGATGTATGCCGACAGGAAACAGCGAGAGTCGCTTGAAAAAAACGCGCCGTCGCTTCTTCCCGCCTTTTCTACTTCGCGAAAAATCGCTGAACGAGTTATGAGTTAGACGAATGTCGAAATTACGCATATCATCAATCGCAAGGAGGCGAAAACGATATTGGCCTCGTTCGAGGGCTTGCAATAGACCAAGCGAACGACGAGCGATGACTTTGAGTTGCTCCTCGACGTTGAACATGCAGCGCTCGTTATGCGCCGCGTTCGGAAGCAAGCGGAAATATGCCTTGACTAGGTAGGTCCTTCCTCTACATTCGCGTGCGTGCTGCGGAACGTAGCTCACAGGCGTACCGCAATACATACATCTCAACGACGGAGCCACGGGAAGAAAGTCGATCGTCTCGGCAGAGACTTCTTGTCCGTCCATTGTTGCAGCTACCCACATCTTTGCAGCCATCTCCTTCCCTCCTTTTTTGTTTGCGCGGCTTTGACTATCGGGACCACTTGACCAAACCCTCAATCTCTTACCCAAATGTGTTTGCTCCGGCGCGAGGCAATTGGGTCTCAAAAACCATGCGCACCACGAGGCGCTCATCTGAACGACTTTCAGGGTAGGAGAAGTCGCCGGCGAGGCCGCGACGGCGAGGCCGCGACGGAGAGATTTGCCTATCAACCTTGAAAAGATATGCTCCAAGCCTTGCGCTTTTCTTCTCCGCGCGATACTGACTGTCACGATAGGCGTCGGCTCACGGCTGCACGGCTCCGATATCCTTGCCGGTCATCAGGGTGGCAGTTACACACGCAACATGCGCATGCCGCTTTTTCAACAACGACGATATGATGTCTCGGGTACCGGGCGTGCATCCGCTCTCGAAAGTCGAACTGCCTGGAGTTTTCTATCCATCCTTCCCGTCGGCCACACAAGCGTAGGTGACTGCGGCGTTGAGTGACTCGCCTCGCCGACGCGCGATCAACGAAGAAATGGCACCATCAAAAGGCGTCGCGTCGGCCGATTGCCCACGGCGCGGCAGCGTCCCAAAGGTCGAGGTGTCGAAAGACTATCCGCTTGAGGGAGGGCCCTTCTGCCAACGCGGGCCAGGACGCGAATACGGTGCGCGCAGTAAGCGGATATGAGCGAGTGCCCAGACGAGTGAACCCGCTAGTTGGCCACAGCCACTCGTCAATTGATGTTTTGTGCAAACCACGCCAGCCGGCGTGGTTTGCACGATCAACGTCTTTCAGCGCGGACACTGGTTTGGCATCGACCAGATGGCCGGATTCAACGCCGAATCGAGCCAATAGAGGCAACGTTCTCGATGCGCAATCATGTCGATTCGTGGTCACCTGCAAAGCACAGGTGTCCGGTGACAAACAGAGCGACAGATGCGGCGCAGAGCAACACTGTTTCGACGATCGCGCGTGTGTCCCAGTTCTTGGTCGACTGAACGAGGTAGCACGCGCCGATCACCGAGAAGGCGCTCAGCATGTGGGCAAAGCGCCGGTTCAGGCGCCGTTGAGCGGCATTGGGTGATGCGACAGACTGCAGCCCCCTGACCAAACGTTCCGCAAAGCCAAGCCTCGAGCCCAGGACAAGCTCGGCTTCCGGCGTGCCTTCCACGCGATAGGTGACGCCGTCTACCGTAACGCTAGTCGACGTGCGGCGCTCGCTCCGCTCGAGCTCGGCAAGCAACGCAGTCAAGCGCGGCGGCAGAATAAGCCGGGATGATGCCCGAACGACAACGCGGTCCGTCAAGATCAACCCGCACGCATAGCGAACTTCCAGTACGGCAATTTTCATAAAGCCTCCTTGGCTGAGAAAGTAGCGGCTTTCGGCGATGTGCCGAAAGCAAGACTACGGTGGTGAAATAGAACAGCGGTGAATACGGCGGGACGCATTGCTGGTCACGCAGTGGGGGCCGGCGTGGTGCCGAGATGCTGAGAACGGATCGACGAGCAACGTCCGGCGACCACGGGTACGCGGGCGTCGCCGTCTAGCAGATATCGGTGTCCGTGCGAGCCAAAGCGTTTTGTCCCTGACGAAGCCGCGCTTGTCTTGCACGAAAACACGAAGGACGACCCGGCTTGAAGACCAGTGCTTGAATACAACGATGAACAACGATGGCCTGTCGCTCAGTGAGCTCGCCTGCGACCCGGTACAGCGATCTCCCTGAGGGGCCGGTATCGAAGAAGTGGCACGCGCACGTCAGCCGTGCGTTGCTAGATCGATGCGTAGATACGCGGTGGGTCGAACTAATATAAAGCGCCCATCGGACGGTTTTGCGCTGGAAAGCTTCGAAAAAACGCCGTCTTTTCAGTTTCATCGCAGATGTCGATGTCACAGTGCGGGTGGCTCGAGCGGCAGTTGTCGTTCGGGGGCTATACGGCTAGGTTGGCCCGACGCCGTGCCGCACACAACAGTCGAGGATTCACTCGGGTTTTCACGTGACGGCCGCAGCGCTGCGATACAACGAAACAGCGACTGCGGGCGGCGATATCACGGGCGCGAGCGCCTGTGTGAGCAAGACCAGTCGATATGCGAAGCGAGGGTATCCGCATCCAAATAGCGCCGATGCGTTGTGCGAAAACGGTTCAACCTCGTGCGCAAGAAGTAGTGCAAGTCCGGCAACGTCAAGATGCCATCAGGCACAGTCGGATGAAGACTGCAGCCCGCTTCGCCGAAAACGGCGATACTCTCGACCGGACATTCCTGTTGAGATAGCACCAAGCGCAAGTGCCGCACGGCCGGCTTCGCTCGACGCAGCGGCGACGTATGAACCGTCACGCCGCCGAGGTCGTCGACGACGGCGAGTTCATCTTCGCTGGTCCACGGCTTGACGAGGCCCGTCCAGTCGAACCGGTTCACGACGAAGACGCCAAACGGCGTGATTGCGAGGCAATCAACCAGCGTTATTGGGTTCTTGGTGCCCGGTGCGTGTTCGAGTTCGATTGCAGGGCGCAGATGCACCCGGCCATCGCACGCACGCTCAAAGATGGGCACAATGCGCATTAGCAACGCGCGGCTCACGCGTTGACGGTTGCCCGCCCCGTTGGTCGCTTCTGTGCTGCGGGAATGGCTGAAACTATTGTCAGCGGCGGAGGTCGTCTCATTCAACAGATCGTGTGTCGACATTGCGTCTTGATCGTGCTTTTTCATTCTGTCCCTCGGCTCTTGTTAATAGAATGGACTTTCAAGGAAGCTCATCGCTCGCCGCTTGCGAGCTCATCTGCAAGTTAGGCCGCCTACCGCCGGACCACGTCTACTGGCGCAGCTCGACCGGGCATCATTTAGTGACGCGAGCGGTAATAGGCGAACATGAAGATGCGTAGGTGCGCTAGGAAGCACCGCCGGGGGAACCTACGCGCACTGACACTCATGCGGCTCACTCTCCAGCAGCAACCTTCGCAATGCCTTGATGCGTTGCTGCTGAGCCGGAATGAGGCAAGTCTTCCGCTCGATTCGCTCTAGCCGTATGAGCCAATAGGACTGAGGCAGGTACGCAGGTATAGACGGGCCATGAGCACCAGCGACGTGACGAATCACCGCTTCAAGATGTCGGATTTCCGCATCCGCGCACCGAGCGGGCAGTTGCACCGTCGGGGACTGCTCGTTGAGGGCAGGCGGACTTTTCGATCGCGCTAGGTCTTGCCGGAGGGAATGCTTGGGCGCTGCACGCACTGGCGTGAGAGTGCGTTCGCGTTCGGACGTGTGTTCACTCGAACCGCGAATATGGGTGGGTCTCGCTCGTTGCGGGGAATGCGCGTGGCACAAACGTTTCTGTATTGGCATGTCTGCAATGATCTGGTTCGGACAAATCCAGCATGCCTGCTACATCAAGAAGTCAAGGCGACGCCTTGGCTAGGCGACAGCCGGTCGCAGAAGTCGAAGTGACGTGTGCCAAGCGCGGGTGCACACAGCAGAAAGCTCTCGCCTTATGGATCGATCGTCGAAATGACGCGAAATAAGGAGGCCGCGCCATGGCAAGGGTCCCTTAAGCCTACGAGGAAAGTCGGCCGCGCTTAGCGGTTCGCCGGCGTGGACGATGTTGCTTCGAAAAACTGCTCAACGCATTTCTCGCTTGCCGAACGTTCCAAAGAATTAGATACGCAATACCTTGCTCGGAAGGTATGGATCCTTCCTTCCATCGTCCCCCGACATGATAGGCTGCGATAGACAACCGCCACGCCATCACTACGTCGTTAGGGTCACTACATGCTTAGACTGCGCACGGACAGTTCGGCACGGTGATAGGCGCCCGAGAGGATGATGATAGAGCGCAATATCAGAGGGTGGTTGTCGAGTCTCATGAATCCTCGCGCCTTCGCCTGCCGATATCGAGCTACAACGGCAGGCAGTGAGCGGGGGATGCGACGAATTTGTCGGGCAACACACCGATCTCGCGAACGATCCGAACGCAAGCGAAGATGGACGCACATTCGTCAGCCGCGATATCGAGGGCGAGTACGGCCGTGACCGCCCTTGTGCCTTTGCGACAGCGACGGCGCGCGAAGTCCCCTAGGCCCCTAGGCCAGTTGACGTGAGTCCGGTCCAGGGAAAGAGTCTAGCGTCGGAGCACGGCGGATGGATCAGGATTGACGCGGCCGGAATGTACCGGGCAGGCGGTCCAGACGCGGCATAATGGGGCGCGGCGTGCCGAATATTTCGCGCATCAACTCGACGTACTCCACGTCTGTAACCCGCTTCTTCAGAACCTTGCTGATTGCCTGCTCGATCTCACGGCGGTATCTGAGAAGCAATATTGGATCTTTACATTCGATAACAAGCCGATTCGGACCTCGTCCCTTCTTTATCCGGATACGCCTGAAGGAGCTCGCCGGCCGAATATTTTCGTCGTTTAGTTCCGACAAGATGTTGTCGGCAGTGCGCCCGCCAACATCGTACATAGAGTCCTTATATCGCGCCCGTAAAAGTAGTTCGTCGAGGCCGAGTTCGCGCTTGAGCGCGAGCAGTTTTCGCCCGACGGAAAACGTGAACTCCTTCTCACGAAATAGATGGCGGATTGAATCTGGCAGCTCCCGGATGGCAACGGCGTCGCTGATATTTCGTCGCGATATACTCAGTGCCTTCGCGCATGCACTGAAACTGTCCCATTCTCCTTGAGTCACACCCAAGTGATATCGATCAGAAATGTTTTTGGGAAGATCTAGCGCGCGGGACACGATCTTCTCTGGATCTTGTCCAGACCATCGCAGCATTTTCTTTGACTCCAGCGCTTGACCTTTGACGATACTTAACACTGTCTTTTTCGAGTGCTTTGCGCCGGAAGCCCCACTTCGCTCGATGCGGCCTAGTACCGTGCTAAGGCCATCGCGACGGATCGTGTGGCGAATAACGCGGACCGTATGGCTGCTGATGTCGATGTGATCTTCGAACAAGTCAAGAATCTTCTCAGGTAGTTCGTGGAGCTGCATCGCCAATGACAAGTCACCTTGACTGACGCCCAGAGCATTCAATGCATCCAGTTGCGTAGTCCATTTTCCTTCAGCGAGTCCTTGGTGATAGAGCTGCGAGAGTCGCCAGCAACTACGACGGCTGATCAATCGATAAGGCCTTTTGGAATTGCTCATTATGGTCTCCTTCAAATCGAGCGACCGGATCATTGCATACTGGCAGGATGAATGGGCAACTATTTTTTCCAATTACAGTTGGAATCTCATAATCAAACACGAAAGGCGTATGAAAACATGCGTCTTTCGCTTTGGCACGGTGAAAAGAGGTATAAAAACCCCTCTTTTCGCTTATGTCAGTCAGTCACTGCACTGCCAATAGCCCCACGCGGATCGACCGGACGGCAAGCGTTCGTATTAGCTTGCGGGTGCAACCGATCGGCATGACGCATGCCGGGCGGCGACAATGGTTTTGTCCGGTCGTGTTGCCTCACGAAGGAATGTTACCCGACGGATTGTTGTCGTTTCGTTTTCCTTCCGCCTTTCTTTCTTGGGTTGCCGGGCGCGCAGCGCCCGGCCCCTCCTGTCTTCAACTTCTCCAGAGGAGTTCACGCTTCAGCCGATGCTTCAGTAGCCTTGCGCTGGCTCCCCAAGACCATTTCCCTCACGTGTTCGGCGCGCCATGCTCTGACCCGGCGCTGCAGTGTCCGTAACTGTGCCTTGTTTGCGTATGCGTCCGGTATCATCGTCGCCAGCCGATCCATTAATTGCTTGGCCGGAACAGTGGGTTCGGCGACGAGCCACCCTTCAATAACCGGCCACGCGTCGGCAAACGGATCTACCCGACTTCTCCACCAGTGCTTTGCTTTGGGCTACTTCCGGTGCGTCGGACGTGCTTCGCCATCTCTCCATGCCGCAGTGAGGCTCGTGAGGAACACGGCAATGTCTGATTCTTCCGCTGGCGCTGCTTCAGCACGTATGCCCTGGGCCGCGAACTCGCTCAATATTTGCTGAGCCATTCGCACCTCCTGCAGTAGCCGCACAGGGTCAAGACCTTCGAACTGTGCCTTCAGTTTCTCCTTGATAGCGGAGTCGATGCTGTCGTGCGCCAGAAGCCGATCGCATGGTGTGGCTGACGTCAGGTAGACCTTGTGCACGCGCGCGCCGTCGCGCGACTTTGATTTCAGCTTGAATGAGGGCTGGAAGTAGTTAGTGTAGAGCCGTGATGACGCGTACAGCTGCGCCAGTGCGTTTCTGGCGTCGGTACCGCTCAGACGACCGTAACCGCAGGCGCCGCACGACGGAGCCGTTCTTCTGCTTCACCCAGGCCTGGTCGTTCTTCCTGTAGGCTCTCGAGCGCGTCTGAACCAGACCGCGGCCCTTGCAGTAGTCAAGGACGCTTTGATTCATGAATGCACTGTCGTTGTCCGAGTCAACGCCAAGCATCGCGAATGGCAGATCGGCGGCTACTTTTTCAAATCCTTCGATCACGAGCATCTGGTTACGGAACCGCATGGCCGCACATTCTGTCCAGCCGCTGGCGATGTCCGTCAACGTGAGAGTGTGGACGAACTCCCCCCTCTGATTTCACCCCGCTACAGTGCTCGACCATGTCAATCTCGAAGAAGCCCGGTGGCGGATCGCGCCAGTCGGCGAAGGTGCGCACCGGGATGCTGCGTCGTATGGCTGAGCGCACACCCGTGCGCCGTTTGCGCTGCCCATCAATGTGCGCACGCGCATTGGCCAGCATGCGATCGATGGTCGCCGCGCTGACCTGAAGCAGTTTGGCCTTGATGACCGGATCCAGGTCGAGATGACCGTGCCGCTCCATGGCATCAACCAGCTTCGGGATTAGCGCCTTCAGTCGCTTGCCGCAAACCCGGTCGGCTGCTTCCCACAACACCGTCAGCGCCAGACGTACCGCCTCGTCGTACAACCGGTTGCGCTCGTACGTTCCCCTTGCCGCACCGGGCTTTTCCCGTAGCAGCCGGATGGCGTGCTTGCGGTGATACCCGGTCAGCGCCACGAACTCGTCGAGAATCTTGATCCGGTCACTGAACGTCGCGCTGCCATACCGCAATTGCAGTGCTGCGACCAACTCCTTGCGTGTCGTCATGCTGATTCGCCTCGTCACCTCGCGCCGCTCCTGCCGGACAATCCGGCTGGTAGCAAACTACGTGAGGCAACAGGTCAGCACGAGTTGCAATTCAGATGAGTCAATGCGCCGGCCAAGATGAATGTCGGTAAACCGGACGTCCTGCTTGACGCTGTCCAGCATGCCGCTTGCGCTCGCCTACGAGTCGCGTTACCCTCACTCAACTGCAGTTCTCTCAAGGCACGCTTCCATCCTAGCGTCGCCGTCACAGCCCCCCTTGCTTTCCTCGTTGCACCCCCATTCTTTGTGTTGTACCGCTAGACCCGGGCCGAAAGACTTCATCCTGATAATTCCACTTAGTTCGCGCTCCCACGGAACCCAGGTCCTTGATTCTAAACGGATATCAACTAAATATTGCGAAATCAGCTTGGTGCAGCCAGTTGCTCAAAAATCGCATCGGCGGCTTACAAAATGCTTCCTCACACGCATGTTGCCGCGTAACGTTCTTAGTTAGTCGGGATGCCATGACGAGCCACCAACTGCGCCGTGTCGTGACGGACGACATCGTCAGCGGCGAGACCTAGCGAATCTCCGAGTTCATGCAATGGTCGGAGAGTCGGCCGGTGCTCGAGACTGCGCCGATGTAAGCACCGACTCGGCCAACCATTGCGCGCGCGGCGCTCGTCAGGCGCGAAGCCGTTACATGCCTACGCCTCAGCCACTTCCTCGTCCCAATCACGACACCCCTGCCGGATGCGCGCACTGATTTGGTTGACATCGAAGAAGGACCACTGCACTCCAACGAACGGGGCATACCTTTGTCGCAGGAACTGATCGAGTTCGTGCAGTTTCATAATTGAAGGGGGAAGGTCGAAATCGATCTTGCAAGCGTCGTCGGTTGTGATGGCGATGGCCTCGACAGGGCATTTAAGGTCCGCCAAAAGCGCGGATAGGAAATGCACGACTGGCCCGGCTTGCCAAAGAGGACATCGAATTGCGTGCGCCGTGTCGGACTCGGTGACAAGCAGCTCATTTGCGTTTGTTGTCAAGCTTAGGGTACCAACCGACCGAATGTGCGTGACGACAAAGACGCCGAAGCGAGTAACAGCCAGGCAGTCCGCGCCTGCCGCCCCGCCGGAGAATCCCAGACTGGTCTGAACCATCATGTGTTCGTGCAACGCATAGTGGTTCAATAGCAACGGAGCGAAAATTGCGCGAAGCTTGCGCGAGAACTCGGCGTATTCGCGCCGGCGTTGCCTAAGCGAAGGCTCCTTTTGGTAACCCTTGGGGTACCCGAGGTACGCCTGCGTTGGAAAAAAGGCGGTAGGCTGCGTTTGAGCGTGCGAGCGGGATCGTCTTGACATTGCAAAGCTCCAGGTCTGCGGTGATCACTAGCTTTCGATTTATCGTTTCGGGTGCTGCAGAAACAATCTTAGGTTCGACGCCGCGCATCCGAAGTTCGAAAAGGTCACGATTTCGATAGCTCTTTCAATAAAATGGAAGAAACATCGCTCGTCAGGCATTGCGTGGCGCTTGAAACGCCGCGACGCTGTATGTAGGTGCAGTGCGAAACGGGTTTGCAAAGCGCAAACATGACGTCGAACGCGTAGCAAATCATCGGCGAAGCGAGTGAATTGCTGGCGTCAACCAAATGAGTTCGCCCCATCCGATTAAGCCAGGCTACGTTTTGTCACGTAGGCTGGCTCACGCGTGTATAGCCGTATGTCGTTGCTGCTTTACGCTGCTGAACTTGCGGGGACCCGCTCATTGGATCGCCGCGGTGTGTTCCGGTCGTAACGCTGCTCGAGAAGCGCTATTGAGACCTGCGAGAGCATCGGCTGCAATTGGCTGCCGCATACGTCCGCGCGTGGGGAACCTGCAAGGCGACTGACGAAAAGCTATACGTTTCCGTGCGTCATTCCCCGAAAGGGCCGCTATCCGGATAGCGTTGACCGAGAGATCACGTGCGGGTTCGTGCGTTTGCAAGCGCTGTCTTCGATCGAGTCGACGCCGAAATTGCGCGGCACACTGCATCTCGCCCGGGCTCGGGCGAAGGCGGAATAGCTACCGGCGCGCTTAGCGCATGCCTTTCGCGCGGACGCAAAACTTCTGGTGAGACTCGCTTGCTAGATGGAGGCAATACGCGAGCGGTCCAGCGAGTCACGGACCAGAGAATAATCGGCCGCTCGGAAAAACGAACAATGCCCAGGCGCGTATATCGGTCAACAAGGAAGGGAAACAGGTCCGGTGACGAATTACTGGAAGCGCCGAAATTGTGCCCGAGTCGGCGGAGGCGTCTATCGCAGGCTTTCTGGATGAAAGCGGTGAACACCGAAGTAGTGCGTGCTAGGAACGCCGGCCCGCGTCTGGCACGACCCGGTTGTCAGCCAAGCTCTCGGTTAAGAGACAACGAAGCATGCGTCACCCGCGGTGACGTGACGAACAGGCGGCGTGGTGACGTATCGGAGAAGCGCGCACGCGCTCCGGACACACCCGTGGAATTATCATGATAATTCCCTTTTCGTAGAAAGAGCGCGAAAAAGGTATCGCTTTCTGCCTGATACATTTACACAAACCTTTCGAACGAAGCGGAAAAGCCGCACACAGTCCGGACACCAACAGCGCGAGA
This sequence comes from Caballeronia terrestris, assembly GCF_001544515.1. GTDB lineage: Bacteria > Pseudomonadota > Gammaproteobacteria > Burkholderiales > Burkholderiaceae > Caballeronia > Caballeronia terrestris. The sequence goes on from NZ_FCOL02000009.1 coordinate 181,331, forward strand.
TAGCACCGACCGCTCTTTGCAATGATCGGCGACGGCGACGTGCGCCGGCCTCGTGCGACAACTTCTGATTAGTTAGTTCGGTGTTGTCATAGGCGGACTCGGGCCGAACTTCACAGAAAACAGCTACATGACGTCGTGCCGTACTCTACGCAGCTTTCATCACGTCAATTCCACCGCCGATTGGCGCTACCAACACGTGGTAAGCCAAGTCCGGAGAAGAGTTGATAATTGCCTCATAGGTGGAATGACGGCGAGTGGGAACGCTGTCGGGAGTTTCGGGTTCGAAACGGATGGCGTTTCGGGCGTCCCGCGGGATTTTGAGGAGGCCTCGCTCTTTCCGCGAAGTCGCTGGCGCGGCCGGACTACTCATGTAACATTCCTTAGCAGTACGACGGCCGAGTAGTGGACGGCTTGGCCGGGAGTCGGCCTCGGGCACGTTCCCCGCTTCACGAACTCGCGTCGGTTCGTCCAATTGCGGACAAATGCGTTGGCTGGATACAAGCAGCCTCGATGAGGTCACGCTTTGCGCTGCGGAAGTCGCGGTATCTCAAAGCATCGCGACTGCGCTTGTCTAGGTCTGGTACCGAGGAATTTTCTTAGCCAGGATAGCGCAAGGTAGACTATACCTTCGCGGCCGGTGCGTTTCGTTTTCTCCGGCCTCCTAGCTTGGTGCAGGGCGAGCAGCGCGGACCTGCAGTTGTTTGGCCGCGAGCAACGCTATCCGGATAACGTCCCTCGACGTTCCGGGGCCAAGACAACCGCTTGATTCTCCTGGTAAATTAGCCTGTTACAAAACGTGCCGAATATTCACACCCCCCTTATTCGGCACGCTTTTCACATCGTGGAATGATGCAATCGAGTGCGGAATAGTCGGTTGCGAGTCAAAGGAACAGGCCGTGCAGGACAACTACGACCGGCGCAAACGACACGCTGTAAGAGACGCACTTGCACGGCGTCGTCCGAGACGAGCATGACCATGCGATCGCTTGAGCACGGAGCTCATCGAAATCCGCGACGAGTGCGGTGGTGCCACTTCCTGCGACTACCGCCGCAAGACGACGCGTGACGCGGGTTGACCCAAGGATGCGGCTTCTTGCTTGCTTGCGCAGAGGACTGTGATGTCCGTTCATCGTGACCACCGTCGACCATCAACAGCATCTTAGGCCCGGAAGCCGTCGCCATCCGACGACTGCAACGTCGTCGGATAACGACGGCAAACCTATTCGGCAAGCAGTGAAAGCTGGTCCGGTGCGGCGTTGTTGATCGTCTGAGCCAACGGTGGACCTTCGAGGACCTCGTTAGGCGCGGACGTTGGTGATGCTTCGGTCTCGGCGGGGTTTGCAGGCGTTACAGTTGGCAACGGGCCGCCTTTTGCAAGTATCCGATAAAGCGCCTGCCTTGAGATTTTTAGGCTCTTTGCCGCCTCTGATTTGACGCCGTTCGCCGCATCAAGAGCCGCGATCGCCTGCTCGAAGGTCACCACAGGTCGCGACAGGCGCTCGGCCGTGGCGAACGTCGATATGTAGGCCGTCGCCTTCGCCGCCAAGCTATGTCCAGCAGCTTCGACCAACTGTTGCATCGCCCTTTGATGGAGTTCCGGGTCGGGCCGATGATCGGGCAGTTTTATCGGCGCGGGCACACCGGTTATGTCCTCGTACATCTTCTGGAGGTAAGCGTGGCGCAGTCCGTGCACCGTGACGCCCAACCCGCCACGCGTTATGCCCTCTTTCTGTAGGACGTGATAGAAATGCCGGTACCACCTTTTGAGCGACCATGGCTCCGGAATCATTGAGCCGGTGCGCGGGTTCGCGAGCCGGGCTGCGCGGATGAGGACTTCGTATTGCCACTCAGCATCGATCGGCACGAGCCGGGGCCTGCCGCCCTTCGTACCATCGATCACGTGCAAGTGGCCCGAGACGCGCAGGCATTGCAGTGGACGCAGGAGCATGCTTTCTTGGGCGCGCAACCCGAACGTCGCTTGCAATTCGACTTGAATGGCGACCCACCGATCCTGCACGCAAAGCCGGGAGATCACTTGGTTGACGTCAACGTTAGCCGCTTCCCAGGACTTATCTTCCTGCGCCACATAATAGCGGCGATAACCGTCGGGCCGCTTGATGTAGTCATCGACGGTGCCCACGAGCTGGTGCTTTTTCATCCATGCTGCGAGCGTGCGCCAGTAGGTCAGCTTGTTCTCGACTGTGCCGGGCGCCTGGTCATTTTCCTCGACCCAAAGCTTGACGAGGTAGGCGATGTGTTTCTCGGAGAGGTTCCAGGGCGACTGCAGCGCGAAGCCGCCCTTTCGTAGTTCGCGAAAGCCGGCAATGAGATGCCGCACGCGGTAGCTCTGTGTCTTGATGGAGATTGCGTTCGACGTCACGCGCGTCGTGCTATGGGGTTTCGATAGGTGGCGGTTAAAAAGTTCGGCGAGCTCTTTGGTGAGCCGCTGAGGAAGCCCCGCGTTGTCCAACAGGGTTGAGAAGTTGAATTGGATCTTCATGGCCGTCGCATCAAAGGCGACGTTCTCACCTATCAGAAGAACGTCCCGGGTTGTTGGAATACTGCACGCTTTGCTTTCCGGGATCTTAGAGATCAGATTTTCGATTCACCCGGCGCAGGGAAGCACTGCCGCCTGATGATCCATGCGCCGGATGAATCCGATGCACGGCTACCTGACCGCAGGCGTTAGCCTGTCGAGCCAAGCAATTCCTTTTGCGCTTTTTGGTATCGGCAGCGCGAGCCGACAGAATGGGATATAGAAATCCGCACGCAGGGTGCAAGTGATTTCCCGTCTTGCGAGCTTGTTCATCACGGTCGCCTCGATTTGGAACCGCGCGAGTCAGGCTTGGCGAGAGTCGCCTTCGACGAAAGGCATAGGTGACGTTCGCACTGTCCGTGCGAAGTTGTTCTCAGACGATGCGAAACTGCGTTTCGCTTGAAAAGCCAGTGCCGATGCGGTTTTTGGAGAACTCAGTTTCCCGCATAGTGCACAGCGCTGAATCGCAGGGTCACTGCGGATGAAGATCGTGGCGTCCGTCGGACACACGGCAAGAGAAAGATGGAGCGCATTGCACTCGGGTCGATGCGTTGGAACGCGGATAGGTAACTAGCATGATGCGCTTTATCGCGATCGAATGTGGGCGGAAAGCTCGCGATTTTCATACCTCTTTCGAGACTTAAGCCGCGCTCGCCGCAACAATCGCCTGCAGGCCCGCTGGCGACACTGGCGGAGCCGCTTGCATGGTTGCGCGCAAACCTGTCAACAGTTGTAATCAGAGTCTTCGTTCGGGCGATAAAGAAATCCGCACCCATGGTGCAAGTGATTCCCGTCTTGGGAGCTTGCTCATCGTGGTCGCTCCGAGCGGGACCGCGTGAGTCAAGCTTGGCTAGATTGCCGTAGACGATATGAAGGCGGACGTTCGCACTGTCCGTGCGAAGTTGTTTTCAGTTGATGGAGTTTTGCGAATCGGGCCAAGAGTCAGCGGCCATGCGGTTCTTCTGGAACTCAGTTTCCCGCATGAGGCGACTAACTTGATTGGCAGCGCCGCTGCCGCTTCAGGAAGAGTGCACCCGTCGGGTGCCTGGCTGTAAACGTATGGAGTGCGCTGCACTCGGTCGATGCGTCAGTGACGCGGATAGGTAATAGGATACTAGCGTCTTCTAAGCAGGCAGACGGATGCAAAGCTCGCTATTTCAGGGCGTCTCTTGTTTTTCTTCTTTCAACTTGCCTACAGAGCTCTGCGAAAACGCACCTTTTCTCGGTGGCCGGGCGGCTGGGGACAGCGCGAGCATCGGAGTGCGCCAGACCAACGCTATTCGTGGCTCCCACTGACCCAGCTAATCGACGCCCTTAAGGGACTCTCGATTTGATACAATGGATCATATTTGGCAGCAAATATAGCCGCAAATGCGATAACTTCGTGCAAAAATTCGCATCTTCTGCCTTCGGCCGAATTTGTACCCGGTGCTGAGCGATAGTAAAGTAGCGTCCGCAACAAATATAAAGCGCATCAATAGCGCCATCGCCGAGGCGTTTGTGCCCTCCCTCCGTTTCGAACCCGAATCTCGTGACTAGTTGAATGTGCAGCAAACCCATTGTCGTCGACCTGGACGGTACGTTGATTCGCTCGGATGTCCTTGTCGAGAGCGGTTTCGCGTTCCTTAAATCCTCGCCGCATCGCTTTTACGAACCGCTCGGCTGGCTCGCGCGCGGCGGCAAGCCCGCGCTCAAGTCGCGGCTTGCAGAACGGGCGCATATCGACGTGAGCGTGCTGCCGTACGACGGCGAATTGATCGCCTGGCTGCGCGAGGCGCGCGCCGCCGGCCGCACCCTCGTCCTCGCGACCGCGAGCCACGAGCGCTTCGCGGCTGCCATCGCGGCGCATCTCGGCATCTTCGATCGCGTGTTCGCCACCAACGAGCGGATCAACCTGTCCGCGGGGCGCAAGCGCGACGCGCTGGTCGAGGCCTACGGCGAGAAGGGTTTCGACTACGTCGGCAACTCGCACGACGATGTTTCCGTCTGGGCGGCGGCCGATCGCGCCTACGTCGTCAATCCACATGCAGGCGTGGAGCGCGCCGCGCGCAAGCAGGACAACGTCGAGCGCGTGTTCGAGAACCGGCCGCCATCGCTCAGGGTCTGGGCGAAGTCGCTGCGGCTGCATCAGTGGCTGAAGAACCTGCTCATCTTCGTGCCGCTGCTCGCGGGGCACTTCGTCAACCAGCTTCCGCTCGTCGTGCTCGCGCTGATTGCCTTCGTGACCTTCGGCATGTGCGCATCGAGCGTGTATCTGCTGAACGACTTGCTCGATCTCGAAGACGACCGTCATCACCCGGTCAAGCGCCGGCGCCCTCTCGCGTCCGGCGCGATGCCGCTGACCTGGGGCCTCGCACTCTTTCCAGTGCTGCTGGTCGCGGCGTTCGCAATTGCCTGCACATTTTTGCCGTGGGCCTTCGTCGCGGTGCTCGCAGGCTATTACATCCTGACGCTCGCGTATTCGATGGTGCTCAAGCGCCGCGTGATGGTCGATGTCGTTACGCTCGCCGGGCTCTATACGGTCCGCATCATCGCGGGAACGGCGGCTATCGGCGCGCATCTCACGTTCTGGCTGCTCGCGTTTTCGATGTTCATCTTCCTGAGTCTCGCGTTCGTGAAGCGCTACGCGGAACTGCATTCGATGAAAGAGCGCGGGCTCGTCAAGACGCGCGGCCGCGGCTACGTGGCGAGCGATCTGCCGCTTGTGTCGTCGCTTGGTTCCGCTTCGGGATATCTCGCGATTCTGGTGCTCGCGATGTATATCCAGGATAGCCGCACCGCTGTGCTGTACCGCAATCCCGAGTTCATCTGGCTCGTCTGCCCGATGCTGCTCTACTGGGTCAGCCGCACATGGATCATCGCGCATCGCGGGCTGATGCACGACGACCCGATCGTCTTCGCCGCGCGCGACCGCGTGAGCATCGCGATCGTGGTGTTATGCGGGATCGTCTTCTGGGCGGCGACCTAGACAATGGCGACCGTCCTATCCTGGGGCCGGTATCCCCGTGCGCCACAAGAGGCACATGTCGTTGCCTGGCGGGATGCCGTTTCGCCGGTGTGGTGCGACGCGCTCGCCGGCAACTTCACCACGCTACCGTTCGGCAATGGCCGCAGCTACGGGGACAGTTGTCTCGCGGCGTCGGGACAGGTCATTCAGACGCTGGCGCTCGACCGGCTGATCGCGGTCGACTGGGAAACCGGCGTGTTGCGCGCGGAACCGGGCGTCACGCTCGAACAGATTCTCGACGTCGCGATTCCACGCGGCTGGATGCTGCCGGTCACGCCGGGCACCAAGTACGCGACGCTCGGCGGCGCCATCGCGAACGACGTCCACGGGAAAAATCACCACGTGCGCGGCACGTTCGGCCGGCACGTCCGGCGCTTCATGCTTGTCCGCAGCGACGGCACGCGGATGGAATGCGCGCCGGATCAGCACGCCGATTTTTTCAGCGCGACGATCGGCGGCCTCGGGCTGACCGGGTTGATCGTGTGGGCCGAGATTCAGTTGATGCCGGTCCAGTCGAGCATGATCGACGTCAGGAGCATTCGCTTCGCCAATCTCGACGAGTTTTTCACGCTCTCCGAAGAACTCGATCCGCTGCATGAATACAGCGTTGCCTGGGTCGATTGCCAAAGCCGGGGAAGCGCGCTGGGGCGCGGCATTCTGATGGTCGGCGATCACGCGCCCGACGGCGGGCTCGAAGTCGCCGCCAGCAAGAAGCGTTCGGTGCCATTCACGCTGCCAGTGCCGATTTTCAATCGCGCGACCTTGCGCGTCGGCAACGAGCTGTACTATCGCCGCCAGAAAGAGACCGAGGTGCGCACGCGCACCGGTTACGACGCGTATTTCTACCCGCTCGACAGCGTGCTGCACTGGAACCGTATCTATGGACGCGCGGGCTTTCAGCAGTATCAATGCGTGGTGCCGGCGGCGGTTTCGCGCGACGCGATCCGCGCTATCCTCGATGCGATCGCGAAAAGCGGCGGCGGCTCGTTTCTCGCGGTGCTCAAGCGCTGCGGCGCGATCCGCTCGCCGGGACTGATGTCGTTTCCGCTCGAAGGCGCGTCGCTCGCGCTGGATTTTCCGCAGCGCGACGCGCTGAACGCGCGGCTTTTCGCCCAACTCGACACGATCGTCCGCGAGGCCGGCGGGCGTATCTATCCTGCCAAGGACGCACATATGTCAGGCGCCGATTTTCGCGGCGCCTACCCTCAATGGCAAGAACTGGAAGCGTTGCGCGACCCTGCGTTGCTGTCGCGCTTCTGGGAACGGACTACCAGAATATGAAAACGATTTTGATCGTCGGCGCAACGTCGGCCATCGCGACTGCATGCGCACGCCAGTGGGTGTCGCAAGGCGCGCGCTTCTTTCTCGTCGCGCGCAACGGCGAGCGGCTCCAGCAAGTCGCGGACGATCTCACCGCGCGCGGCGCGAAACTCGCCGTGTGCCATCAACTCGATATCGACAGCCTCGACCAGCACGCCGCGATGCTCGATGCATGCAAGGCCGAACTCGGCGCGATCGATATCGTGCTGGTGGCGCCGGGCACCTTGCCGGATCAAGCCGCTTGCCAGAGCGATCCCGCGCTCGCGGTTCGCGAATTCAACACGAACGCGGTCTCGGTGATTGCGCTGCTCACGCCCATCGCGAATGTGCTGGAAGCGCAAAAGAGCGGCGCGTTGGCGGTGCTTTCGTCCGTGGCGGGCGATCGCGGCAGGCCGTCGAATTATCTTTACGGCAGCGCGAAGGCCGCGCTGAGCGCCTTCTGCGAAGGGCTGAACGCGCGTCTGTTCAAGTCGGGCGTGCACGTCATGACGATCAAGCCCGGTTTCGTCGCCACGCCGATGACCGCCGGCCTGCCGCTGCCGGACCCCCTCGTCGCGACGCCGGAAAAGGTGGCGAAGGACATCGTGCACGGTATCGAAAAACGCCGGGATGTGCTGTACACGCCGTGGTTCTGGTCGATCATCATGCTGATCATCCGGTCGGTGCCGAAGTTTATGTTCAAGCGCGCGTCGCTGTGACTTCGCAGAAGGGTCATGGCCGACTTCGTACGGCAAGTCTGTACTTTGTGTTCGCGTTCGGACTCACCACGGCCATTTCGACCGCGTTCGCCGTCTGGCAACATTTTTCGCCAGTGCCGTATTGGGATTCGTGGGATGACACGATCGGGTTTTATCTACGCGCGCAGCATGACCCGTGGGGCGCGTTCTTCGCACAACACAACGAGCACCGCCTGACTGTCTCGCGTCTGATTTTCTATGCCGACATGTGGTATTTCCATGGACGCAACGTCTTTTCGTTGATTGCGAACTGGATTCTGGCGGGCATCCTCGCGCTCGCATTCATCCGGGTCGCGGTCTACCGGTGTGCGACACTGACTCGAGCCGAACGCGCGGGTGTCGCTGGGGCTGCGCTTGTTTTTACGTATTCGTGGATTCAAAACGAGAACTTTACCTGGGCCTTCGACAGTCAGTGGTTCGCGGTGTACCTGTTTGCGCTTCTGGCATTCCATAGCATCGACCGCGCGTCGGTTTCGGCCGCCCGAGATCGCTACGTCGACACGCGACTGTGGCTTCTCACCGGCGCGGCGAGCGCGTCGGTGGCGGCCTTCTCGATGGCAAGCGGCGTACTGGTGTTCCCTGTGCTCCTCGTGCAGGCAATCTACCTGCGGTTGAAATGGCGGGACATCGGGGCGATCGCGGCGATTGCGGCAGTCGTCGTATTCGCGTTTTTTGTAGGCTGGCATGCGCCGGCGAGCAGCGGCGACCTTCGCACCGGTTTGCGCGAGCATCCGCTGGATGCGCTCCGCTTCGTGCTGCTGTATCTTGGCGCGCCCGCGTGGCACGCGCGACGGGGAATGCTCGGCGCTTACGTGTGTGGCAGCATTGCGCTTGTGGCGCTCATCGTATTTTGCGTCGAGGCCTTACGCCGGCGTCGTACGCCGCCGCGAGCGCTATCGCTCCTGATGTTCGCCGGCTTTGTGACAAGCAACGCCGTGGTTACAGCCGGCGGGCGGTTGTGGTTCGGACTGGAAAGTGCGCTCGCCTCCCGCTATACGACTGCGTCGCTTGGCGCCTGGTTCGCGTTGCTTGCCTATGGGTTACTGAGCGACGCGCCGACGAGACGCCGGCGCGCCGTATTCGCGACCGGAGTGGTCGCGCTCGTCATGGTCTTCGGCGCGCAGCGTTTTGCGTTCAATGCCGATCGCAACGTGACCTATGCACGCCTCGTCGCAGGCCTCGCGTTGCGCGCGCATGTCTACGATCCCGACATCACCGGCGTCGTCTATCCCTTTCACGACGCGCTAATCGAAACGGCGAAGCAAGCCGAAGCGGCCCGAATCTCGATTTTCGCCGCGGATCAACCGGACTATCTGGAACCGCCGCGACAAGTGGTGGCGCAACGACTCTGCACCGGGGCTATCGATCAGATCGCGAAAACAGGAACTGCCGGGATTTTCCGGGCGACTGGTTCGATCTACGATGTGGACGATCGCGAGACGCCGGGCGCTGTCGTCATTACGGATGCGGCAGGCCATACCCTGGGTACGGGCGTGGTCGGCGCAGAACGAGACGACATCCGTAAGATATACGGACGGCGTGCGAGATACAGTGGCTGGACCGCTTTCTTCAGCGCGCCGCCCGGGGGAGCGATCGTCGCAATTGGACAAACGGGTCCGCAGACGTGGTGCAGGCTGGAGGACAGCCGCGACGTTGCAACAACGGTGCCGCAGTAATCCGCAGACCGATTGCGGCGACCGGACGATGCCGATGTGCCACTTCGTCCATCCGGTCGCTTCTAGCCGCAACAGCAGCACCGTTCATTTTTCAGGCAATGAACACATACCGTGAAAATTAAAGCATTAGCCGCAGGCCTAGTGTGCGCACTCCTCTGTCTTTATCGATACCCGCACCGAGTGTTTCACGGCTTCCTCTGGGCCGAGGACGGGGTGATCTTCATCCGTGAAGATGCTAAAACGGGCATCAGCGCATTCTGGACGTCCTATGCGGATTATCTGCATACCGTGCCGCGGCTCATCGTGCGCGGGTGGTCGCTCGCGGCTGCGCCCGAACGATTCCCGCACGGTTTTGCGTGGACCTGCGTCGCCGTCTATTTCATGGTCGGCGCAGCGTTGTTCGCGCTATCGAGACGGCACATTTCCGGCAAACCGGCGCGGCGACGTCTACGGGCTTGCTGTAGCCGCGCTCCCTTCCTCGTCCCGCAGTCGCCCGAGATATTCGTGAACATCACGAATCTCCAGTGGTTCCTCGCGCCCGTCCTTACATTGATTCTCCTGGATCTGTGTATGCGTCGCGCGAGGGCCGTCGAGAATTCTTTGGACAAGCGTCTGAGAATGCGGCAGGCTAAGCCTGCCGCAGGCAGAAGCGATCAACCCGATGAAGGTGGAGATGGGAACAGGTGCTTCGCGACGTTCCAGGGCAACAGTTCGTCGATGCGATTGGCCTGGTGATCGGCGATGTGCGTAAGGACATATTCCAGGTAGGCGCGCGGGTTGATACCATTCAACTTGC